>NZ_LR134386.1:4522500-5122500 GCF_900637665.1 Chryseobacterium nakagawai
GCTGTAGCTGTATCTTTCGGGGCAGTTTCTTGTAAGAAAAAAGTTTCTGATGCCGATCTTCAGACTCAGGCTACCACTGTAGTAACATCTAATCCCAATGCTTCTGTTGAAGTAAAAGAAGGTGTGGCTCACTTAAGCGGAACTTTCGCGGATCAACAATCTAAAGATGCTATGATAGCCCAATTAAAGGCAATTAAAGGAGTAAAAGAGGTAATGGACATGTCTAAAATTGAAGTAGCTCCAGCACCTGTTGAAACTAAATCTGCTGTAGATCCTGCTGTTCAGAAAAAAGTTCAGGATGCAGTAAAAGATTTCCCTACAGTAAAAGTAGAAGTTATCAATGACGAGCTTACTCTTACAGGAAATGTTTCTAAAGAACAGGCTAAGAAAATTAAGCAGTCTGTAGATGCGTTAAAAGTTGGTAAAGTAAAATTTAACTACACAGTAAAATAATTAATTTAAAATGAGCACATTACAAGATAAATATTCAGGCGTAGTTTCAGCAGCTCAGTCTGCTGGGATTTCAAACTTACAGGTTCAGGAACAGGACGGAATTTTATATGTTTCCGGAGATGCTTCCAATACAGCAGCGAAAGATGCTGTTTGGAATGCTTTAGGAGCTATTGATTCTACCTACTCTGCTTCAGATATCAATATTGATGTACAGGTTGCAGGTCTTGCTTCAGGGGCTTCTCTTACTGTAGCTACAGATGAATCTAATCTGAACATCAGACAAGAGCCTTCTACGGAAGCTGCTGTAGTTGGAAAAGCTGCAAAAGGTTCTGCTGTAACGCTAATTGAGCAGACTTCTGATGACTGGTGGAAAGTAAAAACTGCTGACGGCCAGGAAGGATATGCATATTCAAGATATTTAAGAGCATAAAAATATTTTTTGAAATATTCTTAAGAGACATCCCTATATTGGGATGTTTTTTTATTTTTACGCTTTGGAAAGCTCAATGAAGAAAATCTTATTATTCGTGTTTTTGGTATGCAATTTATTGATTGTACATGCTCAAAGACTTCATATTGACGGAAAAATATTTGATCCGGAAAAAAAAACGGTAGAAAATGCCACCATATATCTGCTAAAGGCTAAAGATTCATCCATCATCAACTATACAGCAACCAATAAAGAAGGAAAATTCTCATTGCAAACTGATGAGGTAAGAGAACCGTCATTTTTAAAAATTGATACCGAAAAATTATCTTATTCAAAGGCTCTTGAGAACATTGAGCAGTCATTATCCCTGGGTGATATACAGCTTGAAAAAAAGAAGGTGATTAATATCGATGAAGTAAAGATCACGGTTTCTCCGGTAAAAATTAAAAATGACACCATAGAATTTAATGCTTCTGCCCTTAAAGTACGCCCAGACAGTCAAATTGATGAGCTTTTAAAACAGGTTCCGGGAGTAGAGATAGGCAATGATGGAAAAATTACAGTTAATGGAAAAGCCGTAGACCAGATTATGGTCAATGGGAAACCATTTTTTGATAAAGATGGAAAGACAGCATTACAAAATCTTCCCGCAGATATCATTAAAAATATCCAATTTACCACCACTAAAACTAAAGAAGAGGAACTGACCAAAAGAGCTCCCAAATCTCAAAATACCACCATTAATTTTAATATTGATGAGAAAAAGAACAAGGGCCTTATTTCAAAAATACTGGCGGGATATGGTTCTGATAAGCGGTATGAAGGAAATGTATTTTTAAATTATTTTAAAGGAGATACCAAAATCAGTGCTTTAGCATCCGCTAATAACATTAATTCAAAGAGCAGTTCAGGAGATCAGATTTTTGATACCATGGGACGTGGCAGCGGTCAGCAGGGAGGCGGAATTCAAAAATTCAGCAGCTTTGGACTGAATTATAATGACAAACTTGGAAAAGATGCTAATCTTGACAACCTCAGCTTACAATATACAGATTCTGAAACAGAAACCCGTTCCAAAGCTTCAAAAACGACCCTTCTTCCCGACTCTACTCTTAAAACGGATTCTGAGAGCAGTAATGAAAATGAATCAAGGCAATATAATTTCAACAGTTCAGTAGGAATAAAACTGGATTCACTGACCAATGTTTATATAGCTCCTTCGTTTTCAAAGTCAGAAACATTCAGCGCTGGGCGATCCATATCTTCTACTTTAAAAGATAATCAACTTTTGAATGAAAGTAAAAACATCACTCAAACTAGAGGAGAAACCAATACTTTCAGCCCCAATATTAATTTTTTCAGAAACTTCCGGAAAAAGAACAGATCATTGATGGCCATGATCAATACTTCTATTACTGAGTCTAACAATAATAATATCAATCAGTCACTGAATACTTTTTATAAAGATTCCGGGATGACTACCGACAACCGCGATCAGTTGCAGAAAACCCGTTCCCAGGATAATAATTATAGTTTTATGGCTAAGTATACGGAACCTGTCTCAGATTCTGCAACAATAGGTTTTAGTTTACAATACAACTCAAAATTAACCAGAGATATAAAGGATTTCAATGATTTTGATCCTGCCACAGGACAGTATTCTCAATACAATACCCGTCTTTCCAACAGTATGGATCAAAGAATCAATCAATTTACCCCTGAGCTATCTTATTATCTTTATAAAAAGAAATTCGGCTTATGGGCTATGGTAAATGCTGATATCTCAGATATGAATGTAAATTCCGTCTTTAATGGGCAATTGTACAACCTTCAGAAAAACTTTGTCCTTCCCAGGTATTCAACCAATATCCGATATTCTTTTAAGGATCGCCAGTCATTGATTTTATCCAACTCTTCCAGTTTCACGATTCCTGATCCCGGAAAAATGATTCCTTTTAAGGACGAATCTAATCCTTTAATTACCAATACTGGAAATCCCGATCTTAAAAATACCTGGAGCAATGAAACAAACCTATCTTTCAACAGTTATAACATCATCAAGAATCTAAACTATTATATCATGGCTGGATTCACCTATAGAAATAATGATGTTATCAATTATTCCAAATATGATAATTCAGGAAGGCAGATTATTACCTACAGCAATATAAGCGGAAATAAAAGCTTTAGCTTCAGCACGGGCTTAACCAAAACGTTTAAATGGAATGACCATAAGCTAAGAATAGCTCCAAGATTCAGTATGAATTACAATTACAATAATGGATTCATCAATGGTGAAGCATATAAAAGCAGGGCCTATAGCTTCAACCCAGGGCTTAACCTGAATTATGAAATCAAAGATATTTTTACCATAAAACCCTCCTATAGTCTTGGATATAGCTTTTCAAACTATACAAACTATAATGTGAACACAGTGAACACAACCAACCAGTCTTTAAAGGTTGAAGTCACCAATTATCTGTTTCAAAAGACCTTTTTCATAGGAAATGATTTTTCTTATAATACCAATTCAAATATTGCTCCGGGATTCAAAAAAGATTTCTACTTCTGGAATGCCAGTGTAGGATATTCATTCTACAATAAACAGCTGACCGCAAAAATCAAAGTGTATGATGTACTGAATCAAAATCAAAGTGTAAAAAGAACGATTACGGATTCTTATTTTGAAGACCGTGAAGATCTGATCCTGAAACGATACATCATGTTTTCCCTTAGTATGAAACTCAATAAGTTTGCCGGTAAAAAACCGAAAAAGAAATAAACACCATACTTATATATATTTTTATAAATCGCCGGAAATTTTCCGGCTTTTTTAGTTTTGACCGAAAAAGTCACAAAATTTTAAACACTTAAGTTATTTTTAAACGACTCCTAACTGTTTGAGAAGTACACTTAAGCTCCCGAAAACCTAAGATTTCATTAATATCTCAGTTGAAGACGTAAATATTCGCCTCCATTGGAAAAGTGACAAAATCTACGATTTTGACAGGGTGATTCTATCCGCCCATGACCATCCTTCCACCCCAAAATTCTATTACAAATTCCACAATCAACAGTAAAAAATCAAAACAAATCCACTTTTAAAGGAAGATTCATCTGAGAAAATGCTGGGAAAGTATTTTTATTTCTAAATTAGCCACAAATTTTACTTATGAAGACCCCTATTTCAGTTGTATTCATTCTTCTTTTCATTCTTGGAAAGGCTCAGAATACGGAACAAAAAGACAATTTCGTTAAAGATAACTTTACCAAGAAGGAATTTTATATCCCCATGCGTGATGGCGTGAAACTTTTCACTGCTGTTTATATTCCTAAGGATATTTCAACCAAGAACAAATATCCGTTTCTAATGCAGAGAACGTGCTATAGCATTGCTCCTTATGGTGAAAATGAATACAAAACCAAAGTGGGCCCTAACACCTATCTGATGAAAGACAAATACATTTTTGTGTATCAGGATGTACGTGGAAGATATATGAGCGAAGGAACTTTCACCAATATGACTCCACAGGTAGAACGTAAAACTAAAAAAGATGTTGACGAAAGTACAGATACCTATGATACTATAGACTGGCTTTTAAAAAACGTTAAAGATAACAACGGTAAGGTAGGACAATTCGGAACTTCTTATCCCGGGTTCTATACAGCTGTAGGAACATTAGCGCAGCACCCGGCATTGGTTGCTTCTTCACCGCAAGCTCCTATTTCTGATTTCTGGAATGATGATTTTCTTCACAACGGAAGATTTATGCTGGGATATTTCAGAACATTCCCTGTTTTTGGAGTTCAGAAAACAAAACCAGAGCAAAAGGCTTGGTATATGGATTCCTTCATTAAACAAACTTCTGAAGATGGTTTGAAATTCTACAGAGACATGGGAACCCTGAAAGATGGCTATGAAAAGTACTATAAAAATAATTTCTTCATGACGGAAATTATGAATCATACCAATTATGATGAATTCTGGCAAAAAAGAGGATTGCTTCCACACCTTAAGAATATCAACCACGCAGTAATGACTGTTGGAGGCTGGTTTGATGCGGAAGATCTTTCCGGACCTTTAAATATCTACAAAACGATTGAGAAAACAAGTCCAAAGGCTAAAAATACGATTGTAATGGGCCCGTTCTCTCATGGTGGATGGTCTCAGGAACAAGGTAAGCATTTTCACAGTGAGACTTATTTTGGAGACAGTATTGCAACGTATTACCAGAAAAATGTAGAAACAAAATTCTTCAGTCATTATCTGAAAGGAAATACTAAAGAAGATGCCGGGCTTCCTGAAGCTTTGATGTATGATACCGGAGCAAAACAATGGAAAGAGTTTACCTCTTATCCTCCTAAAAATGCTCAGAAAGTAAATTTCTATCTTTCTGATAAAACATTAAAAAATACTTCAGGACAAGGATATTCAGAATATTATAGTGATCCTAATAATCCGGTTTTAAGTTCTGACCATTTAAAGGATTTCAATGGTTTTACTCCTAAAAATTATATGTCAGAAGATCAGAGATTTGCTGTAGGAAGGCCTGATGTATTAACGTTTACAACCGATGTATTGACAGAAGATATGACTTTTGCAGGAGAAATTATGGCAAAATTGAATATTTCATCATCTTCTACAGATGCAGACTTTGCGGTAAAACTAATTGATGTTTATCCCGAAGATTTCAAACCGGCTGAAAAAAAAGACGGTGTGATTTATGGAAACTATCATCAAATGGTAAGAAGTGAGATTATGCCTGCAAGATTCAGAAATACCAAAGAGAAAGGAGAAGCATTAGTTCCTGATCAGAAAACAGCGGTAAACTTCAGGCTTCAGGATGTGGTTCATACCTTCAAAAAAGGACATAAAATCCAGATTCAGATCAGCAGTACTTGGTTTCCATTATTTGCTTTAAATCCTCAGAAATTCATGGATAATCCAAATTTTGCTTCTAAGGAAGATTATACCAAGGCATTTATTAAAGTATACGGTGACAGTTCTATTGAGGCTGAAATCTTAAAATAAATTGAAAAAGCTGTTCGGATGAACAGCTTTTTTTATTTTTGGGTTCCCACAGATCTCACAGGTTTATACAGAAGATGACGTTATAAATCTGCGTGATTTGCTTAATCTGCGAGAGCTTTTAATTCTTCAATAAAGACGATTATTTCCCACTGATTACACAGATTTTCACAGATGATTGCGTTATCAATCTGCGAGAGCTTTTTATTCTTCAATTGTTCTGAATGTAAGGTTTACTCTCGGCGTTTTCACTTTGGTCGTAGGGGGAAGCCGATGAAGCCAATTGTCCTGAGTGGTTCCTTTCATAATAAGCAGACTTCCGTTTTCAAGAAATATTTCTACCTTTTCTTTAGTTGTTTTATGCTTAAATAAAAACTTTCTTTCAGCTCCGAAAGTCAGGGAAGCAATGGCTCCATTTTTTTTCAGATCGGTTTCTCCGTCACTGTGATAAGCCATTCCTTCACTACCATCATGGTATAAATTAAGCAGGCATGAGTTATAGGTTTCACCTGACACTTCCTCACATTTCTGTTTTAGTTTCAACAGCTCTGGCGTCCAGGGTTTTGCATATTTTGTTCTATTGGAATAGGTATACTCAAATGCTTTTTCCCCGAACCAAGCTACTTTTCGTTTAGTAAGAATTAATTTTCCGAAAACTACAGCCTCATCATTTTGCCATGGGATCTGATTCAATAAATAATCATAATACACATCAGATTCATCTTTTGAAAACACTTTTCCATAGTACAGCACGGTGCCATCATAGGATAAGAGGCTTAGAGGATAATCCGGTGTTTCGTCGAATAGGCTGAGCATTATTTTTTGTTTTTAAGAATACAAATTACGTAATGTTTTGGAAATAATTAAAGTAGTGAACCATCCCGTCAAAAATTCAAAGAATTTGTGACACCCTCCGCAGGAAGAGAATATTTTTCTCTTTAACTGAGATATTGATAAAATCAGAGATTTTTTAAGAACCTAAGTGGACTCCTCAAGCAGTTAATTGTCACTTAAAAAACTTTTGTGACTTTGTGGTTAAGAATATCTTAGGAGTAAAGTTGTGAACTCTCCCACCCCACAATCATCTGCTTTCTATCACTTCCCCATCGGTAACCGCCGAGATGTCCCGTAGACTGAATGACACGGTGACAAGGGATGAGAAATGCCACAGGATTACTGCCTATCGCCGTCCCCACTGCTCTTGAAGCTTTAGGATTCCCTATTTTTTCTGCTAAACTGCCATAAGTAGACAGTTTTCCCATAGGAATAGTTAATAAACTTTCCCAAACCTTTAATTGGAAGTCGGTACCTTTTAAATGGAGTTTGATCGTATTGAGTTTCGTCCAGTCTTTATTGAATATAGACAAGGCGTTTTTCTGAAGGATATCTTGCTTTTCAAAAAAAGAAGCATTAGGAAATTTATGCTGTAAATTCCCTAATGCTGTTTCTTTATCGTTTTCAAAAGCCATATAGCAGATTCCTTTTTCTGTGGAAGCTACCAGGATATTTCCAAACGGGCTTTCTGAAAAACTATAATTGATAACAAGGCTTTTTCCACCATTTTTATATTCAGCCGGAGACATTCCTTCTATTTTCACAAACAGATCATGCAATCTGCTTGTACTGGAAAGTCCCGTCTCATAAGCGGTATCAAAAATACTTGCCTTTTCTTCCTTCAGTAAATTTTTAGCATGCTCAAGACTAATGAACTGTAAAAATTTTTTCGGACTTGTTCCTGCCCAATCTGTGAAAATCTTCTGAAAATGGGCCGGACTCAAGTGAATATTCTCTGCCACTTCCTCCAAACTTGGCTGAAGCCTGAAATTGCTCTGGATATACTCTATCGCTTTAGCAATTCTGTTGTAATCTATTTGACTTTGTGTGGACATTTTGTATTGTTTTTACCTCACAAATTTCCAAAGAATATACGGCAGAAAAAATCCGATTCTTGCGGAATATTAGTTATCGTTGTTATAAATATCGTTATAAGCAAGCATTTTATAGTATAACTTAGCCGCAAGGAAAGCTGTTGGCTTAGCCATTGGAGAATCCATTAATTCTACAATATCAAATGCCACTACGTTACATTTTTCAAATACTTTTCTTAATAATTCCAATGTTGGATACCATTGTAATCCACCCGGTTCAGGAGTTCCTGTAGATGGAGCAATAGAAGGATCGAAAGCATCAAGGTCAATTGTGATATATACGTTTCCTGAAACTTTTTCCAATACATCATTCACCCAGTTCTCGTTGTGAGCAATTTCGTGAGCAAAGAATACTCTACCTTCTGGTAAATACTGAGCTTCTTCAGCATCCATAGAACGGATTCCCACCTGAACTAAGTTATGCTTCTGGTTTGCTTCAAACACAGCACAAGCGTGATTAGAAGTAGAACCATGGAATTCAGGACGTAGATCTGTGTGAGCATCTAACTGAAGAACTGTAAGGTTTTCAAATTTCTCACCTACTGCACGAATAGAACCAATAGAAACAGAGTGCTCACCACCGAATAAAGTGAATACTTTTCCTTCATTGTTCAATAGCTCTTTTGTTTTTTGATAAACAGCTTCTGTCATTGCTTCAGGACTAGAATTTTCTGAAACTTCTCCAGCTAAATAGACTCCCTGAAGGTAAGGCTCAGTTTGTGTTTCAATGTCATAAAGCTCCATATTTTCAGAAGCGTCTAGGAATAATTCCGGACCTTTATCAGCTCCTTTTCCCCATGTTGAAGTTCCATCATAAGGAACAGTTACCAACATTACTTTCGAATTCTCTAACGTTGCGTTTTCCTCGGGAATTCCTGCGTATGTTTTCATGCTTTATTTTAAAATTTTAATGTTGTAATTAATGACAAAGATACGAAGAGTTTGTGAGTTGGAGAGTAAGAGTTGAGAGAGTTTGTGAATGAAGGTTTCTGGGTAAAAATGAACTTTCCTTATAATAACGTCCAGCCTCCATCTTCTGGTCTTACTCTACTCCTTATCTCAAACCCAGTCAGTTAAGAAATGATATTTCCCTAATTCTGCATTAACTTTCACCTTTCAGCTCAATTTCCTACTTTTGTGAAAAACTTAGAATATGTCTTTAAAAGCTGTTCTTTTCGATATGGATGGGGTAATTGTAGATACAGAACCATTGCATAGAAAAGCCTATTTCAAAACGTTTGATGAATTGGAAATTGCAGTTTCCGAAGATTTATACACTTCTTTTACCGGTGCTTCAACAAAAAGGGTTTGTGAAACATTAATCAGTCAATTTGACTTGAGTCATACACATGAAGCGATTGCAGGGATCAAAAGATCACATTTTAAAGATTATTTTTATAATGATGATGAGTTTGACCTGATTCCAGGAGTAAAAAACCTGATTCAGCATTATCACGAAAATGGTATCAAGCTTATTTTAGCTTCTTCGGCAACGATGATAACCATTAATATGGTGTTTGAGAAATTCGGACTGGAAAAATATTTCAGTGGAAAGATCAGCGGTGCGGATTTAAAGGAATCCAAACCTCATCCGGAAGTTTTTCTATTGGCAGCTGAAATGGCAGCTGAATCTGTTGAAAACTGTATGGTGATTGAAGATTCTACGAATGGCATTCTGGCAGCCCACAGAGCTAACATATTCTGTGCTGCTTATAGAAGTCCACATTCAAAAAATCAGGATTACACATTAGCTGACACTGTGGTTTCTGATTATGAAGACCTTGAACTGGATAAAATTTCAAAATATTTTTAAATAAAAAAGCTCTCAGATATCCTGAGAGCTTTTGTTATGTATAAGTTGTGGCTAAAGCCAATTGACTTATTATTTTTTGTAAACAGGGTTTAGCCCGTTTCTATTGATTACAAAATTATTTATAACCTAAAAGTCTCAATATATCTTCCGGTTCCTGTTTTTCACGGAAAATTTCATACTGTAATTCACCGTTTTCATCTTTCTGAATAAGGACGTGTCTTGGCTGAGGCATCAGACAGTGGTGTACTCCACCATATCCTCCGATGGTTTCCTGATAAGCTCCTGTATGGAAGAATCCGATATACAACGGCTTCGTATCACTGAAAACAGGCAGATAAATGGCATTCGTATGTTGTTCAGAGTTATAATAATCATCTGAATCACACGTCAATCCCCCTAAAAATACTCTTTCATAGCTATCCTCCCAACGGTTTAACGGAAGCATAATAAAGTGTCTTGAAATGGCCCATGTATCAGGAAGTGTCGTCATGAAAGAAGAATCAATCATGTTCCACTTTTCTCTGTCATTCTGACGTTTCTGAGAAATGATCTTATAAAGGTTTGCCCCACTTTCTCCAACGGTAAAGCTTCCAAATTCAGTATAGATGTTTGGTTCTTCTACTCCTTCTTCTTCACAGAATTTTTTGATCTGAGAAACAATTTCCTCTACCATATATTGGTAATCATAATCAAAATTCAGAGAGGTTTTGATGGGAAAACCTCCACCAATATTCAATGAATCCACTTCAGGAGCAATTTTCTTCAAACGTGCATATACACGAAGACATTTGTACAATTCGTTCCAGTAGTAAGAAGTATCTTTGATTCCCGTATTAATGAAAAAGTGAAGCATTTTCAATCTTGCATTCGGGTGTTCAGCGATCTTCTGGCTGTAATAAGGAATGATATCTTTATATCCGATTCCTAATCTTGAGGTATAAAATTCGAACTTAGGTTCTTCTTCTGAAGCGATTCTGATCCCGATATTGAACGTAGAGTCTATACTTTCTGTAAGCTTATCCAGTTCACGGTAATTATCCAAAATCGGAGTAATGTTTCCAAAACCACTATTGATCATATCTGAAATATTGGTCAGATAGTCATCAGTCTTGAATCCATTACAGATTACCTCAATGTTTTTATCTACTTTCCCTTTCTCATAAAGAGATTTTACAATATCCATATCATAGGCAGAAGACGTTTCTATCGAAATATCGTTCTTCAGTGCCTCTTCCAATACGAAATTGAAATGACTGGATTTTGTACAGTAACAGTAGGTATAATTCTTTTTATATTCAATTTTTTCAAAAGCTTCTTTAAACCAGCTTTTGGCTTTTTGAATATTTTGAGAAATTCTCGGCAGATAGCTAATCTTTAGCGGAGTGCCAAATTGTTCAACTACGTCCATCAATGGAACGTCGTGAAACAACAAATTGTTCTCAGAAACATTAAATTCCTCCGTAGGAAAATATAATGTCTGATCAATAAGTTCCGAGTACTTTATTTTCATTTCTAAACAAGTGAATTAAGAAATGCAAAATTGCTAAAAAAGTTTGATTTTTAGGTGTTAAAATTATTATAATTTTAAATAAAACAACAATATTGTTGTTTAGAGAAATTTACCCCTGATAATCAGAGGGTAAACTTTTGAATATATCCCTCTCTTTTGACTTCAGAAATACCTAATACCTGCTGAATATAATCATCTATAGAACCATATTTTTTATCAATCTCTCCAAAAGCTGCATCAAGGTATCTTTTTTCTACCCAACTTAACTTCTCCAAAACCTGTAAATCCATCTTCGGGTACAGGAAATGAAGGTTATTTGCTAATCGAAGTCTTTTCTCTACCAAAGGCTTTCGAAAATTGTTGGACAAAAGATATTCATTATAGATGGTTTCTTTATCAAATTTCAATATTGTAAGGAGTAAAGCGGTTACAATCCCGGTTCTATCCTTACCTGCTGTACAATGATAAAGAACAGGCTTCTCAGATTCCAGGATCTCTGTAATGATGGTTTTTATGATTTCCGGATTTTCGGTAACATATTCGCGATAAAAATCAATCATTCTTTTGTCTGCATCTGAAGCATTTACCTTTCCTTTCAGCACAAGTTTTCTTGCCTGTGACAACTGATCTCCTTCATCTTCAAATGCTGAATATTTCTTATACGTAATTCCATTCGGCAAATGATCAGGGCTCTCAAAAATCTCTTTTGAATTCCTTAAATCTATAATTTCTGTAATGCCTAATTTTTCAAACTCATCAAAAGATTTCTCTTTAAGTTTATGAAGATGAGCACTTCTGTAGAACATTCCTTCTTTTAAAGATCGTCCTTCGGTATTTTTAATATTGCCAACTGCCCGGAAATTATGAACCTTTTTAATCTTAATCACCTTTTCCGTTTGGTTTTTACCATATTCAGGACGCTCAAAATGCTGTGTTTTGCATGAGAAAATACAGAATAATGAAATAGTGACAACCGATATTTTGATGAATGTATTCAATATTTTTTTTTGTTTAACCACAAAAGGCTCAAAAAAAGCTTCTCAGAACATATTTTGAGACTTCTGTGGTTTAAAATTTTACTTTATTATTAGGTTTTGGCTAAAGCCAATAGACTTTATTTTATACTAAAACCCATTTCTATTGATGTAATATCAGATTAATTTTATTATCTGAAAAAATGGATTAACACCATTTTTGTAATTCATGCTTTTTTAAATTACAAATAATTTTTGCCAATAAAAATCAACAGATCTCCTTTTTCATAGGTAATGGAAACCTCATCTTCCACTGCAAAATTCCGGGTTCCGATTCTTGAGGTAATGTTTAAACTTCCATTATCCAAGGGCCAATTCAATCCTTTTGTTATAATTTTTTCAGCTGAAGGAAACGGATATAGGGAAACCATTTTATCTTTTATTCCTTTTATTATAAAATTTTTAGGAATGAAGTAATATTCTGAAAATTCATCATAAAACTTCACTTCCAATTTATCTTTAAATGCATAAGCAACCGTCAGATTTCCTAAAAAGTGATCCTGCTCACCCCCACTTCCGCCAAAAACATCTACATTCTTCCCTCCTTTTTCAATAATAATATCCAGTGCTTTATAAAAATCAGTGTGATTCTGATCCGGCGTATGGATAAATTTTTCCTGGTAAATATTTTCATCAGATCCGGAATGGGAATCAAAATCACCGGAAATAAAATCCAGTTTATCTAAAGGAAATCCGATCCTTTTGAGATAATGAAAAGCACCATCTGTACAGGCAATCAAATCATAATAATCCGGATTTGGAAAAGTTCTGGGAGCTTCTCCGTTGATGAAAAGTAATACTTTATCTCTCATTCGGGTTCCAATATTCTTCCGGTTCGTTGTTTAATTTTGATATATACCTTGCCAATACGAAAAGATAATCTGATAATCTGTTTAAATATTTTATTAATTCAGGACGTACCTCTTCAGCCTCATTTAAGAACACCAATGAACGTTCTGCTCTTCTACAGATGGTTCTTGCCGCATGTAAAAAGGTTGCAGGTTTTCCACCTCCGGGAAGAATAAAATATTGAAGAGGTTCCAGCTTTTCGTCAAAAATATCCATCCACTGCTCCAATTCCTCGATTTCTGTTTCTGAAATAATGATGGGAAGACGCGATTTTCCGTTTGCCAACATCAGTTTATCTACAGGTGTTGCCGCTTCTGAACCTACCGTGAATAAATCAAACTGGATTTTTTTCAATTGTCTCAAAACTTCTTCATCCTCAATATGACTTTTTGCAATTCCGATGAATGAATTAAGCTCATCTATATTTCCATAGCTGTCAACTCTTGCACTGGCTTTGGAAACTCTTGTTCCGCCATAAAGTGCCGTCTGACCTTTATCTCCTGTTTTTGTATAAATTTTCATAGTACTAAAATACCTTTTTTTGGACAATGTAAAAAGTAAAATGTATTTATGATAGGTATGTAACACTATTATTAGAATATATTTAGCCACAAAAGGCGCAAAAGTTTTTAAACACTTAAGTTATTTTGAGTGACCACTAACTGCTTGAGAAGTGTACTAAAGTTTTCTGAAAATCTCCGATTTCCAACCATATTTCAATTGAAAGACTGTACACATTCCCTCTTCATCAGAGAAATGGCAAAAATTCAAAGTTTTTTTGTCGGAGTCGTCTTAGACTCTCGTAATGACTCTTATATAAAACGGCCGGCAAAAGCCGGCCAATCCAAATTATTTATTTACCTCTACGTATTGTATGATGGTCTGGTTTTTTGGGTTGTAGATAAGGGTACTACTGTTAGGAAATCTTTTCAGCTTATAATACTGAATACTTTTATCTGTTTTAATATCTTCTAAAAAGCTTGTATCAAAAGTATTATTTGGAAGAAATTTGGAAAGAAGACTTATTTTATTGATAATACTTTGTCCATCAATTTTTCTTGCTGTTTTATCCGATTTTTCTTCATTAGAAGTTGCCTGATTTTCTAAAAAAGGAAGCAATACTGCAATGTCTGCTTTGTATTTAAAGATATAACCTTCGGTTCCTGTAGGAAGTTTTATTTTTTTTCCTTTTTCTTCTGAAATCATATCAGATCCGGCGTTAGGAAAAACAGTATTGAACTTTACATCCTCAGAATTAGTTAGTGAATTAATAGATTCATTCACTGTTTTTTTAACAGTCTCTTCTACTGCTTCCTGAGCTTTCTGCTGTATCTTTTCTGTGGTTTCCTGAACTGTTTGATCTATCTTGTCTTCAATTTTATTACATGATACTAATAAAAAAGCGGCCATAACAGGCAAAATATACTTCTTCATAATTCTAAATAATCATTTTCTTTTTATTAATATACTTATCTTAAACGGAAAAGTAGTCTTTAATATTTTAGCAAAGAAATAAAATATTTTTTCATCATCAAAAATCCTACTGACAAACTGTTGTCATCACCCGCTCATACCTTTGTATCAACAATAACAAACAAAAACGATACATTATGACAACTACAGCAACAGCAACCCAGCAATTCATGACTACTGAGCAATTATTAAAGGATTGGCAAGGGCACAGAAACCTGACAAGAAGAGTAATTGAAGCTTTTCCAGAAAAAGAATTATTTGAATTTTCAATTGGTGGAATGAGACCATTCGCCAAAATGGCAACAGAACTACTCAATATTGGAGGGGTTGCTTTAAAAGGAATCATTGAAAACAATATGGAAGCTTACAATGAGGAAGGTTTTACCCCAAAAACCAAAGAAGAACTCCTTAAAAAATGGGATGAAGAAACTGAGGTTATCAATCATTACTTCAGACAAATCACTGAAACGCGCTTCCAGGAAACGTTTAATTTATTCGGACAATATGAGTTCCCGGTATATGAGAACATTCTTTATTTTGTAGATAACGAAATTCACCACCGTGCACAGGGATATGTTTATCTGAGAGCTTTAGGAATTGAACCGCCTTTCTTCTGGGAAAGATTCTAATAAAAGTATCCTTAATAAACCATTTCATCTATTTGCCAATAAAAGTCAATCTCCCTCAGCAGTTTTCTGCTGAGGTTTTTATTGATGTCTTTCCATCATTTTGACAAGCAATTCGCCCATTCTAACCCGAAGACTTTCCGGCTCAAGGATGGTGGCATAGTCTGCAAAAGTAATAACCCAGCGGGGAAATCCATCGTTGATCCATTCTGTTTCAAAAGTAAGTTCCATTCCCAAGTCGGTTTCTACTTCTTCAATCAGACCATAATATTTTTTAGAATTGACAAGGTGAGCCATTATCTTTTTATCTACCAGGAGTTTTGCCTTCACTTTATTCCCATGTGATTTTCTGTAATCATTAATCTGGCCATATTCTTGCAAAAAGGGAGTCTGTGTTTTGAAAATCTGCAAAATACGATCTACCCTGAATTGTCTGAAATCTTTCCTCAACGTACAGTATGCCATGATATACCAAAAATTAAATTCAAAGAAAATCCCAACCGCTTCAATCGTTCTATTGGTCACTTTTGAATCTACGGTCTGATATTCAATAGTCAGCTGTGTTTTCTCTGCAATACTTTCCAGAATAATAGGTATTACGTTCTTCAGAGAATCTTCTTCCTTTTGCTGTGTATGAAAATTAAAAACATCGATCTGTTTTTCAATATTCTGAATCAAATTCTTATCTGAATACCTCAACACTGAACGCACTTTTTCCATCGCGGTCTGATAATGATTTCCCAAACTCTGATGGGAAAACTTTTGCATAAGCTTTTCAGCAGTAATAAAACTCAAAACCTCTTCTTTAGTAAACATCACCGGTGGAAGCTTATAACCCTCCATCAGAGAGTATCCGTTTCCTGCTTCTCCAACGATTGGAATTCCTGCATTCTCAAGGGTTTTTACATCCCTATAAATGGTTCTTACACTGACATCGAATTTTTCAGCCAGATCCTGTGCTCTTACTACAGGTTTAGACTGCAGCTGGGTAAGAATGGCTGTAACGCGGTCGAGTTTCTTTAAATAGTGATCGTTCATGTATTGACACTTGTTGACTGAAAATATGTCAACAAAATTATTAATTTTCTTTAAAAGTATTCACCAGCTTATCAAGATTTAAGCTTCGTGCTGAGGCATCAAAGATTTCACGATAGGTACCTTCTTTATTATACAATTCATCATGAGTTCCATTTTCTACAACTCTTCCTTTTTTCATCACATAAATCGTATCTGAATCCAGAATCTGAGATAATGAATGTGAAATAATGATTACAGTTCTCCCTTCTTTAATGGCATCTAAAGAATTTTTAATTTGTTCAGTAGCAATGGCATCCAGACTTGCTGTAGGTTCATCCAGGAATATAATTGGAGGGTCTTTTAGAAACAGTCTTGCAATAGCAATTCTCTGTTGTTGCCCTCCAGAAAGCTGGGTGGCGTCATGTTGATAACCGGTAGGAAGATCCATAATCTGATCATGAAGATATGCCTTTTTAGCTGCAGCCTTAATTTCTTCAAAGCTAGCATTCATATCTCCGTAGCGGATATTGTCTTCAATACTTCCCTGAAAAATGTGGTTTTTTTGAAGAACCAGTCCCAGATCGCTTCTCAGAAATGTATTATCAAATTCATTTAGATTTACATCATCCAGCAGAATTTCTCCTGAATCCGGCAAATAAAATTTACAAAGCAGATTAATTACCGTTGATTTTCCGGCCCCACTTAGTCCTACCAATGCAGTCGTTTTGCCGTTTTCAATTTTCATAGAAACATCGTGTAAGGCTTGTGTTCCGTTAGGATAAGTAAAGTTTACATTTTTCAGTTCAAAAGTTCCTTTAATTTTCTTTTCAACAAAACTTCCATTCGGTTCTGCTTCATTGTCTGCATTCAGAATATCAAAATATCCTTCAGCATAGATCATCGCATCATTCATATCATCATAAATCCTGTGTAATTGTCGAATGGGTGCTGATACATTGTTGAAAAGCATAATATGAAGCATAATTGCCCCAATGGTCATCTGCTGATCGAGTACCAGGTATACCGTTAAAAGGATAATTAAAACCACTCCAAACTGTTCTATGAAAGTTTTTAATCCATCATAAATAAAGTTGGTTCTTCTGGTGAACATCTGGCTTTCCATCAGCTGCATCTGCAGATCATATTGTTTTTTACCTTCAAATTTTTCACGAACAAAACTTTTAATGACCATAATGGAATTGACAAGATTCAAAAGACCAGAAGTTTTCTTCTCCCTTTGATTTCTGAGTTGCCGGCGTACCCCACTCAATTTCTTAGCCTGCAGCGAACTTATGTAAAAATAGATCGGAACAATAATAGTAGAAACAGCTCCCACGTATACATTCTGCATGTACATAATGATAAGCGCAATGATAGCATTGGAAAAAAGCGGAAGAATATCAATAAAAAAATTCTGTACTAGCTTTGTTAAACTTTCAATACCGCGGTCAATTCTGATTTGTAACTTTCCAGATTCGTGGTTTTCATCATTGAAGTATGCCACCCGATAGCCCAAAATTTTATCAATGGCAGATTGTGCCAGCACAGAACTGACATTAATTCTAATCTTTTCCCCATAAAACTTCTGCCCGAAGTTGATAAAAATATTCAACAGCTCCTTTCCCAGTAAAATAATAGAAATAATGATCAGGATATGAATTCCTTCTGTCATCGGATGAGGAAGATGAGTAAGCTTGGTTACCTCATCTACTGTATACTTCAATACAATTGGGTTTACCTGTGCTGCCAAAGCCCCAAGAAATGTAAGAAACAAAGTTCCGTAAATCATCGGCCGATAAGGTCTGATGAATGGAACAAGTTGTTTATAAATCCCAAATAAAGTAACTGTTCTGTTGAATGGTTTTGCCATGGATATAAGATAAAGGTCTTTAGTAAAATTAAGCCTTTTTTAAAACAAATCATGAAAAAGCCTGTACAATACAGGCTTTTTTATTTCAAAAAAAGAAGTTTTATTTAATATCTTGTCTTTAATACAATCTTTCCTAATTCTAAAAGCTCTTCCTGATGGGTAAAATAAACTCTCCCCTTTTTGGAAAAAACATCCCAAGCAATGATAGAAACAATATCATCAATAACTCCCGGCTCTTTTGAATTATCCTCATATTCGAATGTTCTTTCATCAATCATTCTTACTGACTGCTCGTAATCCTGATGAACTATTAACAGATCACCTCTTCCATCTATAGCTGCTTGGTAGATTTCCTGAAGATCGGTAAGAACAGTCCCTTGAGAAACCGCTTCTTTGATTTCTTCAATTGCTAAAGTGCGTTTCTCTTTTTGTTGACTCTTGATAATCTCATAAGCTTGTTCTACAATGTGATGTTCTTCTGCAGATTCATAATTTTTATGATCGTGGCCAATATAAATTTGAGGTAAATCAGCTACTTCTATAAGCTTACTGAAATTATCTGTTGTACTGATAACCACAACATTTAAGCTTGACGTCTTATGAATTTCAACAACCGATTTATCTATTCTATTAAAATACTCTTTAATCTGATTATCAACCTGTTTCGCATCACTTCTCACATCAGAATGTGTTATATAAAAAGGATTTTTAGGAAATGGAAAGCCTTCATTTCTAACTTCTTTCACTATAGAATCATTCAATGCTTCATAAAGTTTAGTCCCACTTTGTGTCAAAACCAAAATAAGGTATTCCTCAGCTCTTACTGTCGCTTTGATAATTGGTCTTACAGCAAATTTATCATCTATTTCCACCATATTTTCCCGGGTTTCCCAAGTTAATTTTATAATTTCTTCCGTGTCATTTGATAAGAAAATATGTAAACTCTCAAGGTTGTGCTGATGGTCAATTTTTTCGGAAATATTTTCTATTTTTTCCAAAATTTCAGATACTGGCCTTTTCCCAAATTCATCTATAATCCTGTTTTCAGCTTCTTTTAGAAGATTTTTAAGAATAATTTCGTCCTGTTGATTGTCCGGATGTGTACGATGTGTGTTAAGTGAAATCGTTACACACGGATTATTCTTTTCGTTTGCTAATTTTTGTAATATTTCTTTTAATGCCATAATGATATATTTTTGTGATTTATCTTTTTCTAAAAACTTTTGATGTATAATATCCTAATGCAAAAACAGCTAATATCAATACAATAAGAGGCAATTCAAACTTCATGGTCATAAACTTTACCATAACGCTTTCTAGGTTCTGTATGATAAATATTATGAGGAGGATTATCATTAGGATATCAATAATTTTTTTAATGTTAATATTCTTCATTTGGGTTATTTTACATATTAGACAATCTATACCTGATCACATCTGAATTCAATTGAGGATTTAATGATTATTTATTTCGTTACATTTTCTCATTCAGCTTCTTTGATCGGAATTATTCTACTAAAGTGACATTGTCAATCTATAAATCACCATCTCCCCTCGCAAGAACATCTGAGGTTTAAAGTATAACGAATTAATATGGATAAACATCAAACTAGTTAAATAAGAAAGTAACAACAGAAATGAAATAGTTTTAATGTTTATATCTTCTATAATAACATTGCGCATTATTCAAACGTTCGATTAAATAATTACAATTTAATAGATATTATAAATTACAAAATCTAAGCCAAAAGGCATTATTTTATATTAATTCATTAATACTTCTAATATTTTAATACAATTTGACAAAAAAAAACCATCATCATATAGACAATGGTTTGAATACTATTTTAATTTGTTATCCTTCATACATATACGTCGTCAGATAATGAAGCTCAGATCTGCTTACCTCTTTAGATTCAGCTTCTGCCTGTTCCAGCGTATATTGTGAATTGATTTCTTTTTTCTGGAAAACAAATGAGTTATTTGCATTTTTATCTACTACATCATTAAAGATATGTTCAATTTCAGAATTGGCTAATGAAGCAAAGCTAATATCCTCAAAACCATACATGAGTCTCAAATCATCAAATTGTTTAAAATTTTCATCTACGAATCCCTGTAGTTGAGCTTTTGAATCAAAATTACCTGCCCAGATATTGTAGGCATATTTTTTCTTTTTCGGTTTGTCTAAAATGCTTTGGTATACGAAGTTTTCTCCAAGATAAGCTTCTCTTACCTGTGGATCATTCGCTAGATCTTCCGGTAGTCCTTCTTTAAGGATCTTTCCTTCAAACATAATATAGGTTTTGTTGGTAATCGCAAGGGTTTGCTGTACATTGTGGTCGGTGATCAGAATTCCGATATTTTTATCTACAAGACTTCTTACAATTTTTTGAATATCTTCCACCGCAATCGGGTCAACTCCTGCAAACGGTTCATCCAAAAGAATAAAGTTCGGGCTTGTAGCTAAACAACGGGCAATCTCTGTTCTACGTCTCTCTCCTCCAGAAAGAAGATCTCCTCTGTTTTTACGAACATGCTGTAAAGAAAATTCCTCGATCAGTTCATCACATTTGATTTGCTGTTCACGTTTTGAAAGTTTTGTCAACTGCAATACTCCCATAATATTTTCTTCTACAGACAATTTTCTGAAAACGGAAGCTTCCTGTGCCAGATATCCGATCCCTTTTTGGGCTCTTCGATACATCGCATCTGTAGTAATTTCCTGTTTATCCAGAAAAATTTTCCCTGAAGTAGGCTTAACCAACCCTACGATCATATAAAACGATGTAGTTTTTCCTGCTCCATTCGGACCAAGCAAACCAACAATTTCTCCCTGTTGAACCTGTACAGAAACGCCTTTTACAACTTTTTTAGGACCGTATTCTTTGATTAAGTTTTCTCCGCGTAAAATCATAGGGCAAATATATCAAAAATATAAACTTCACTTATAGGTTAATGTAAACTTGTTGATCTTACATGTAAACTCATTCACTTCCAAATCATTGTAACTTTTCATTATTTTGAGCTACTTATTGTACAAAATCAATTACAAACATTAAGAAATGGAAAATTACGGTTATACCAAAACAGAAAACACAGCAAACCAACAGCAAACTACTACCCCTTACCGCTCAGAAAAAAAGCTTCCTCCAGCTCTATTAGGTATTCTTGTTGGCTGGCTGGGTCTAAATAAATTTTATCTTGGATATACCAAAGAAGGAATTATCCAATTAGTTTTGAATATTGTTACTTGTGGGGTTGCTTCTATTATTCCTTTTATTGAGGGTATCATTTATCTTTGTATGGATGACAAACAGTTTGATGACACCTATGTTTATGGAAGAAAACCTTGGTTATAATTAAATATCAAAAACAGTATGATATATTTTCATTATTTTAGAGTACCTAATTAATAAAAATATTCACCATGAAAAAATTAACAAAAAAAGATTTGAAAATAATCAACGGCGGATACATTGGATACCCAGATGACTATGGCAATTGTCTTCCAGGGTGGTATCTTTGCCCTACCAATGTCTGTATTTTTGATGATGGAGGGAACAAACCTATAGATCCAAAAGATTCGTTTTGCTTTGGGTAAAAAAAATGGCTGTTCAAATCTGAGCAGCCTATTTTATATATTACTTCTATGATCATTATTCCCCTTAAATAATAAAATGGTTTGCCTTCTTAATCATATTTTCTGTTTCATCACTTCAGTAGTAAAAGACTCTTATAACACCCATCTTTAAGAAGGGTAAATTAATACCAATATATTGAGCATTCATTTTTTCGAAAAAAGAAAAATATATCAAAATAGTGTGATATTTTTATTATCTTAGGCTCACAAACCAATAAAAATAATTATTATGAAAAAATTAAGTAAAAAAGATTTGAAAACAATCAATGGCGGAAGTATTCGTTTTCCTGATTCAGAAGGCAGATGTCCGGCTGGTTGGTACCTATGCCCTACCAATGTTTGTGTGGATGATAAAGGCGGAGAAAGTCCTATTCGCGAAGGACATCGTGATTATAAAGCATGTTTTGGATAAAAAGCTACATTATACAAAAAAGAGATTGCTGATCAAGCAATCTCTTTTTTGTATGTATGTCAATTAATCAGGACAAGCTACATGATTGATTGTGCATGGATGCCAAATACCTTTACATAATGTCCCGCAATTTGGGTCATCAATGATTACTTCTCCTCCTTTAATTCCTTTCAATTGGTTTCTTTCGATCTTCTTTAAATTTTTCATAATTAACTATTTTATTTTTAGAATTCTAATATAAGAATATTCTCTATATAAAGAATTATTTCAAATTTTTTTTTTTGAAAGCTCACAAAAAATAGACTGCCTTACTGACAGTCTATTTTAAAAGGTATTTGAATTTCTTTTATTTATTTAAAATCATCGCTGCCTCCTTAGCAAAATAAGTGAAGATCATGTCTGCACCAGCCCTTTTGAAACAAGTAAGGCTTTCAATAATTGTTTTATCATTATCCAACCATCCGTTTTGAACAGCTGCTTTTACCATTGCATATTCTCCACTTACGTTATACACAGCAATTGGAAGGTCAATGGCTTCACGTACTTTAGAAACGATATCCAAATAAGGAAGACCTGGTTTAATCATGATAACATCTGCTCCTTCATCAATATCTTTAAATACTTCGTTCAAAGCTTCACGAGTATTGTGAAAATCCATCTGATAAGTCTTTTTATCTTTCGGAATTTCAACATTTTCTTTTGGAGCACTGTCTAAAGCACTTCTGAAAGGTCCATAGAAAGAACTTGCATATTTTGCAGCGTAACTTACGATACCAACATCTGTAAATCCACTTTCTTCCAATGCTTCACGAATCACCTGAACTCTGCCATCCATCATATCACTTGGCGCTACAAGATCTGCTCCTGCTTCTGCATGAGATACTGACATTTTTGCTAATGCCTCATTGGTAGCATCATTTAAGATTTTTCCGTTTTCAATAATTCCGTCGTGCCCGTAGATTGAATAAGGATCTAAGGCAACATCAGGCATTACCACCATTCCCGGAACTGCATCTTTGATGGCTTTGATCGTATTCTGCATCAATCCGTTTTTGTTCCATGCTTCTTTTCCTGTATTATCTTTCAGGTTTTCGGACACCTTCATGTACAAATTGACAGCTTTTACGCCCAAAGAAAATAATTCCTTACATTCTTTTACTGTTAAATCTATGCTTCGCCTAAAGATTCCCGGCATCGACAGGATCGGTTCCTGCATGTTTTCGCCCTCCATTACGAAGATTGGCATTACAAAATCATCAGTTGTAAGCACATTTTCTCTTACCAAACTTCTGATAGATTCATTAACTCTAAGTCTTCTATTTCTTGAATGTATCATTTTGGAATACTTTTTGAATAAGTTTCTACAAATTTACTATAAGTTATACAAAAAACTATTGTATGAAATTGTAGAATTTGTTATATTTGTTATATATATTCGAGAAATTATAAATTTGATGAAAAAATTTTTACTTTTATTTTTATTTGTAGGCGCTTTTGTTGGTTTTTCCAACAATTTACAAGCTCAGCTTAGAGAGCCGGGTTCCATCACTCAGAAGGCAGATGATGGTGTTTTGCTTGCCTATCCAAATCCTGCAAAGGATTTCCTTATCATTAAGGCAAAAGATTCTTCTTTGAGAATCAAAAGTGTGACTTTTTATTCTATTTTGGGTATGCAAGTTGCCAATTATACAGTCAATATGAATTCCGGAGAGATCAATATTGAAAAATTAAAACCCGGAAAATATCTGATCCGTTATATTTTGAGCGACAACACGCAGAAAGTTACTCAAATCGTGAAACAATAAATTAAGATCCTGATAATCATCAGGATTTTTTCTTTTATAACAATCTCTTTTAATATTTACGTAACTTTAAGCACTTTTTTCTACTAATTGTAAAAAAACAACTTAATGCTAAAAGCTGAACATATTAAAAAGACCTATAATACCGGAAAAAAGGTCGCATTGGATGATTTCAGCATCCATGTTCCTAAAGGAAGTATTTACGGACTTTTAGGTCCCAACGGAGCCGGAAAAACTTCATTCATTCGTATCATTAACCAGATTACCCAGGCAGACTCCGGAGAGATCTTAATTAACGGAGAAAAACTGAATCCAAATCACATCAAAGATATCGGTTATATGCCTGAAGAAAGAGGGCTATACAAAAATATGAGTGTAGGAGATCAAATCCTGTACTTTGGAGAATTAAAGGGAATGAGCAAAAATGATGCTCTGAATGAAGCTAAAAAATGGTTTGAAAAACTGAATATCGACCAATGGTGGAAAAAAAAGCTTTCCGAACTGTCTAAAGGAATGGCACAAAAGATTCAATTTGTGGTAACAGTACTTCACAGACCTCATCTTTTAATCCTTGATGAACCTTTCTCAGGTTTTGATCCTGTAAATGCCAATCTCATCAAAGATCAGATCATTGATTTGAAGAATAACGGAACTACGATCATTCTGTCCACCCACAGAATGGAAAGTGTGGAAGAAATGTGTGACTACGTGGCTTTGATTAACAATTCCAAGAAAATCATTGATGGAAGGGTCTTTGACGTTAGGGAAAAATTCAAGAAAAATATTTTTGGCATTACCCTTTCTGAAGTGAATAATGAACAATTAGAAAGCTTCAGAAACAAATATGAGCTTTTCAACTTTTCCAATGAGAACAGTCTCGTTTCTTTTGATCTGAAAAATGAAGCGGATCAGAATAATATTCTTCTTGACCTTGTGCACGTAGGAAAAGTAAGATCATTTGATGAAAGGATCCCTAGTATGAATGAAGTGTTTATTAACGCTGTAAGTAACCATTCTTAATTTTATGAAAAATATTTTTTTAATTACAAAGAGAGAGTTTCTTACACAGGTTAAGAAAAAATCCTTTATCATATTGACTTTATTGGCACCTGTTATGATTATTGCCTTCGGTGCCGTAATCGGATTAATGTTTAAAGCCAATGAATCGCACAGTATTATTGAGGTTGTTGACAAAAGTGGTTTATTTACGAATCAGCTGAAGTCTAATGATAAACTGAACTACGTATTTGTTTCTGCAGCAGATGAAAAATCCAAGATTAACAATTTAAAAGGAAATGAATCTCTGGATGGGATCTTAATTTTACCTGAATTAAAAGGACAAAATTACGAAGAGCTAGAATCGGGAGCAAGATTGGTTATCAACAGTAAAATGGGCTTTGATACCAAGCAGAAGATCGTTTCTGATATAAGCAATGTTGTTAAAAAGGAAAAAATCAAACAATTAGGGATTCAGGAAACCCAGCTGAACGATCTTGATAAGAGTTTCAGTCTGAAAACAATTAATGTTGCAGATAATAATAAAGAAGATTCTGACCTTACTTTTGGTGTTAAATCCGGACTTAGTATGGTCTTAATGTATGTTACTTTTATGTTCATTATTATCTATGGAGTAAGAGTAATGCGAAGCGTGTTGGAAGAAAAGAACAACCGTGTTGTAGAGATCATTATTTCTTCCGTAAAACCTTTTGAATTGATGATGGGTAAAATCCTTGGAGTAACATTGGTTGCTCTTACCCAGTTTTTGATCTGGATTACCATGTCAGTAATTGGAGCTTTGGTTTTAAATACTGGATTTTCACCTCTTCAACAGACCGTTCCCGGTACCAATGAGCAAATTGCTAGTAAACTGGATATGACTCAGCTTGCCACCCAGATTTCTCATAGTCTGCTGGAGCTGAATTTCCCATTGATCATCTTTGTGTTCATTGTTTTCTTCCTTTTAGGATATATTTTCTACAGTTCTATTTATGCAGCTATTGGTTCTGCTGTGGATAATGAAACAGAGACCCAGCAATTCACTTTATTTGCAATCTTACCATTAACGTTGGGAATGTATGGAAGTTTCTCATTAATGAACAATCCTGACGGCCCAATGGGTTTCTGGTTATCTATTATTCCTTTTACTTCACCAGTTGCCATGATTGCAAGAATACCGTTCGGAGTTCCGGCATGGCAGATTGCCTTATCTATTGTGCTGCTATTGGCTACCACTGTCTTTATGATATTCCTTGCCGGAAAAATCTATCGTGTAGGAATTTTGATGTACGGAAATAAGGCTACTTTAAAAGAGCTTTGGAAATGGATTAGGGGCTAATTCCTAGGACAAAAACATTGAAAATTTAAAGGGCAAATTGGCAACAAGCTAATTTGCCCTTTTTTTATTTTAGAAATGAGGAAGCCTATCTCTTATCCTCAAATAAAATATTCAAAATTATAGAATGCAATCACTTCATTTCCTATATAAGCTCTCTGTTTACTTACATAAGGGCATAAAAAAATATCCCGGAAAGTTATTTCCGGGATATTGTATTTTATATTCTGAATAAATAGTTTATTTGAATATGTAGCTTAAGGTAAGAGCGATCACCTGTTCAGATTTTTTCTTATCAGATCCACCTTTTTCTTTTACAAGATTCGGGTAAGTATCTGAAAGACCTAAGTCATATTTTACAGCTACTTCAAGTTGTCTCTTATAGCTATATCCTACACCAAATCCTATCCCCCAGTTAAAGCTATTGGCTTTTCCATTTACACCGGGAGGTTGTGAAGGATCACTTCCATCCGGATAATAATAAGGTCTGGTTGCAGGAGCATCTTTAACATTTTGGTTGATCAAAAAGTTAAATCTAGGTCCTAATAATCCAAAGAACTCAGATGCTGATTCTGAAAAGTACCCTTTGAAATAAAGAGGTACACTCAAATAGTTATTAGCATATACTGCGTTATAACCACTCGCATTCTTAGCGTCACTATCTTTCCCAGTTTCTCCTGCCCCATAGTATAGAACTTCAGGTTGGATATAAAACTGGTTTGTCTTTCCTACGGGAATTAAAGCCAAAGCTCCACCTTGAAAGGTATATCTTGGGCCTGAAGGATTATGGGCATTGGAAACTCTTGAATAGTTTAATCCCGCCGTAACCCCGAATCTTGTATTTTTCCATTGCACTTGTGCAAAGGATAAAGCAGAAAGGGTTAAAGCTGAGGCTAATAAAAGTTTTTTCATATTGTTTGTTTTTATATTATCCTAGAATTTTCGCTACAGTAGCACCGATATCAGCAGGAGAATCAACAACGTTGATACCATTCTCTCTCATGATTTCCATCTTTGCCTGAGCTGTATCTTCTGCACCCCCTACGATAGCACCAGCGTGTCCCATTGTTCTTCCTTTTGGAGCTGTTTGTCCAGCAATAAATCCTACAACTGGCTTCGTAGATCCACTAGCCTTATACCATCTAGCAGCTTCTGCTTCCAGTCCTCCACCAATTTCTCCAATCATTACAACAGCTTCAGTTTCAGGGTCATTAATAAATAATTCCAAAGCTTCTCTTGTAGTAGTTCCAATAATTGGATCACCACCAATACCGATAGCTGTAGAAATACCGTAACCTGCTCTTACTACCTGATCAGCAGCTTCGTAAGTAAGGGTACCTGATTTTGAAACGATACCTACTTTCCCTTTTTTGAAAACGAAACCTGGCATAATACCAATTTTAGCTTCTTCAGAAGTAATGATTCCAGGGCAGTTTGGTCCGATTAATCTGCAGTCTCTGTCAGCAATATAAGATTTTACTTTTACCATATCAGCTACAGGAATACCTTCAGTAATACATACAATTACTTTGATCCCTGCTTCAGCAGCTTCCATGATAGCGTCTGCTGCGAATGCCGGTGGTACGAAAATAATACTTACGTTTGCTCCTGCTTTTTCAACAGCATCAGCTACTGTGTTGAATACTGGCTTTCCTAAGTGCTCGCTTCCTCCTTTTCCTGGAGTAACACCACCTACTACGTTGGTTCCGTATTCAATCATCTGACCAGCATGGAAAGTACCTTCGTTCCCTGTAAATCCTTGTACAATTACTTTAGAATCTTTGTTTACTAAAATTGACATTTTATTGTTGTTTTAATTTATTTATTATTTTATTAATGCTCACAAATTTACTTAAATTTCTTTGATTTTGGACAAAACCTTTGGAATTGTTTATTTGAGATTTCTCAGTTTTACTTCTTTTTTCAAGTAAGTTTTGAAATCTTCTGCAAACATTCCGATATAGGTACCTTTTTCGAGGTCTCTATTCACTCCGGTTTTCCCTAAGAGCACAGATCCGCTTTCAATTTTATTCCCGGAAGCGATACCTACCTGCCCCCATAAAGTGACTTCATCTCCAATCACACAGCAACCGGCTATTCCAACCTGAGAAGCTATTAAGCATTTCTTTCCAATGATTGTATCATGCCCTATCTGAATCTGATTATCCAAAACAGAACCTTCTCCAACTACTGTAGAATCTGTAACTCCTCTGTCAATAGTACACCCATTACCTATTTCTACATTATTTTCGATCACTACATTTCCTACAGAGATTAAACGGTCAAAGTTTCCATTTAATTTTCTGTAATAGAATGCATCACCTCCTAACACGGTATTGGACTGGATGATCACATTGTCGCCAATTACTGTTCTATCACCAATCACTACATTCGGGAAAATTAAGGTATTTTTTCCAATCTTTACATTGTTTCCAATGACTGCAGAAGAATGGATTCTTGTTCCTTCACCAATTTCAACATCATGAAGTTCTTCTGTAAAGTTGTAAATTCTTGTAAAGTGGGTATTGATCTTATTAAAGTCTCTGAAAGGGTCATCAGAAACCAAAAGTGCTTTCCCTTCAGGACAATCTACTTCTTTATCAATTAAAATGATAGTTGCAGCAGAATTTAGTGCCTTGTCGTAATATTTGGGATGATTTACAAAAACAATATCACCTGGTTTTACCATGTGAATTTCATTGGTTCCCAATACTTCAAAGTCTTCAGGGCCAATAAACCTTGAGCCAATTAAATCAGCGATCGTTTTAAGCTTTTGCGGAGAATGGAATCTCATAACAATAGATTTTCTTATAAAACAAAATTCGGAGTGCTAATGCAAACCGAATTTATGTAAATTTTATTTATTCTTTTACTCTTTCTAAGTAGCTACCGTCTTCAGTGCTCACTTTAATTTTGTCTCCTGGTTCAATGAACAAAGGAACCATTACTCTTGCTCCTGTTTCAACGATTGCATTTTTAAGAGCATTGGTAGCCGTGTTTCCTTTTACACCCGGATCAGCTTCAATGACATCCAGGTATACCGATTGTGGAAGTTCAGCAGAAAGCGGAGTTTCATCAGCTTCTTTCAAAATGATTGTTACTTCTTCACCTGCTTTCATCAAGTTTGAGTTTTCAATCATTTCTTTATTTAAATATAACTGAGAAAAATCATCGTTATTCATGAAGTGGAATCCGTTCTCGTCATCATAAAGATACTGGAACTTTCTTGTGATTACTTTTACCTCTTCAATTTTGTGACCCGCAGAGAATGTATTATCTAATACTTTTCCGTTGGTTACAGATTTTAGTTTTGTTCTTACGAATGCAGGACCTTTTCCTGGTTTTACGTGAAGGAACTCAATTACTTTAAAAATATCATTGCTGAATTCAATGCAAAGACCTTTTCTGATATCGTTACTTGTTGCCATTAAATATATATTATCTTTTTTTACTTAATTTTTAGCACTTTTAGTTGCTGTCTTTTCCTGTTCCATATCCTTTCACAATACCTCTTGGAGAGTTTTGGATAAACTGAAGAATTTCATCTCTTTCAGCGGTAGGAAGCATTTCTTTTTCAATATATGCCAATGCTTGGGAAACGTTCATCTTCATTTGGAAAATAGCTCTGTAAATCTTTTGAATTTCAAAGATCTTCTCATTGGAAAAACCTCTTCTTCTAAGGCCTACTGAGTTAATACCAGCATAGGAAATAGGATCTCTTGCCACTTTCACATAAGGAGGAACATCTTTTCTAATCAAAGATCCTCCTGAAATCATGGTATGTTTTCCGATCTTACCAAATTGCTGAACAGCAGATAGACCTCCCATTACAGTAAAGTCTCCGATTTCAACATGTCCTGCAATACCGCAACCATTGGCAATAATTACATTATCTCCTATGATGCAGTCATGGGCAACGTGGGAAGTCGCCATAATAAGGCAATTGCTTCCTACTTTGGTATAACCTAAGGCTTTTGTTCCTCTATTTATTGTTACACATTCTCTTAAAGTAGTATTATCTCCAATAATAGTTCGTGTATCTTCACCATCAAACTTTAAGTCCTGAGGAATAGCAGAAATTACAGTCCCTGGAAAAATCTTACAATCTTTCCCTATTCTTGCTCCATCCATGATGGTAACATTTGGACCAATCCAAGTTCCTTCTCCAATTTCTACGTCCCCTGCAATTGTAGTAAATGGTTCTACGATTACATTTTTGCTGATTTTCGCACGTTTATCTACGGCTGCTAATTGATGAATCATTTAATCAACTTTATTTTTTGCAACTTGAGCCATAAGCTCTGCTTCTACTGCCACTGTATCTCCTACATATCCGTACCCCTGCATGTGCACAATACCTCTTCTGATAGGCTCTATTAATTCAATTTTGAATATAAGTGTATCTCCAGGAATTACTTTTCTTTTGAATTTCACTTTATCAATCTTGATAAAATAGGTAGAATAATTTTCAGGATCAGGAACACTTGCCAAAACAAGAATACCACCTGTCTGAGCTAAAGCTTCAACCTGAAGAACTCCAGGCATTACTGGCTCTTTAGGAAAATGACCAACGAAGAAAGGCTCATTCATTGTTACATTTTTCAATCCTACTACATGAGAGTCTGAAAGTTCTAGAACTTTATCAATTAATAAGAACGGAGGTCTATGAGGCATAAGTTTCATAATTCCGTTGATATCGAATACCGGTTCTTTTGTTAAATCAAAATCCGGAACGTTTTTCTTTTTCTGCAATTTCCACTGACGGTTTAATTTTTTTGCAAATTGAGTATTTACAAAATGTCCTGGTTTGTTAGCAATAACCTTGCCTTTAATTTTCACCCCTGCTAAAGCTAAATCACCAATTACATCTAATAATTTGTGTCTTGCAGCTTCGTTAGGATAATTTAGGTTAAGGTTATCGAGAATACCATTTGGTCTGATGGATACATTATCCTTACCAAAGGCTTTTTTCAATTTTTCTGTAGTTTCCGGAGTAAGATCCTTGTCTACATAAACGATCGCATTAGAGATATCTCCTCCTTTGATCAATCCGTGATCTAAAAGCATTTCCAGTTCATGTAAGAAACTAAATGTTCTTGCTGAAGAGATTTCATCTTTAAATTCGGAAATATTTTTAAGGGTAGCATTTTGAGTTCCTAAAACCTTAGTTCCAAAATCTACCATTGTAGTTACTTCGTAAGTATCTGAAGGAATGATTGTGATTTCCGAACCTGTAGCCGGATCACTGTAAGTAAGCACTTCCTTTACCACCAGATATTCTCTGGCAACATTCTGATCTACCACTCCTACACTTTCGATTGCTTCTACAAAATATTTTGAAGATCCATCTAAAATAGGAGGCTCAGATGCGTCCATTTCCAACACTGCATTGTCTATATCACAACCTACCAGAGCAGCCAAAAGGTGCTCACAGGTAGTTATTTTTACGCCAAGCTTTTCTAATGTTGTACCTCTTTCTGTTGCTACTACATAATTAACATCAGCTTCAACTTGAGGGTGTCCCTCTAAATCGGTTCTTACAAATACAAATCCCGTATTTTCTTTTGCGGGTTTGATGGTAAGTTTTACTTCTTTACCAGTATGAAGGCCTATTCCAGAAAGAGTTACCTCTTCCTGAAGCGTTTTTTGCATATCACTCATTAGTATTATCTTTTGAGTTATTCTCAAGATTATTTATTCTGTTAACTATTTCAGGGAAATTTCTGAAATGAACATAGCTTCTTAAATAGTCATTGTAGCTAATTGCTGGTGAACCATATAAAGTTTCTCTATCGGTAACACTAGAATTCACACCACTCTGAGCCTGAATTTTCACTTGGTTTCCGATTTTGATATGTCCAACAATTCCTACCTGACCTCCAATTTGATTCCAGTCTCCGATGGTAGTAGAACCTGCAATTCCTGCTTGTGCTGCAATTACATTATTCTGTCCTATTTTCACGTTATGGGCAATCTGAATCAGATTATCAATTTTTGTACCTTTTCCAATGATGGTAGAACCAATTGTTGCTCTGTCAATACTACAGTTTGAACCAATTTCTACATCATCTTCAATAATGACGTTTCCAAGCTGTGGAATCTTTTTGAATCCTTCAGCAGTGGGTTGAAACCCAAAACCATCTCCTCCTACTACTGTATTGGAGTGAATGACACAGTTATCCCCAATAATACAATAATCGTAAATTCTGGCTCCACTGTCTATTTTACAGTTTTTACCAATTTTTACCCCTTTACCGATATATACATGTGGATAAATTTGTGACCCATCGCCGATCTTAGCTTTTTCAGAAACATAGGTAAATGCTCCTATATACACTTGATCACCTATCACAGCTGAATCATGGATGGACGAACCATCTTCAATACCTTCTTTTCTTCCTCTCATCTCCTGATATAAGTTCATCAGGACCTGAAAAGATAAATAGGCATCTTTTACTACAATTAAGGTTGGGTTATAACTATTTTCATTCAGAAGTTTTTCCGAAACGATGATTACAGAGCATTTTGAGGTATCTAAAAAATGAGAAAACCGATCTTGTGCTATAAAAGAAAGATGTCCTGATTCTCCATTTTCAATTGGAGAAACCCCTGTAATAAGTGCATTCTCATCACCTATTATTTTTCCGTCAATAAAACTTGCAATTTGCGAAGCTGTGAATTCCATATTCTGCAAAGATAAGAAATTCTATAATTTGCAAACATCTTTTGATTTCAGATATTCAATTTTAATATTATTTATGAATCTAAACGAGAGATATCTCTTGGAAACATAAGGATATAACGTGTGGTTTTATTTGCCATCAACCCTGATAAAAGCTGATCTTCTGATTCATGAAGCTTTATTCTTTTACCCTTTTTCTGCAATAAATAAATTGGTTGCTTTTCGGTATCATAAGGTAAAAGTTTTCTTTTGATCTCATGAACCAACTCTTTCCCATTATCAATTCCAAAAAAATCATTGGTGATTTTTATTTTTTCTTCAATAACCTTCTTATCAAAAGGATGTGTTGAAATAATAGTCTTCGGAAGGTTTCTTTGAATAACACTTTTACACCAATAAGATAAAACAAAATCATCAGAGTTCTGCCATTCTTTCATAGCCTGAATCACATCATTATCATCTAATCTTGTAAATCTTTCGATATCTTCATCTGTTGCTGCACTCTTTCCACGGTACAAAAAATATTTCAGATTTTCTGTTGCGGGAAGCTCAATCCCCTGAGAAATCAGATATTTTGCTCTTTCAAGAATCTTTACCAACAGGAATTCAGCTAAGGCTGAGGTTTTATGATAATATACCTGCCAGTACATAAACATTCTGGCCGTCAAAAAGTTTTCTATAGAATAAATTCCTTTTGCATCAATAACCAGTTCTCCTTCTTCACACACATTCATCATGGAAATAATTCTCTGGGTATTTATATTTCCCTCTGATACGCCCGTAAAAAAGCTATCTCTTTTCAAATAATCCAATCTGTCAACATCCAATTGAGATGAGATAAGCTGATTAAAAAACTTCCTATGGTATTGCCCCTGAAACATTTCAATAGCCATGGTTAGCTGACCATTAAATTCTTCATTAAGTTTATTCATCAGCAATAAAGAAAGTTTTTCATGATGCCAGTCATCCATCAGCATACTCTCCAAAGCATGGGAAAACGGGCCGTGTCCGATATCATGCATTAAAATAGCCAACATCGCTCCTTTTTCCTCTTCTTCAGAAATCTTAACCCCTTTCTGCTTTAAGGTTTCCAAAGCAGTAAACATTAAATGCATCGCACCCAAAGCATGGTGAAACCTTGTGTGTGTAGCACCTGGAAAAATCAGATTTAAAAGACCGGTCTGACCAATTCTTCTCAATCTCTGAAAATAGGGATGTTCAATAATATCAAATAAAATTTCGTGAGGAATCTTGATAAATCCATGAACAGGATCGTTGATAATTTTTAGCTTATTCTGCATTGAAACGTCTGTATGAGTAAACAAAGTTAGGGATTTTTAATTTGAGGGATGATTAAATTAGTATTAAAAGGCTGGAAACAAAAAGAGGGAAGCTATTGTTGACAATAAGCAGTGAATGCCAATTTATTTTGAGAATAAATGATAGGTATAGATTTGTTATCATAACGAACCTCTATTAACTTCCCTCTTCCAGTTCACAGCTTCCTTACCTTTTCCCACATTCATCAAAAAACCTTTGCGGTTCTTGCCTTAATCACTTATCTTTGAGAAAACTCAATTCTTTTGATGAGAAAACGTTTTCTTTTCATTTTTTTATTTTTAAGTCTTCATTTTTCCGCACAGGTTTTATCTGAAAATCAAAAACTGGAATCCCTTTGCAGGGTTTGGGGATTTCTAAAATATTATCACCCTCACGTAGCAAAAGGAAATCTGAATTGGGATCAGCAACTTTTCAAAAAAATTAATGAACTTGAAGGAATTAATAATAAAGAAGCATTAAATGATGTATATTCTCGTTGGATTGAAAGCCTGGGAAAGGTTAATGAGTGTACAGAATGTCTGCAGGAAACTGATAAAACGTATTTCCTAAAAAACTTTGATTTGAATTGGATAGACAATTCAAATATATTTACCCGGGCCACGTCTCAAAAACTTCATTATATTGAAAACAACCGCGGCATCGGCAACAATCATTATTTAGGAAAAGGAGGACGAAAAATATTTTTCAGAAATGAAAATTCTTATGGATCAAAATTCTCTTCCAAACAGATCAGTTTATTAGAATTGTTCAGATATTGGAATTACGTGGAGTATTTTTTTCCTTATAAATATGAAACGGATCAAAACTGGAATGATGTTCTTACTGAAATGATTCCAAAATTTCTCAATATTAATAATGATCAGGATTATCAATTGACTTTAGCAGAATTGGTGACAAAGACTGATGACTCCCATGCTTTTCTCTTTTCCCCATTGATTAGTCTTCATCTATATGGAAACAGAAAACTTCCTGTAGAATATTCTTATGCAGAAGGGAAACTGGTTATTACAAAGATTAATGACACTCGATTTCATGAAAGAACACCATTCAATATCGGTGATGTTATTTATGATATAAATGGAAAAACAATTCCTCAAATGGTCAACAGCCTCGGAAAATACATTCCTGCCTCCAACTCCTGGGGAAAAGTAAATAAGGTAAAGAGTAAACTTCTTTTTAGTAATAGTGATTCACTTTCCGTCAAATTAGAAAGAAACGGGCAAAATATGGAGATAATTGCAAAGACTTATTTTGTTAAGGATATCATCATCAAAAAAGTTCCTGAATCTCAAAAATGGAAGTTCCTGGATGATGAAAAGAAAATCGGTTATGTCCATATGGGAATCCTTGCTAAAGATGATGTGAGTGAAATGTACAGAAACTTAAAATCTGCAGAATCAATTATTTTTGATCTTAGAAACTATCCTAAGCTTACCATTATTCCTTTAAGCGAATTGTTACTCCCCCAATCCACCACTTATTATCAGTTCAACTTCCCGGAAACAAATTATCCTGGTAAATTTTATAGCAGAAAGAACAATATTGGCCGCAAGAATCCCGATTATTATAAAGGAAATGTAATCGTTTTGGTAGACGAAAATACCCAAAGTCAGGCGGAGACTACCACGATGATGTTCAAGCAGCATCCTAAGTCCAAAGTGATCGGCAGCAATACTTCCGGTGCCAATGGAGATATTATTAAATTTAAAATTGCAGACTTGGATACTTGCTTTACCGGCCTTGGAGCCTACTACCCGGATGGTAGAGAAACCCAAAGGATCGGAATTATTCCGGATATCCTGGTAAAACCAACTGCAGAAGGACTCAAAAACAGTAAAGATGAAGTTTTGGAAAGGGCTTTGCTATATATAAAAAATAAGAATTAACTCATACAGAAACAGGAAGTGTGATAGGCCATTTCCATTTAACTAATATTTAACTTTTAAACTTCCTATTTTGTGAGATTTTAAAAGGATTTGGTCAACATTTTGATACAATAACCATGTAAAAAATAAATTATGTCAGAAAAGATATTATGGATCGATGATGAAATAGATTTACTTAAACCTCATATCGTATTTTTAGAAAAGAAAGGTTATCAGGTAACCCCTGTTAACAATGTAAATGAGGCTTTGGAACTAATGGATTCAGAGAAATTTGCCCTAACACTCATTGATGAGAATATGCCTGGTATTTCCGGGTTGGAAGCAATTCCTATGATTAAGGAAAAAGACAACTCCTTAAAAATAGTAATGGTCACCAAAAGTGAAGAGGAACACATCATGGAAGAGGCTATCGGTTCCCAAATTGCAGATTATATCCTAAAACCTGTCAATCCTAACCAGATATTACTTTCATTAAAAAAGAATCTTCAGCAGGATAATCTTGTAGAACAAAAAACTATCTTACAATATCAACAGGAATTCAGAAACCTTTCTATGGAACTTTCTTACTTAAGAACCTACCAGGACTGGGCTGAATATTATAAAAAGATCCTAAGCTGGGAAATCAAGTTTGATAAAGTGGCAGATAATGAATTTGCAGATCTATTACAATCTCAAAAGGAAGAAGCTAATATTCAGTTTGCCAAGTTTATTGAAAAAAATTATGCAGACTGGCTTACTGATTCTGACAAACCCCTGATGAGCCATACCCTTTTTAAGGAAAAAGTAAAGCCTGAGGTTGAAAAAGAGAAAGTTCTTTTATTAATGGTTGATAACCTTCGTTACGATCAATGGAAAGTCGTTGAGCCTTTATTTACAAAATATTACAATAAAATTTCGGAAGATTATTATTATAGTATCCTTCCAACTGCTACACAGTATGCAAGAAACTCTTTCTTTGCAGGTTTGATGCCATCGGAAATTGAAAAACGTTTCCCTGATAAATGGTTTAATGATAATGAAGAAGGAAACAAAAATGAATTTGAACGTGACTTTCTGGAGGATCAAATGAAAAGAATAGGTCTTGGATCCAAGTCTATGAAATACCTTAAGGTATTGAACGCTGATTTTGAAAGAAAGATCTACGATGATTTCAATCAGCATAAGAACAATGATCTTTTGGTGATTGTTTATAACTTTATTGATATTCTTTCTCACGCTAAGACCGATAATCATATTGTAGACCAGCTTATCCGTGATGATAAAACTTTCCGCTCTTTAACGCTTAATTGGTTTGAAAACTCTTCTTTATTGAAGATTATTAAAACAGCAGCTGAAAACGGTTATAAATTAGTGATTACCACTGACCATGGAACGGTTTATGTTAAAAAGCCAAGCAAAGTAGTGGGTGACAGAGAAACCTCTACTAATATCCGATATAAAACCGGTAAAAGTTTAACGTATGATGACAGTGATGTTTGGGCAATTACCAATCCTGAAAAGCTTTTCCTTCCAAAAGGAAATTTAAGTTCAAAATATATTTTTGCTAAAAACAATATATTCCTTGCTTATCCTAAGAACTACAATCATTTTGTAAATTACTATAAAGAAACCTACCAACATGGTGGAATCTCATTGGAAGAATGTATCATTCCTATCAGCATTTTAGAACCCAAGTAGTTTTTTTCATAGTTTATTTAATTTTGGGTTTAAAGCGGGAAAAATCAATTGATTTTTCCCGCTTCTTTTTTTATAGTCTGTAAGAGTTCCTATCTTCGTAAAAAATAAAAAATGTTCATTATTTCACTTACGTATAAAGTACCTATTGAAAATGTGGAGCGCTATATCCCGGAACATAATTCCTTTCTTCAAAAACATTATGACTTAGGTTTTTTTATTGCTTCGGGAAGAAAAGAGCCAAGAACCGGGGGAATTATTATATGCAAAGCTGCTTCTAAAAATGAGATTGAACGGATCATCAAAGATGATCCGTTCAATATCCATCAAATAGCGGATTATGACATTACCGAATTTATTCCCTCGAAATACAACGAAAATTTTAAAATATTTATAGAAGACTAATGAAATTAATTACATACAATGTCAATGGAATCAGAGCGGCATTTACAAAAGATTTTCTGGGTTGGCTTACAACTGCTGATCCGGATGTGATCTGTATTCAGGAGAGTAAAGCCGGAAACGACCAGATCGACATCGAAAGCCTTGAAAAATTAGGATATCACAGTTATTGGCATTCAGCCGTACGAAAAGGCTATAGTGGGGTCGGAATTGCCTCAAAAGTAAAGCCAAATCATGTAGAGTATGGTTGTGGTATTGAAAGTTACGATAATGAAGGGAGAGTTATCCGTGCTGATTTTGATGGTTTCTCTGCCATTTCAGTATATGTACCTTCTGCATCAAATATTGAAAGACTTGATTTCAAAATGCAGTTCTGCCATGATTTTCTTACTTATATCAAAAACCTGAAAAAGGAGATTCCCAATCTTATTATATCAGGAGATTTTAATATCTGCCACGAGGCGATTGATATTCACAATCCTGTTGGCTTAAAAAACGTTTCAGGATTTCTTCCTATGGAAAGAGAGTGGATGACCGATTTCATCAATGAATGTGAATTGATTGACAGTTTCAGATTTTTCAACAATGAGCCTGACAATTATACATGGTGGAGCTACAGACAAAATTCCAGGGAAAGAAACAAAGGCTGGAGATTGGATTATAACTTCACTTCTTACAGCTTAAAGGATAAACTTACCAGAGCTGTTATTTTAAAGGAAGCAGTTCACTCTGACCACTGTCCTGCCTTACTGGAATTGAGTATTTAATAATTCTTATATCATCAACACAAAAGCCAGCTGAAATCAGCTGGCTTTTTTTAATTTAAATCATAAAATTAATCGACAATTTCATATTCGACCGGAATTGTACCATGGTTGATATCTCCGATCTCATCGAACGCTGCTTTAGACATGTCTAAAGATCTTGATGAATGGAAAGGTCCTCTGTCATTAATCCTCACTATTACCTCTTTCCCATTTTTAAGGTTTGTTACCTTAACATTTGTTCCAAATGGAAGCGTTCTGTTTGCTGCAGTAAACTTTGAATTATCAAAGATTTCTCCGCTAGCAGTTTTTCTACCGTTAAATTTATCGTGGTAGTACGATGCATAACTTGTTTTTTTCGCATCTAAGGCATTACTTGTAAACGAGTAAACACCTAAGGTTGAAATCATCATTATGATTACGAGAATGAATCTTTTCATCATTTTGAAACTTTTATTGGTTTTTGACAGGGCAAAAGTATCAGGAATCTCATTAACTCCCTATTCCAATTGTTAAATACTGTTAATAAAAACCAAATTATATGTTAATCACCCTTGTAACCACCTATGGATAGGGATTTTAAAGACCATTGTTAAAAAGTGTTAAAAAAACAAGCCAAATGTTAATTTAATTAACTAATTCATGCATAATTTAAACAAAACAAAATCATAAATATTTAATATTCAATGATTTATAAAAACACTAAATATTAATTAAATGCATAAAACTAATTTTTGAATGGCTGAAAATGTTAAGAGTCTCTACAGCATAAAATAGCTGATAGAATAGCTCGAACGTAACAAATTTTAATCTTTAAGAATTATTTTAACAGCAATATTAAGTTCAAAATTCAAGTTTAATTAATTGTTACCTCAAATTATATCCTATTTTTATTCATTATTTATTTAAAAGATCAACTTCTCTTGGTAATTATCTTTCAAAAATAAGGGTTAAGAATCAGATGGAAAAACTTTTTACAAGAAAAGTAAATGAGTCTCTTATATGTATATATATTATGCTTCATCCATTTCATATGAAAAGCTTATCTAAAAAGCCTCAAATTATATTTAGAACACTTCTTTCTGATTTACTTTTAATTCGTTTTAAAAAGCCACTATCATATCTTTTCTATTACGAAACAAATCTCTTGAAACGTATATGATCTAATTATCCTATATATTAGTAATCAATTCATAGCACAACATGAAATCAAATTAGATTCAATTTTGTTTGTTCATTAAATTTTACACGGGATTCATTTTAAATGATACCTTCTCCTGATTCTTATTTATTAAAAGCGATTATCATTAAAAATTATAAATGAGAGGCATTCCAAATAAAACGTTATCACAGGATAAAAACAAAAAACCAACGAACTAGCTGTTGGTTTTAATTTAAAATACTTTTATAATCTTTCAATTAAACACGTCATAAAATATTCTGATAACATTTGGTTGTATTAAATAAAAAAGCCGATGAAAATTAAATCATCGGCTTCTATAAGTTATAATTAATTAAGAATTAATTGTTTGTTTTTGTATACTCTACAGTATAATTATATGTTCCTGCAGGATAAACTACAGACATACTTGGTGACCCTGTTACAAAAGAACCATCAGCGGCATAAGAATATACACTGTTTGAGTATACATTGTTTGTTCCTGACTGATAAATTGTTATTCTATAAAGGCTTCCCGGGCTTGCAATTGCAGCCTGGTTTGAATAGGTTGTAGGAGCTGTAGAAGTTCCACTCGTGGTGAAGGTTCCTCTCTTAGCATATATCTGATTTCCGTTGATTGCTGTATTTGTAGTTGTTTCAGCAGTAGCGATGTTCACTCTTGGGCTTGATCCTATTGGCAACCATCTTCCTGTTGAAACGGCAGCACTACCTGTAGCGGTACCCGCTACTATAGGGTTAGAGAAATAATAAAACCCTGGAGTTACAGCAGAAGCAACAGTTGGATTATTAGTCCCTGTTAACGTGTTCCCTGTTCCTGTATTGTAAACAATCATTCCATCAAAACCTGTAGGAAAATTGATCCCATCCACATTGTCTGTTTTAAATACCCATGTAGTAAGGTTAGTTCTTGGATATACTAAACCTTTACCATTTGTATTAGATGAATTGGCACTTGGATCAAAATTTGAGCTTGCGTCCAAAAATACATTCTCATCCGTAACTGTAGAAACAGGCTGCTGGTTAGTTGCAATCTGAGCATGAGATAAGTTAGATGAAAGGAAACAAAATATGCTAAATAATACTATTTTTTTCATTGTATTGGATTTTTAAAATATTAGTTATACGATATTGAAACCCATTTTGTACCATCAGACACAAATTGTTTTCCTCTAAATTGTAAAACAGTAGCAGTACCTGCAAGTGCAACACCATTTGCAGATATTACAGTAACCGTAGTTGCTGATGTATTCTGATTGGAGATTACCACTACTCTACCTGCATTTGTAGCATCGGCAGCAGGTAATGTTATTGTAACTCCTGCAGCAGCAGCTGTTACAATAAGGAAGTCACTATTAGCAACTGTATAAGCAGCACCGGTAACAGATGCAGTAGTACCTACAATACCTTCGTATCTTTGAGTTCCACCACCACCTACTGGTTTCCAAACGTTATTCCCGTTTGTACCATCATAATAATAAAATCCATTAGCTGTAACATTAACTGTTTTACCAGTTCCTGTACCTCCTAGCGCGTTAATAAATACAAGCGCTCCATTTTGAGCACTTGCTGCAGTAGCATTACCATTAGCATAAGCTGCAGTTTTGGCTTCAAGATCAGCTCTTGATAGACGAGGGACTAATAAGGCATCAGGCCTAGTAGCATCAGTACTTGCTACTACATCTAAAGTTGCGGCAGGTGTGGTCGTGTTAATCCCCACTCTCCCCTGCTGAGCCTTGGAAAGAGCCGTAAAGGCAACGAGCATAGTTGCTGTTAATAAAAATTTTTTCATAAGTTTTTAAAGATTTTAATTACATTATTTTTCATCAATATTTCCAAAAGGAAAATGTATCTCAACTTGTGCTTAATATCTTATGGCTAGTATAAATATTAAAAATATTTTTAGAATTTCTAGCTAAATTTTAATAATAACTTATTGATATTGATAGCACATGATTTAAAAACATTGCTTATTCCGCAAATTTAAGACATAATTTTCTAATTTACATACTTTATAAAAGAAAATTAAAAATTCTTAATATTCAAATAAACAAAATATTGAAAATCAAATATTTAAAATACCAGGACAAATAATTTCATGTTAAATTCAATTAATATTTCATCTTTTTACCTCTCGAAATACAAAACTTTTTATCCTGATTAATAATGGTTTATATTTTTATATTAATTCACCATATAAGTCAAATTCTTCGGCCGAAGTAATCTTAACATTTGCGAATTCCCCAATTGAAATATAGGTATCCTCAGCTGACACTAAAACGGTATTATCTACATCCGGAGAATCATATTCTGTTCTTCCAATAAAGTAGTTCCCTTCCTTACGATCAAACATACATCTGAATACCTTTCCTACTTTTTCCTGGTTCTTTTCCCATGAAATCTGAGATTGCAGTTCCATGATTTCTTCTACCCTTGCTTCTTTTACTTCTTGTGCAATATCATCTTCCAATACATAAGCACCTGTATTTTCCTCATGAGAATAGGTAAAACATCCCAATCTGTCAAATTTCTGTTCTCTTACCCAATCTTTAAGTTCCTGGAATCTTTCTTCCGTTTCTCCCGGATATCCTACAATCAGGGTTGTTCTGATGGCCATATCAGGAACTTTCTCTCTGAATTTTCCTAAAAGAGCATCAGTCTTCTCATGGGTAGTTCCTCTTTTCATAGATTTCAACAGATCAGAATTGATATGCTGAAGAGGAATATCTATATAATTACAAACTTTAGGTTCTTCACGGATAATATCCAAAACATCTTCAGGGAAACCGCTTGGGAAAGCATAATGAAGACGAATCCATTCTACTCCTTCTACTTTTACCAATTCTTTCAATAAATCTCCCAATGCTCTTTTTTTATAAATATCCAACCCATAATAAGTAAGATCCTGAGCAATAAGAATTAATTCTTTCGTTCCTTTTTTCGCCAGTTTTTGAGCTTCAGAAACCAACTTTTCAATTGGAGTGGAAACGTGCCCACCTCTCATCAAAGGAATTGCACAGAAAGAACATGGTCTGTCACATCCTTCTGAAATTTTAAGGTATGCATAGTGTTTTGGTGTAGTTGTTAATCGCTCTCCTACCAATTCATGCTTGTAGTCTGCTCCAAGATGCTTTAATAATAAAGGAAGATCTCTTGTACCAAAATACTGATCTACATCAGGAATTTCTTTTACCAAATCCGGCTTGTATCTTTCGGAAAGGCACCCTGTAACGAATACTTTTTCTACTTCACCTCTATTTTTAGCCTCTACATAATCTAGAATAGTATTAATTGATTCTTCTTTAGCATTGTCAATAAATCCGCAGGTATTAATAACCACAATATCTCCGCGATCTTCATGAACCACTTCCTTCCCATTGGCTTTCAACTGGCTCATTAATACTTCAGAGTCATATACATTTTTGGAACATCCAAGTGTAACTACATTGATTTTTTTCTTCCCTACAGATTTTGTACGCATCTTTTTGATTTTGAGTCTGCAAAGATACAAAATATTAAAGAGTTAGGCTTACAAAAATAAAAACCACTTTAAAAAAGTGGTTCTCAGTATTATACTTTAAAAGTTTTTTTCTTTAAAGCCAGGGGCATTCTGGTCCTTATCTGAAAGCAAAGCATCTTTTTCATCAATTTTCCAATCTATATCAAGATCAGCATCGTTATACTTCACACTTCCTTCAGACTCTTTATTATAAAAGTTATCACATTTATAAGAGAATACGGCATGGGTACTCAATACGGAAAAACCATGTCCAAAACCTCTTGGTACATAAAGCTGTAATTTATTTTCCGCAGAAAGTTCAATTCCGAACCATTGGCCAAAAGTTGGAGAATCTTCTCTGAGATCAACTGCTACATCCCATACACTTCCTTCAAGACATGATACTAATTTGGCCTGAGCATGTTCACCTTTTTGAAGATGAAGCCCTCTTAATACACCATAAGAAGACTTGGAAACGTTGTCCTGAACAAAATGTCCGTTCATTCCTGTAAGTTCTTCAAACTTTTTCTCGTTGAACTTTTCAAAAAAATACCCTCTATCGTCTTCGAAAATAGTAGGTTCTATAATGTAACAATCTTTAAGTGGGGTTTCTTTAATTTTCATAATAGTCAGAAAATTTTATTTTAAAATAGTTATTAGGGTTCTCAATAGGATTTTGATATCATTGCTGAAAGATATATTTTCCAGATAATCCAGATTCATTCTTACTTTATGTGGAAATAATACTTCATCATTATATTGTAACGGATCTTTCTGCATCTTAAGAATATTTTCTTCATCTCTGTATACAATACTGGCTTCACATGTCAACCCAGGTTTTAATTCCAGTACCTTTCTATCGACGCCTTTAAGTTTATCATAATATCCTTCAATATCTGGTCTCGGCCCCACAAAACTCATATCTCCTTTTAAAATATTGAACAATTGGGGAAGCTCATCCAGTTTTAATTTTCTGAGAATTTGCCCTGTTTTTGAACAGGTTCTTTTTTTCCCATGAATGGTTTTAAACTTAAAAATCGTAAAAGTTTTTCCATACTGACCAACTCGTTTTTGAAAAAAAATACCATTGGAAGATGTATCTAAACTAGCAATAATGAATAAAATAATCAGCAGTGGTATCAGAAAAACAGTCAACATTATCGCTAGGATAAAATCAAAAACAGTTTTCCAATATGTATACTGATTCATTTATTTCTAAAAATTAAGATCCGAAGAATGTTTTTATGACATTTGATATTCTTACTCTATCTTCATCAGATAAATTAGAACCTGAAGGTAAACATAATCCGTTATCAAATAATTCTTCTGCTACTTTTCCCCCATAATAAGGTGCATTAGCAAAAACCGGCTGAAGATGCATTGGCTTCCACAAAGGTCTGGATTCAATATTATCTTCAAGGAAAGCTAAACGAAGCTCTTCACGGGTTTTTCCTGTAACTTCCGGATCTACGACGATAGCGGAAAGCCAATGGTTAGAGTAATAATCACCATCTGGCTCTGAAAAAACAGTTACTCCATCAATGGTAGCGAATAAATTTTTGTAAAATTTATGCATTCCTCTACGTGCATCAACACGACTTGACAGAACTTCCATTTGTCCTCTCCCAATACCTGCCGTTATATTGGACATTCTGTAATTGTAACCGATATGTGAATGCTGATAATGAGGTGCATTATCTCGTGCCTGAGTTGATAAAAAAACCGCTTTATCCTTATCTTCCTGAGAACGGCAAACTAATGCTCCACCTCCGAAAGTGGTAATAATTTTATTTCCATTGAAGGATAATACTCCAAAACGTCCGAAAGTTCCTGCTGCTTTTCCTTTGTAAGTTGAACCTAATGCTTCGGCAGCATCTTCAATGACAGGAATATTATATTTTTCGGCAATAGCAGAAACTTTATCCACTTTATAAGGCATTCCATATAAATGAACGGCTAAAATAGCTTTAGGCGTTTTCCCTTTTGCAATTCTGTCTTGTATAGCTTCTTCCAATGCTTTTGGACAAAGGTTCCAGGTTTCAGTTTCTGAATCTACAAAAATGGGAGTTGCCCCTTGATATGCAATAGGATTTGCTGTTGCAGAAAATGTCATGGATTGACAAATAACTTCGTCTCCATATCCAACACCCAATTCAATTAAAGCTAAATGAATTGCAGCAGTTCCCGCAGATAATGCCGCTACTTTTACGTCTGCATTTAAAAAATTCTCTAAATCTTCTTCAAATCCATTAACATTAGGTCCAAGTGGAGCCACCCAGTTTGCATCAAATGCTTCGTGAATATATTTTAATTCTGTTCCTCCCATATGGGGTGAGGATAACCATATTTTTTCTGACATCTGTTTTTAATTTTTACTTCTATATAAAGGGAAAAATCCACTATTTTTATCTGTTACCGATTCGGAAAGCTTATTATATGTTTCTAAATCAATGATGTATTGCCAAACCTTAAACATACATTGTGTCTTTGAAAAGCTGGCTTTAAATAAGAAAAGAGAGTCTTCATCACTACCCCCTGCCCCTCCACCTAAATGTAAAGCAGCCATTTTATATTCATTCCCTAAAAGTCTGGCTTCATCTAACAGTAGCTTCATTGGTGTATTTCGAAGATATTCTCCCGTAGTACCTGACAAATGATACTGCATAATATTATTGGTCATCGTGAAAATACCACCAGCTACTATTTTGCCCTCATGCTTAGCCAAAAGTAATTTACTATCAAAATCATTATTATTTAGAAAAGCATGAAAATATTCTTTTGTAAAAAAATAACTTGGTAGTGCATTTACTCTGTGCATTGTTTCATAATAAATTTCAACAAAAGCATCAAAATCAGCACTGGTTTTAGCTTCTTCAACGGTGAAACCATTTCTTCGCAATTGATTTATTTGTGACTTATTTGACTTCCCATATAATGCTCGTTGTTGATCAATTGGAAGTGTCAGATCTATTGAAATTGTCTTATTAACATTAAGTATTTTCCCAAAATTTTCAAAAAAATGATCTTGATCAATTAAAGGATGTAATCTTGAAAATGCACAAACAATTGAATTTTCTATACAGTATCTATCAAATTCTTTTTTGAAAAATTCTTTAAGATCTGAACTGAAATTAAAATCTTTTATGTTAGAAATAGGACCCGCATAACCATACACTGAAGTACAATCATAAAAACCTGTTTCTTCAATAGGTCTTATTACTAATGGTAATGCTATAAATACATCATCTTCATATGCTACAAACAATTTGCTATCAAAACCATTATCTATTGTATGGTAGAATGCAGTATGGTGAAAATCATAAGCAGAGGATGCTTTTACAATTTGATTCCATTCAGATTGCAATTTATCTATAACTTCAAATCTATACATTTTCAAAAAAACTATTTACTTTATTTGCTATATATTCTATTTCCTGTTCGGAGTATCTAAAATCCATATGAATATTTAAAATTCTGGATTCAAGATCTTTATCTTTACTATTAAGCTGATTAGGCCATAACACAGCCGGAAAAACTTTATTATCAATTAAGAACTGTCTGAGTTGATTCCTATTAGTTGGATCTTTAAATATTAATAATAAACAGAAACGGCTCGGAATAACTTCAAATTTACTTGATTTTTTAATTAAGCCAGCTCCTAAACTAATATTATCACCCGTTTTTCTCAAAATTTCTTCAACCGGAAATGTTGAAAGTATTAATTCTGCCTGCGACGGCATGAGCGAATCAGTCAGAGGATCTTTAAAAGTATCTTCCGCTTCTAAATAGTACCTTCTATATAAATCATTGTTTTCTAAATTGTTAAGCAGATACTCTTCTTTTAAAAACATAGCTGATAAAACTTTTATATATGTTTTTTCAGCTAAAGTGGTATAATCAGGATCTGTATCAATATTTTCACCATTTTTATACTTACACATTCCCCCTATTCCTAACGGCAACTGTTTACGGAGAGATGCAAAACAATAATCTGCAGTTGACTTATTGAAACCTGCTAAATCATGTGTCAGGTCATCAATGATGACTGTATTACGTAAGTGTGTTAAATCGGCTTTAATTTGCCCAAAATACAAAACATTAATAATTACACTTTGGGAGTCATCCTCCCAAATTACTTTGTTATTTGCTTCCGGGTTATAATCATAATACAAAATCTCGATATCCAGATCTGCAAAAAAACCGACTACTTCATGGCAATAATAGCTGGGAAAACCTACTTTATTCCAGTTATACGTCTTTATTCCGAATTTAAGTAAGTTATATAGAGCTACCCTTCCGGAAAAATACAGATGGTAATTATCATTTTTCTCAAAAAAATTTTCATTTTTCTTTTGAGAATGTATATAATGAAAACCGGAGCCAAATTCTTTATACATATCTATTTTTGCCAATAATTATTTATTTTTTATCAGATCAAAATAATCATCTCTGGTTATTCCCACTATCAGTTCATCCCACCACTGATTCTTTCTAAAGTATGCATTCTTTTTAGTTCCTTCAATAACCCATCCACATTTTTTTGTATAAACTCCTATGGAAGGTTCATTATTTGCAATAATAGTTGTATCAAGTCTCATTAAACCAAGTTCTTCAAAGGCGTATTTATTCATGGTCATCACAGTATCTACACCATATCCCTTACCTCTCATATCTTTATCACCCAATAACATTCCAGTAGAAGCACGTCTATCTTTCCAATTAATGTCGACAATATTGACCATACCTATTAATCCAAATTCTTCTGTATCAATAGCAAAACGTTGATTATTGGAATTAAGATTAAAGTTGTTAAACCACTTTTGTTGATCCTGCATACTAGAAGGAAAATGCCATCCGCCAAGCTTATAATTAATTTCGGGATCATTAGACCATTTGTGAAGTAATTCTAAATCTTTGTCTTCTATTGCTCTTAAAACAACCTTGTTACCTTTAATATTCATATTGCTATTTTTTGAAATTATTCTTACTAAGATTTTTACTTATTCCTAAATCATCAACTTCATCCACTGTTTGACCATGAACTATTGTTGAAGATTTAAAAAGCACAGACTTTATAGTCATTAATAATATTTCTAAGTCTAATTTTAATGATACATGATCAACATAATAAACATCATTATTAAAACGCTCTGAGAATTTCATTTGATTACGACCTTTAACCTGTGCTAATCCTGTAATACCCGGACGAACTTCATGTCTTCTTTTATGATGATCGTTATATAATCCTAAATATTCAGGAAGCAACGGTCTTGGTCCTATTAATGCCATATCTCCTTTTAGAACATTTATTAATTGTGGAATTTCGTCCAAAGACGTTTTCCGTACAAAAGCACCAATCCCTGTTAGCCGATCAGCATCTTGTAATAAATCACCATTGGCATCTTTTTTATCATTCATTGTTTTGAATTTTATGATCTTAAAGATGCGCTCATTCATTCCTGGGCGAAGTTGAAAAAAGAAAGGCTTACCGTCATTAGCAAAATACAACCCAATAGTAACGATTATAAAAATTGGAGAAAGCAGTATTAGCCCAATTAACGCAGCAAAAAAATCAATAAAACGTTTGAAAAAATTTTTATACATTATTTTAATTTGCTAGATATCAAAAAATAAGATTTATCAACAGTATATTTATTAAGAAGCAGTTTTTCAGCATTATTTCCTAAAACAGACAAATCTTCATTTAACAGTTTGTTTAAACAATTTTGCATAGATTCCTGATCTCCCGATAATACTTTATATCCGCATTCATTCTCTTCTACAATATCCCCAATGTCTGTATTCGGATCAGTTGCTACCAGTACAGGCATCTTCATTTCTAAATAAGATAATAAGCGTGAAGGAAAATTAGGAATTAAAAATCTTTTATCCAAGAATATCAATCCAATATCACATGCTGCTAACATTCTATCATAATCTTCTTTAGGAAGGCTCTGTAAAAGTTTAGCATTTTTGGGTTGTTTTGCATCAAACCATTCTTTTATTCTTGCAAATTCTGTCCCACCACCAACAATCAGAAAAAAAGCTTCTTCATTTGTTGTTACTTCAATTGTTTCTAACAGAAAATCCAAGCCTTGAGGTTTGCCCAAGTTACCACCGTAAACAAATACTTTCCTGTCTGCAGGAATATTGTATTTTTCACGAATTGCTTTTTTCTCTTCATCTGAATAATTGAACTTTATAGGCTCAATGGTGTTCGGATTTACCTCTACTTTTTTCGGATTTACTTCCGGATTATGTGTTAATACAAAACTGACATTTGCAGGGGACATACATCCTATGGTATCAGAAATCTGGTAAAGTTTTTTTTCCTTTTTTAAAAATTGTTTATGAATAAAACCACCTTCTTTCAACATCGTCATATCTACTGCGTTTTGAGGAAAAATATCCTTTAATAACAGATAGCTATAAGCATGATCCCGTTTTTTTATAAATTCAATTACTTTTGCGAATGTAATAGGAGGTGTTGAATACAACACCAAGTCAAATTTTTTATGAGCCAGATACTTTTTTATGGCTGACAAAAACTGAAATTCAATTGCCAAAGTACCAATACCTTTTTCAACAATATTCGTTTTTTGGATATTGAATGTTTTAACCTGAAGTATTGAAACTCCTTCTTTCTGTTTAAAATTCGTAGAAATTTTCTGACGTCTTTCTACAGGAGTAACAATGGTAACGTCATGACCTTCATCTCTGAACTTCCGCAACAGATCCTGATAGATACCCCGCTGTTCAACCGAATCTATACTGGCTAACGTGAGAAAAACAACATTCATATTATCTTAAATTTCTTCGGACCAAACCGTTCTTTTGATATAATCTGTGTAAGAAATAATAATTCTTACTACTTTTTCTGAAACATTTGGCATCGAGTAATCTGCTACTGGCCTGAAGTTTCTTTCTTCATCTACTTTTTGCTGTAATACCTGAACTAATCCCTGCATAATTCTTTCTGGAGACAAACCAACCATCATAACAGATGCTTCTTCCATCGCTTCCGGACGCTCATGTGCCTGGCGAATATTTAAAGCTCTGAAATTTAAGATTGATGACTCTTCAGAAATGGTTCCTGAGTCTGACAGACATGCATAAGCATTCATTTGCAATGCATTATAATCGTGGAAACCTAGAGGTTTTAAAAACTGAATTTCAGGACGCATTTCAATTTGCATCTTGTTAATCATATTTTGTGTTCTAGGATGGGTAGAAACAATAATCGGATACTGATATTTTTCTGCAATAGCGTTAAGAGATGTCATTAATCCACGGAAATTCTTTTCAGAATTGATATTCTCTTCACGATGGGATGATACTACAAAGAATTTACCTTTTTCAAGGTTTAATTTTTCTAAAACATTAGAAGCTTTAATTTCAGGTAAATAATGATTTAAAACTTCAAACATCGGCGAACCGGTTTTGATAATTCTATCTGCCGGAAGCCCCTCTCTTAACAGATATTCACGGGCTATATCAGAGTAAGTAAGATTGATGTCTGCAGTATGATCTACAATTTTACGATTGGTTTCTTCAGGAACTCTTTGGTCAAAACATCTATTTCCTGCTTCCATGTGGAAAATTGGAATATGTCTTTTTTTAGCAGGAATTGCACAAAGACAAGAGTTAGTATCTCCTAAAACTAAGAAAGCATCGGGTTTCAACTCTTCCAAAAGCGGATCAATTGTAATTAAGATATTTCCTACCGTTTCAGTTGCAGTCTTACCAGCTGCTTCTAAAAAGAAATCAGGTTTACGAAGACCTAAATCTTCAAAGAAAATTTGGTTAAGTTCGTAATCATAGTTTTGTCCTGTGTGGACGATAATATGTTCAACAGCTTCGGATGCATCCAAAGCTGATAGTACTCTTGATAATCTAATAATTTCTGGACGCGTCCCAACGACCGTCATTACTTTTAATTTTTTCATTTTTATGTTTAGCTATTAAACAGTTTCAAAATAGGTATCTGCATCTTCCGGGTTGAAAGGCTCATCAATCCAGAAAATTGTATACAAATCTTCGTTTCCGATGTTTTTGATATTATGGGTATACCAAATCGGCATATCTACATAAGCAGGCTCTGTTCCATCTAAATAAAAGTCTAAGACTTCATTTGTATCAATTTTTCTTAATTGAATTAAAGCTTTACCCTTAATTACGGCAAATCTTTCAATTTTACGAGTGTGGTAATGGTTTCCTCTGGTAATATCCGGAACTGTAGTTGAGAAAGAACATTGGCCACCAATTCCTAAACGAATTACTTCTACAAATGCACCTCTCGGATCTGTATGTTGTGTGAATTTAACTGGAAAATGAGTTTTATAATCCATATAAGAACGATAAGTGTTGAACAAATTATGTTCGAATTTATCTTTCAAAACCGGGATCTCTCCACCATCAAAATATTTTACTTTATAGTCATTCAATAAAGCTAACACTTCTGAAACTTTTTTAATTGAAGTGGGTTCTATAAATAATTCCGGTTCACTTTTTTCCGATCGAATCTCGCTAATAATTTTCATGACCAATTCCTGGACATAAATCAACTTAACTTCACCATCATTGGCAATTGTTGGTATTTCACCATGTGTTAACTGATAACAAAAAGTAGCAATAAACGAATTATAAAAAGGTTTTCCAAAGGCTCCAAAAACATTTGGAATAATCAAACCGGTTACTTTCCCTCCATTTTCATTGGCCCAGTTTACAATGGCTTCGCGGCCCTCACGTTTTGATCTTCCATACAGATTATCTCGTTCTTCCTGTGTAGAAGACGAAATCAAAACATGAGCTTTAGAATGGGTTCTTTTTAACGATGCAACCAGCTTATTTGACAATGCAACATTTGTCTCATAAATCACTTGCTCAGAATCATGACGATTCATGGCTGCTAAATGTACAATTACATCACATTTTTTAGTGAATTCATCTAATTTATCGTCGTCTTCAAAGAATTCTTTTTGAAAATCAACAGTTTCAAATTCTTCTGGAAATAATCCCAAAGTATTGTATAAATGGCTTCCAACGAAACCTTTTTGTCCAGTAATTCCTACTTTTTTCATAGTTAATTTTTAAAGTAATCTAATGAGAATCGGTATTCGTCTTGGATTTCGCCCAAGGCATAATCTGCTAAAACCAGTAATTTACTTCCTTCTTTTTTTGCTTGAATTGCAGTTATATACCCTGCTGGAATATGCAGATAAGTTAAGGATTCGCAATCTAACTGATATTTCGTAATCATTAAATCTTTTGAAGGCTGAGTAAAGTCATCAATTTGGATCACTGACACTTCAAACTCTCCTTTCATACAAGCAAACCAACGTTGCTCTATTTTATGGCCTTGCCAGCCTCTTATAAACTCTGTAGAATGATTCTCTATGGTATAAATACGTTTAACTTCTGAAGCATCAAATTCATTATTGAAAGTGATAATTCCTCTCTCATCTTCATGTTTTTTACCAGCCAGAATCATAATTTCCCGAATTTTAAATCTAATTAATATGGATATTGCATAACGTCTTCTCCAAAAATTTCTTTCCGAATAAGCGGTAGTTTAGAAATTAATTTTTTAAGCCCTTCAACTCCTTGCTGTTCTGTGTTATGAGAATGGTAATCTTCTATTTTGGAAACATCTTCTTCCCCCTCCGAAAAATACTTAGCATAATTTAGGTCTCGATTATCAGCTGGAATACGATAAAAGTCTCCCATATCTTCTGCTTTAGTCATTTCTTCACGGGTACAAAGCGTTTCATATAGTTTTTCTCCGTGACGTGTTCCAATAATTTTAACAGGAACTTCTTTTCCTGTCATTTCGATTAATGCCTGAGCCAAATCTCCAATGCTTCCTGCCGGTGCTTTGTTTACAAATAAATCCCCCGGATTTCCATTTTCAAAAGCAAATAAAACCAAATCAACGGCATCTTCCAATGACATGAAAAATCTTGACATATTAGGATCTGTTATCGTAATAGGCTGCCCTTTTTGAATTTGATTTAAAAACAAAGGAATAACTGATCCCCGGGATGCCATCACATTGCCATAACGTGTTAAGCAAACTACAGTATCGGTAAGGTTTCTGGCCTCAGCAACTGCAACTTTTTCCATCATTGCTTTAGAAATACCCATGGCATTAATTGGATAAGCCGCTTTGTCTGTAGAAAGACATATCACTTTCTGAACCTTGTTGGCCGCGGCTGCCCGAATTACATTTTGGGTACCTTCCACATTGGTTTTTACCGCTTGCATCGGAAAAAATTCACATGAAGGAACTTGCTTTAAAGCAGCAGCATGAAAAATATAGTCTACACCTCGTGTCGCTGGTTCTACCGAACTATAATCGCGTACGTCACCGATATAGTATTTAATTTTATCATCCTTATAAAGATTTCGCATATCATCTTGTTTCTTCTCATCACGAGAAAAAATACGAATTTCTTTAAAGTGGTCTGTTTGTAAAAAACGATTCAAAACAGCTGTTCCAAAAGAACCTGTTCCACCTGTGATTAATAGTATTTTATCTTTTATTTGCATGTCTTAATTTAATAATTTAATCAATTGATTTATTTCATTTTTAATGATTTGCTGTGTTGAATGTACGTTATTTTTTATACTTTCTACCAATGCGAGATAAATACTTTTTTCTTCAAAAGGATCAAAAGTAACACTTGGTTCGCATACCTGAAACATATAAGGTAAATTAGCACCAATCACTTTACAGCCACACTCTATAGCTTCTACAATACCTAGCCCAAAGCTTTCTTCCAAAGATGGAAAAACTAAATACTCGGTTCTATTATATCGTTCTATTAACTGTTCTCTTTTAACAAATCCTAAATTAACGATAGGATATCCTTGATTTATTTTCTCTTGAATGAATTCTCCCAGAGAAATAAATGTGCCAAGGTCCACTGTTATATATAATTTCCCTCTTTTTGTTTCATCATAAAATTTGCAAAATGCATTTAATAACCGAATATGATTTTTATGCGGGGTGCCTGCACTTACATAAATATATGAATCAGCTTCCCTCTGATCTTCTTTATTTATTAAATCCTCGTTTGGATAAAATGGCAGTGCTACTACATTATCAGCGTTAAATGTATATTTTTTCAAAAAGCTTTCTTTCATCAAATTGCTTTGCACTAAAAGAAAATTTGTATTCTTCAAAAATTTAGAAAAAATAAAGGATTTTACTCTAAACAATAATCTTTGGGAAATATTAAATTCTTTCGGAATAGTAAGAAATAGTTTTTGTTGAAGATAGGTATAGACCGGTATATTTAGTTGGAGCGTTGGGGGTAAATTTCCAAAACAGAATACTTTAGTAAACTTTTGATAATTATTCTTATAAAACGTATGTCTATTAGATAAGGATGCTTTTAAATACTGCTTTCGATCAGATGGAATGTAGCTAAAATCATGTGAACATCTTTCATCAAAGAGATAAAAAACTTCCAATTTATGATCCACTAACTTCTGAACTAAATAATCAAGAAGAACCTTGCCCCCACCATTGTTAATATACAAAGCATCAATTAATAACATTATTATTCAAAATTGTGTTTACATTTGACTCTATCTCATAATTCCTGGCTGCATTGTATTTTAATTTTTTAAAAATACCTAGCTCTTTAGCTGCAACTATCTTAAGATTTTTCTGGTTCCCCTGACTTGTATATGCCATACATCCTTCAGAAATATTGTAGATGGATGTTTTGGGAATATAGAAATCTGTTTCAAAATTAACAAATCGCATATTATTGAAGGAATAATTTCCATTAATTACATCATTATTAATTTGCTTTACACCATATTTTCCTGAGCCAAGATAGCAATTGTCTATAATAACATTACCAGAACTATTTAAGCCAAATCCTATTTCAGTTGTTTCAATATGGCAATCTCTAACTTCAGTGGATGCACCACATAAAATAGCGATTCCTCCTTCTGCATATCCTTTATTTCTTAGGGTACCAATCTGCTCAATATCCACTCTCTGTATCATCAGTCTTGAGCCCTTTTCTTCTATTCCTATTTCTGAGCAATTTGTAATTATTCCATCTGTAATTGAAGTAAAATAACTTCCATTTTCAAAAACAATTCCTTTTCTACATGCACCAATATAGAAATCGCGTATTTTATTATTTACAGCTGTAGCTCCTTTAATTCCAATATCAAAGTTTGAAATCCTCAGTTTTTCAAGAAAATAAAAATTTGAATTATTAAGTATAAGGCCTGCCGTAGCTGCTTTATTGGTTCCTTTGATGCTTAATTCACTTACTTTGGCACTTGAAACATCTTTATAAGGTGACAGTCTGATTCCATCGGCTAAACAGTTGATAACTGTTGCATTAATTCCTTCTCCGGTAATACTGATAAAAGGATCTTTTACTTCAATTGCTTTACTTGTTTTATAGATTCCTTTTGGAATAAATAAAGTTCCACCTTCAAAAGCTGCAAGATAATCTATTGCTTTCTGAATACCTGTAACATCATCATTTTTACCATCTCCCTTACTTCCAAACCATTTTGCATTAACATTCCCAGAGAAGCTTCTTTTATATACCTGTCCTTTTATATTGATAAAGATAACCTGGTCTGCTTTATAGCTTTTAGGAAGTTGCCCATTATATTTTTCAAAAGCAAAAACTTCATTCACATTCTCATCCAGGAGAAATACTTTGTCTGTTGTATTAATATTCTTACTATTTTGTACAGCATCATTAATCGAGACATACTTAACATCCTGAGAAAAACAAAATGTAATATTAAAAAGCAAAATGATTAAACCGATATTTTTCATACACTAAGTAATTATTTGTTCAATTTATATTATCCAACTTCAACTGGTAATTCTTTATTAAAAATAGATTTATAAGGAATGTACAAATCTTTGTATGCGAAAATAACGCCATAAAACTTGAATGCTAAATAGACAATCAACAACAACAACACTAAGTTTTTGACTATTTTGTTTTTGGTCTGTAAAATTAATATCGGGTACAGGAAGATTTGAAATATCTCATAATATCCTGAAAAACGAATTAAAGCAACAGAAATAGGTACAAATAGAATAAATAGTACCACACTCATAAGATACAGATTAAATATTCCTCTGAATTGGGCATTCTCATAATTTTTAAATAAAAAAACGATGAAAATTAAAATCAGGAAAAGTCTGTAGGAGACCCCTCTGATCATGGTCTCCATAGGTGAATAACCAGATCCAAAAGCTTCATCTGTTCCTGCTTCCATATAAACGTTACTCCTTTCAGACAGAGATCCCAAGCCACTACTTCCTATGGTAGTAAGTAATGAACCGGCAACAGATGTTAAAGCAAAGCTACCAACTAAGACAATTATGATCTGTTTTCTTGAAAGATTAAGGTTATATATCCAATAAGCAGGGAAAAAGATTAATGCAGATTTATGAAAAAGCATCGCAATAAATACCGTCAATAAAAACAGATATAATTTCCTTTGAATGATAAAATGTAAGGCTAAAACACAGATTGAAACAGCAATTGCCTGTCTTACAAAAAACACACTGGCAAGCGATACACTAAACCAAACCAAAACTGAAAATACTGGTGCTTCAGAATACTTTCTTATGACATAAAAAAAGCAAGAAAAGATGATTGAGGCCTCAAAAAATAATAGCACAGAATAATCTCCTGTAGTAGAATAAATAAGTGTATTAAGTTTTATAAACAAAAACTCATACATCATTTGCAAGTATTCGTTACTTGCAATATTTTCGAAGATAAATTTATATGCAGCCCAGTCTGTTCCTCTTTCCCATCTCAAAAATGATAGCAGATAGAACACTGAAATTATAGGAATTACAGCTATTTTCCCAAACTTTTTCCCAAAATTCATTTCGGAAAAGGACAGCAAACTAATTAATCCAAAAATTATATATAAATACATATTGTGACATTCATTTTCTAAACGGCCTTAATTGGATAATTAATATTTTTCCAATTAAAAATGCTTTTTAATTCTTTGAAATCTTTTATTGTTTCTAAACTGATTTCATGCTTGACAACCTTTCTGATAATACTTTCCATTTCATCAGTATCCTCACATAAATACCCTATTTCTCCATATGAACAAATATGATTAAAGTACTTATTTTTAATAGCGATTACCGGTTTTTCGTGATTGATTGCATCAAAAATTGCTCCACTGGCAGTTAACTGATATTGGTTTTGATCATAAAAAAACAGTATAGCGTTTAACCCTTTAATTGCTTCATTATATTCATTCGTGGGTATTATGGTATCCGTTTTTGCTATAAAATTAATCAATGGAAAATCTTCTGTATGATAACCGTGTCTGCCAATCACATATAATTCCAATTTCTTCTCCATAATAAGATCTTTCAGACTTTCGGAGAGCTTAATAAATTTAAGCATTCCTTTATTTTCTCCTACGGCACCTACAATTCCCATTTTTATTGGTAATGAAGACTGTTTTTCAGCAGATCCATCCTTAAAAAAGTATGGATGCTCCATACTCACAAAGGCACCCCTATTTTTAGGATATAATTCAATAAGCTTTTCACGAATTGATTTTCCTAGTGCAATAATCTTAATATTATCTGAGATCTTACTGTTAAAAAACCTTTGAAGAAGTTTCTTATACACAAAGATCGGTTTATTTTTAGGTACATTCTGAATTAAGTACTCCAATTCACCATGAGCAACTATTGTAAGATTGATCTTAAAAAGATTGGAAAGAAGATTGAAATACAAAGTTCCAAATTCATTTAAATTTGCTAGAACAATATCTTTATTTCTGTATTTTAGCAGCAGGAAGAACAGTAAAAAACCCGCATAAATTTTTCGTAAAAAAATATGATATGATTTTTTCCCTTCCAGTACCTTAACCTTTTTAAATTCTACTTTACCGGAATTGTAGCTAATATTATTGCTTACCAGAATCTTCTTTAAATTTTCATAACTGGACTCTGAAGATAAATATATAATTTTTTCAAATCTTGCTTCTAAAATTTTTAAAAAAGCGGCATTGAAAACTTCGTGAAAATTTCCAATTGAATTTGAATCAATAAAAACAGTGCTTTTTTTCATTAAAAATAAGATTTAAAATTTGCTTTTAGGAAAGCAAACTTTTCTTTGGTTGTATATTGCTTATTTGCCAGTCTTCCGAATGTTGCAAAAAAATCCAGGAAAATATACTTATAGTAGTTTTCTCTATCGTGCTTTTTTAAGTATCGGTTTCTGCTTTGGTGTATTACAGTTCTTTTGAAATTAGAAACAGTTGCCCCAAAATCACTACCACCTTCTAAATGTATAATTTTTGTGGTTGTTAAAATATAATTTTTATATCCAAGATTTACTAATCTTTTCTGTAAATCTGTTTCTTCATAATATAAGAAGAAATTTTCATCAAAGCCGCCAATATCTTCATAAATCTGTCTTGAGATCAATAAATCAGCACCTGTCACAAAATCAATTTCCTGAAATTCATTTTGTGTTGAAATTTCAAACTCTTTTAAATTTTTTCCAAAATAGGTATTGATATAATTTTTTGCTTTCGGAAAAAAACCACCACTATTTATAAAACGTCCATCCTCATCAGTTAAAATACATCCCAACGCTCCAATATTCAATATATTTTGATTGGCAACATAGAAATCCAACATTTTTTTGATAGAGTTATCCAGCAAAATTGTATCAGAGTTCAGTAAAAAAAGAAATTTTCCTTTTGCAGATTTAGCTCCCAGGTTATTGGCAAAGCCAAACCCCAGATTATTCCCTGACTGTATAAACCTGATATTTTCTGTTTTCGGAAGAATTACTGAAGATTCATCACTAGAAGCATTATCTACTACTATGATCTCATAGGTAAACCCTGTTGAAAATTTCTGAATACTCTCTATACAATCAAGTGTAAGCTTACAAGTATTATAATTTACAATAATAATAGAACAATCTAAATTCTTCATTTTTAAATTATTTTGATTCCAGTAATTCATATAATTTTCTTACCAAAACATTCCAATCGTAGTTTTCATCTGCATACGCAATAATGCTTTCCTTAGAAGGTAAGTGCATCTTCTCATCTATAATACTCTGAAGAATGGAGGCTAATTTTTGAGAATCACCTACAGGAAATAATTTACCAAATTTACCAAATCCTGAAATTTCCTGTGCTGGTAATAAATCGCTGGATACTAAAAAATTCCCATGTGCGAGTGCTTCTACCAATACTAAGCCAAAACTTTCATATTTTGAAGTTAAAACAAAAATCTTTGATTTAGCATAATATTCATCTAAAAGCTCTCGACTAGAAATATTGCCAGTAAATTCTATTTTACCCTTTAAACCCGGAGCATTTAAAAAAAAATCATCAATGGTCTCTGAAAAATGGCTATCATATGGTCCTACAATATCTACTTTCCAGTTTTTCAGATCAATATTCGACAATGCAGACAATAAATAGTTAATACCCTTTTCTTCTGCACCCACTCTGCCAACCCATAGAAGTCTATTCTCCTTTGTTATAGTATTTTCCGGGCTCTTTATAAATCCATTTGGAAGAAAACTTACATTTATGTATGAAAACTCATTCATAAAGTCAGCAACTTTTTTGGTCTCAACAGTAAATTTTCCTGTTTTATTATAAAAGAAATTTCTAAGTTTATAATTAACAGATTCTGGATAGAACTTCTCTTCTAACAGAGTGTCATTGGCATCCATTTTAAAGTAAAATTTCAGTCTATTAAAGGACAATACTTTAAATAAAAAACCGATGAGAATTTTTCTGAAAGAAGGATGAAACATCATTACATAATTCATCTTCCAGAAATTGAAAAGCAAAAAAAGAAAAATATTGAGATCTTCATTCTGAAAAACCTTTTTTATCCGTTTGTATTTTAAACCTTTAACTTCATTTTTTAAATGAGGTAAATTTTCAGATGTTTCATAGAATGAGATATAAGAATCATAATAGCCCTCTTTTTGCAGCATGTAAGGAATCATCCCAACATCTTTTACCAGGTGTACATTTTGTCCGATAGGAAATATACAATGAAACTTCTTTTTCCCCATACTATTTTTTTTGAATTAATGAAGTAATTTTTCCTGTTTTCCTCATTATTGGTTCTTCTATTTTTTTAAAGGTCAAATAACAAATTGAAATTAATACCGGTGTTAGGACTGCAATTATTAGCCAATATTCAAGTGGTGACAGATTTTTTACAAATTCATATGGAATAATAAATTTAAAAGTAGTAAATAATAATATCGGATGTAATAAGTAAATACTATAGGATATTTGTCCCAAAAATCTTGAAAATTTTGTGGTTAATAAACCAAATAATGAATTTCCAATTGCAATAAGTAAAAAAATAGCAAATAATAAGATAGCTACCCAATACTGATGTTCATTAATTTTCATAAATAAAAAATAAAAGAAAATTAACATCAATAATATACTATTCCAAAAAGGAGTGTTGGGGTTTTTAATATTTACTTTTCGAACGGCATAGGCTGCAATAACGCCTCCAGTGAAAATGTAAAAATAATAGACATCCGGTTTTAAAAGAACTGTAAATACACTGAATAGAATCGTTGAAATAATGAATATTAAAGTATTGCTCTTTGATCTAAAAAAGATCAAATTCAATAGGGGTAATGAAAAATAAAATAACCATTCATACTGTAAACTCCAAACAACCTGTGCAATGATTATAGTTGTTTCTTTACAAGCATTAATATCAGTAATTCCTAATAAATTAAAGCTCAACCATTGCAGAATTTGTCTTATTAAAAGCAACGGTGGTATATTTAATTTAAAATTTGATAGAACAAATACAAAGAAAAGAATAAAAAAGAATGCAAAATAATACAGAGGCATTAACCTTGTACATCTCGATATGTAAAGCCTTACCCAATCTATTGGCTTCGTTTTATTATCATATAATTTCAAAAAGAAAAGAAATGATGTGATCATGAAAAAAAACAAAACACTGATAGATGCACTTGCATAAAATAGTTTTGAATTGACAAATGTCCAAATTCCATTTTTGAGATAAAAATACCAGATTGCAGAATGCCCTATAAAAACAAAAAAGGCTAGATATCCTCTCAATCCATCAATGCTAAGATATTTTACATGTTCAAGCTTTTCATTAGATAATTTTTGCAATACAAAGCTACTCAAAATACCTACAACAAGTATTAATACAAAAAAGATTGGATTTAAAGCATCTACGCTCATTTTTAATAATTTAATATTTATTCTTTATTTTATTCTTGATTGCCTTGAAAACTACTTCACGTTCCTCAATTTTTAAACCTATACTTAGTCCCAATGTAAAAACACAGAGCAAGAATCCCATGCAGATCATTTTTAGAAGTGAATTATCAATAATAACATATTTTCCTGCACAATACATGATAAGGCAGAGTACAGTTGTGAATATGATATATTTAAAGAGCTCAAGCTTCAGTTCTTTTTTGAATGGATAATTCTGGCTCATCAGGAATGCAAAAAAAACATGAGCAACAGCAATTGATACCGGAAAAGTATAAATTCCTAAGAGCGGTCTGCAAAAGAAATTAAGCGCTACAACCAGAATTTGTGTAAGCATTCCCATTAATGCATAAATTTTCTGTTTTTCAGATGCCAGTAAACTCATTCCAAACAGGATATAAGAGAATAAACCAATTAATGCTGCGGCATATAAAACAGTCATTTCTGAAATGGTTGTCAGCTGTTCATGAGCAATACTTCCTTTATTATAAAGAAAATCAATTACAGCAGGTGCAGCCCCCATTAGAAAAGCAATAATCAATCCTATTAATAAAATACCTAAATGAAATATTTTTTTAAACTCACTATTAAAGTTGTCCTTTTCAGAACGTATATAATATTTAGACAATGTGGGAACAACAACAGTAGTTACAACACTCAGTACGATACTGTATAGTAACATTGGAACACGGTTAGAGAAATCTAAAATAGAAACTGAGCCAGCTCCTAATTCTGCTGCAAATATTTTCTCTAATAAGGTATTAATCTGTCCAAAAAAATAAGGTAGAAAAAATGGAATAGCAAAAAGAAAAAACATTTTGAATCCATCAAACTTAAAATTCCAACGACACTTAAAGAGCGGAATTTTTTTCCTGTAAAAATAAAACAGAATAAAAAATATCAGTAATACTGTTGATATATAATAAGATATTGCTAATGCATATATTCCAAATTGATTAACAAATAGTATCAGTAATACTATATTCAATATATTTGAAAAAAAACTTGATATTTCTGCTACAAAAAAAATTTCATAGGCATTTAAGATACTTATCCCTATTTGCATTAATTGATTGAATAATAATGCAGGTGCTACGTAAATGAGCATCTTCTGAAGAATTTCCAGTTGAGCTACATTGTAATCAGGCGCAATTATCCGAGCAAAAAATGCATTAAATAATACAATCAGTACTATTCCCAGAACTGAGAAACAAATAAAGTAAAATAAAAGAGATTGCGTTTTTCTGATAGCGTACTCATCATTTTCTTTTTCTTTAAGAAAAACAAATTTTGTACGAAATGTTTCATTTATCGGTCCCCAAATAGCAAGATCAAGAGTTGTAATGGTTGCAAAAGCAAGTAACCAAATATCTTTCTCTATACTTACTCCAAAGTAACGCGCTGTAAGAGACAGCAGCACTAAATTAACAGGTATCTTGAGCAGTTTCAATAAAAATAAAATACTGATTTGCTTTCTCATTCTATATGTATGTTATAATGAATCAGCAAAAACTATTGCAGAAAAGGCGAAATATTCTCATAGATTTTTTTAACATCCTGAGATTTTTCTCTTTTCACTACCAAAATAGCATCTTCAGTAACCACCAAAATACTTTTTTTAATTCCTAAAAACTCCGTATGTATATTGCTTCCAATAACCATATTACCATGTTCATCTGTTGGATGACCATTCTTCTTTAAGTAATTATACAGAGAGTCAAAAGATCCCATATCGGACCATGTAAAATTTGATTTTACTACTTTAAGTCGATCAGTTTTTTCCATTACTGCATAATCTACAGATATAGATGGAATATTCATGCTTTCTTCAAGAGGTAACCTATCATTTATTTTTGCATTAAAAGCAATCTCAGACTTTTTATATACTTCAGGTTGATATTTTTTAAGTTCTTCTAAAAAAATACCTGCCTTAAAACAAAACATTCCTGAATTCCATAAAAAATTTCCCTTTACTATAAACTCCTGAGCAGTTTCCAGATTCGGTTTTTCTCGAAATCCTAATACATTATTACCATCCACCTGAATATAGCCAAAACCTGTTTCCGGTTTAGTAGGAACTAATCCAAATGTAACAATTGAATCCTGTTTCGCCAGCAGAATTGCTTCATTAACAGATCTTGCATATTCTTCTTCATCTTCTATTAAATGATCAGAGGGTGTAATGAGTAAAATGTCATCTTTATCTGCTGAAAATGCAGCAAAAGCTATAGCTGCCGCAGTGTTTCTGGGTGAAGCTTCGACTATTTGCTGATATTCTTGTATATTAAGCTCTTGTAAAGCTTCCGAAGACAATTCAAAATTATCTGTATTCCCTATCACAGTTAAGCTGTCACATAGATTTATATTTCTAGTTGCTGTCAGCTGAAAAAGAGACTTTTCACCAAAAATATTCAGATATTGCTTGGGCCTGTGTTTTCTGGATAAGGGCCAAAGCCTGCTACCCACTCCCCCAGAAAGTATAATATTAATAATTTTAGTCATTATAGTCTCTCTTTAATCTTTTCCAACCAGGTTTTTTCCTTCGCTGAATAACCATAGCCATATTTATTACCATAGCCATAATGGTTTTTATCCACATCATTAAGTACAAAGCCTACATTCTTAATTTTATTATTATCAATGTTACTATTAGCAAACTCAATAAGAGATTTTTCTGTATATCTGGATCTTGTAACGTATAAAGTAGCATCTGCTAAATCTGCAAATAAGAACGTATCCGTTACTAATAATAGAGGAGCAGTATCTATAATAATATAATCATACTTTGCTCTCAGATTATCCAATAACACTTCATATCTTCCGTTACTCAATAATTCTGTTGGATTTGGTGGAATCATTCCTGAATAAATAACATCACAATGTGGATTAAATGAAGTAACATGTATGATATCTTCTACTTTGGTTTGATCTGAATACAAATATTCTGTCAAACCGGTTAGTCCTCTTCTCGATGTATTATAACGTTGAAGCTGAGGGTTTCTGATATCTGAACCTATAATGATTACTTTTTTATTAGGCGTTGCTAAAGTCAAAGCTAAATTAACAGAAACAAAAGTTTTCCCCTCACCCTTAACCGAAGATGTAACAAAAACAATTTTTCCATTATCCTTTTTAGGTAATAAAAAGTTCATATTAGTAATTAAGATACGGAAAGCTTCTGCCATTGGTGATAGGTCATTAACCTGTACAATATCCGGATCTCCCTTTAAAACGCTTGGTAATTCTCCTAATACAGAAGCATGAGAAAGTTTCTCTAAATCATGCTTACTCTTAATCTTATTATTAAGCATTTCTTTAAGATAGATAATAATAACAGGTAAAAGAAGTCCGAATAATAATGCTCCGGCAAGGAAAAGCATTTTTTTCGGAGCTACAGGACCAGGTGATGCATAAGCATAGTCTATAATTCTGGCTTTATTTGCTGTAACCGCCAATGAAATTGCGGTTTCTTCTCTTTTCTGTAATAGAAGCAGGTATAAGCTCTCTTTTATCTGTTGCTGCCTCTCAATACTTCTAAACATTTTTTCCTGTGCAGGAATTTTGGTAATTTTTGAGCTTATTATATTTTGTTCGCCCTGATATTGATTTTTAGCTAATTGTAATCCTGTTCTATTCTTCAATAGACTTTCCATAACAGAGCTTCTTAGAGAAGATATTTGCTTATTAAGATCTATGACTACAGGGTTTTGAGGTGTTGCACTTTCAAGTAATCTGTTTCGCTCTAAAACAAGCTGATTGTATGCTGTTATACTAGCAGCAGCAGCGGTGTTATTTAATCCAACATTGGAAGGTAATATATGAGTATTATTTTGCCTTCCCATAAAATCGATTAAAGCATTGGTAAGCTCAAGTTGAGATTCTAAATCAATTTGTTTTGATCTAGCTTCAGCTGATGTTTCAAGGCTTATTTTAGCTTCTGTTGATAAATCAGTAATTTGGTTGCTAGATTTGAAACGTTCTTTTTCATTTTCAACCTGTCCTAGTTCTTTTGATATAAGATTTATTCTATCATCAATAAAATCTTTAGTCTTTTTTGATTCTGAATTCTTATCACTAATAGCATCATTATTATACGCTTTTACTAAAGTATTTACAATATCCTTAGCTTTATTTATATTTGCATAATTTAATGATAAATTAATAACTGTTGATTCTTTATTAATTAAGCTTACATTTAATATGTTCTGTAAATAATTCACAGTACCTTCTATAGTAGAGTAGACAAAATGTATATTATTTACATCTCCAGTCTTAGATTTATTGAACATCGGATTTTTGATGATCAATAAATTGGCATAAGGCAAGCTGATTGTTTTATTAAACTGTGTTTTAATTTCCGGAAAACTATCGCTTGTTAAAATAATATTTTGACCAGAAATTTTAATGGTTACAGGTGTTATTTTATGGGCATACTCCTTTTCATTAATAACTTGAATAGTTATAGGAGATGTCTCTTTGTAGAGTTCCTCGTCATTTAATTTGGATTTTGCATATATTGAAGTCTGCAAATTATTTTGCTTTACAACCTCATACATAAGCTTTTTAGACTTGAAAATTTCTATTTCATTCTCAATACTATTCGTTCCCATTCCTCCAAAACCGGATAAGTCTTGTAAAACACCAAACTCACCTCCTCCTACAGTAGGACTTTTTTTAGCGTCTTTAATAAGAACGGATGACTGAATATTATATATAGGTGTAACAAACTTTAAGTAAAAGTAAGTTGCAACTAAACATATAATAGGAACAATAATAAACCACACCCAGTTTCTCAAATAGGGTTTAATTATCTCCTGAATATTAATTTCTTTTTCTGATCCTTCAATAACTGGATTATCCATTATTTAGTTTTAAATTTTACAATTTGCTATGTTGTCCTATTTTAACAACACATATTAATTAGTTTTTTAATAATTAGAGCCTTGCATCTACTAAACTTCGGTCAATGCAAGCTTTAGTATCAAAAATAATACTATCCTCTTTCTTTATTTTTCCAAAATCTAATGTGAGAAATTCTTTGTGAGATACAGCAATGATAATTGAATCATATTTTTTATTGTCTTTAAGCTGATCTAGAATAGTTACCCCATACTCATGCTTTACTTCTTTCTTATCTGCCCATGGATCAAAAATATCTACCTCTACCCCATAATCTTTTAATTCATTATAGATGTCAATCACTTTTGTATTTCTTACATCAGGACAATTTTCTTTAAAAGTTACTCCTAAAATTAAAGCTTGAGAGTTTTTGATAACATTTCCCTTAGCTATAAGCAATTTTACCACTTTTGATGCTATAAATTTTGCAATTGAATCATTTACCCTACGCCCTGATAATATAACGTCTGGATGATAGCCCAGTTGCTCAGCTTTATGTGCCAGATAATATGGATCTACAGAAATACAGTGTCCTCCAACAAGTCCAGGTTTATATTTCAGAAAATTATATTTTGTCCCAGCCGCTTCAAGAACATCATTGGTATCAATTCCCATTCTATCAAAGATAAGGGCCAACTCATTAACAAAAGAAATGTTTACATCTCGTTGAGCATTTTCAATTGCTTTTGAAGCCTCTGCGACTCTAATACTAGGCGCTTTGTGAGTACCTGCTGTAATTATTTTTTTATATAAATCGTCAACTTCCTGTGCTATTTCAGCTGTAGATCCGGAAGTGACTTTCATTACACTGGTTAAGGTATTTATTTTATCTCCCGGGTTGATTCTTTCAGGGGAATATCCTACAAAGAAGTCTTCATTGAACTTTAATCCTGAATATTTTTCCAGAATTGGAACACATTCTTCTTCAGTACAGCCAGGGAAAACAGTAGATTCATATATGACAACATCTCCTTTCTTGATAATTTCTCCCAGCATCTTTGAAGCTGTAAGCAATGGGTTCAGGTCCGGAGCATTATATTTATCAATAGGTGTAGGTACTGTTACAACAAAAACATTACAGTTGGCAATTTCCTGAATATTACTTGTTCCTCTGTAACCAATAGTTCCTTTTGACTCATTATAACGGTTTAAACAATCTTTAAGTTTATCAATATCCGCTTCTAATGTCGTATCATGACCATTATTAAGCTCATTAATTCTTTCTGTATTAATATCAAAACCCAAAACCGGATAATGATGAGCAAATTCCAAAGACAAAGGTAATCCTACATACCCTTGTCCTATAATGGCTATATTATATGATTTCATTTTTTGTGATTCTTTCAAATAATTAAATTAACAATATTAGTTTTGATAGTTTAATTACGTAACTTTTATTTTTTAAATAAACCAATAACAACAGCAAGAGCTGTGACACCAATAGAAATAGCAGTAAGATAAAGTCCTGTATTAGGATTCTGTCTTGAGACTATTTCTTTTGCTTTAGTTGACTGAACAATAATGGCGTCACCTTGTTTTAAATTAAAAAACGGAGAATTAATCAAGTTAGCGTCCTGTAGATTAATTCTACCATGAGTAACTTTTCCATCTTCAGTTCTTATCACCAATACGTCTGTTCTTTTTCCATATCCGGTTAAATCACCAGCAAGTCCTAAAGCATTCCAAATAGTTGCCTGTCCGTTAGTAATGGCATAATCTCCTTGTCTGTTAACTTCCCCAAGTACTGTAATCTTAAAGTTAGTAAGTCTTACACTTACAGTTGGGTTAATAACATATTGGCTTACTTTTCCTTTTAATTCATTTTTAACATCAATCAGTGTCTTACCTGTTGTATTAATTGTACCAATAACCGGAAAATCAATATTACCATTATTATCTACAATATAAGTAGGTCCTGTTATCGTTGTTGTTCCCTGGCTAGGCATATTGCCTCCTGCATTGGTATTACTAGGCTGAACCATTTCAGAAGAAGAATAGCTCTGATTGAATGGCTTTACTACATCCATATCTTTAGCGGTAATCAGGATAACCAGCTGATCTCCTATCTGTATTGTATTACCAGAATTTTTTACAGATGATTCAATAGCCACTTGTTCTATATTCTGCATATAGTTTAAATCATTCTGAGCATTATCTTTAACCTTACATGATACTAATAAGAGTATAGAAAACAGTCCTAATATTTTACTTTTCATATTTTAAAATTGTACAAATATACATTTATATTTTTTCCTATTTATCCAAAACCTCGTAGATAGAATTATTACTTATAAATTCTGGTACAATAAGCTTAAGAATCTTAACAACTTCTACTTTTTCCTGCATTATAGAGGCTTCCGTTATATGATTTACCAAACGTTCTATTTCTGAAAAAGACATGGTAGGATCTTTAGAAATCATAATTTTTTCATTATGGGTAGGAAGTGTTTTTGCATTATCACTCAACAGTTCTTCATATAGTTTTTCCCCTGGTCTTAGACCTGTATAAATAATTTTGATATCAATATTAGGTTCAAAACCTGATAGTTTTATCATTCTTCTTGCTAAATCAAGAATCTTCACAGGTTCACCCATATCAAAAACAAAGATTTCTCCTCCCTGTCCCATAGTTCCAGCCTGAAGAACAAGTTCACATGCTTCAGGAATGGTCATAAAGTATCTTACAATATCAGGGTGAGTAATGGTAACAGGTCCACCTGCCTCAATCTGTTTTTTGAAATGAGGAATAACAGATCCATTTGACCCCAAAACATTTCCGAATCTTGTGGTAATAAATTTTGTTGTATTACCTTCAGCATGTTGTAAAGACTGAACAAATAATTCGGCTGCCCTTTTGGAAGCTCCCATTACATTGGTAGGATTTACCGCCTTATCTGTTGAAATCATTACAAATCTGTTGACCTTGTAACGACTGGATAATACAGCAATATTTTTTGATCCTAAAACATTTACACGGATTGCCTCGTTTGGATTATCTTCTACAAGAGGAACATGCTTATAAGCTGCAGCATGGTATACCATTGAAAAGTTATACGTCTGGAATAACGGCTCAATTCTGTGAATATTGGAAACATCAGCTAATACAAATTTAAATCTGATATGAGGAAATTTCTCCTTCATTTCAAGTTCAATATCATATAATGGGGTTTCAGCCTGATCAAGTACAACAATCAAGGAAGGGGTAAACTGAGCTACCTGTCGGATAATTTCGCTACCTATTGAACCAGCTCCCCCGGTAACTAATACATTTTTACCGTAATGTCTGCTTTTAACTTCTTCGTTCTCAATCTTGATGGGTTTTCTATTAAGAAGATCCTCAATTTGAAGATTTCTTATTGATCCGCCTAAATCACTATCTCTCAATTTTTGAACAGAAGGAGCTTTAAATACATTCAGATCTTTCTCTAAAAATAAATTGACCCAGGAATTCATTTCATCCTTTGCCATCATTTCTTTTACAATAATAACCCCATCAATAACAAGATCATCTTTTGTACTAGTCTCAATCTTTTCTTTTGCATAGATTGGCTTCCCAAGTAATGATGCTCTTTTTGAATCGGTTCTCTGTGTTAAAAAACCAACTACCTGATAAGGAAGATTGGGGTTATCTAAAATGGCTCTTGCAATAGCAATAGATTGTTCATCAATTCCCAGTACTAAAATCCGTTTTTTCAATGCACTTCTTCTGTATTCTCTTACAATGTGAAAAAATTCTTTAACATAAAGTCTAAAGAGAAATAATCCCATAAAAGAGATCACAAAATATAATACCAGATAAGGAGTTAAAATAAACTTTCCACCTGTAGACCAAAAGTATATCACATTGATTGTAGCAACAACAAACATCGTACTGAAGCACGATACAAGTAATTTGAACAGATCTATAAAAGTTGAATGCCTGATGATCCCGGCATATGTCTTAAAAATATACATAAAGAATGTATTCACCAAGATTATAAAAGCAAAAACAATACTTTTATCCTGATGGTAAATAAATTCCTTTTGAGTAATTTTTTCTATAATATAAGTAGAAAGAAATAGGGATATAACCAGAATAATAATATCTATTACCAATATTATCCATCTAGGAAGATATCTTACGTCTGAGAGATTGACAACATTATCTCCTCCAAATATTTTTTTTCTAAGAGAATTGTACATTGTCTATATTTGTGTCCATATTTTTAATTAGTGTAAGATCCAATTATCCACCAATGATAATTTCGATACAATCATGCAAAAATAAAATTCTATTTAGATACTGAAATCAAAAATAAATTTGATGTTTAACTATTTTCTGAAACCTTTAGGAGTCAATCAATAGAGCAAATGGTTGACAAAAATCATACCATAAAAATTCAGCTAAGGGTGATATTTACCCATAATCCTCTTTCTTAATTTTTTTCAGCTCAAAAAAACAACTTTTAATTTTATTCAATATTTAGTCAAAAATATCATTTATTTTCTCATATTCAAAGCCTCTGCTCATTAAATATTTTATAGTCTTCGCTTTTTTCTGATATTCCTGCAATCCTTTCTGTTTAGAAGAATAATCTTCATAGATCCTTGCGATCGTTTTGGTGTAATCATCTTCATATATTTCATCAAAACACATACTGATCAGTTTTTCAGAGATTTGCTTCTGCTTAAGGTTCATTCTGATCTTATTCCTTCCCCAATGTTTAATGTAAAATTTTCCTCTGATATAGCTTCTGGTAAACCTTTCTTCATTGAGGTAATTTTCTTTCATCAGATAGAGAATAATTTCTTCTTTTGCCTCTTCAATCAGGAGAAATTCTCTCATTTTCTGCTCCACTTCCGCATGACAGCGATCCTGATACACACAATAACCGACCAGTTTCTGCTTGATTTCATCAAAAGTAAAAGATTTCTTTTCCATGTGAATAAAAAAAGAATGAGCTTTCTGCCCATTCTTTATAGTATATTATATTTTATATTAGTAGTTGAATAATGCTTTACCTTCCATTAATTCATTTACTTTCTTTCTTACAGATGCAAGAACTTCTTCATTTTTGATGTTGTCCACTACTTCAGAGATTAGTCCTGCAATAGTTTCCATATCATTTTCTTTAAGTCCTCTTGTTGTAATAGCAGCTGTACCTAATCTGATCCCAGATGTTGTAAATGGAGACTTATCATCGAAAGGAACCATGTTTTTATTACATGTAATATCTGCAAGTACTAATGCTTTTTCGGTTTCTTTACCATTTACTCCTTTATTTCTAAGGTCTACTAACATTAAGTGGTTATCTGTACCTCCACTCACAATATCAAATCCCTTATCAATCATTGCTTTTGATAACGCTTGAGCATTAGCTTTAACCTGTTTTGCATAAGTTTCGAACTGACCATCCAAAGCTTCTCCGAAAGCAACTGCTTTACCAGCAATTACATGTTCTAGCGGACCACCTTGAATCCCCGGAAATACTGCTCCATCCAATACCTGACTCATCATTTTTGTTTCTCCTTTTGGAGTTTTGTGGCCATAGGTATTTTCAAAATCTTTCCCCATCATAATCATTCCTCCTCTTGGACCTCTTAGGGTCTTGTGAGTAGTAGTAGTTACTACGTGGCAGTGTTCAAATGGAGAGTTTAATAATCCTTTAGCTACTAATCCTGCAGGGTGAGCAATATCTGCCCAAAGAGTTGCTCCGATTTCGTCAGCAATTTCTCTGAATTTAGCATAATCAAGGTCTCTTGAATAAGCAGAGAATCCAGCAATCATCATTTTTGGTTTTTCTCTTAGAGCAACTTCTCTCATTTGGTTATAGTCAATAAGGCCAGTTTCTCTTTCTACTCCGTAAGAAACTACTTCATATTGAATACCTGAGAAATTTACTGCAGAACCGTGAGTAAGGTGTCCTCCCATAGAAAGGTCCATTCCCATGATCTTATCTCCTGCTTTCAAAACAGCAAGATAAATGGCTGCATTCGCCTGAGATCCGGAATGTGGCTGCACATTTACATAGTCTACTCCGAAAAGTTCCTTCGCTCTGTTGATCGCTAATGTTTCAACCTCATCTACTACTTCACACCCTCCGTAATATCTTTTTCCGGGATACCCTTCAGCATATTTATTTGTCAGTACACTTCCCATTGCTTTCATCACATTTTCAGAAACAAAGTTTTCTGATGCGATAAGCTCTAATCCATGGGTCTGTCTTTGTCTTTCCTTTTCAATCAGGTCAAAAATAATATCCATTTTACTTTTAGTTTTTGAAATTTTTCACCCCAAATGTACGGAATTTTCGTTGAGATTTTGGCATCAAAAAATATGATTTTAGCCCTGATTTTTTATAAAAGCTTTAAAACATTGTCTATTTATAAATTTTCTTCAATCAATGGTCTTCAGTAGTTTTCCATATTACATTTCATACAGATCAGTATATTATTTATAACCAAAATCTTCTTCTGAGAGCTCTTTATTCACCATTGCTCCGGCAAAATTACCCTGAGCCACAGCATTCGCTACAGATCTCATCATGGTTACATTATCACCACAGGCAAAAACTCCGGGAACTGATGTCTTCTGCATAAAATCTACCTTAATAAAGCCTTGTTCCGTCAGTTCACAACTTAAAGTTTCTGACACATTAATATTCTGTTCAAAAGGAATTTTAGCATATAAAGCTTTTAAAGAAACTGTATTTCCGTTGGTAAAGATGAGTTTTTGAATATATCCGTTTTCATGTTCAATACTTTTAATTTCATCTTCGTTAAGCTTGATTTTATTCTCCTTCAATTTCCCAATCTGCTCACTGGTAAGTTTAGTTTTTCCGTTCGTAAATAAGGTTAGCTCTTTAGTTAAATTAAAGACCAATTTAGAAAACTCGTACGCCATATCTCCGTCAGAGAGAATTCCTGTTACTTCATTCTTCACTTCATAACCGTGACAATAGGGACAGTGTATGACAGAAATTCCCCAACATTCAGTGAACCCCGGAATATCAGGCATCATGTCCTTAATTCCCGAAGCTAAAATGATCTTTCTCGCATAAAATCGATCACCAGAAGATAGCTCTACATAAAAATCATCAGTATTCTTCCCTACTCTCATTACTTTACCATCATAAAACTGAATTGTTTCATATTTTTCCACATCCTTTTTAGCAACCTCTCCGATTTCTTTTGGTGTCTTTCCGTCATGGGTAATAAAATTATGTGAATGAGGAGTCTGCCTGTTACATGGTTTCCCATGATCTATAATCAAAACATTCCTTAAAGATCTTCCTAAAGCCATTCCTGCTGATAAACCGGCATAACTTCCTCCTATGATAATAACATCAAAATTTTTGCTTTGCATATTTTCTGTTGAGATATAATTTATTGCAAATACAAAACTACAACAAAAGTTTATTAATGCAACTTGATTGCGTTATTTTTTTTATTATCTTACTTTACATCAAAGTTTATTTTCTCCATCGATCTTTTATTTCAATTATTTCATCTTTAAGTCTCTTTCGTATATCAATTTTCGCGTCTTCAAAACTAAAAATCATAGTTCCTTTTTCTCTTGCATATGGATTGGTAACAGAATCCGCCATTACAGAATGATTAAAGAAAGCACCTGTCTTTTCTAGTTCATCTTCTGCACTATCTTTGATCCTAATAAGATTTTTATACTTTTTACTTAAATCAAACCAATTGACATAATCTGCATTGAACGACACCGCCTTTATTCCCTGCTTAGAGTAAAAATTAATTGCTCCCGCCTGCCCATAATTATCACAAAGTACTAAGGTGTTTCCTGATTTTGACAAGCGTGCATATTGTTGATCTACTTTCTGAGCCAGTTCTTTCCATCCCAGCATATCTGCAAAATCCTGAGGTAAGGAATGGTCTTTACCATCTTCCCAGCGCAAAAGTCCATACTTTTTATAAGCTTCGGGATTCTCCGCTATAGATTCTGGCGTTTTATTAGGAAATGCTAAATTATATATAGGCACAAACAGAAGAATAGGGTGTAAAATACAAACAGGTTTGAGAAATCTCTTCCATCCACTATTCAAAATATTCTCAAGATAAATCGCTCCGAACCCTATATAAATAGGATAAATACCTATTGCATAATAATCTTTTGCTCTAAAAAACATAAATACTGATAGGGTGATAATATACCCCCAGAAGAAGAACCTGATTTTCTCGAAAGACCTATAAAACAACAAAGCATAAAAGCCAAGCAGGATAACAAAAGTTACACCAATAAAGAATAAAAGCTGTGATTTCAAAAAGTTGAACCGGTCGACATTCACTAACTGGATTTCGGATAATTCTTTCATATGATGAATGACCGGAAAGCCGTTATGATACTGCCAAATAAGGTTGGGGGAAATAATGACCAAAGCTAGAAGGGCAGCTCCATAAGTATGAGGATTTGCAAAAATTCTTCTTTGCTTGGTTAGTAAAAGGGCAGGTAAAAATCCTAATGCAAGAAAAATGATATTGTATTTATTCAAGATTCCTATCCCAAAAATGACTCCGCCCCAATATAGCCAGCTTACTTTTTCAGTATTGATATATTTTATCAGTATATAAAAAAAGGAAGTCCATAACAAAACATCCAATGAATTGGGCTGGTACAGCATATTCAAGCGAAGTAATGAGGAAAATAACAACCCTAAAGCAGTAAGAATACACGCAAAAAGTCCTCCTTTTAATTCTTCGACAGCTTTCCAGACAACTACTATCGTCAAAGCTCCGAATAAAGCCGGAAAGAATCTAATCCAAAATACAGAATCACCCAATACTTTTATCAGCCATGAGATCCATGAGCTCACAGGAGGAACAGAAATATACCCCCAGGCAATATGGTTTCCCTGATCCAGGTGCAAGTATTCATCTCGTTGCAAATCATATTCGGGACTTATCAATGTATATTGAAGAATAAACTTTACAATGATAAAAAGAATAAGAATCAGACTGCTTTTCTTCATGATTATAATTTAAAACTAAAAATAAGACATTTTAAACTTTATATTTATTACATCTTGCAATACTTTATCATGAAAAAGCTAAATATTTTAAACTGATTTAATTTTTTGATGAATCATTTCAACATATACTTTAAGATTTTTCATTCAAAAAAAATCCCAAAGTAGATACTCCGGGATTTAACAGTTTAAAATGTATAGTGTAGTTTATTATTTTGCTTTCGCTTTTTCTTTCAACTCCTCTTTGTCTTTATCGGATGGATTCCAGACTTTTACTTCAGAATCTTTTGTAATATTTGATCCCGGAAGAACCTGAACATTGATACCATCGCTTGCTCCCAGTTTCAAGTATACTTTCTTAAATTTGCCATCCTTTTGTTTTACGTCTACAAAAGGAACATCTTTACCGTCTTTCTTTTCATACTGAACCAAAGATTCATCAAGCAATAAAGCGTTTTTTTGCGAGCTTAACACGATTTCCCCGTTGGCAGAAAAACCAGCTCTGATATATTCATTATTAGGGTTATCTACGTTTCCTTCTACCGGAAACTTAATGGTCCCAGCATTATCTTTTCCTTTTGGAGCAATCATTGTCAGTTTTCCAGGGAAAGTTTTATTCTGTAAGGCACCGATAACAATATTCATATCCATACCTTGCTTCAGTTTTCCTGCCTGAGCTTCATCAATTTCTCCTTTAAAGATCAGAGAGTTCAAATCTGCTACGGAACAAATTGTTGTTCCTGCATTAAAGTTGTTCGCCTCAATTACCTGACTACCTGGCTTTACCGGAACTTCAAGTACTGTTCCCGAAGCTTTGGAGCGGATTTGTGTAGTTGCTAACCCCTGCCCTTGAAGTTCAGGAGTAGCTCCCGTTTTAGCAATCTGCAATCTTTTTTGTGCTGTATTTAATTGCTGTTGAGCATTTTTAAGAGTCTGCTGCTGAGAGAATAATTGCTGTTGAGAATTAAGAAATTCTTGTCTTGATGCAACACCTTGTTTATACAGCTTATCCTGCATATCAAATTGCTTCTGCATATTCCCAACATTCATCTGCGCATTGCTGATCTGAATCTGTGCATTCTGAACTTCCTGCTGAGCAGCATTCACTTCAGAAATACTAGGTACAATTTTCACGGTAGCAATTAGCTGACCTACTTCTACTCTGTCTCCTTCTTTTACTAAAATTTTATCGATAATCCCTGTAATATTGGGCTTAATTTCAATTTCTTCCTTTGGAACAATTTTTCCGGTGGCCATTACCTTATCATCCATATTCTGAATGTTGGGTTTTCGGGTAAGGAAAGCCTCGCTTTCTTTGGAGTTCGATTTTATAAGATAACCAATTCCTGAGAACAATGCCACTGCAAATAAAAGCCCCAAGACTATATAAATGGCTTTTTTCCAAGTGAATTTATTTTTCATATGTATAGTTTATTTTTTAATTAAAGGATTGAAAGATTTAAAAATTAAAAGATTAATACCACATGGTTCTGATCATTTTCAAATTTTCAAATTATTTTATTTTCAAATTATTATTCTGTTCTTAATGCCTCAATTGGTCTAATTTTCACCGCTCTCTGTGCAGGGATCATCCCGATAATTAGTCCTAATACCACCATCACCGCCATGGCAGCAAAAACATTTCCATAATTTACCGTTGGATTATAAAAAGGGAACGAATCCTGTCCCTGAGTAGCTATATTTAAAATCATCAGTACAAAGATTCCAAACATAAATCCCAGCAATCCGGAAGAGAGCGTAATCACAACACTTTCAAGTAAGATCTGATTTCTTACCTCAGCTGGTTTTGCTCCTAATGCTCGTCTGATTCCTATTTCTTTTGTTCTTTCTTTTACGGTAATCAAAAGGATGTTTGAAATGGCAATAACTCCGGCAAGGATCGTCAATGTTCCTACAATAATGGTCAAAAGCTGCATCCCAGTAAGAAAACCTGTCAGCTTTTTAAATTCTTTAGCAACGTTAGCACTTCCGAAAGCGTTGGTATCCTCGGGAGAAACTTTATTTTTTGATTTTAAAATTTGTTTTATCTGATCTTCCAGGGTATTAAGGTTAGCATTAGGCTTCCCTACAATAGCAAACAAATCAATCTGATCTCCTGCATTATACATTTTAGTATAAGTAGATAGTGGAATAAAAGCACTCTGATCACTTTCAAAACCTCCTCCTTTTTTTACTCTGAAAACTCCGATCACATTAAAGAACAGGCCTTTGATGTTAATCGACTTTCCAATCGGGTTTTCCTGTTTCTTTGAATCAAAAAGGTTCTTATAAATTTCTTCACCAATTACCACTACATTTTTATTTCCTGAAACGTCTGCATCATTGATGTAACGTCCGTAAATAAGTTTCTTTTCTGAGATTTTATTTCCTACAGAATAATCTCCCGTCAAAGAATAGGTAGCACTTTTTCCGTTTCTTGACATGGATTCACCTGGTGTTCCTGTGAAGCTTCCTCTTGCATTTTGTGGTGATATGTAATCAATATCGGTCAATTTCTTTTTCAGCATTTCCATATCAGATAAGTTCAAATGAACATCTCTTCCCTTTGGAAATCCTTCATACGGAATAGATGTTTTCTGTGCCCACAGGAAAATGGAATTGGTAGCAAATCCGGAAAACAGTTTATCGAAACCATTCTCCATGCCTTTTGCTGCCCCAAGAAGGCTTACATACAAAAACATGCCCCATCCTACTCCAATCATGGTAAGAAATGTACGGAGTTTATTATTCCTCAATGAATAATAGATCTCCTGCCAAGTATCTTTTTTAAATATGATATTCACCTTTCTGAATTATAAATTATTAATAGTTGTAAAAGAGTAAATCAACAGACTGTCATCATTACTTCATTTCCAAATTATTTTATTTTCAAATTACTATTCTGTTCTTAATGCTTCAATCGGCTTAATTCTTGAGGCTCTGTATGCCGGAACAAATCCTGCAATCAACCCGGAGAACACTAATGCAACAAATGCCATAATGATGGATCCCCAGCCTACACTTGGACTTTTAATAAAAAACTCTTCCAGGCTATCACCAATCAGGTTTAATGTTAAGACACCTATTCCTATTCCTACAAATCCGGAGACCACTGTAATCACAACACTTTCCTGAACAATCAGCGCAACAATTCCTGCAGGTTTGGCACCTATGGCTTTTCGCACTCCAATTTCTTTGGTTCTTTCTTTTACGATGTACACCATGATATTACTGATCCCAATAATACCTGCCAATAACGTCCCCAAACCAATAAATCCTACGATGGCGGTTAGAACTGCCATAAAAGTAAAGGTATCATTCATGTTTTTGGCATTATTCCAGACACGGACTCCATTTTCATCATCAGGAGAAACATTTTTTCTCGCTTTCAGTTTATCTCTCAGCTCGTCTCCATATTTAATGGCATCCTGAGGATTCAATAATTTATCATTATAGGCTATATAAACCGTATTCACGGTATCAGAGCCTTTTTTCATTTGCTGTAAGGTGGTAATAGGTACCGTAATGTGTCTTTCATCTCTGTCTCCACCATCATCTGAAAATACTCCTACAACTTTAAACATTGTCCCGTTAATATCTAACTCTTTCCCTATGGAACCTCCATTTTTAATAAGGTCTCTCTGAACCATTCTTCCGATAACGGCTACATTCTGTTTTCTTGCTAAGTCGAAGGAATTAATGTATCTTCCATCAACAAGCTTTCTGTTTTCAATCACCTGCTCTCCCGGTTCTGCACCATGTACCTGGTAAAGACCACTCTCTTTCCCATATTTTACCATTAAATTGGTGGCATACCTTGGGCTGGCTGCATCTACTTTCTCTTTATCTGTATTGACAAGAAAATTGTAGTCATCATTATTCATATTTACAGTCCTGTCGGATTGTAATCCTTTATAGGCTAAAGTTGTTTTTCCTGTATAAATGGTAATCAGGTTTTTGGCATCTCCTGCAAACCCTTCTGAGAAAGCATTCTGAAGCCCTTTTCCTATTCCAAAAAGTACAATGAAAATAAACAGTCCCAAGGCTACTGTAAATCCCGAAAGGACTGTCCGAAGTACGTTACTACGGATAGAACTGAATATTTCCTGCCAACGATCTAGGTCAAACATTTTTATTATTATTAAAAGATTGAAAAATTAAAAGAATAAAATCATTCAATTTTCAAATTATCTCATTTTCAAATTATCAAATTGTCTAAAGCACAATCTGTTTAATAAACTCATCGCTTTCAATGACACCATCTTTTAGTATTACATTCCTTTTCGTTTGTGCTGCTACGTCCGGTTCGTGAGTTACCACAATAATTGTTTTCCCTTCATTGTTAATATCCTGCAGAAGCTTCATAATATCATGCGTGGTTTTAGAATCCAAGGCTCCTGTAGGTTCATCGGCCAATACTACTTTTGGGTCTGTGATAAGTGCTCTTGCAATGGCTACTCTCTGCTTTTGTCCTCCTGAAAGTTCATTAGGAAGGTGGTTTGCCCACTGTGTAAGACCTACTTTCTCCAGATATTCCAATGCTTTCTGATTACGCTCTTTTCTCGGTACATTTTGGTAATATAATGGAAGTGCTACATTTTCAAGAGCAGTTTTATAACTGATAAGATTAAAAGACTGGAAAATAAATCCTAAAAATTTACTTCTGTATTCTGCTGCTTTTACTTCTGATAAATGTTCAATAGGAACGCCATCCAATTCATAGGTTCCTGAATCTTTTTCATCCAGAATACCAATAATATTAAGAAGTGTAGACTTTCCGGAACCAGAACTCCCCATAATGGAAACAAACTCTCCTTCTGAAATATCCAGATTAATCCCCTTCAAAACATGAAGTTTGCTTTTTCCTGTATCGTATGACTTGTGTAAATCCTGAATTACTAACATGAAGTGATCTATAGTTTTATACCCAATAAGTAGATGATATTTTCAAATTGTTACAAGAATGAAAATTTATTCAAATATTTTTTTGTTTAACACCTTAAGCCTTTATTTAAAATAGTTTATCAAATTTTGTTTAACTGTAACTTGAGTTTTCCATGTATTTACCCCCCAGATACCCTTCTAGCCTATTATTCGAGCCTGTTTCATGTAAATGTGGAAAACTTTTACAGCTAAAAGTCAGTCTATTAGTATTTACCTCTTTCAAAATCAGTTCTTTTTTTCGAACTTTGTCATTAGATTTTGCTCAGAAACGAAAACTTGCAGTGTGAATAACTTAAATTCACAACCCCCACAAAAACAAAAAGTTACACACCTTCTGAACATTATCCACAGAGATCTGAATTATTTAATTATAAAGATATTTAATATGGGAATTTTTGATAAGAGAGTAAGCTATAAGCCATTTGAATACCCGGAGGTTCTTCAATTTGTAGAAGCCATCAACAAATCGTTCTGGGTACATTCGGAAGTGGACTTTACTGCAGATGTACAAGATTTTCATTCGCAGTTGGAACCACATGAAAAAAATGCTGTGAAAAATGCGCTTTTAGCCATTGCACAGATTGAGGTGTCTGTAAAGACATTCTGGGGGAATTTATACAACCACCTTCCGAAACCGGAATTCAATGGATTAGGATCTACTTTTGCAGAATGCGAATTCCGCCATTCTGAAGCATATTCCCGTTTACTAGAGGTATTAGGATATAATGACGAATTCCTTAATGTCATTGAAATTCCAGCGGTAAAAGGTAGAATTGAGTTTCTTGGAAATGCCTTAAAACATGCCAACTCTGCTACTCCAAAAGAATATGTCTCTGCATTATTGTTATTCAGTATCTTAGTAGAAAATGTTTCTCTTTTCTCTCAGTTTGCTATCATCCTTTCTTTCACAAGATTTAAAGGGTTCATGAAAAATGTTTCCAATATCATCGCATGGACTTCTGTAGATGAGCAAATTCACGCTAACGCAGGAATCTATCTGATCAACAAGATCCGTGAAGAACAACCTGATCTTTTAACAGAAAGCGATATTGAAGATATCTACACCCTTGTAGACGAGTCGATCGAAAAAGAAGGAGATATCCTTAGCTGGATCTTCGAATTAGGAGAAATAGACAATGTATCTAAAGAAGATCTATTAAACTTCATGAAGTATCGTGTGGATGACAGCTTGAAGAAAATCAACATGAAAACAAGATACAACATCACTCCGGAACAATACAGACCAATGGTATGGTTCGAAGAGGAAGTTTTCGCTAATTCACTAGATGATTTCTTTGCAAAAAGACCTGTAGACTATACAAAACACGATAAGAGCATTACAGCAAACGACTTGTTCTAATGTAAAGGCGCGAGCGAAGCGAGCGTCAAAGCTGATAGTATTAGAAACAAAAAATTTCTTATATTTCAAAAAACAGAACAACCGTTGACTTAATAAACACAAATAGATATGATTAATGTAATGGTAAGCTATACCGTAAAACCTGAATTTGTTTCTTCAAATAAAGCCAATATTCAAAAGTTTTTAGAGGATTTTAAAAACCTGGATCAGTCAGCATTTGAATATAAGGTTTTCGTAAAGGAGGATGGCGTTACTTTTCTACATTATTCAAACTACATTAATGAAGAAGTTCAACATGAAGTTTTGAATATTCCGTCTTTTAAGGAATTTCAAAGAGTAAGAGATGAAAGTGGATTGAACGACTCTCACAAAGTAGAACTTTTACAATCAATAATATAAAAAAAAACAAAATTCCGGAGTGGTAGTCTCATTCCGGAATTCGAAAATATAACATCTATGGAAGAGCAAAATTCAAATATATGGTGGCTCAATGAAGAGTCTGAGCAAATGCTGAACAGAGGATATCTGTTGAAAGGTGAAACGGTAGATGGAGCTATCGACAGAATTACCACTGCTGCTGCAAAAAGATTATATAAGCCGGAACTTCAGCCCGCTTTCAAAGAAATGATCACAAAAGGATGGATCAGTTTCTCTTCTCCTGTATGGGCTAATATGGGAACAGAGAGAGGTCTTCCTATTTCTTGTTTTAACGCTCACATTCCGGACAGCATTGAAGGAATTACTCATAAAATGGGTGAGGTGATCATGCAGACAAAAATCGGAGGAGGAACTTCAGGGTATTTTGGAGAACTTAGAAACAGAGGAACAGCTGTGACAGATAACGGAAAATCTTCCGGAGCTGTTTCATTCATGAAGCTTTTTGATACGGCAATGGATGTTGTTTCTCAAGGAGGCGTAAGAAGAGGAGCATTTGCAGCTTATCTGGATATTGACCACGGAGATATTGAAGAATTTTTATCCATTAAAGATATTGGTAGCCCTATTCAAAACCTGTTCACCGGAGTATGTGTTCCGGATTACTGGATGCAGGATATGATTGATGGGGATATGGACAAACGTAAAATCTGGGCAAGAGTATTGGAAAGCCGCCAGCAAAAAGGCCTTCCTTATATTTTCTTCACCGATAACGTCAACAGAAACAAACCACAGGTGTATAAAGACCTTGGAATGACGGTAAACGCAAGTAACCTTTGTTCTGAAATCATGCTTCCTTCTACCATGGAAGAATCATTCATCTGCTGTCTGTCTTCTATGAACCTTGAATTGTATGATGAGTGGAAAGATACAGATGCCGTTAAATTAGCGGTATACTTCCTGGATGCTGTATTATCTGAGTTCATTGATAAAACTGAAGGAAACTACTACTTACAAGGAGCAAGAAACTTCGCAATGCGTCACAGAGCTCTTGGATTAGGAGTTTTAGGATACCATTCTTACCTACAGAAAAATATGATTCCGTTTGAAAGTTTTGAGGCGACTCAGTTCAATGCAAGAGCATTCAGACACATCAAAGAACAGGCTGAGCAGGCTTCAAGAGAGTTAGCCAACATCTATGGAGAGCCGGACGTACTGAAAGGATACGGATTAAGAAATACCACTACAATGGCTATTGCTCCTACCACTTCAAGTTCTGCCATCTTAGGACAGACTTCTCCTGGAATTGAACCTTTCTCTTCTAACTATTATAAAGCAGGTCTTGCTAAAGGAAACTTTATGCGTAAGAACAAATACCTGGCAAAATTATTAAAAGAAAAAGGCTTAGATAACGAAGAAACATGGAGAACAATCATGTTGAACCATGGTTCTGTACAGCACCTGAATGAGCTTACTCCTGAAGAAAAGGCAGTATTCAAAACATTTAAGGAAATCTCTCCGATGGAGGTTATTTCTCAGGCTGCACAAAGACAACAGTACATTGACCAAGCACAATCATTGAATCTTCAGATTCCTTCTACAATGCCTGTAAAAGATGTAAACTATCTATATATTGAGGCTTGGAAAAAAGGAGTAAAAACACTTTACTACCAAAGAAGTTCTTCTGTTTCAAAAGAAATGATGGTGAACTTTGTATCTTGTTCAAGCTGTGAGGCATAGAGGAACAAATAATAAACATCTATATAGTAAGACACGCTTTTTAGCGTGTCTTTTTTATTATAATTAAAATTTAACAAAAATTTAACATTTAGGTTTAAAAAACTTATTTTTATTTAATCATCTATTAATACTGAAAATATCAGACCTTCGCTCCCCAAACAGTGAATCAAGTCCTTATATCATTGACTTTCCATTACTAATATGAAGTAATTTTATTTACATTTGTTGAAGATAAACCAAATAAATCAGTTTTTAATAAATAAAATACTAACAATCAAGCGTATTATTAAACATAAATTCAATACAAAATAAAGATTGTATTAAATCTAAATTAATAAATCTCTTTGGGTGATTGGGAAACACATTATTACAACTGATTATTTTTTTAAAACACAATATAAAAAGAGAAAAAAAATACATCATCCATACAAACACAGTATAGTGTGTTCTGATTCTTCCTTTAATTTAAAAACACAAAAAATAAATTTCAGATAACGAAAATTACTCTTAGCAAAATTGCTACAATATAAACACAAAAAATTATTTCGAAAATGAACAAAGTTATTACCCTAATGATGGCTATGGCCAGTATTACTTTCTACGCACAGGTAGGAATCAATACTACTACTCCTGATCAAAGCGCAGCTTTAGATGTTACAAGTACTTCCAGAGGCGTACTTCTACCAAGAATCAGCAATCTATCTGCTGTTACCAATCCAGCTACAGGACTTATTATTTTTGATGCCAACAAAAAATGCATCAGCCAAAATGTAGGAACCCCTGCAACCCCGGATTGGACCTGCCTTTCTCCGTATGTATCTAAATTTTTCTACATGCCGAGTGTTGTTTTTGACACCACAACAACTTCAACAGGCCAAACGAAAGATCTGTACACATTGTATAAAAATCAGTTTTCGAATGTCCCAACAAATGCAAGAAGTGCATCTGCTCCGGCTTCAATCCCTTTTTTCCCCAATGCAACAGATTTATATTATTACGTAACGGGTTATGACCCATCTGTTTTTAAAATAAACAGCGTCAGCAGCACAGGTGTATTGAATTATGATGTTTTATCAAATGCAACTTCAGCATCTTTCATCAACATTGTATTTGTTGTAAAATAAGCAGCCATGAAAAAGAATTTTAAAAGGCTGTCTTTGATGAGCCTGGTTTTTGGATTGCTTACAAACTTTATGTATGCACAGACAGACAGTACTGAAGTAGCAAGTATTTATGGGTTTTATTCCTATTCTAATTCCCTTATGAATGCTTCTTCAGCTTCTGAACTTACGATACAGGGAAATGCTTCACATACTTCTACAGGGGTGCAGCTTACCCCTGCAAGCTCAGGGCAATTTGGAGGATTATTTATCAATGGCAGGACTTTTACTTCGGTAAACGGACTTCATGTTGAGTTTGAATATGATATGAAAAACGGGACCCCTTTAAGTGGTACTTATGGAGACGGTTTATCTTTTTTCTTATATGACGGAGCCGTGACAAGCCCCACAATTGGTGCTCCGGGAGCAGGCCTTGGCTATTCTTATAACAGAGCGCAAAATACCTACGCAAGCCAGAGAAAGGCAGGTTTATCATCTGCTTATCTAGGTATTGCCCTGGATGAGTTTGGGAATTTTAAATCCAAGCGCTTTCAGGGGGAATCAAGGGTAAATGGAATTGCAGGGGTAACCTGGTCTCAATCAACAAGTCATGTAACCCTCAGGGGTGCCAGAGGTGCTGCGATCAATACAACAGGATTAGGGGATGGTTTTACAGAATATCCTGTTTTGATTACACGATCTACGTTAAGCAATTCGGGAACTGTAGGCAGGGTATTACAAACTGACAGAAGCTATCTGGCTACTTCCAACACCCTTTCTTCAGTGTTTGATCTCAGAAATAACGCCGGAGAATTCAGAAAAGTATACCTTGATCTGATTCCCCATTTTATAAGCAATACCACCACAGATGGGTTTGATATAAAAGTTGATATTCAGACAACACAAAACGGAACACCTGTGAATGTCATCAATTATTATCATTATAAGACCTCTGTACCTTATACAGAAAATGCCAATCCTCAAACTACTGATTTTAACACTTCGGATACAGAAGGCGCTGCAACTTCCCAAACGCTTAATGCAACAACTCCAGCCTTTCTAAAGCTAGGTTTTGCAGCCTCTACGGGTGCCGCATTCCAGCAACATATTATCCGAAATGTAAAATTAACGCTTCCTTATTCAGCAGTAACAAATGATGATGCAGCTTCTACGTGTAAGTTTCAATCAGTTAACATCCCGGTTTTCAATAATGATATAGCCTACAAAGGTCCTATCAGCATTACAACCCCGCCCACTGGAAGCAATACCAATATTGATTATTCAACCTTCAGTTTTGCAAAGACCAGCGATACAGATCTTACGTTATACCGTAAAAAAATAACTACTGAAGGGACATGGACTTACAACAAGTCAACAGGTATTGTCACATTCAGTCCTTCAAGCGGATTTACCGGAACGGCAACTATGACTTATACAGTAAAAGGGAGAACTGTGAAGGATTCTAATGGTAAAATTGTTGAACCTTATGGTGACACCGCTTACCGATCTGTTCCGGCTACCATTACGGTTAGTCTAAAAACTACCGGCTGTATTTATTCTACCATTTCAAACAGAATGGTAACACAAACGATAAAATAAATAATCAAAAAAAGATCTTTTTTTGATGAAATTGAAGAGATAATATTGCTCAATTAGTATTAAGTAATATTATTTCTTCTTTTATTCTACACAGCAAAAAAGGCCCGGAAAGAAAATCCGAACCTTTGAAAAAGAAGTATATTGAGTAATATAAAAAAGTAGTAATTAGAAGTTATACCTTACTCCTATCTGAGCCTGAAATCTTGATGCAAACTGATCTATTGTATAAGCAGATCCCGGTGTTTTGAAGGTATAAGTAGGATCTCCGGCTGAAGGCTGTCCCGGTGCCACATTTCCAACTTTTGTAAGCCCTACGCTGGCTGTAGAGTTAAAAGTATTAGGAACAAAGTACACTTTACCCCAATCTTTATTCAATAAATTAGTGAAATTAATGATACTTAGAGAGATCTGGATATTGTTCTTAGATTTTTCACTCAATCTGATCTCATCCATAATTCTGATATCTGCCTGAATATTCCAAGGGGTGGTATCTCCATTTCTTTCGGTAAACTTTCCTCTTCTTGATTTCAAGTAATCATTGTTATTAACGAAGTTCTCATAATCTGCAACCTGTTGCTGAGCAGTTACCAGTACATTTCCTGATCCATCTTTTATAGGAACAATATATTTAGCCGCTTCAGCAGCATCTTTAAAGATATAAGCAAGACCTGCCGCTTGCCCCGTATTGGCAATTGTACTGTTTATGAATCCCCATGAGAAAGGGTTTCCTGATTGAGCATTAAAATATACATTGGTAGATAACCTGTTAGATTTGGAAATATTAAACGCATATCCAAGATTAGCAACAATTCTATTCTTGATCGCAAAATTGGAAGTTGTCAACTTAGGATCATTTGGAGTCAAAGACTGATTCATCTGCCAGTTACTTTCCATCGAGTTTCTGATACCATTCGTTATATCTTTCGCATCACCATACGTATAAGCTGCAAAGAAATTAAATCCGAAATTATATGATTTTGAAATCTGAGCCGTCAGGTTGTAACGGTAACCATCTTTTGTATTGGATAATAGATATGCATTAGAAAAATTACTATTGATATTCGTTGTATAAATCGGCATTTCGTGATTAACATCATAACTGTAGTAGGTCACATTATCCGTTTTATTTACCTGTTGGAATTTAAGGTCATACAATACTTTGGTGTAAATACCTTCTAATGTCAGTTTATATCCGGAAAGGGTATAATCGAATGCAAGCGAGCTTCTCCATACTCTTGGCATCTTAAAGTTATTATCAATAAGGTCAACCTGTACTTTTGAAGAATTTTGCCACTTCGGGAAATTAGCTCCCACCAACGGATCTCCGTTAGCAGCAATCTGTGCAGTAGTAGGAGCATTATAATCATAGCTTCCGAAACCTACTCCATCATTATAATAAGCATATCCTAACCATGCAAATGGGATTCTTCCTACAAAAATACCCGAACCTCCTCTTAATACCATAGATCGGTCTTCCGTAACATCGATGGTAAACCCAAGTCTTGGAGATAAGGTAGGCTTGTTAAGGTAACTATTGGTTAGCTGGCTTAACGGAGTATAACTATAAGTATTTCCGAAATAAGGGTCTTGAGGAGAGTTATTAACAGCCTGACTTAATTGGGGTTTATTAGGTAAATCTGTATAATCAACCCTTACTCCCGGTGAAAGTCTCACTCTTCCCAAATTGATCTCATCCTGCAGATATAATGAAAGAAGGTTAACTTTATATTGTGCATAAGGATTGTCGAAAAGCTCTTGTCTGCTGTTTCCGTTAAAAGGATAGGTTCCTCTTATCCTTGCAGGGGTACCATTATAAAAATCATTTAGTGATTTATAAGATATTCTTCCATTCAAAGCGTTTACAAATCCATAATTGATATTATATAACTCATTGTGAGTTCCTAATAAGAAAGTATGATTTCCGGTTTTATAGGTAAGGTTATCCGTAATTTCAAAAGTTTTCTGTTTCATATTGAAAACAGTAGCTTCTCTGTCATTTCCCAACAAAATAGTTCCGCCGTTATGGGTAATTTCAACCTGCGGGAACATCGCATTCGCAGAAGTAGGATCTCTATAATCATGAATAGAAGAATAACCAACCACTAAATTGTTATTCCATTTATCATTAAAACGGCTTTTCAATTCAAGGGTAGTTGTAGAAGCCGTATTTTTCTGAACAAAATCCATACTTGAAAATCTGAAATTGGCACCATCTCTTTCAAGATTGGATGCCTGGGAAAATACCGTATTATTTTTGATGGATAGAGTATGCTTATCGTTGATCTTCCAGTCTAACTTATTAAAAAGCTTAGCACTTTCAGAAAAGTTATTATAACCATTAAAACTTCCTACATTGAATCCGTATTTCTTTTGTACAAAATCTGAAATTTTCTGAGCCACAGACTCGTCAATCAATGCATTGGGATCATTAGCATTATAAAATATTGGATCTACCCTTTTGGTATATTCCAGGTTTGTGAATAAAAACACTTTATCTCTCACTACTGGCAGTCCTACTCTTCCTCCATAAATAAAATCAGAGAAATCACTTGGCATTTTCGAATTATCACCTACTCTGTTTCTTCCTGTGATTGCTGCATTTCTACCATACACATACATAGAACCCGTAACGTCATTGCTTCCGCTTCTGGTTACCGCATTGATACTTCCCCCAAGGAAATTTCCAAGCTTCACATCATAAGGAGCAATATACACTTGTACATCCTGAATGGCATCCAAACTAATCGAATTGGAACGCGTACTACTTCCAGGCATTCCTGAAGTACCGGTCTGACCTCCCAATGAGGGACTGAAACCAATTGCATCGTTGTTGATAGACCCATCAATCGTAACGTTATTATAACGAAAATTGGTTCCGTTGAAAGAGTTATTAGCACTTTGAGGAACTAATTTGGTAACATCCTGGATCCCCCGGTTAATGTTAGGAAGTCCTGAAATCTGCGCCTGGCTAATCCCAACTCCATATTTTACATTAGTCTTTTTAGAAGTGATCTTCACCTCATCAATGGTCTTTTCCGTGTTTCCAACTTCTACTACCGGAAGATCGTTGTTTCCTAATGAAAGCTGTAAATTAGAATTTTCATAAATAACCCGTGACCCGTCAGATATCTCCAATTTATAAGGACCTCCCGGTTGAAGATTATCTAAACTAAACTGCCCTTTACTATTACTTTTGGTTTCAAAGGTACTGTTGGTAGGAATATGTACTACCCTTACTGTAACTTCAGAAGAAACACCTTTTAATCTTCCAAAAATTTTAGAGCTGGTTTCCTGTGAGAATGCAAATCCAAAAGATAATAAAGCAAAAGCACAGATCAATTTTTTCTTCATATTTTTATTGCTACAAAACTTGTTGCAAAATTAGATTGAGGAAAAATGAAGTATGGTAACATAGAATTAACATTGCGTAACATAAAGTTTAACATTTCCTTAAAAAAAGCTTAATGTTCATGTAATTTTCTTTTTCATTTTATATCCTTTCTATGAAAATACAGTGAAAAAATGATTAATTTTAAACATTAAAACCGCTTAATATGAAATTCGGACAAGTAGAAGACCCATCAAAAATAGACTTCACCCTTCCTAAAGATCACTCCAGAACTAAAGAAATTTTAAGCCTTAATAAAAAAGGATTGGAAAATATTTCTATCGGATGTGCCAAATGGAACAAAACAGACCTTAAAGGATTCTATCCCAAAGGAACAAAGGATGAGTTAACATATTACGCCACTCAATTTAATTCCATTGAATTAAATGCTACCTTTTATGGAATGCCCACTCCGGATCAGGTAAAAACATGGAAAGAAAAGACTCCTGAAAATTTTAAGTTTTTCCCTAAGATTACCAACACTGTTTCCCACTTCAGAAGATTGATTGACGTTACAGATCCCGTTACTCATTTTGCATCAGCCGTGATGAATTTTGATGAAAAACTTGGAATGGCTTTCCTTCAGCTTCATGATAACTTTAAACCAAAAGATTATGACAGACTGGAAAAATTTGTAAAAGAATGGCCTAAAGAAGTTCCTCTTGCTATAGAACTCAGAAATACGGAATGGTTTACTGATGAAGAAATTCTAAACACTACCTGTGAGCTTTTTGAAACTTATAATATCACTAATATTATTGTAGATACCGCCGGAAGAAGAGATATGCTTCACATGCGCCTGACCACCCCCAATGCGTTTATCCGATATGTAGGAGCCAATGCAGAAAGTGATTATGAAAGGCTAGATGATTGGTTAAAGCACCTTACTCAATGGAAAAAAGAAGGGCTTCAGAATCTCTATTTCTTTGTCCATCAGAATATTGAAAAGGCCTCTCCACTTCTTTCCGCTTATTTCATCAAAAAAATGAATGAAGAATGGAAAACAGAAATCCATATTCCTCAAATGGCCACTGAAAATATGGGAAGCCTATTTTAGTTAAAATTTTAAATAGACTAATTTTAATTTACAGTTCAAATTACAACAAAAGCCTTTTCATAACGGAAAATTTTATAAATTAGAGTAATACCCATTCCTAGTGAGTAATGGTATACTTAAAAAAATCAATGTTATGAAAAAGGAAATTTGTACAATCAGCGTCTCCAGCAACTGGCTTGGCGACGAATATACCTTCTATGAAGACCATACTATAAAAAGAGTATATGATAGCCATAGCCTGAATTCCAATAAAATTGAATGGCTGGAACCTCATCAGATTAGTAAACAGAACAAAGATAAATTAGTAAAAGAATGTCCTGAGGAATTTAAAGAACAGATTATGCATCTTCTGGATTATCCTTAATAATAAAACTCTCGCAGATTTTATGAAATCTGCGAGAGAATATATAACTTATTTATTTTTCTTCAGAAGCAATACCAGATTGAGAAATAAAAGCAGAAAGTCCAATGTAATCCAGATTCCCAACTTTGTATTTTCATAATTATAAGCATCCACCTGCTTTTTAGCAGCTTCAGACAGCCTCATGCTTTGGTTGATATAATTCTGTACTTCCACAATCTGATCCATATTCTTATTAGGAACAGAATGCTGTGAAAAATACACCAGATTTTTCTTTCCAAGATAACCTACAATCCAATACTCATCAGACTTGTCCATTTTCAAATATTCAATCCTGTAATATTCCGGACGTATTTTCCCAATATGCTTAGGTTCAAGGCTAGTAGTATTATCAATTTTATTGACGTTGATAAGATAAAAATCCAATGCTTGAGGAAGTTTATTAACAACTTGTAGTCCTACAGAGTTATCCACAAATGCCACAGCACTTTTCTTTATAAACCAATAGGTGAAAATTGAGATGGAAGAAACTACTGTTACAATACGGAACAGTCTTGCCCATTTTGCCATTCCTCCCGATTTTACTTTATATAAAATCAAGGAAAATATACACGCCCAAAAGATAACAAGAATGAAAAATACCATACTGCAAAGATACTGATTTCAGAATTTTTAAGAGAATGTTAATCTACATTCCACTCTTTATAAAACTGGTCAAGGAAATTCAGCATATAATCATGCCTTTCCTGGGCCATTTTTTTTCCATGTTCGGTATTCATCAAATCCTTCAGTAACAATAATTTTTCATAAAAATGATTGATGGTTGTACCATTAGACTTTTTATATTGCTCTTTGGACATATGGAGATCAGGCTGAACATTTGGATCATACATCAGATTATTTTTAAACCCTCCAAAATTGAATGTTCTGGCAATTCCTATGGCTCCAATAGCATCAATACGATCAGCATCCTGCACAATCTGTAGTTCAATAGATGGATCGGCAGGAGCCTGACTTCTATTTTTAAATGAAATATTTTCGATCACGAATAAAACCTTTTCAATGGTTTCATTAGGAACGTTTTCTCTTTCTAAAAATTCTCTGGATATTTTTGGAGCGATTGTTTCATCTCCATTATGAAATTTAGGATCTGCAATATCGTGCAATAGTGCAGATAATTCTACCACATTTGAATCACAGGCTTTCTCTGTGTCAGCAATTTTTTTAGCCAATTTCCAAACTCTCTCAATATGAAACCAGTCATGGCCTGCTTCCGCTCCTTCCAGCTTTTCCTTTACAAATTCTACCGTGTTGTTAATTGTACTTTTCATTAATCTATCAGTTCATTTAAAATAATACCCCAGAGTTTCTGATTATAACTTCTAAAAAAATTAACATGTCCGATTTCTTTTTTCTCAGACTCTGCGGTTTTTACCAGTCTGTACGTCGGTTTAAGGTTAGAATAAGTATTGTTTAAAAGGCTCATAACTCCTTTTTCTGTTAACCATACATCATCCTCTGCACGAACTACAAATACTTTCTGCGTTAAGTTTTTAGAATAATCATCAATTTTCTCCAACAGTCTGTTGGTTGATTTTTTGTTTAAAATTAAGGTTCTCCAGTCATATGCACAATTTTTTGGAAGACTTTCTCCTAGCCCGAACCAGTTTGCAGGAAAGTATCCTAGCAATGAAGTGGTTAATGGTTGTACAATTCCGAATCCAAGATAGGCTTCAATTTTTGTCTTTAGTCTAAGATTTCCTACAAAAGCATTCTGGGTTCCTACAAATATAAATTCTTCAAACATTTCAGAATCTTTATTCATTCCTAAAATTAAAGCTCCTACAGAATGTCCCAGACAAAACTTTCTATACTCAGGAAACTGATTCTTAATATAGGTTGTCACTGCTTTAAAATCCTGTGAACCCCAAATTCTCATAGACCCATGAAAACCTTTCATATTTTCCGGTTTAGATAGTCCTATTCCTCTGTAATCATAAGTAATCACAGTAAACCCTTGCTCCGAAAAGTATTTTGCAAAAGAGAAATAGACCTGTTGCTTAACTCCCGTTGCAGAGTTAATAAGCAATAGTTTTCCATTATTTTTTTCAGGCTGAAAAAGATGAACAGTCAGGGAGGCATGATCTTCTGTGGTAAGTATTAGTTTTTCCATAGGATGAAAAGAAAAAATCCACTATAAAAGTGGACATTTTCAGTATATTATTATGTTTAGTTTGGAACTTTCGATATGCCGTAAATAGCTTTAAGAAAAGAAATCTGACATTCTCGGCAAGCCTGTCTGCGAACCCTTGCCTCCTGAAACACGAGAAGAAACCTCGTTTCCAAACTTCACACAGTCTTCAACAGAGTTCCCATGGCAAAGTGCAATCGCAAATCCTGATGTAAATGCATCTCCCATCCCCATTTTGTAAACAGTCTTATCTTTATTCTTTCTATAATACTTCATTTCTGTACCATCAAAATAGATGGTAGAATTGGTATCATCTCTTACAAACACTTTATTAAAGTATTTTTTAAGGACTTCTTCTCTTTTTTCTTCACCAAAAATAATAAACAGTTCATTACTTTTAGCAACAATAAAGTCTACTGCTTCCAAAATTTCATCACTTACTCTCATAGCAGGAGAAGCATACAGACCTACTTTCTTACCATATTTTTTGGCTTTTTTCACTGTATATTCCACAACATCCATCGAAACCTCAAGCTGTACAAGGACAAGGTCAGAAGTATGAAAATAACGGTCAGCCTCATCAATATGAGATTTATTTAGGTATTTATTGGCTGCAGGAACTACAACAATAGCTGCATTTCCCTCAGAGGTGGTTACATAAGCTGTGCCTGTAGATTCTTTATCTGTTTCATGTACAAAACCTACATTCACATTCTCACCCACCAGATTTCTCATGATTTGCTGTCCCAGAGGGTCCATTCCAACACAACCTATAAAATAAACACTGGCTCCCAATCTTGCGGTTCCTACTGCCTGGTTAGCTCCTTTCCCACCAAAATAACTTTCTGAATTAACAGCCAGAACGGTTTCATTAGGTAAGGGAAGTTTATCGGTTTCCAAAACAAGATCTATTGAGGAGCTGCCTACAACGATAATTTTTGGTTGTTCTGATGAGAAATTCATTGTGTTTGATATTAGTTTAAAAATTATAACAGACTAAATTCCGTGCCAAAAGTAACTAATTTTACCTAACTTATTTCAATAAATTCTGTAATAATCTTCACTGGTGATTGATTTTTATCAAAAGCAATGTAGCTGGCATAAAAACCTTCCCCATATCCGGTCTCAAAAGCAAATATGGTCCCGGGATGAGCTTCCGAAGGCTTTAGAAATGCATATTGATCTATTGCACCATTTTCATCAAAGAAATGTCCATGGAAAAACTCTTCATAAATTCCCATGAAGTCTCCACCTTTATTATGATAAAGCTTCTGTTCCAATTCATTCAGACTGTTTTGAGTATCCACATCCATAAAACAGCCCATACCGCTTTCTACCGGATATCCAAAAACTTCATCTTCGGTTAGTTCTTTAATATTCTGTCCCGCGGTAGTTGCCAACTTCCAGTCTGTAATGGCTGTAGTATTAAAAATAATTTCTGCATAGGCTACACAATTGCTTTCTATCTCTTTATGCAGCATCACGGAGAATTCTCCTTTTGGAAATTCTGTAGAAAATGGAAGCATATCATTGGTGATTAAAGGATCACAAGCTACCAGCTTTCCACTGGAAAGGTAAATTTTCCCTACTTCAAAACTTTCTAACAAGGGACTTTCTACAAAGTCCTTCGAAAATAGTTTTTTTATGTTTTCTATATGTGTCATTTTATATCTTTTCTTTAAACCATCAGGCTGGATACAAGTTATTCATCCGTACCCAGCCTGATTATTAAGGCAACACATTGCCTATATTTTAAATCTACAAAGTCTTCAACTTCTCTTCTAAGATCGCGATCTTGTCAAGAGCATCTTTTTGCTTCTTACGCTCTACCTCTACAATTTCAGGTTTAGCATTAGCCACAAACTTTTCGTTAGAAAGCTTTTTATCTACTGAAATTAAAAACCCTTTCAGATACTTTAATTCTTCTTCAGTTTTCACTTTTTCTTCCCCTAAATCCAAGTTTTCACTTAAAGGAATAGAAACTTCTGTCGCTCCTACAAGAAATGTAAAGCTTGGCTTATCTGTTTTCGTTCCGAAATGGATTTCAGAAACGTTTGCCAATTTTCTTACTACGGCTTCATTAGCGAATTCAGCAGCATTAGTATATATTTCAGCTGCTTCTCTTGGTGAAATTCCTTTTGTCTGACGGTAATTTCTAACTCCAGAGATCAATTCTGCTGCGGTCTCAAAGTTTTTAATGATAGCTTCATCAAACGCACCGGCTTCTTTCTGCTGAGCAACCACTAAAGCTTCTTCAATATTTCTTTCTGAAATTGTCTGCCATAATTCCTCCGTTAGGAAAGGCATGAATGGGTGAAGTAACTTCATGAGCTCTTCAAAGAAATATATTGTTTTGTGATAAACTTCCTTAGAAATGCCTTCTCCGTAGTTAGGTTTAATTGCCTCAAGATACCAACCACAAAAATCATCCCAAATTAATTTATAAATTAAATGAAGGGCATCAGAAATTCTGAATTTCTCGAATTGATCGTTGATCTCAACAATCGTTTTATTTAATTTATTTTCAAACCATTCTATAGCCTGATTGTCGGTAGCAATAGCTGGTTTATCTTCATGATTCCACATGTTAATCAAACGGAAGGCATTCCAGATCTTCGTCATAAAGTTTCGCCCTTGAAGCATCAAATCTTCATCAAAAAGAAGGTCATTTCCTGCGGCAGAACTTAATAGAATCCCTACGCGAACTCCATCAGCACCATATTTATCCATCAGTTCAAGCGGATCCGGGGAGTTTCCTAAAGATTTTGACATCTTTCTTCTCTGCTTGTCTCTTACGATTCCTGTAAAGTAAACATTCTTAAACGGAACTTCTTTTCTATATTCCAATCCGGCCATAATCATTCTGGCTACCCAGAAGAAAATAATATCCGGTCCTGTAACCAGATCAGAAGTTGGGTAGTAATAATTGATGTCTTTATTTTCAGGATCAAGTAATCCATCAAATACAGACATTGGCCACAACCATGAAGAGAACCACGTATCCAATGCATCATCGTCTTGTCTAAGTCCCTCTATAGTCAATTCCTGATTTCCTGTCTTTTGTTTTGCTAATTCTAAAGCTTCTTCTTTGGTTTCAGCAACTACAAAATCATTTTCTCCGTCTCCATAATAAAATGCAGGAATCTGTTGTCCCCACCAAAGCTGACGGGAGATATTCCAGTCACGGATGTTCTCCATCCAGTACTTGTACGTATTTTTAAACTTATCCGGATAGAATTTTACTTCATCATCCATTACTACATCCAATGCCGGCTTAGCAATTTCAGACATTTTAAGGAACCATTGTACTGAAACTTTAGGTTCAATAACAGCCCCAGTTCTTTCGGATGTTCCTACTTTATTTACGTAATCTTCTGCTTTTAATAAAAGATCTTTTTCTTCTAATTCTTTTGCGATCTGCTTTCTTACATCAAATCTGTTTTGTCCTGCATAGTGTAGACCATGTTCGTTAAGATTTCCATCATCATCCAATGCATCAATCATTTTCAGCTGATGCTTTTGTCCGATCTCATAGTCATTAGTATCGTGAGCAGGAGTAATTTTTAAAGCTCCTGTTCCAAATTCGATATCAACATATTCATCCTCAATAATAGGAATGACTCTGTCAACGATAGGTACAATTACATTTTTACCTTTTAAATGAGCATATCTCTCATCATTTGGGTTGATACATACCGCGGTATCCCCGAAAATAGTTTCGGGACGTGTAGTAGCTACTGAAAGGAATTCTTCTGAACCTTCAATTTTATATTTAAGGAAATATAATTTTCCGTTCTGCTCTTTAAAAATTACCTCTTCATCTGAAATGTTGGTCTTCGCTTCAGGATCCCAGTTTACCATTCTGTACCCTCTGTAGATTAACCCTTTGTTATAAAGATCTACAAAACTTTTGATAACCTGTTGTGAAAGCTTATCCTCTAAAGTGAAACGGGTTCTATCCCAGTCACATGAGCATCCTAATTTTTTAAGCTGTTCAAGGATTGTTCCTCCATATTTATTGGTCCATTCCCAAGCGTGCTCAAGGAATTGTTCACGGGTAATATCAGACTTATTGATTCCTTCAGACTTCAGTTTAGCAACAACCTTAGCTTCGGTAGCAATGGAAGCGTGATCTGTTCCCGGAATCCAACAAGCATTAAACCCGCGCATTCTCGCACGGCGGACCAGAACATCTTGAATGGTATTGTTCAACATATGTCCCATGTGTAATATCCCCGTCACGTTTGGCGGTGGAATGACCACGGTATATGGTGGTTTTTCATTAGGTTCTGAGTGGAAATACTTGTTTTCCAACCAGTAATTGTACCATTTCTGTTCTGTTTCCTGTGGATTGTACTTTTCTGAAATCTGCATAAATTCTATTTCTTTGGCTTGCAATTTGCAAAAATAGTCTAAAGAAAAAAATTTTTAAGCATGAATTAAAATAATTTTTAACTTTGTTTCACAAAATTTATCTAACAAACATATTAACATTCAAGAATATGAAGAAATTAATCGCAGGAATTGCATTATTCGGAACATTTGCACTTGCATCTGCACAAACTATTACGTTTGATAAAACTACTTTCGACTATGGTAACATTAAGCCTAGTTCTGATGGTACAAGATTCTTTACCGTAACAAACACTGGTGATAAGCCTTTGATCATTTCAAACGTAAAACCATCTTGTGGATGTACAACTCCTGAATTTAGCCAGGATCCGATCATGCCAGGAAAATCTGCTAAGATCAAAGTTGGATACAACACAGCTCTTACAGGAGGATTCAACAAAATGATCGAGGTTTTCTCTAACGACCCTGCCAACAGCAGAAGTGTAATCTACATTAAAGGAAACGTAGATGCTAACGCTCCAGAAGCAAAAGTGCTAACTCCTGCTGAGCAGAAGGAAGCTGCTAAAGCTGAGAAAAAAGCTGCAAAAATAGCTAAAAAGGCTACCGCTAAGTAATTCTCTACTTAAAAATACAAAAACCGTCTCTATGGAGGCGGTTTTTTCATTATATTTATAATAACAGATGTTGAAAGAATTAGTATTCATATGGATAATAATTGTTTAACAACGACATCTTCTATTTTTAAATAATTTCTAACTCTCATAATTTACAAGTATATGGACACCAATTTCTCAGATGACTTTAAGGTAAATGGAAAATTTTCAATAAAAAAAGCCTCTACCTCTTACAAAGGGAAACTTACCAAAGAAGAAGGGACACAATTATTAATCCAGGAAAAAGAAAAACTTCGTGAACTACAGGAAAAGCTTTATGCTGATGGAAGCCAATCTCTTTTAGTTGTACTTCAGGCTATGGATGCTGCTGGAAAAGATAGCATGATAGAGCATGTTTTTGGAGGAGTAAACCCTCAGGGTTGTAATGTCACCAGCTTTAAAACTCCAAGCTCAAAAGAATATTCCCACGATTTTCTATGGAGGCATTATCTGGCATTGCCTCAGAAAGGAATGATCGGAATCTTCAATCGTTCTCATTATGAAAGTGTTTTAGTTTGTAAAGTTCACCCTGAATATAACTTAAGTGAAAAAACATGGTCTTCTGTAAAAGATTTTGACAATAAATTCTGGGAAAACCGCTATGAAAGCATCCGTAATTTCGAAAAACATCTTGCTCAAAACGGAACCACTATCATCAAAATATTCCTGAATGTTTCGAAGGATGAACAAAAGAAAAGATTACTAGACAGAATCAATGAGCAGGAAAAAAACTGGAAATTTTCGGCAGGAGATCTTCCTGAAAGGGCCCTATTTGACCAATACATGGAGGTTTACGAAACAGCAATCAACGAAACATCAAAGGATCATGCCCCGTGGTATGTACTTCCTGCGGATAATAAATGGTTTGCAAGAACAGCAGCTATTCAGATTATTATAGACACGCTGGAAAAAATGAACCTTAAATATCCCCAGCTTTCGGAAAAAGACAGATTGGGCTTACAGGAAGCAAAAAAACAATTGGAAAGTGAATAAAAAAATCCTCAGATGAATACATCTGAGGATTTTTTATGCTGATAAATTATAGCTTATAATCATCAAAAAATCACGAGAAAATCTATAAGCCGGATTTTGTACTTCCGAAGAAGCGCCTGTTATTTATCTACGCTTTACATTGCTGCAAAACTTGAGCTGATTACCCCTCGGTTTTCAGGACGAGCCGCCCCTATTTCCATTGCTGAAAAGAACCGATATACTTACCATTGCACCGCAAAGAGTTTACCTGGTTTCACTACAGCCGAACTGTACTTGCTTTCTGTTGCACTTGTCCTACCCTCACGGGTGACGGATGTTATCCGCTTTGCTGCTCTATGGTGTCCGGACTTTCCTACCTCCCGTAAACGGGAAATCAACAAGCCGATTTTCTCGCGGGTGCAAAGATACATAAATTTCACGGGAAAAGGATGAATTGGTTCATTTACAAATCCTCCCTATTGATCGTTATTTCTTCCCATTCTTTGCCCTATCACTATTTCACTATAATTATTCTTCCCCAATTACCACATTATTATTATCTTCGTGCCATTATACATCTATGGATTCCAGAGAAAAAGAATTTGCGCAGCTCATCAAAGATAATCAGGGCCTGATTATTAAAGTATCGCGCTTATATACCAATTCGCTGGAAGATGAAGAGGATCTTTTCCAGGAAATTGTCTTACAACTCTGGAGAAGTTATGATTCTTTCAAAGGAAATTCCAAAATTTCAACATGGATGTACCGTGTAGCGCTTAATACAGCCATTACCCTCTTTAGAAAAAAAAGCAAAAGCCTTCCTACAAATGAACTGGACATCAACCACAAGGACTTTGTGGAAGATGATGATGAAAAGCAGCAACAGATTTCGCTTTTGTATACTGTAATCAAGACTCTTCCTAATGTAGAAAGAGCCATTGTCATGATGTATCTTGACGATCTGCCTTACAAGGACATTGCAGAAAACCTCGGAATTACTGAAGTTAATGCACGTGTGAAAATGAACAGATTAAAGAAAACCCTTAAAGAACAGATGGAAAAATATGCCTGAATTTGATTTAGATAGCTTTAAGAAAACCTGGCAGGAACAACCTGTACAGCCAAAATATGATAACAGCGAGATTCGTCAAATGCTGAATAGAAAATCACGTAATTATGTAAAGTATATTTTCTGGATCAGCGTTTTTGAGTTCCTGTTTTTTTCCGTTTTGGGCTTATTCTACTTCTTTCAGGATGATGAATCTGAAGGATTCCGTAAAATATTGGAAAAACTGGGCACTCATGAGGCGCCTGAAGTGGAAAACAATTTCAGCCACTTTTATTTAGCTATTAAAATTCTGAGTGTAATAATTACAGCCTATTTCGTATTGAAATTTTATCAAAATTACCGTAAAATAAAGATCGAAGAAAACCTTAAAGGTCTTATTACGAGAATTATTAGTTTCAAAAAAACAGTGAATGCTTTCATATTGATTAGTATTGTATTACTGCTGACTTTTACCTTTGTATTGGTAGCTTTTATCTTTTACACTTTAAATTCTCAAAATATACAGCCTTCCGGTTCTGACCTTACCGTCATTATTGTTGCCATTTCCATCAGTACTCTATTGGCTATATCTATGATTTGGGTTTATTACAGACTCGTATATGGAAGTATCATTAAAAAGCTTGACAAAAATCTGGAGCAACTTAAAGAGATAGATTCTCAGGAAAATTAGCATTCATAGGCTATAGTTAAAGATATTATTGTTAATTTTATTTCACCAAATCTTTTTACTATGCCTTTATCATACGTTTATGGAGCATCTGATGTTCCATTATTAGGACAGACCATTGGAGGAAATCTTAAAAGTACTGTCGAAAAATTCCCTAAGCAAGAAGCTCTTGTCTGTATTCATCAGGGTTACAGAGCTACTTATCAAGAATTCTACAATCAAACAACCGCTATTGCCAAAGCATTGATATTTTTAGGTGCTAAAACCGGTGACAGAATAGGAATCTGGGCCTCTAACCGCTATGAATGGGTACTTTTGCAGTACGCCACTGCCAGAATCGGAACCATTTTAGTCAATATTAATCCTGCTTACAGAACCCATGAACTTACTTACGTGCTCAATCAGTCGGAAGTTCGTTTTATCTTTTCTTCCTTAAGCTTTAAAAGCAGCAACTATAAAGAAATGGTTGAATATGCCAAGGAAGTTTGCCCCACTTTAGAACATGAAATTTTCTTTGATGATAACTGGGAAGCCTTCGTCAATAATGGGCAGGAGATCTCTGATGAAGTTCTTCATAGTTTTGAAGAACATGTTCAGTTTGATGACCCTGTTAATATTCAATATACCTCAGGAACAACCGGATTTCCAAAAGGAGTTACTCTTTCCCACCATAACATTTTAAATAACGGATATTTTATTGGTAACCGGTTAAAATATACAGAAAAAGACCGCGTATGCATTCCTGTTCCGTTTTACCACTGTTTCGGTATGGTAATCGGAAATATATGCTGTACGGCTCACGGTGCCTGCATGGTAATTCCTAATGACAGCTTTGATCCCGATATTACATTAAAGACCGTTTCGGATGAAAAATGTACATCCCTATATGGTGTCCCCACTATGTTTATTGCGGAACTTGCGGTGAAAAATTTTGATTCTTATGATTTTTCAAGTTTAAGAACCGGTGTCATGGCAGGTTCTGTATGTCCACCGGAAATCATGAAGAAAGTGGAAAGCCTTATGAATATCAGAGAAATGAGTATCTGCTATGGAATGACAGAAACTTCTCCAGTATCTACGCAAACCTTAATTGGGACTTCGCTGGAAAAACAGGTCAGTACAGTAGGAACCGTTCAGGATCATCTTGAAATAAAAATCATTGATGAAAGTGGAAAAATTCTGAAACGCGGCGAACATGGCGAGCTTTGTACAAGAGGCTACTCTGTTATGCTGAAATACTGGAATGATCCTGAAAATACAAAAAAGGTATTAGATGATGCACGATGGATGCATACCGGTGACATGGCTGTTATGGATAAAGATGGATATATTACTATTTCTGGAAGAATTAAAGATCTTATCATCCGGGGTGGAGAAAATATTTCACCTAAAGAAATAGAAGACTTCCTGTATACTTACACTCATATTCTGGATGTTCAGATCATTGGAGTTCCGAGTGAAAGGTTGGGCGAAGAAGTGATGGCCTGGATAAAAGTAAGAAAAGGCTTTACAATTACAGAACAAGAGCTATTAGAATATTGTAAAGGAAAAATTGCTCATTATAAAGTTCCGAAATACTGGAAATTTGTAGATGAATTCCCAATGACTATTTCCGGAAAGATAAGAAAAGTGGAGATGAGAGAGATTTCCATGAAAGAATTAGGATTGGACAGTCTAAAAGAAATTTAGCACTATTAACTTATTAATTTACAATACAATTACAAAAAATAATTATGTATATTAAAGCTAATAACATCTAATCAATAACAACAAATCTAAAAACAACTATGAAAAACCTAAAAAAATTACAAAGAAATGAGTTGAAAAGTGTAACAGGAGGAGAAATTTGCTTCTGTCTGGTTAGTCCGGATGCCTGCTTTGAATTAAATGATAATAATGAAGGAAAACATTATTCTTTTAACTGTTGCACAATGACATGTAAACAGGACTAAAATCAATAAAAAAAGCATTTCAAATTGAAATGCTTTTTTTTATTTAAAGTTCTTTTCTTAATCTGGCAACAGGAATATTAAGCTGTTCACGATATTTTGCAATCGTTCTTCTGGCAATATTATAACCTTGCTCTTTTAAGATCACTACCAAAGCATCATCTGTCAATGGTTTTCTCTTATTTTCTTTGCTGATCACTTCCTGAAGGTGGGTTTTGATCTCTTTAGTAGAAACCTCTTCACCATCGTCATTGGTTAAACTGTCTGAGAATAGATCTTTAAGATAAACAATTCCATTGGGGGTATCTGCATATTTACTTTTTACCACTCTGGAAATGGTAGAAATATCAAATCCGGTAATATCTGCCACATCTTTTAAGATCATTGGCTTCAAAGACTTCTCATCACCCGTGATAAAATAATCTTTCTGGAACTTAACAATAGCAGTAATGGTCTGTAATAAAGTATTCTGACGCTGATTAATTGCATCAATATACCATTTGGCAGCATCTAATTTTTGTTTGATAAATAAAGCAGCCTGCTTATGTTCAGAAGAGTTCTTATCGTGTGAATACGTCGTAAGAATATCTTTATATTCTTCAGAAACTCTTAAAGTAGGCGCATTTTTACTGTTGAGCATAGGAATTACCAGCCCATCTTTCACCTGAATTACAAAATCCGGAATAATTTCCTGATTGATGGTAATTGTTTGGGTATCAAAGTTTCCTCCAACTTTTGGGGACAGTTTTGAAATTTCTTCCAATGCATCTTTCAGATCTTCTTCCTCAATATCATATTTTTGGATAATCTTATTATAATGCTTATTCGTTAAAGCATCAAACTGGTATCTCAGGATATTGGCTGCTAAAGAAACGGCTTTATCAGAACTTACTTTCTTTTCGATCTGTAATAATAAACATTCCTGAAGGCCTCTTGCTCCTACTCCTGGCGGATCCAGCTTCTGAACATAATTTTCAAGGATGTCATCCACTCTTTCTTTAGTCGTATAAATTCCTTGTGAGAAAGCAAGATCATCTACGATAGATTTGATCTCTCTTCTCAAATATCCATCTGTATCAAGGTTACCGATCAGGTATTCTGCAATCTTCAGATCTTCTTCACTGATATTAACCAGGTGAATCTGTTCTCTCAAATAATCATATAATGACTGTCCTTCAGTTAAAAGACTTTCATTATCAAATTCTTCATCATCCGGAGAGTAGTTGCTGGACGCGGTTTTATAGTTTGGTTCGTCGTCATAAAGATATTCATTAACGTCGAAATCTGTTTCAATACTTTCTGTACCCTCATCCTGATACGCATCTTCCAGGGAAGAATAATCATCTTCCTTAGAATCCTCCTTTACAATTTCCAAAGCAGGGTTTTCTTCTAACTCTCTCTCCAACTCCTCTTCAAATTCAAGAGTATGAAGCTGAATAAGCTTCATTAACTGGATCTGCTGAGGAGCCAGCTTTTGTCCTAATTTGAGTTGTAAGTGTTGTTTAAGCATATTAATATTGGCGTTTTAACATAACATATTCTACGAATTTAATAAATTTATTTGATAAAAAATACATTTAGCATGATTTTTGCTTTATACTTTTTATATAATAAACTATTGAAAAATAAAAAAAGCCTTATCTTGATGATTAAGGCTTTTTTTATAACTCTAAAATTCAGCGCTTTTCGGCGTCCTTGGGAAAGGAATTACGTCTCTGATATTCGTCATTCCTGTTACAAAAAGAACTAACCTTTCTAATCCTAAACCGAAACCTGCATGTGGTACAGAACCGAATTTTCTAGTATCTAAATACCACCAAAGTTCGTGTTCATCTACATGCATATCTGCCATTTTCTGTTTTAAAACGTCTAATCTTGCTTCTCTTTCAGATCCACCGATGATTTCACCGATACCTGGGAAAAGAACATCCATTGCAGCAACGGTTTTGTTGTCTTCGTTCAGCTTCATATAGAAAGCCTTGATTTCTTTCGGATAATCGAATAATACAACCGGGCATTCAAAATGTTTTTCAACCAAAAATCTTTCGTGCTCAGACTGAAGATCTGTCCCCCAGCTTTCAACAGGGTAGGTAAATTTTCCTTTTTTGTTCTCCTTTGAGTTCATTAAAATCTCGATAGCCTCTGTATAGCTTACACGCTTAAAACGTTTAGCAATTACATTTTCAAGCTTCTCAATAAGACCTTCTTTTGCTCTTTCTTTTTCCGGCTTTGTCTTTTGTTCTTCGGCAAAACGGTTATCTAAAAACTCAAGATCGTCTTTACAGTGATCCAATACATACTGGATTACATATTTTAAGAAATCCTCTGCAAGATCAATATTATCTTCAAGGTTATTGAAAGCAACTTCCGGCTCAATCATCCAGAACTCGGCAAGGTGTCTTGTTGTATTTGAATTCTCTGCACGGAAAGTAGGTCCGAAAGTATAAATTCTTCCTAATCCCATTGCTGCTGTTTCCCCTTCAAGCTGTCCTGAAACTGTAAGGTTTGTTTTTTTTCCGAAGAAATCCTGTGCGAAATCAATATCTCCCTCTTCAGTTCTTGGCATATTGTTCAGGTCGAAGTTGGTAACTCCGAACATTTCTCCCGCTCCTTCAGCATCGGCTCCTGTAATAACCGGAGTATTGATATAGAAAAACTGGTTTTGGTTGAAGAATGAGTGAACAGCAAAACTTACTGCATGGCGCACTCTGAAAACAGCTCCAAACAAGTTGGTTCTGAATCTTAAATGTGCCTGCTCACGTAGCTTTTCTAAACTATGCTTTTTAGGCTGAAGAATTGTACTTTGAAGTTCTTCTGTAAAGTTATCTCCTAACACAATAATCTTTTTAGCAACAATTTCAACAGATTGTCCTGCTCCCTGGCTTTCCACTACTTCACCTACTACTTTAAGAGAAGAAGCTGTGCTAATATTCTTGATGATCTCTTCATCAAAATTTTCGAAATCAACAACTATCTGCAAATTATTAATCGTAGAACCATCATTAAGTGCAATAAAGCGATTAGCACGGAATGATCTTACCCATCCGTAAACTGTAATGTCATGATGTAATACTTTCTTGTAATCCTTTAGGATTTCTTTGATCGTTTGCTTTTTCATTTGTTGATAATAAATTTTTGTCTAAAAATTAATGGTTGCAAAGTTACAAAAAAACGGCGCAACTTGATGATTGCGCCGTCTTTAAAAATCATTTATCAATTATTTAATGCTTCAGTTGAAGAAAATGCTCTTTTTTCTTTCCTTTCCTTTCCTGATTTTCAGGGCATGATAACAACTGGGAACATCATATTGCCACTGGGGAAGGAACATAATAATCAGAATAACATCTATATGAGAAATCAATCCTAAGATTACTGCCAGATCAAAGGTCCAGCCTGCTTTCTGAAAGGCTATCAGATAGGTAAAGGCTAACAAAAGGCTTAATCCCCACATTTTAGCCAAAATAGCATGAGTACAAGTTTCCTTTCCAAATTTCCAGATACTTATAATATAACACAATGCTTCCATAATAAAAATCAAAAGAATACTTTTCCATTCATTAATAATCAGATCCGGGTTTAGGAAATAAGAAGCAAATCCCAATGAAAGCCAGAAAACAAGATCGGTCTGACTGTCCATTCGTCTTAATTTTTCTGAAGAAATACCGGTTTTACGGGCAATAATTCCATCAAAAATATCAGTAAACAATCCAAAATACATTAGAATCAGAATAGGTTGACGAGCGGATTCTCCTACATAATATCCCAGATACAGAATCACAAAGGCTGTCATAAAACGGGACAAGATCAATAGATAAGGTATATTTTTCATGACGATTATTTTTAAAAATTAATAAAGGGCAAACTTCTCCTATCATTTTTGTTCCATATTCCAATCTGCAGCCCTTTCATTTTTTTAGATTTGTTAATAATACCTATTTGAACTCCTTTCATTTCATTTGAATAATTATGAATTCCTATCTGCAGTCCTTGCATTTTCTCCGAAGTATTAAAAGCTGATACACTTAAACCCCTCATGGTGGCCAGATCATTTCCCATTACAGAAATTAAAACTCCATTCCCTTGGTCTAAAGAATTTGCCCATCCAGCTACTGAAATTCCGCTTACTTTTTTCCCATAATTATAAAGAGAAACGGATGTTCCGTGATGAATTACTTTTTTCCCATATCCCGCAGTAGAAACTGTAAGTCCGTTTACAATGAGAAGAGTCCCATCATCTCTTTGTTTAGCTGGATCAGTAAACATCCACATTAGAATTCCTAACGGGTTAGGTTCTAGATTTAAACCATTGATTTTCTGAGTTTGTCCTGCGTGGTTTTCGAATAAGCTTCCTCCCAACCCTATAGCTATCCCATTTACTTCTTTTATTTTTGCGCTCAAAGGGGTCAGGGAAATTATTTTACTTTTTACTGCTGTCAGTGAGTCCTGTGCATATATTGCTTTTTGTAATAAAAAGAAGCAGATCACTAAAATTTTTGTTTTCATAAGTTTTTATTTTCTTGTTTCTTAAAATTCCAGTTAATAAAGGGTAACTTTCGTTTTCCATTTTCATTCCACGCCCCAATCTGGAGCCCACGGAAATCTTTGCAGCTGTTATAAAGACCGATCTGAAGACCGCGGCATTTCTGTCCCACATTAGCCAATGGTGCCACAGAAACTCCTTTTATTTCATGATGAAAATTAAGAATGGGAGAAACAGCTATTCCATTTGTTACGGCATAAGTATTGATATTACTTGAAATATTAATCTCCAAACCATTGGTTACTGTAGGTTCCATATTGATCAATGACAACTGAACTCCATTAATTTTATTCATTTTATTTTCTGGAATAACACCATAATCATTGTTCAGACTCCATCGGTCTGCGCTGGGTAAATACACAACGAGTAATGCAGGAAAAAATAACCCTAATGGATTAAAACCCATTCCCAATCCATTTACTTTTTTAGGAGTAAATCCATCTTCCTGATCAAAGTATTTAAGCAAAACTCCATTGATATTTCTGGTATTTTTCGAAGGTGAAAATCCAATAACTTTATGTTTTAAAGAATCTACTCTTATTGTGTCTGAAGCATAGCACAGACTGTTGAATAAAAGCATTGTTATTAAAAAAAATTGTGCTTTCATAGCTTATGATTTTAAAATTATATTTCAAAATTATCAGCCGAAAGCCCAGGAATGAATGTGAAAAAAAATTAAAAAATTCATCCTATTTGTGAAAATCGCAAAACATAAGGATAAGATGTTATCAAAAAGGCTTTTTACTCTCAAAAAATATTACATTTGTGAAAATCACAAGCCATGCATCAGGAAGCTTTATTAAAGGAAATCCGAAGAAAGATAGGTGACACATCGTTGAATGATGAGATTGCTAATATTCTTAATATCAGCTATGATGCTGCCCATCGGCGGACTTCACTGAAGGCCAAATTCAGTTTTGAGGAAGCCCTTGAACTCGCCAAGTATTACCAGATATCATTAGATCAGTTCCTAGGAACAGATAATCAATTGGTGGTTCAGAGAACACAGCCGGTAAGGACTACTGATGATCTTTTAAATTATTTTGAAAATTCTCTTAAGATTCTGAATGTTTTTCAAGATGTCACCAACTCAAAGGTTTATTATTCCGCCAAGGATATTCCGTTCTTCTACACAATTTCAGATTCTGTTTTATCTCGTTTTAAGTTTTATGTATGGATGAACTTATTGAATCAGGATAAGTTTTTAAGTCCTTTTCAGGATTTTAATATGCAATATCATTCCGTAAAAAATGAAATGCTAAGAGATTTATATGATAAACAGAATGTAACGGAGATCTGGAATGACACAACAATAATGAGTGCATTAAGGCAAATCAAATTTTATTCTGAAATGAAGTTACTGAATAACAATGATATTGAATTGATTCTTGAAGATCTTAAAAACCTGTTGATGAAACTGGAAAATAAAACGCTGGAAAAATCTAATTTTCAGATTTACATCAATGATCTGGTGATTTTAAACAACAGTATTTTATTTAAAAACGAACAGCAATGTTCCTTTTTTATTCCGTTCAGTATGTTCGGATATATGATGACGAATGATGCAATAACCTGTGAAGATTCATTGAGCTATTTCGAACATCAGATCAAGAATTCAAGATCACTGAATGAATCCGGAAACCGGGAAAGGAAAATGTTCTTTAATACAATGTACGAACAGATTGATCAATTAAAACAAAATATATCATGAACACTCTTCGTAGCGGAGAATATTTCGGAGAAACCAATCAAATAGTCAATCTAGAAGGATTCACTATCACAGATACGGAATATACCCATTCTTATGTAGACTGGCATTATCACGAAAATGCTTACTTTACTTTTCTCCTGCAGGGTAATATGACAGAAGGAAACAAAAAAGAAACTTACGGATGCTCAGCCGGAACACTATTGTATCATCATTGGGAAGATCCGCATTATAATATTAAACCGGATGTTTTTACCAGAGGCTTCCACATAGAATTCACTCAAAATTGGTTTGAACAGTTTGATGTTCAAAAAAACAAAGTTGAAGGCAGTTTCAATATAAAAAATCCAGCGTTCAAATTATTGATATATCAGGTTTTTAAAGAAATAAAAACCAATGATACATCTCTCGAAATCGCAGTCAATCAGCTATTACTGAATCTTTTCAGCCAATTAACCCATGAGAAGGAAATCAAAGAAGCAAAACCACTTTGGGTGGGCCAAATTAATGAAATCTTACATGAAAACGCTGCTGAGACCCTGAGCCTCACCGAACTTTCTAAAACATTGAATATCCACCCTATCCATTTAAGCAGAGATTTTCATAAATATTTCCATTGCAATCTGGGAGAATACCTCCGAAAATTAAAGATTAATAAATCAATGGAACTTCTCAATTCGTCTTTTTCATTAACGGATATTGCTATGGAGTGCGGTTTTTCAGATCAAAGTCATTTTATCCGGTGTTTCAAAGAAAATATAGGAATTACTCCCTTGAAATACAGGAATCTCCTGAAAGTTCATTAAAATCTTTTCGAATACAATCGCCATTCACGATTTGGATACATCATTCCCCGATTTGGCTACATTTTCCCTCCTGTAAGTTTTCATCTTTGTACCATCATTTAAACAAAAAAATATTTAAAAATGGAAACAAGAAAAGTATGGTTCGTGACAGGAGCTTCAAAAGGCTTAGGATTCGAGCTGGTAAAAAAATTATTATCCGAAGGATTTCAGGTTGCCGCTACTAGCCGTACCGTTGAATCCCTTATTTCTACCATTGGAGAAACATCAGAACATTTCCTCCCGCTAAGTGTCAACATCACAGATAACGACGATATAAAATCCGCCATTGACCAAACCGTGGAACACTTCGGCCGAATTGATGTGGTTGTTAACAATGCCGGCTACGGACAAATCGGGACGCTGGAAGAACTTACCGATGAAGAAGCAAGAAAAAATTATGCTGTGAATGTTTTCGGAACCTTAAATGTGATTAGAAATGCCATGCCCTATCTTCGTGAGCAAAGATCAGGAAATATCTTTAATATCTCCTCTGTTGGTGGATATTCTGCCAATTTTCCAGGTTGGGGAATTTACTGCTCAACAAAATTTGCTGTTGCCGGATTTACAGAAGCATTGGCTGAAGAAGTAAAAGATTTTGGAATTCATGCTACGGTTGTCTATCCAGGATATTTCCGTACGGATTTCTTAAACAAAGATTCTGTAAGAACTCCATCAAATCCTATTCAGGCTTATGAAGCCGCAAGGAGTTCTGAGCAGGCTCACCTTAATGAAATTAATGGTAATCAGCCTAATGATCCAGTGAAAGCAGCAGATGTTCTGATCCAGATCAGTAAAGAGAAAAATCCTCCTGTTCATTTATTATTAGGGGTAGGAACAATGGAGTTGCTAAATAATAAAATTGATATCTTAAAGAAAGATGCTGAAAAATGGGAAAACCTGACCGTTTCAACCGCAATTTAATATTATCATGATATCCTTCAGCTCCGATCAGAATTTCGGAGCTGAAGGCATTCTGAAACAATCCATTATACTTTTTATAAAAATATTTAACTTAGCTATTATGAAACAGCCTGTTCGTTTTAATACTATTGCAGATTTTCACTCTTTCTGCAATCTTCCAAGCCCTGAACATCCCCTTATTAGTTTAATAGACTACAGTAAAGTTCATTATATTGTGGAGGATGAAGAATTGAAATGGATTCAGAATTTTTATTCTATCGGGCTGAAGAAAAATGTCAATCCAAAATTCAATTATGGGCAGCAGCAGTACGATTTTGATTCTGGAGTATTGTGCTTTGTATCGCCTCAGCAGTTTTTAAGTCTGGAAATAAGAAAGGATATCCAGGTAAACCCTACTGGATTCTTATTGCTGATTCACCCTGATTTTCTTTGGAATACGTCATTAACCAAAAAAATAAAATCTTACGATTTTTTTAGTTACCAGGTGAAAGAAGCCCTTTTTCTTTCAGATAAAGAAGAGAAGATTATTGTTGAAGTTCTTAAAAATATTGAGCGTGAATATCAGTCAAATATTGATAAATTTACCCAGGAACTTATTATTGCACAGATTGAATTATTATTAATTTATTCTGACCGTTTTTATGAGCGTCAGTTTTTTACCAGAAAAAAATCAAGTCATGAATTGCTTCATAAATTTGAAGAAATTCTCTCGGTATATTTTGAAAACGGAAACCTCATAGAAAATGGAATTCCCTCTGTGAAATGTATAGCTGAACAGATGAATATTTCACCCAATTACCTTGGAACACTACTTCGTCTTCATACTCAGCAAAACACACAACAGCATATTCAGAATAAATTAATTGATTCTGCGAAAGAACGTTTAAGCACTACAAGTTTATCCGTGAGTGAAATTGCTTATGAACTCGGTTTTGAACACCCGCAGTCTTTCAGTAAACTTTTTAAACAAAAAACGAATCAGTCACCGGGAGAGTTTAGAAAGCTGTTCAATTAGAATACATGATGACAAAATAGCAATGTTAATCTCATTCTATTTTACTGTAAAGAAGTTTACTATTTTTGTTCAAATACTTCTTGCCATGAGAACAGTTCTATTATTGATTTTTATTTTTACCTTCTACCTTTACCAGGGGCAAAGCAAAAATATAATTAATCCTGAAAAAATTGAGAATCCGATTCAGAAAAAATATTCCGGGAAAATTGTATTTTTGAACAAAGCTGTTTCACTTGAAAACCTTAAAGATTCAGATATTATTACTTCTTCAGTGTTTCAGGAAAGCGGAGATCTTGGTATTCATGCTTTTTTTGACAATTCTTTGATCAACTACCTTCATAAGCTTAGACCTAATTGGACTGTGGATGAACTCCTCAAAAAAGGAAACTTTCAATTCTCATTTTATGTTGACGGAACACTGGTCTATAAAGAAAATCTTAATACAGGGGCCGGAACTTCAGAAAATAAAAAAATAAAGACCACAGTAAGAATTCCCTTTCTCAGCAGTAAGAATGAAGATTCATGGGGAAGGTACTTATGGATGCGTTTTTATAGAGGGCATGACGGAATTGATGCGCTGGCTGATGGAAATCACATTTTAAAAATTGAAATCCGTCCCTATCTGAATACAGGAAATATTATTACGGGATCTATTATTGCTGAAGGGCAAATCCGTCTTAATGTTCTTAAACAGAATATTCCTGAACATCAAATCGCAATTCAGCCTGTCATGCCTGACAGCGGATGGAAGGTTTCTCAGGAAAAACTAAATATTGAAACAATCAAAAATCTGAATACAAAAATTGCTGAAGAAAGATTCAAAAGTATTACCAGCATTGTTGTTATTAAAAATGAAAAGCTTCTTCTGGAAGAATATTTTAACGGATCAAGAAGAGACTCTTTACAGGATACACGTTCGGTTGGAAAAACATTTGCTTCTACATTGATGGGAATCGCCATTCAAGAAGGTTTTATTAAAAACGAATATCAAAACCTGAAGGAGTTTTATGATCTAAAATCATTTGAAAATTACTCACCCCGAAAAGATAGCGTTACTATAAAAAGCCTGCTAACAATGAGCTCGGGTTTTGATGGTAATGATCAGGACTCTGAATCTCCAGGGAATGAAGAAAATATGTACCCTACCGATAATTGGGTGAAATTCGCCTTGAGCTTGCCTATGACTGAAAATAAAATCGGGAAAGCCTGGAATTATTTTACAGCAGGAGTTGTAGTAACCGGTGATATTTTAGATAAATCTCTTCCTAAAGGATTGAAAGAATATGCTGATAAAAAATTATTTCAACCTCTTGGAATCAAGAGCTATAAATGGCAGTTTACTCCTCAACAAAAGCCTTCTTTAGCAGGTGGCTTGCGAATGAGAGCTTTAGATTTCGCAAAATTCGGTCAATTATATAAGAATAAGGGAGTTTGGAACGGAAAAACGATATTAAATACGAATTGGATAAAGAAATCTTTCACTAACTACTTCACAGATAATAAAGATTTTGAAGGCTATGGATATTTGTTCTGGAGAAAAATTTATAAAATAGGAAACAACAATCTGGAAGCTTATCAGTGTAGTGGGAATGGTGGAAATAAGATTATTGTGTTTGTAGATATACCCGTTGTAATGGTTATTACAGCTACAGCATATAATAAACCCTATGCTCATTCACAGGTTGATAAAATGGTGGAAGAATATCTTATCCCAGCCTTAATGATGGATAACGAATAATTTCAGATAATAATGGGGAAGAAAATGAGAGAGAATAATTGTTTATAGTAACAAAATTTATTCGTCTTTCTTAGATGGAACCAGGAATACATCAATAAGACCTTCAGGAAGTTCCATTTTGATTGTTCTTTGTTCTCTGTCGACTTCAATAATCCAGTCTTTGATCATAGGAATAACCACTTCTTTTCCATCCAGATTGGTAATGAAATATACCTGTGCGGTCTGATCATTTACAGATCTGATGACTCCACAGTTGTTATCATTTTCATCAAAAATTTCAAAACCGATGATTTCGTGGTAATAGAATTGCTTTCCTGAAAGTTTAGGCAATGTCGTTAACGGAAGGTAAACATTCTTACCTAAAACCTGATCTACTATTGCTTCAGAAGAGTTTTTGAATGCAAGATTCAGAGCATCTAATTTGCTCCATGATGATTTTTCAATAAAAAATGGAACCAATAATCCGTTGATTTCAACGAATATTGATTCCAATTTATTGTAAAGCTCGGGCTGGTCGGTATCCAATTTAAGAATAACGTTACCCGCAAGTCCGTGTCTGCGTGTTATTTTCCCCAACAAATAGCAATCTTCTTTACGCATAACAGGAAATGTTCTTAAGCTTCAGTGTTTTCTTCAGTTTCAGCAGCAGCTTCTCCTTCTGTAGCAACTTCTTCAGCAGGTGCATTTGCAGCTTCTTCAGCAGCTTTAGCATCAGCATCCGCTTGTGCAGCAGCAGAGATTCTAGCTTCGTTTACTTTTACTTCAGCTTCTAAAGCAGCTTTTTTAGCATCAGATTTAGCAGTTGCTAAACCTTCAACTTTACCTTGTACTTTAGATTCTTTAGTATCTAACCAAGCATTAAATCTTTTTTCAGCTTCAGCTTGATCAAAAGCTCCTTTAGCAACACCACCTTGTAAGTGTTTTTTGTAAAGAGCACCTTTGTAAGATAAAATAGCTCTAGCAGTATCAGTAGGCTGAGCACCGTTGTTTAACCACTGTACAGCAGAATCAACGTTCAACTCGATAGTTGCTGGGTTAGTAATTGGGTTGTAAGTTCCTAGTTTCTCGATGAATCTACCATCTCTTCTAGCTCTAGAATCTGCAACCACGATGTGGAAGAAAGGTTTTCCTTTTTTACCGTGTCTTTGTAATCTGATTTTTACTGACATAATGTTTGAATTTTACGGGAACTCGTCCCAGTTAAATATTTAAGAGTGCAAAGATAGATAAAAATTCTGATTGAACAATGATTTAATATAACAATTTATCAATCTAACAATGTATCAATATTTTGACTCTCTTTTGTAAGAATTTCACTACTATATTAGTAAACCGCTACATTATTATATTAATTATATTTTTCCCATGTAAAAAAGTCCCAGACATTTCTGGTTTTCTTCTATCGTCAAAGATTCTTTTAAATGATTAACAAGGGTAGGAGAACTCCAATAACAGCCAATGTTATTAGCCGTACAGCTCAGATACATATTTTGTACAGCCATTGAAGTAGCTGCAATTTCTTCCCATTCAGGAACCATTCCACTGAAATTAACAATAATGGAAACTACGGCATTGGCCTTGTTGATTTTAAAGCCAATATCATTATATTTTTTCTCTAAGAACAATTGTTCAGGCTGAGTTGCTTTATAGATCGCCTGCATTTCTGAAGCCAGTTTTGCCTTTTCCTCTCCTTTGAATATTTTAAAACGCCAAGGTTTAGTACGCTTATGATTGGGAGCTAAAGTGGCTGAATGTAAAATTTCATCAATAACTTCCTGAGAAATTTCAGCTTCCGTATAATCTTTCGGGAAAATACTTCTTCTTTGCTCTATGATTTCTTTTAAAATTTCTGCTTTATTCATAGAAGCAAAAATACAACATGTTGAGCTAATAATTCAGGAGAAAGGAGAAAGATTTTGATGTGGGATATGAGGTTTTGAGATTCGGAATTTGAAAGGTAAAGATTGTGTTTCCGGATAAGAATCAGTGGCGAATGGCCAATTCGTTTTGCCTGTCAGTTTTGTGGATAATAGGATTTAATATTGATAATCAGTATTTAGAGTTTAAAACTAACATTAGCTTCAGGCCATTTACGATTCACTTGCCAGGCAAATTCATTATTGACATTAAATACCTACAACACATCCACTATTTTCTGATGTATTTTATTCAATGTAAACTCATCTCCGGCTTTCATGCCCATCATTTTTTGGGACATGGGACTTTCGGAAGAAATAGCGTAAAAGCGATCTCCTTCAAAGAAAAATTCACCTAATGATACTGAAATATAGAAACGGGCTTTATTGGTAATCACTAAGGAACCCAGCTGTACCCGGTCTGTAGAAGTATTCAGAACCTTTCCCATATTTCGTTTGAGATCATTTAAAGCACCAAGCTGTCGTTGCATCTGATAGATTTCCTCTTGCATCTCTTCACGCATGCTGTCATATTTTGGTGTCTTTTTGATATCACGACTGGCCTCCATAGTAAATTCAATGAAGTTTTTAAGTTTCTCAATTTTTTCTGCAATGGTGTTTTTTACAAAGTCTCTGATATCACTTTTTTCAAATACGGTCTTCTCCATACAATCGTTTCTTTATATAAAGATAATATTTTTCTAATAATATTGTCTGGCTTAGTCTATAATTACTCTTTTCAATATATTCCTTTTTTGAGAAATATGTTTAGGTTTGCCTTTTTTAAAACTAAAAGTCATGTTTAAATCACCATTTTCATTTGATGGGAGAATCAGAAGAACAGAATATGGATTATCATATCTTATATACCTGGTATTTTATGTCCCTTTCAATATTTATTTCCAGCTTAATCAGGAACCTTCAGAAATGGTTATGATGCTTTTCTTTATCCTTCTTATTCCATCTCTTTGGTTTCTTCTTGCACAAGGTGCAAAAAGATGTCATGACAGAGGAAACTCCGGATGGTTTCAGCTAATCCCTTTTTATAGTTTATGGATGCTATTTGCAGATAGTGACCACGGACCTAATGAATACGGACCTAATCCTAAGGGAGAAGGAAATTATAATGCGATTAACGAGATTGGTAAAAAAGAAATTTAATCAATAAGCCTTGTACAATGTACAAGGCTTCTATTTTTATTTTTCTGATAATTTTTTCAGGTCATTCAGTCCCTGGCCAAACATTTTATCCATATTACTATCCATCATGGGTTTCATAATCTTCATCATGGTATTCAGTTCATTATCAATCATCCAGGTTACTTTTGTACCATTACCTTCAGGAGCCACTATCATATTACTTTTAGCATTTCCTTCAAAAGGTTTTATGAAATGAAGCTGGGTAGTTAATTTTTCATTAGGGCTAATGGCTATGATGGATTGCTCTCCTTCACTACCCTCCCCCTTCCAGTGGTAAGAATCTCCTATTTTATCTCCTTCGCCAGAATAAGTAATTTTAATATTTTTTATTTCTTTAGAAAAAGGATCCCACATATTATATCCTTTTAAAGAACCTGCATATTGCCAAACTTTTTCTTTGGGAGCATTAATGACAATAGATTTTTCATAATGATAATCTTTGCTGAAAGCCAGCATAGCAATAACAGCATATACAATAACCAGCAAAAGGATAATGCCGATAAATTTTAAGAGTGTTTTCATAGTCTATATAATATTTAAGGTTATTTATTTCAAAATGAATCTCTCATCTGTTTTCAAAATTAAATATTCTGACATCACCCCCTCTTTGCATAGGACAAGATTATTTAAAGATAAGGCATTTTTGTCATAACTTGGATTTCAGGCATTATTTTTGAGCCTTTCAGCTTGGATTCCCTCATGAATCCTTACATTTACGTTCAACTAAAAATCGAAAAATGAATATTTTAACCGAAAAATTTAATACACCATATCACTCAGCACCTTTCGGTGACATTAAAAATGAAGATTACCTTCCTGCTTTCAAGGAATTAATTCAAAAATCTGAAGAAGAGATCAATGCTATTGTTAACAACCCTGAAGCACCCACTTTTGAAAATGTTATTGAGGCATTAGCTTATTCCGGTGAGCAACTGGATGTGGTATCGAATATCTTTTTCAATTTAAATTCTGCTGAAACCAGTGACGAAATCCAACAGATTGCTCAGGAAGTTTCCCCGATTTTAACGGAATACTCTTCCAAAATCTCTCAAAATGAAGCCCTTTTCAATAAAATCAAAAAGGTATATGATGAAAAGGAAAAATATAACCTTAATGAGGAACAGGAAATGCTTTTAAATGAAACCTATAAAGGTTTTGTAAGAAGTGGTGCCTTACTGAATGAAGAAGACAAGGAAAAATTAAAGAAGATCAGCATGGATCTTTCTATAAAATCCCTACAATTCGGACAAAATGTACTGGCCTCTACCAATGCTTATTTCAAACATATTACAGATAAAGAACAATTAGCCGGAATTCCGGAAGCGATTGTTGAGCAATTTGCTGAAGAAGCTAAAGAAAGAAATCTTGAAGGCTGGGTGGTTACGTTACAATATCCAAGCTATATCCCATTCATGACGTATGCTGAAAACCGTGAACTGAGAAAGGAGCTGGCATTAGCGAATGGTAAAAAGTCTTTTGATGGTGGAGAATATGACAATCAAAACCTCATCAAAGAGCTTCTCCAGTTAAAACAACAGAAAGCTCAACTTTTAGGCTATAAAAATTATGCAGATTTTGTTCTGGAAGAAAGAATGGCAAAATCTCCGACAAAGGTTATTGACTTTCTCAATGAGCTTTTAACAAAGGCTACTCCTTACGCTGCCAAAGAGATTGATGAATTAAAATCTCTGGCAAAAGCCGATGGAGTTGAAGAAATGCAAAGTTATGATCACGCTTTTTATGCTGAAAAATTGCGTAAAGAAAAATACGATCTTAATGATGAAGAATTGAAACCTTATTTCTCATTAAATCAAGTTCAGGATGCTGTTTTCGGACTGGCTGGTACATTGTTTGGGGTAACTTTTGAAGAAAGAAATGACATTCCAAAATACCACGAAGATGTAAAAGTCTATGAGGTAAAAGAAAACGGAACTTATAAATCTTTATTATACGTAGATTATTTCCCAAGAAAAGGGAAAAGAGCCGGCGCATGGATGACCAGCTATAAAAATCAATATAAGCAGAATGGAGAAAACTCCCGTCCGCATATTTCTATTGTTTGTAACTTCAGTAAGCCTACAAAAGATACCCCTAGCTTGCTGACCTTCCAGGAAGTAACGACTTTATTCCACGAATTCGGACATGCTCTCCACGGAATGATGGCCGACACTCAATATCCTACTCTATCAGGAACTTCTGTAAAATGGGATTTTGTGGAACTTCCCTCTCAGTTTTTAGAAAACTTCTGTTACGAACCTGAGTTCCTGAAAACATTTGCCAAGCATTATAAAACCGGAGAAGTTCTTCCTGACGAAAAAATTGAAAAGATTGAGCAGTCTAAAAACTTCATGGAAGGATACCAGACTTTAAGACAATTAGGTTTCGGATTACTGGATATGAACTATCATACAAAAGTTGCAGAGCTGGAGAATCAAACTGTAAAAGAGTTTGAAGATCAATACACTAAAGCGACAGCACTTTATCCAACCAATCCTGAAACCGCTATGAGTCCAAGTTTCTCTCATATTTTCCAGGGCGGATATTCTGCAGGGTATTATTCTTACAAATGGGCAGAAGTATTGGATGCTGATGCATTTCAGTATTTTAAAGAAAATGGAATCTTCAATCCAGAAATTGCAGCCAAATATAAAGTGCTTCTTTCTTCAGGAGGAACTAAAGATCCTATGGAACTGTATAAAGCGTTCAGAGGAAGCGAACCGAAAGTAGAGAGTTTGTTGAAAAGAGCTTTTGGGTAAGAAATCATTAAATATACTTTAAAAACAAATGAGCAACATACCGCAAAGACTTGAAAATGTTAAAAAGCTCCAGGCGAAAAGGTGGGAGAATGAAGATCATTGGGATGAACTAAACGATCTTTTAGTGAAAGAATTAGATGAAATTCTGCTTATTGAACCTGAGAATACTTCTGCGCTCATCAACATAGGTGCAATTTATTCTGACATGGGAGAAAATGAGAGGGCTCTGAATTATTTAAAAATGGCTTTAAACCTGGGCTCGGAGGATAAAAACCTTTTCGTAAATCTGGCCATCGTTATGATTTATATGGAAAAGCATCAGGCTGAATATTTAGAATACCTGGAAGACGCTGAGGGAAAAATTGAGAATCCGCTTACTTTTAAAGCTTATTTTGATCCTCAATCTCATTAAAATTATGATCGAGAAATTAAAAAAATTAAAAGCAGCTTTTAATGATTCATTAAAGGCTGCTCTTGTCAATATTACCCTTGAAAAGATTGAAGAAATTCTTAATAACAGAGATTCTTCAGAATTTTCTGATGCATGGATGAAAGCTTATCATGCAGTTGATGGAAAAGAAATAGACGAAGAAACCGAAGATACTGTTATGCATATCCGTAAAGAGATTTTTATCTCTATTTTCAAAGCTACCAGCTCTTCTGAACTGCCAGCGTACATTTCTGATGACTTTGGATTAATTTCGTCTTACTATATTCACGATATTGAAAACAGTTGGGTAACCAATTTGCTGTTTACTTATCTTAACCATCAGATTCCTCAGGGAGACTTGATGGACACGGAGAAAACGATAAATGAATTGATTCAATAAATCAGAAAAGAAAAATAATCTATGAAAAAAACGCACCTACTCTATTGCCTTCCGCTTCTATTCTTTTTAAACTGTAAAGAAGAAAAGAAAAATTCAATTTCAGAAACTCAATCAGCAGAAGTTAATCAGGTAGAAAAAACAGATTCTTTGGTTACTACAAGAATTGATTCTTCCCAAGTTCCAAAAGCATTAAAGTATAAAGGAAATTTCAAAGAAGGATTCCAATGGAAAGATAAAACAGGAGAGTATATAGTTATTACATCTGAAACCGGAAGTTACAGAAATGAAAATTTCCCTCATGAAAATGATGATAGTGCAGATGCTGAAGTTTTTGGGCAATCCTACTCTTTAGAAAATAATCAGCTGGTATGGAAAGTCAATGATTTTGTCAAAGACTGTATGGTAGATATAGATGCTGAGTTTAAGAAAAATACTTTAAGCGTAACAGATCTTGATAAAAACGGCATTGCAGAAGTCTGGATAATGTATAAAATTGCCTGCAAAGGAGATGTAAGTCCTTCAGATTTAAAGATTATCATGTATGAAGGGAAACAAAAGTTTGCCATGCGTGGACAAACAAAAATCCGAACAGGAATGGAAAATCATGGTAAACCTGTATTTGAAGGAGGATCTTATACCTTTGATAAGGCTTTTCAACAAGGCCCAAAAACTTTCAGGGATTATGCTGAAAAATTATGGAATAAGAATATGGAAGATTAATTGTCTTTGATTTTTCTACTTTGTCCTAAAAATCAATACATTTGACAAATAAAAACGATATCATAACCTTAAAAATTTAAATCATGTTTTTAGCAATTGTACTTCCTTTTCTATCCTTTATTGTTAGGGGAAAAGTTCTCACCGGAATCATTTGTTTTTTCTTACAGATCACCTTAATTGGCTGGCTCCCTGCTGCTATTTGGGCGGTGATGTCTTTAAATAATGAAAGAGCCAATGAGCGGAACGAAAAATTAATCCGTGCTGTACGTGAAAGTCAAAAATAGAATTATTTTCTAACTATATCTAATCCTTTATGTAATGTAAAGGATTTTTTATTGCCGACAAGCCCGGATGAACGTTTAAAGTTTTCTCATTTAATAATTGTAATTTTATTATCCACTAATCTCAATTTTAAAACAGCATTGCAAATCTTCACTGCCATGAAAGAAAATAAATACGACAACCCTGCTTTTTTTGACCAGTATGAGAAAATGCTCCGTTCCCAGTTGGGATTAGAGGGAGCCGGAGAATGGCATGCCCTGAAAAATATGTTACCTAATTTTAAAGGAAAGAATGTGTTGGACCTCGGTTGCGGATTCGGATGGCACTGCCGCTATGCTATAGAAAATGGGGCACACTCTGTCACCGGTATCGATCTTTCAGAAAAAATGCTGACCAGAGCACAAGAAATTAACAATCTGGAAGGAATTCTTTATGAAAGAAAAGCATTAGAAGATGTTGATTATCCTGCAGAACAATTTGATATTATCTTAAGTTCTTTAACACTGCATTATGTGGAGTCACTTGATAAAATTTCTCAAAATATCTATCGATGGCTGAGTTCAGGTGGTCATTTTATATTCTCAGTGGAACATCCTGTTTTTACTGCTGAAGGGGGTCAGGATTGGGTTTACGATAAAGATGGAGAGAAAATAACCTGGCCAGTTGACCGATATTTCATTGAAGGAAAAAGAAATACTACCTTTTTAGGGGAAAATGTTATTAAGTATCATAGAACCTTAACTTCCTATCTGAATACTTTATTGAAACATGGCTTTAAAATCAAAGAAATCATTGAACCTGAACCTAATCATGAAATGCTGAAGGATATCCCAGAAATGAAAGATGAACTCCGCAGACCTATGATGTTATTAATCTCTGTAGAAAAATAGAAACTTATTTACCCGGTATACAAAAAAAATAATTTTAAATATCACTTAGTATATTGCATAACATAGTAATTAAAATAATTCATATCTTTGTATAACAAATTACATGATATGATTACCAAAAAATTAATAACCTTCCTAATAGCTCTGCTGATTTGCAGTACTGTGGATGCACAATTACTCACCAAAAAAAACGAAAAGAAAATAGACAGCCTCATACTTACCGGATTTGAAAATCAGGATGAGCCGGGAGCTGTCTTTATGGTGGTTCAAAAAGGAAAAAACCTTTATAGAAAAGCCTTCGGAAAAGCCAACCTGGAACTTGGCGTTACTATGACTCCTGAAAATGTGTTCCAGATTGGTTCTATGACTAAACAATTTACCTCTGTTGCTATTTTAATATTGGAACAACAGGGAAAACTTAGCACTAATGATCCGATCTCAAAATATATCACCGATTATCCTAATGGTAATAAAATTACGATTCATCATCTTCTGACCCATACCTCAGGAATCAAGGATTTCACAAAGATGAAATCTTTAGGCTCTATTGCCCAAAAAGAAATGGCACCTAAAGCTATGGTAGATTTTTTCAAAAATGAGCCTGTTGATTTTGTACCGGGTGAAAAGTTTGATTATAATAATTCAGGATATGTTGTTCTCGGCTATATTATAGAACTTACTTCAGGAGATACCTACGAAAATTTTATCAAGAAAAATATTTTTGACAAAATAGGAATGACCCATTCTTATTATGCCTCAGACCGAAAAGTAATCCCTCAAAGAGCCTATGGCTATCATAAAAAAGAACATGGATTTGTGAATAAAACTGTTATTAGCTTCAGTGTACCGTTTTCTTCAGGATCACTCATGTCTACCGTAGATGATATGTGGAAGTGGCAGCAGGCTTTAAACCAAAATATAGTATTAAATCCCCAGGAAACTCAAAAAGCTTTTCAAAAATATCGACTCAATAATGGGGAAGAATTTACATATGGCTATGGATGGCATTTGAAAGAAATCAACGGAACTCCGGACCGTGAGCATGGTGGAAGTGTATTTGGATTCAAAAGCATGGGCGTTTATATTCCTCAAGAAGATATCTATGTTATAGGGTTCAGTAATTGTGATTGCCATTCTCCAACCGATATTACCCGTGATATTGCTAAAATTGCATTACAGGGAATAAAAAAACCTTAAATTTAAATTTTATTAAAACCCATAGTAGTATCCGTGAAACTGTTTTTTAAATCCTTATCTCTCACATTCTTTCTTTCTTTTCAGCTATTTTTTTCACAAAATAGAAAAGTAATTAACAATGAATCTACTCATTTTCAAATTTCTGATCGTTCTGAGAATATAGATTTCATCGTAGTAGATCCTAAACTTGAGACCAAAAAGCCAATATTTCTTTGGTGCCAGGGTTCGCTCCCCTATCCGCTCTATGTGAATTCAAAAAGCGGAATATGGCTGATTGGTGGTGGAATTACCAATTTTGATGTCAAAAACATTAAGAAATATTATCATCTGGTCATTGTTTCAATGCCTACAACGCCTGTGATTGCAGAAGAAAACCAGATTAATGACTCTTATTGGTATATTGGAAACTCCAAGGATAAGGATGAACCATCAGAAGATTTTATAAAAGCAGATTATCTTGAAAACTATACGAGTCGTGCAATCAGAGTTTTAAAGTTTCTGAAAAAACAGGATTGGGTAGACAATTCTCAATTGATTGTTGCGGGGCATTCACAAGGGTCTAAAGTTGCCACGAAAATTACTACAGAATATCAACCGGTTTCAAAGCTTGGAGTTTTTGGAGCTAATCCATTCGGTAGGATAGATCAGAATATCCGTGATTATCGGAAAGATGCCGAAAAGAATACAATAACCTGGGCTGATGCTGAAAAAGGAATTGAAAAACAATACCAGCTTTACAAAGAGGCTAATGATCCCGAAATACTGAAAAATAAGCCCTCGCTGCTTTCATGGAAATCATTTTCTATTCCCTTACTCGACGACTGGCTGTCTTTCAATAAACCTATTTATATGGCCTATGGAACCCATGATATTGCGAGTGACCTTTGTGATCTGGTACCTCTTTATTTCATCAGAGCTCATAAAGATAATTTAACCTATAAAAGATACCTGAATATGGATCATAACTTTTTCGAAATGGAAAATGGTGAACCTAATCACGATAAACCTCATTGGGAGCAGGTGATGAACCGTTTTATAGAATGGACAATTCAATAATTATCTTTTGTTTTTAGGAAGAATATAATCTGGTACTCTAAAAATACTAACAAGTACTACTGCCAAACATAGAATATTAATCAGTATTGCTATGGTAAAGGCTTTATGATAATGGTGTATTACAGGGTGTTCTCCTAGGAAATAATAAAATACACTTCCTACAACAACAATTCCCATAATCGCTGCAATCTGCTGAAAGGTATTGTAAACGCCGGAAGCATTTCCTATCAGTTTTTCAGACATTCCCGAAAGAGCGATATTGGCCAGTGACGGAATCACAGAACCCACTCCCACCCCATGTAAAAACAATAATAGACATAATTGGTAAAATTCAATAGCCCTGTTGAAAAAAATAATCTGGAGAATCAAAATGAACATAATAAAGCAAAGTCCTGCCATAAGGGCTTTTTTTCCATATTTCAGGATCAGTTTCACTGAAAAAACTGAAGCCAGGATAAATCCTAATCCCTGAAAAACAATTATTTCTCCAGCCCTCAACGGATTAATCATTAATCCATCCTGAAAAAATAAAGAGAGAATATAGAAATAGGAATCCAACATAATAAAGAAAAAAGAAACAGCCATAATACCCAAATTAAAATTTTTATACCGGAATAACTCAAAATCAATGAGATAAGGCTTATTATTTTTCAATTTATTTTTCTGGTTTTTTATAAAAAATATTAAGATCGCCACAGAAATAACCATGAGTACTATATTCTGAACTGAAAAGATTTCTTTTTCAGAAACGGTAAGAGTATATGTCAAAATAAAAAGTCCTGTCGATAACAAAAAAACACCCCAATTATCAAAGGATCCTTTTGTAGTAACGCTGAATTCCTCCAATTTTCTTACGCTGAAAAATAGGGCCACCAGGCAAATAGGAACATTAATCAGAAAAATAAACCGCCAAGGTTCTTCAAAAGCAGTCAGTGATGAGAAATATCCTCCCAGAAACTGTCCCAAAATGGTCCCGATTCCAATAGTGATTCCATACCATCCCATTGCTTTAGTACGCTGTTCATGATCAGGAAATAATACCTGGATCATAGAGAGAACCTGAGGAGCCATTAAGGCAGCACTTATCCCCTGGGCTAGTCTTGAGATCATCAGCTGCACAGCGCCTTGTGAAACTCCACAGGTAACGGAACTTATCATAAAAAGGATCAATCCGATAATGAAAATCTTTTTACGTCCGTATACATCTCCCAAACGTCCTCCTGTAATAAGAAAAGAGGCAAAACCGATGAGGTAAGCAGCAATTATTAATTGCATCTCTCCATTGGATGCCTGAATATCACGTTGTATGGAAGGTATGGATACATTAATGATAAAAATATCCATGATTGTTAACAACTGCCCAAACAGTATAACAAATAATTTCAAATAGTTATGTTTCATTTTTATATAGATATATCTATTTTTATATTGACAAAAAAATTAGGGAAATAATCCCTGAATCATCTTTTTAATTTGATCAAAAGACTCATTTTGCTTGTTAATGGTTGAGGTTACCACGGCTCCTTCTATCAGTAAAAATATATTTTCGGTGATTAAATCAGGCTCTGAACATTGAGAGCCTTCACAATATTCAAGCACAATCCCACGAATAATTTCTTTCTGTTTTTCCTTATGATTTTTAGCAAAACCAGATACTGCGGCATTCCCCTCTCCTATTTCAGAGACAATTTTAATGAAATGACATCCTGCGAACTTTGATGATTGCTGTAGTTTTTTACGATAATCAATGATTGCTGATATTTTTTCTTTAGGATCAGAAAGGGGAGCAATACTTTTCTCAAGACCTTCAAACCAATCCTGCTCTTCTTTGATTAAATAAGCCTGAAGAAGGTCATTTTTGGATGCAAAGTGATTATACAGAGAACCGATTGCAATATCAGCCTCTGCAATGATCTGATTAATTCCCGTAGAATTATACCCCTGCTTATAAAATAATTCTGAAGCTACTCTGATGATCCTGTCTCGCACTTTTTCTTTTTTCATCCTGAAAATTTTAGCAAAGCTAAGTAAAAAATAGATAAGTCTATCTATTTTATTAATAAAGAATTTCTCTCTGATCATTAAAATTCTTCTTCGTGAATCATTATTATTGATAAAATAGCCCGATATTTAAGCTGTAAAAGACAAGCCATGTTCAACATTTTCAAGAAGAAGAAAAAAATTAAAGCTAACCTTCATTCTGTAACCATTCCCGATCAGGCATGGACTAAAGTTTCGGAAGATAATGAAGCTATAAGATGGGTTAATCCACAACAATCTGCCTTAATTGTCCTTCATTTTTTTGATAAAGAACCAGATCTTCCTACGGCAAAAGATCTTGATTACCTGAAAAAGTTTTACCGAAATATTGCGGCAGCATCTAACGGAGGTACTATTGAAACAGACATTATTCAAGTTCACGATATCCCTTGTGTAAAAACCATTATTAAATATCCCCAACAGGAAACAGGAATGATTTATATTGCTTCCATCACTATTCCTTTTGAAAATTGCAGTTATGTAATAAAAATTCAGGCTGATGAAATAGGAATTACAGGAATGAGAGATGCGCTTATTCTTGACAGGTTACATAAAGCCGGAGAAGTCGAAATTGATGAAGAAAATATGAAAAACTGGTTTGGAGATCCTTATGATCCGGATTTTAAGCAGGGAACTTTAATGAATCAGTCTGAATTGGAAAAATACGATCACGAATTCCCGGAGCATCCACTTTCTATCACCAGATCTCTTCTTAGATCCATTGCTACAACAGTGATTTTCAAATCAGAAATAAAAGCGCTTCCTTCATTTAAAAAATAAAAAACATCTCAATGAATTCATCTAATCCTGTAGTCTATTTTGAAATTCTTGTACATGATCTTGAACGTGCAGAGAACTTCTATTCTGCTGTTTTCAATTTCAGTTTTGAGAAAGACATCATCGATCATTATGAGATGGCCCTCTTCCCTTTTGAAGAAAAGAACAGTGGCATTACCGGTGCACTGGCTAAAGGCGATGTTTACAAAGCTACCAAAGATGGGGTTATTATTTATTTTAAAACCGAAAGTATTGATGCTACCCTTGAGAAAGTTCTTCAACATGCAGGAACAATTCTTTATCCCAAAAGAACAGATGAAAAATATGGTTTTGCAGTGGCAGAATTCGAAGACTCAGAGGGAAACAGGATTGCTTTGCATGAAACAATGAGTAAGGAAGATGGAGACTGAGAGATGGAAGTTATTAAGTACATAAAAGAAAAAACTCCACTATTGAAACATTGAGTTATAGAAGTGTTTTACAAAATAATTTATTACTTCTGTGTTAAATGTGAACCACAGAGGCACATAGGATTATTATCAATGACTGTTTTCGGTCTAAAATAACTTTTGAAACGCTTTTGACATCAAAAAGATCTATATTTCTATGTGCTTTGCAACTTCCTGCCTCGATCTTTCAGCTTACATCCTTCAAAGGCATTCCATTCATCGCATAACATTTTTCAATCTATGTTTCAGCATATTTTGTATCTTTAATTACCATTTCAATAAAAATATTTGGTAATTCGTTATGACAGAAGAACTTTATTTCATCAAAACCAATCCAAATATTGCCAAAATTAATTTGTACAATAAGCTTTGTCGCGAAGAAGAAAATTTTCTGAGCTTTCTCCAACCTGATGGAAAAGCAAGTCTTGAAATCATTAAGGATAAAGTAAAAGATTCTGTGGAAGAACTTAACAGACAAGAACTTTTAAATATATTTTTATGGTTTAGCAAAGCTTACCCTTCTGATCATGAAGAAATAAGAACTCAGCTATTTATTAATGGAATTGATCTTTTTTATGAAATTCAATCCCCAGTACACACTGCAAATTACCTGCAGATTCTTTCTGATTATGAAAAACTTTCTCAGGAAAATATGAATTATATTGTCAATGCTCAGAATTTTAATCAATTCCTGATCTACGGAATATTCCTTACAGAAATAATCAACAGAGAACAAGGTAAAGAAAACATTCTTTCTGATTATCTGAAACCTGATTATCCAACTTTATATACATTGGCAGAAAGTCATTCAGCATTAAAAAATATTGATGAAAAAAGCAATACAGATCTCCAAAAATACTTCAATGACCTGTATGACCTGACTAAATTTTATAAAGGTTCTATTATTCAGCTATAATTCTAAACTTCCTTTAAAAGTTCTGGATTATTTAGTAAATAATCAAAGGCTTCCTTTACAGCCTGTTCAGGACTTTTTGGATTAAAATCCAATTCATTTCTGGCTTTGGAAATATCAAAATCCTGTTGCAATCCGGAAAACATTGAAATATCTTTCCTCGTCAATACCGGAGCTTTACCACTCAACTTTGCCGTGAATTCCATCAAAGCAGCAATCGTATAAAGAATTCCTTTGGGAACAGAATTGGGAACTTTTAATTTTAAATCCGGATATAGTCTATTGGCCAAAATCGTTGTATCGGTAATGGTCATGCATTTTTCATTGGCCAGAATATACCGTTCTCCAGAGCGTCCTTTTTGGGCTGCCAGATAACATCCTTCTGCAACATCTTTCACATCTACCCAATTCAGGGTAATCTTTGTATCTACGGGAATCTGTTTATTCAGAATAAGCTTTAGTACTCCATAAGATACATTTAAAGGCAGAAATGATTCACTTCCAATCATCGCAGATGGCATAATGGAAACAAGTTCTACCCCAAGCTTTGCTGCCAGTCCAAAAGCTAATTTTTCACCATCATTTTTAGAATTATAGTACATATCCCTACGATCCGGATTATACCCATTGCTTTCCTTTGTGGGTAATTGAGTATAATCAAGTGCTGCAATAGAACTTACATAGACTATTTTCTTTACTCCAGCTTCGGCTGCCGCTTCAATAGTATTTCGGGTTCCTTTGATATTGACATCATAAATTTCTTTCTCAGGATCTTTAGCCCATAATTTAAAAGAAGCTCCTACCGCATAAAAGGTTTCTACTCCCTGAAGAGCTTTTACAAAAGAGGCTTTATCTGTAATATCAGCCTGCATCAGCTCGCAGTTCAGTCCTTCAAAAGGTTTTGTATTTTGGATATTGCGTACTGTTGCCCTTACCGGAACGCCTTGTTTCAATAAAAACCTGACTAAATTATTTCCTAAATGTCCATTAGCTCCTGAAACGAGGCTTAGATTATTCTTTGTCATTGCATTGATTTTAATGCAGCAAAGTTCATGCTCCTGCTTACGAAACCACTTGACTTTTGTTAGTTAATTATCTTTCTTCGGATTCTGCTTAAACTTTCCGGCTTCATTCCCAAAAAGGAAGCAATATATTGAATAGGAACATGCTGAATAATTCCCGGATAATCCTTTAATAGTTTAACATACCGTTCTTCGGCGTTCAACGTTGACAATTCTCTGGAACGGTTTTCATTATAGGCAATAGAATGCTGAAATACTAAAATCTTTCATTACCTGACTTTCAGCGACAAGATGATCGAGATCTTCTTTGCTAATTCTCAAAAGTTCACAGGCCGTAATGCACTCCACGCTATGATCAGAAACGGTTCTGTTGATAAAATGAGAATAAGAGGTGAAAAATCCGGGTTGACAATTGATATGTGTTGTTACTTCATTTCCGTTCTGATCAAGATAAAAAAGTCTGAGATACCCCGAAACAATATAATAAAGATAATTAGGAACCTTACCAGGCTCTTCTATCACAGTATTTTTTAAAAAAGATACAGGCTCGAAATACTGTTGAACCATTTCAATTTCTTTTGGAGAAAAATCATGGCTGGAACACATGTATTGTAAAAGCTTGTCGTGCATTGAATTTGAATTTATGTCTATTACAAAAATAGTCAAAAGAATACTCAAAGACTTCTGCAAATAAAAAAGATTTTTCACAGGCTCATGTAATATTCTCTGCAAAATAATTGTCTTGTATAAAAAGCTAAATATGAACCGGAAAATTATTCTTCTTTTAAGTCTTGTTTCATCTTCATTCGCATTGGCACAAAGTGTAGAAGGAACTGTTACAGACAAAGAAAATAAACCAATAGCAGAAACTGAGGTACTTATCACAAAAAATGATATTAAATTTTCTGCAATCACAGATGAAAAAGGTTTATTCAAAATTCCTTTGAAAGAGGATGGGGATTATCTACTTGAGATTATAAAAGACGGGGTAAAAACCAACAGTGAGAAAATTACAGTAAAAGGAAATGCAAGAAAGGACATTCAGATCAAGGATGAACCTGTGGTACAGAAAGTAGAAGGAGTAACCGTTACTGCAAAGAAAAAATTATTCGAGAGAAAAGTAGACCGTTTGGTCTTCAATGTTGAGAATTCTGTAGCATCTCAGGGAATTGATGCTATAGAAGCTCTCGCTAAAACACCTATGGTAAAAACCAGTGACGAAGCGATAAGTATTGCCGGGAAAAGTAATGTTGCTGTAATGATTAATGACAGACTCCTGAACCTGAATGGGCAGGAACTTATCAATTATCTGAAGACAATCCGTTCTGATGATATTCTTAAGATTGAGGTAATCACCACACCTCCTGCGAAATATGATGCTGAAGGAAAAAGCGGTCTGATTAATATTATTCTTAAGAAAAATGCCAATCTGGGCTGGAATGGTTCCATTCAGACTTCAGGAAATTATTTTTGGGGAAAACCTACTGTTTCTTCGCGAGGGGGAGCCACCTTTAATTATCAGGGAGAAAAACTGTCCTTAAGCACCAATTTATCGGCTGGCGATAACTACTGGCAGTATAATACTTATAATAATATGTCCGGTATCACCAATAACAATTTTTGGAACAAAGATGGTGACAATCTTAATAATTACAAATACAAAAGCGGAAATATAAAGGCTGAATATAAGATCAATGATAAACATCTTTTCGGAATCAACTATAACTACTCCCATAGTAATCCTAAAGAAATAGGTGTAAGTGAATCGACCCGTTTCAATGGAAAAGAACTGATCAATATTTCTTCAGATTTCAGTAACAGAAACAGCCGTGATGTTCATAATGCTACTGCATTTTATGAAACTAAAATAGACACTGCAGGAGGAAAGCTGAATGTAACAGCTAATTTGATGTTGAATAATTCCAACGCGAGAAACTTTTCCAATACTTATACTCCGCAAGAAGTTTATACCATGGCCAATCCTATCAGTAAATACAGAATTTATTCAGGGCAGGCTGATCTGGAAAAAACATTTGGTAAAATAAAAACGGAATCCGGCGTAAAGTATACGAAGATCAAAAATGATTCTGAATTTAATTTCTTCGACATAATTAAGGGGCAAAACCAGCTTAACCCAGGTAAAACCAATACATTCTTTTATAATGAGGAAAATTATGCCGCTTATGTTTCAACGAACTTTAAAATCAATGATAAATGGGATGCAAAAGCTGGCCTTCGTTACGAGTATACTACATTGGAAGGTATTTCCATGAATGATAATACCTCAGCAAAGATCAAGTATGGAAAATTGTTTCCTACTGCTTATTTAAGTTATAAACCTAATGAAAACAATTCATTTTCATTAAGCTACTCCCGAAGAATTTCACGTCCATATTTTGGAAATCTGAATCCATTTAAGTATTTCACTTCTAACTTTGAGTATACCACCGGAAACCCTTATCTATTACCTTCATTTTCAGATAATTTTGAATTCGGATATGTTTTGAATAACAATCTCAATATTACGTTATATCACAGTTACAACAAAGACAGCTGGGACAGAATTCAGATGATAGATGAGAATTATAGATACACCATTGCTAAAAATTTCTATAATGAAAATCAAACCGGAATCAACATCAGTTATAACTACAATAAACTGAAATGGCTGGAGTCTACTATTTTTGTGAATGGATATTACACCAAAGCGAAATCTTATGACCCATCCATTCTGCCTGTTCCTCCGGGATATAGTGCCAATGTAAACATAGACAATAGTTTCTTCCTCAATAAAGATAAAACAGTGACTTTCTTACTGGGATTATGGGGAAGTCTTCCAAACAGAGATGGAAATACCTATTACTACACCAATGCATCATTGTACACAGGGTTAAAATTAGCATTTATGGATAAAAAGCTTCTTGTCAATCTGTATTTGAATGATGTTCTGAATACCAACCGTGAAAAAGGAATGGAATATTATCCGGATTATAATGTTGATTATCAATATAAAGGAATTACCAGAAACGTTCACCTTTCCCTTACTTACAAATTTGGGAATAATAATGTAAAAGGAGCCACAAAACAGGTGAAGTTCGAAGATTCTAATAGAGCAAACGGAGGCAACAATTAAAAATAAAATTCTCTTTAGTATAAAAAAACAGGATAAAAACAATAACCCCGACCGGCAGTCCCTTTTCAATAAGGTTCTGTCGGTCTTTTAAAATACTCTGCATTTTAAATAAAGCTTTGCGTCAAATTCAAAAAAGCTTTAAACTTTTAATATTGATCCAATGTACTCCCCCTCTTTTTTAAAACAGAAAATGATCTGATCTTAAAAAAGTAATACAACATCCCTCCTAGAAAATAGAATAACACATCAAAAATATCTCCTGTGAATAAAGGGGAAAGTTTCGGACAAAGGATTTCAAACAAAAAAGAGAGATATAAAATGGATGTGAGGACAAATTTAAAATCCGGTTTCCAGTGAAATCCCAACAATGAATTCATGATATATTCTATCAGATAACAGTACATCGGAATGGTAATAAAGTCAGTAAAATGATTATTGATAACAGGAATGAAAATACCATTCTTTCTCAGCAGGATCATTACTGCCCAGACAGCCAATCCCAACAAAAACCAATATGAAATTTGCTTTTTCATCACATGTGCAGTACGGCCATAATAAATCCAATGATAACCTGAAGTACTTTGGCCATGATATCCTGTATATCGGTTTCATTGTTCTTTTCACTCTTTCCAGCCGCCTCGTAATCAAACTTTTGTTTTCCTTCCATTGTAATAAGATTTGATATGACAAATATACCCAAATTAGAACAATTGTTCTAATTTTTAAAATATGATTTATTACCAGCCTTTATTATTCTTATCTTTGAAAGATGAACACAAAAGAAAAAATTTTGTTCAAGGCACTGGAACTCTTTAATGAAAAGGGATACAACAATATTACAACAAGACATATTGCAGCTGAACTTTCCATCAGCCCGGGAAATCTTCATTACCATTTCAAACATTCTGAAGACATCATCAAAATTCTGTTTGCTGAACTTACCCTTAAAATGGATGAATTGCTGAACAAAATGAAGGCAAAAGAAAACAAAACACTGGAAGATCTTTACATTTTAACCTCTTCTACTTGTGAAATTTTCTATCATTATCGGTTCATTTTTGTCAATCTTGTTGATGTATTAAAAAAAATCCCGGAGGTTGAGGCGAAGTATGAAGGAATTAATTTTAGCAGAAGAGAAGAGTTTCAATTGATTTTCACCGATCTTCAAAAAAACAATATTTTAAAAAAGGATATTCCTGATTTTATCATCAATAGTCTTACCGAGCAGATTTTTATCCTAGCAGACAACTGGCTTACTCATAACAGACTGATCTCAAAACTGAATAAAGCAGCGGCTATTAAGTCTTATACTCTTTTACTAATGAATCTCTTCTACCCTTTACTCAATAAAGAACAACAAAAAATTTATGAAAAACAGTACATCCAATAATCCAATCACCATCAGAAAATCAAACCAGGAAGATCTTTCTGAGATGCTGCTGCTTTTTAAGGATACTATTACAGCTGTTTGCAAAGAAGATTACAATACAGATCAGCTGGAAGCCTGGAAATCCGGATCAGAGAATACAAAAAGATGGCTGAACGTAATGAAAGAACAATATATCTTAATTGCGGAGTCTGAAAATAAAATGGTTGGTTTCTGTACCCTTGACCAGGGAAATTATATCGATTTGTTATTTGTTCATAAAGATTATCAGCATCAGGGAATTGCTTCCCAGCTCTATCACCTCATCGAGGAAAAGGCTTTACAACAGGATCAAAAATTACTGACTGCTGAAGTCAGCAAAACGGCAAAACCTTTTTTTGAAAGGGTGAATTTTAAGGTCATTCTGGAACAAACAGTGCGTGTAAAAGGGATTGATCTCATCAATTATAAAATGGAAAAATACTTATAACATGATAAAAAACATATAAGCGTATTTTTAAGAATTTGTGGCACAAAATTAGCTTAAGAAATGGCAAGTAAAATTGTTTTGAACCATTATTTTAGACCATTAAGATACGTAAATGGTTAAGTTTTTTCTTTAAAAAACAAATCTTGTTATAACCACTACACTACATCTTAATGGTTTAAATATTGGAACTTCAGGAGAAATCCTATACATTTACAATATCAATGAAACACTTAAACAGCATATTGCGTCTTCCATTCTTCAGTGAATATTACACTCCGGGCTATCGTTCGGGAAGATCTTCTATATCTGTATTCTAAATTAAATAATTTAATTAACATATAGAGCCCGGACAGTATTGTCCGGGCTTTTTCATTTAAAACTATTCAACATGATTAATACATTACAAGAAAATGTCTCTATTATCCTGCCTGAAAACGGATTGGAAGAGAAATTAAAACAAGCTAAAGAAGAAAATCGAAAACTTTCTATCAAATTAGGGTTTGATCCTACTGCTCCTGATTTACATCTGGGACACGCCGTTGTTCTTAAAAAACTGAAGCAGTTTCAGGACCTGGGACACCAAGTTATTATTGTAGTGGGAAGTTTTACTGCAAGAATTGGTGATCCTACCGGAAAGAACAAAGCAAGAAAACCATTAAGTACTGAGGATGTCCAGCATAATGCACTGACTTATATCAATCAGCTCTCGAAGATTATTGATGTTGAAAAAACAAAGATTGTCTTCAATTCTGACTGGCTTGACCCATTAAATCTTTCAGAAGTTATCCAACTGCTATCAAAAGTTACGGTTGCACAGCTGATGCACAGAAATGATTTTAATAAAAGGTTTACAGAAAACACTCCTATTGCTATGCATGAGCTAGTATACCCTATTCTCCAGGGTTTCGATTCTATAAAAATTGAATGTGATATCGAAATGGGCGGAACCGATCAGCTTTTCAACTGCACGATGGGAAGACAACTACAGGAGGTTCATCAGATGCCGGCACAGATTGTAATGTGCATGCCACTACTGAAAGGCCTTGACGGAAAGGAAAAAATGAGCAAGTCTTTGAACAATATTATCGGATTAACTGATGAACCGAATGAAATGTTTGGAAAAACAATGTCTATTCCGGATGCTTTAATTGATGAATTCATCGACCTTACTACTGATTTTTCAATGGAAGAGAAAGAGAGCTTAAAATCAAAAATAGAAAACGGTGAAAATCCTATGAATATTAAAAAACTCGTGGCTAAAAATATTATCCGTCAATACCATAATGAGGAAGCTGCTGAAAATGCAGAACTGTTCTTCAATAACCAATTTCAGAATAAGAATTTTGAAGAAAAAAATTTTGATCCTGTTTCTATCAGCACACTGAATCATGTTCAGCATAAAACAACTATTCTTGAACTTTGTCATCAGTTAATAAAAGACCTTAGCAAATCTGCAGTTCGAAGACTTATCGAAAGTGGCGGTGTTCAGATTAATTCTGTTAAAATTATAAATCCGGATGAGGAAATAGTGTTGACAAAAGAGGTCAAAATAAAGATCGGTAGAAGAAGCTTTTTTGAACTGGTTTAAAATAGGGACTGAATTCCGGAAGTATAAAGAACTCTAAATTCAATAATTACTTCCGGAATTTCTCATCTACTAGGATCATCTTTCTACTTTCAAGTCCAATTAAATCAATATCTTCGCCTCCAGAAACAAAAAATAATGACGCAGGCTGAAATCCTTACCCTGATTGATGAAGAGCTGTTCACAGATCATATTAAAACTGAACTCAATGAACAAAAAATTGTATGGACGGATCATTCAGGCACAGAAAATTCAATATCTCCACATCAGACCGCTATCAATAATAACGGAATTATTGCGTGGTGGCAATGTAATGAAACAGGAAAAGAAGAAGTTCGCATCAGACTGGAAGAAAAGAAAATAATAACCTGGAAGCCACTTATCAATACTTTAGGGCAACCTACTTTCCGGGATGGACTTTTATATTTTCATGAAAATTATCTGATTATTAAGTACAAAGACACTCATTATCAGAGATTGTTTATTTTTAATATCAAAACGTTGAAGGATGAGGAAATTCTTATTAATGCTCTTACCATCCAGTTAAAAATAATAGGAAATGAGCTATTTTTAGGAGGCCTTTATCCTGATGAAGAATGTATAAAAATTACTATGTACCCAGATCGTTTTGAAAAAGAGCATATTAATGAGGCTTATCTTCAGCAAAGAAGTATTACATTTGATTAAACTTTAAAATCAAGTTCAGGAAATATTGTTAAAGATAGGTGCTTATTAATTTTCCGGTCAATAGGGAAAATATGGCCTGAAATTCGAATTCAAAAAACTATGAAAACTCCACTTACTTATCAAAAAGCTACAGAAAAAGATATTGATTACCTTCTTGATCTGAGAACGAAGACCATGGTTCCGCACTATGCAGAGTCTAATCTTCCTACAGACCAGGAAACAACACTTCAACGGATCCTCTATCAGTTTGACAAGGCCTCTATTATTTTTCTGGACCATAATCCTATTGGGCTTCTGAAAATAGATCGAGCAGATACCAATATCGATATATTACAGCTTCAGATTGATCCCAGCCAACAAGGCAAAGGATTAGGAAGAATGATCCTGGCTGATATTTTAGAAGAAGCTTCTGAAACAGGAAAAACGGCTTCTTTAAGTGTTTTAAAAACCAATAAGGCTCAGCATCTATATTCGAGTTTAGGTTTCAAAATCGTAAACGAAGATGAGCATTCTTACTTCATGAAGTTCTCTCCTTTTTAACACAAATACGTTACACTAATAATCTTATGCAGAAAGCTTTTAACTTAAAGTTTTTTAAGTGTTAAAAGAGCTTTTGTTACTTTTGTGATTGATTTTATTTTCCCACAGATACGGATTTTCACAGATAATTGTACAAAAAATCTGTAGAAATATTTTACTCTCGTTGATTGAGCAGATGATTGTGTAAAAATCTGCGAGAGTATAAAAAATAGAGGTTTGGGCTAAAGCCATTGGAGTTGGATAAAATATAAAAAAGCGGGCTAAAGCCCACTTCTATTGAATTTAAATACTTCCATTTTATTGTTGAGGTTATACTTAATGCTTCATTCTCCTCGCTTTCTGCCTAATTGAACTACTGATTTGCCATTGTTACATAGATTAATCTTCCTCCATCTTCTGCAGATAACAATATTTTTTTACCGTCAGTCAGTTCAACCATAGATCCTTGTGGAATTTCTTTCTGTTCTGTAATATCTTTCATCCCTGATAAACTTTGATTGATCAATACCCACTTTCCCTGATGAAATGTAAAATATCCTACAGGTATCTTATCCTGCATAGTTAGGTTTTCATTTCTAATCACCTTTCTTGAAACATGCCATTTGAACAAATATTGATTATGGTATACCATTAATCGATGGTTTTCAGGCTTCCATATCTCATCCTCAAACCTAAAATACAGATCCAGAACCGGAAGAGTTCCTTTATGTGGAGTTCCGCAGAAAGGGCATTTCGGATTGCTGGTATTATCAAAGACATACCATTTTTCGGTGCAATCAGAATTCTGGCAAGGCTGTATCAAATCAACAGTTTTCAGCAAAGCAGTCTCCCATTCGTTAGCAGTAGGCCTCCTGATCGGATCATGCAATCCCTCTATAAAAGCCTTTCTGAATAATTCCGCAATGTAAGGACCTGTTATTGTATAAGGAATCTGTTGGGGGTTGCCCCAGAAGGCATCCCATTTTCTAAGATGGTCGGCTCTTACATTATTAGAAGGATCATTAGGGTGCTCTATAAACAGTGCCTTTTCGCCCATAGATATGAGCTCATCCTTTTCAGAATCCAGATCCCAGATCTTTCCGCCTCGAAGAGGATGTCTTCTTAACAGATACATGTAAATCAAAACTGCAAGGGCATGCAAATCGGTTTTTTGATTAGGCAGATGTCTTCCCGGATCCTGAAGTCCCAAATGTTGGGTCTTTAAAACTTCAGGAGCTATAAAATCTGCCGTTCCTATGACTTCCGGTGGAAATAATTTGGGGACAACAAGACCATCAATATCAATAATACAGGCTGATTTGGTTACCGGATCTACTAAAATATTGTTATAAGACAAATCTGAATGAGCTAATCCCATCTGATGAAGCTTCTTTACTCCTCGGCTGATATTAATGGCAATCTGAAAATAGCTTAACCAATCTCCCAATTCAGACTGATCTAACCTCAATGGATATTGTAGGTTTCTAAACATAGGTGCCGTAAACCACTTTCCTACTTTATCTTCCCCCTGGATATTATCTGACCCTACATAGCCTTTAGCAAAATAGAATTTATGATGGTAAACAGGAACAATAATTCCTGTCAGTCTGCCTTTCTCTACAATATCATAGGGCCATCTAAATATTTCATTTAAGAAGTATTCTGGAGAATTGCCATTCTCAATATTTTGAAGATAGGTAGAAACAATTCTCATAATCCTATCCTTCTGTCCTTCATCCAGCGGTTTTCTGTAAAAAGCAATTACATAATCCCGATCCGGCGAAAAATAAACATCTTTTACTCCTCCCTGAATGGGTTTTTCATCTACATATTCATAGGATTTGGCTGCATTCAGAACAGAAACAACCTTAATGGTATTTTTCATATTGAATTAATAAATTATAGCCAGTGTGCGGTCGTCATGGTTTCCTCTGCTCCAGAAATCAGTCCAATGTAAAAGCTGTTGAGCAACCTTAGCATCATTGATAAAGTCTACTTGAGCGAGATCATCATTACCTCCATTGAGATCGTTAAAAAATGTTTTCCAACATTCTGTATCTTCCAGTTTATTCTCAGTAAGGAATTTCGGATCATAAATACCGTCTGTCATGAGCACCAGATATGAAAAATCTTCAACACAAGTTATCCTGAAACGGGAAATAATATGATCACTGAAAATTTCCTTCATGGTCATAAAGCGGGTACCACCACTGAATTCTCCCACATCCATGGTATTCAGAAGTTCTACCTCAGAAAAATCCGTATTGATGAGGTTGATTGGGCAGTCTCCTACTCCGAAACTCAGGATAACATATCCAAAACTGAACTTTTTAACCAAAGCAAAAATAAGAGTAGCATGAAGATCATTAATGGAGAGGTTATTTTTTGCAGCGGTTTTTTCCAATGTGTTATGAACATATAAAACCCCTTTATACAGAAGTCTTATCACATTTTCTTTCGCTTCATCCAGCTCTTTTTGCAAATTTCCTGAGGTATAAATGATATTGATGTTATTTTCAATTTCACTTAAAACATCCGGATCACTTAAAAACTGATTGATAGAAACTGTTGCCAGCCTTGAACCTTCCCGTGCCATTACAGAGGAACCGGCACCATCAGAGACGGAAACAACATTCCACTCTGAAGCAAGCTCAGTTACTGCAAAATCATCTTCCCTGAATTTTCCTTCGTGAGCATGAGAACGGCCCCTTTTAGAAGCTACAACAATTTTTTTGTCAGAGAATGTTCCCTGAAATGAAACCTCATCTTCTTTATAAAAATCGGAATTTCTATCACTTGGAATACTCTTCCATAAATCTTTGGGATCAACATTAACCAATAGCTGAACTCTCTTAATCTCAGTATTCTCTTTATCCTCGATATGGAAAAATTCAATATCCAGATGATAAAGATTATGGGTCATCGGAATTCCGGAAATGCTGTTATTTTCAAACTTAAGACCGGTTTCTTCTAAGTTGTTGATAGTTTTAATCCTGATATTTGGAAAATCAGACATTCCAAAGCTGAATTCATAGAACTTCCCTGAATGAGCATGTTGTAATACCCAGTGAACTTCTTTAAACTCTTCTTTTTCTTTATAAATTTCCCCTTTTTCCATAGGCTTTTTCCCAATTCCAAAATAAAATGAAGGTATTTTCATAGCTCATATGATTTAGCCTAACGTTCTGTTGATATCAAATCCTCCCCCGGAATATCCGTAATAATCTGAAGTTCCACACCAAGGACATTTATTATATCCTTCTCCTTGCAGGCAATGAATTCCACCGCAAGAGCAAGTTGCAAGTGCAATAGGATTCGCACATTGCGGACATGAAGTTCCGCCTTGAAGCTCTTCTATTGAAATTTTCAGATGACTCCTTTGTGCAGAAGACAGCCTGTAATAGGATTTTTCATCAATTTTATAAGCTCCTTCCAATTTATAATATCTAGTAGACATCCCCGGAATACTTGATTCCCCGAATGTTTTTTTGAATTTCATTAGATAGAGTTTATCCGTTTCCGAACATTTACCATTCAGAACCACAAAATTATTATCCGGAAAACGTTGCTCCATCTGTGGATCTATCTTTTCAAGAATAACAGAATCAATTTTGGAAAGATTGATCCCTTCTTTTTTTGCTTCAGTAACACTTTGACTGGTTGTTTTAATAGAATCTGTTACCCATTTGAAGAACTCTTTATAAGAGTTTTCATCTGTATTATTGAAGAGTAAAACGTTATCCGCCAATGAGCCTAAAAGCCTATAATTGGTATTTTCCCCTATAGAAACGGCAATGGTATTAGCCTTTCCATTATACTTGGTATTCCATCTTTCGATCGCTTTAGTCGAATCATCCGTTGGAATACCGTCTGTAAACAGGAAAACAATAGGCTTCCAATCTCCCTTTCTATCATATGTAGTTTTCACAATATCCTGGTCTATGCAGTCCATAATTTTAATCAACCCCTGAGACAATGAGGTTCCGCTTCCAATCGGAATTTTTGGTGGATAAAAACTAATAATATCCTGCAGCGGGGTAATCACTTCAGCTTCACCTGCAAAACCCACCACGGAAATGTAAACAGTTTCCAGTGAATACGGATCTTTCTTCAGTTCTCTGACGATATTGGAAATTCCTTCCTGTACCTGCTCAATTGGGTCTCCTACCATTGATTCGGAGACATCAATTAAAAAATAAATGGGTAGCCTTCTCATACCTGTAAAGACATTTTTAAATAATAATAGTAAGCTCCGATGGTGGCGGAGGCAATGTTACGTGATCTGCTGTATTTTGTGAATGCCCACCTTGTGTAATAGAAGAGCTCACCCATCTGAAAAAGGAAGAGAGGGTAATGGCATCTGTAGTATCAAGCTTTACGACATGATCTGTAAGTTCCTTAAGAAACTGCTCATCAGCTTTGGGACCTGCTGCACAACCTACAATACCGCCAAACTCAAGACCTCTAAGTACAGGAATCATTTGTCTGTATTTCTGTATATCGGAAGGTTTTCCATCGGTAAATATAAAAAGTAACGGCTGCCAGTCCCCTTTTTCATCAGCAGATCCTTTTACAACATCTTTCTGAACAAGTTCAGCTACCATTTCTAGCGCTGCTCCCGTATGGGTGGGGCCACTATCCGGACAGGTAATCTCCATGGGATAAAAATTGGCAAGAGCAGTTAACGGAATAATATTTTTAACCTCTCTATCAAAGGTTATGACACTTAAATGAAGGCTTTCCATCGCTTGCGGATCTGTACGAAGCATGCTGATGAGTCCATTGAAGCCGTTGTTCAGCGCCTGGATGGGTTCCCCATTCATAGAACCGGAAGTATCCAGTAAAAAATAGGCTAATAATCTTCTGTTCATAAGGCGGTTATTAATTCTGAAGCCGGCGGAGGAAGTCGAAGACTTCCCAGCCGGCTTTTATATTGAATAGAAATTTACAATCTAGTTTGAATACGAATACTGCTGTCTTAGAATATCGATAAAGTTATCCGTATTATAAGGTTCTCCCACTGCACGGAACTTCCAGTCACCATTATGACGGTAAGCCTCAGCAAAAACCATTGCACACATTCCGTTCATACTTGAATCTCCGGAAAGGCTGTATTTCGTAATTTCTTTACCTGTAGCATCCACCGCACGGATAAATGCATTTTCAATCATCCCAAAGTGTTGATTATTGGTTCTTCCCTGGTAAATGGTAACCAAAAACACAATTTTCTGGTAACTTTGATCTAACTGATCCAATTTTACAATGATCTGCTCATCATCCCCATCTCCGGCACCGGTTCTGTTATCTCCTGTAAGCCACACATTTCCACTTGGATGTTGCATTGAATTAAAGAAAATAACATCTCCCTGGTACAGCCCCATCTGTCTTCCATCATTGGTCTGAACCGTTCTTCCTAAATTGGCCACCTTTCCGTTACCATCCAAAAGAAACGCTACTGCATCAAGATCATATTCGGCTTCCTTATTAAAAATTTTGCCAAAGAAACCACCTTGCTTCCTTACATCCCAACCTAAACCAATCGTTACTTTTGAAAGGTCATAAACACTTTCTCCACGGTCATTTTTTCTTAAATCAATCGTTTGACCTTTCTGTAAATTAATTGCCATAGCTATTATTTTGTGTATTTAATGTTTATTTGATGATTTGTCCTTTATAATATTTTTCAAGGAAGAAGCCAAGATCAGCTCTGTATCCTATTCCTGAAGCTTCAAATTTCCAGCTTCCGTTTCTTTTATAGAGTCTTCCAAATTCTACTCCTGTTTCAATGGAAAAGTCTTCATCCAGCTCATATTTTGCAATCTCCTGATGAGTACTGTTATCTACTACTCTGATATAAGAATTTCTTACCTGCCCGAAGTTCTGTTTTCTTCTTTCAAAGTCTTCAATCGTTACCACAAAAAGAATTTCCTCAACTCTTGAGTCTACTTTATCAAGATCAATAATGATTGCCTCATCATCATCCCCGTCACTGTTCTTTCCACTTGGATCATCTCCGGTATGGGTAAGAGCTCCATCCGGTGAATTTAAATTATTATAAAAAACAAAATATTCCTCGCTTACTAATTTTCTGTCAGAATCAATCATAATTGCTGAAGCATCAAGGTCGAAGTCATAGCCTGTCCCTTCATTAGGATCCCAACCAAGCCCTATCGTCATTTTAGTCAGTCCGATCTCGATCTTTTGTCCTTTCTGTAGATTAATTGCCATAGTATTTTATGTTATGAATTATTTTTTCCATTAAGATAGATTTGATTTACGAACTGACCAAATTTATTTGCTAAAAATAATGGATATAAGACAAGTAAGTCTAATTTCTCCCTTGAAATAAAAGACAATAAAAAAGGTCCAATTAAAAAACTGAACCTTATATCATATAATTGTTGAATTAATTATTTAAAAACTTTTTCTGAAGCAGCTTCATTTCTTGCTTTAGCTAACATAGGAATAGAAATAAGTCCCATCACCAATACAATCACAATTTGAAGGGGCAAAGAAATAAAAGAATAAATAAGTCCTATCTCACCTCCAAAATCAGCACTTTTTCCCATCGAAATAAAAAGGGCCATAAAACCATACTTCATCGCCAGATTATAAGCGCCAATTCCACCACTAGCAGGAATAATCATTCCCATTGTCCCTACAACTATAATAAAGAAACCATCCGCTAAAGTAAACCCTGACGTTTCAGGAAGTGCAAAACATACAAAATAGGCAGCAAAATAATAGGAAACCCATAAACCGAGAGTATATAATATAAACTTCTTTTTTTGTTTTAGCTTAAAAATGGAGGTTAGCCCTTGAAGAATTCCTTTTCCAAAATTGATAAGTTGGTCTTTTTTATATTTATAAAGAAGTCCTAGACCTAATAGAATTAATACTCCTACAGCAATTTTAATACACAAATAAAAAGAATCAAAATCACTTATACCCAACTTCATCATCTGCCTTTCAAAAAAATTGGGAACAAATACATCTTTCTCCTTTTTCTTATCCATCACAAAATGATAAAAAGAAAGGATCGCATTAAATTTAAAAATTATTGTTAGCAATAAAAAACAAAACAAACAAACCAAATCTACCACTCTTTCTAAAATGATAGTTCCAAAAGACTTATCTACAGGTACTTTTTCTACTCCATATAAAGCAGTGGCTCTTGCCAGCTCTCCACTTCTCGGAATTGTAAGGTTCATAAGGTATCCAAATGAAGTAGTCCAGAGTGAATTAGAATTCGAAATACGATAACCCATTGGCTCCAATAGTAAATTCCAACGAACAGCTCTGAACCAATAACCTAAAAGACCAAATACAGAAGCAAATAATACCCAAAGATAATTAGCTTTAGCCAATGACTGCTGAATCACTTTAAAATCGAGCCCCCGTAATGCAAGCCATAAAAAAAAGCCTGCAAAAGCAAGCGATATCACTATTGTAAGTATTGATTTTAAAGGATTTTTTGATGTTTTCTCCATGAATTACGTAAGCAGGTTTGTTTTTTCATCCGGGAAAACGATCTTCGGCTGGAAGTCTTTAGCTTCTTCAGGAGTCATCTGGGCATAAGCAATAATGATGATGATATCATCCTTCTGTACCTTTCTTGCCGCAGGCCCGTTAAGACATACCTCTCCGGATTTTCTTTTCCCTTTGATAACATATGTATCAAAACGTTCTCCGTTGTTCACATTGACGATATAGACCCTTTCTCCCACTACCAAACCGGCAGCTTCTATAAGATCTTCATCTATCGTTATACTTCCTATATAATTAAGGTCTGAGGCTGTAACTCTTACCCTATGGATTTTGGATTTAAAAACTTCTATTAACATGCTGCAAATTTATTAATAAAAATTAATAAAACAGACCTTCACTACCATTAAAAAACTCCCATAAACAATGGGGTTTAATTTTATAAAACACAAAAAAAGAGACCATTACTTATATTATTAACAATTATATTCTTAAAAACATCAATACTTTATACACAATTTAGGATTTAATAAATACAGGAAATAATATTAACTTTTTGCTAAAGTCAATAAGCATAAGCATTTGGCATGATTTTAGTAACCCGTAACGTAGATTTTTCGTTAAAATACGAATTATCATATTTTAACTATTTTCACTGAAAAGTAAAAAATTTGCATAAGTTTTTATAAAAAAATTGCACAATTAGAAAATAGTATTATATTTGCTATAATTACGAACTAACTTTAATATTAAAAATTATGAACAAGTCTGAATTAATCGACGCAATCGCAAAAGATGCAGGTATCACTAAAGTTGCAGCAAAGGCTGCTTTAGAATCTTTCATTGGTAACGTAACTTCTACTTTAAAGAAAAAAGACGGAAAAGTTTCTTTAGTAGGTTTCGGTACTTTCTCAGTAGCTGAGAGAGCAGCTAGACAAGGGATTAACCCTGCAACTAAGAAACCAATCAAAATTGCTGCTAAAAAAGTTGCTAAATTCAAGGCTGGAGCTGATTTATCAAATGCAGTTTCTGGTGCTAAGAAAAAATAATCATTCAGATTACGAAAATTCAAGACCGCTTTTCCGAAGCGGTCTTTTTTATGCCCCTTATTATTGACCTTAGATAGATTATGAATTATGGCTTCGAATTCCCTAAACCGAGGATTACATTCATAAACTGAGTGGTCAGGATAAGGTAAAATATCGATTAATAGGAAACATTAAGAAGAATGAAGGTAAGGGTTATTAAATTTTGGCTAAAGCCCACTTCTATGGATTGTTTTAAATCTTTTTTATTAATTTGTTGGAAATAACTTCTACCTACAATTTTTCCCTTCCATCTTTATCTATGGGGCCAATCGTGAAATCTTCCAGTCCAGATCTTCTAATGTATATACAATTCTATCGTGAAGACGGTTAGGTCTTCCCTGCCAGAATTCAATTTCATAAGGCTTTGCAAGGTACCCACCCCAATGATCCGGTCTTGGTACTTCTGTATTTTCGTATTCTTTTTCCAGGTCTTTTAATCTTTCTTCCAGAAACTCACGATCAGGAATTTCCTGACTTTGTGGAGAAACTACAGCGCCTAGCTGGCTTCCCTTGGGTCTTGAATGAAAATAACCATCACTCAAATTCTCCGCTACTTTTTCAAGATCAGCTTTAATAATAATTTGTCTCTCCAGGTTAGGCCAGAAAAAGTGCAGGCAAGCTTTATGATTGTTTTCTATTGCTTTTCCTTTTCTACTGTTGTAATTGGTATAAAAAATAAACCCTTCATGAGTGTACGCCTTCAATAATACCATTCTTGTTCTCGGACAACCGTCTTCTTCTACTGTAGATACTGCCATGGCATTAGCTTCTGACACCTCAGAGCTCTCATTCGCATCCAAAAACCAATCTCTAAACTGTTCAATTGGATTTTGTTTTATCTCACTTTCAATAAGTTGGGATTTATCATACACTTTTCTTTTGTCGTGCAGGTTTTCCATAAATATTTTTTATTAAATTTGAGTATGAATCACTCATACAAAGGTAAAATATTAATCTCGACACCTGACATTTCCGGCGATATTTTTTCCAGATCGGTAGTATTGGTTATTGAACATAATGAAAGTGGAGCTTTTGGTTTGATCCTGAATAAAAAAAACAGCCAGATGAGCAGTAAAATTAAAGAATTCTTTGATTTTAAGATCGAGGTATATGATGGTGGTCCTGTAGAAAATGATAAGGTATTTTTCATTGTAAAAGGAGATGAAAAAGTGACTGAGATCTATACTGATATCACTGATGAATTTTATCTTACTGAAGATATTGAGCGTATCATCAATGCTGTTTTGGCCAATGAACTGGATATTCACAATATCAAAATTTTTTCCGGATATTCAGGGTGGGGCCCTAATCAACTGGATAGTGAGGTTCAGAGAAAGATGTGGACAGTAGTTGATGTTTATAATCTGGATTACACTCTTCCGAATGATCAGACTCTATGGAAATCTATCATGCAGAATCTTGGCGGAGAATTCTTACTTTGGGCTAATTCCCCTGAGGATATTTCATTAAATTAGCAATATCTCTTTCAGATCAATAAAATAATTAACAAATTTTAATATTTCGTTAACCAATTTTAAAGAAACTTTTCCCGTTCTTTGGAAAACCAAAAATCACTGAAATGAAAGGTATTACATTACTTGCTTTATCAATCTTTTCGACTGCTTTTTTATCATTCACCCCTCTTAACAAGAAATACATTATCATTGATGCCGGCCATGGTGGAAATGATAATGGAGCCGTGTATGGCTGCTTTAGTGAAAAGGATATTACATTAAAAATCGCAAAAGAAATTCAAAAACTTAATGGAAAGCAGGATCAATATGAAATGATTTTAATAAGAAATGAAGACACTTATCCCACCCTTTCTGAAAGAACCAATCAAATCAATAAACTGAATCCTGAAATGGTCATTTCACTCCATGTTAATACCTCTTCTCAGGAGGAAACTTCTAAGCATGGAACTGAAATATATGTTCAAAATGCTGAAGACTCTAAGAAACTGGCAGGAAAAATCTACAAAAAATTTAATGTTCGTAAAATTGAAGAGCGTAATAACCTCCATATTTTAAGAGAAACCAAAGCACCTGCTGTACTGGTTGAACTGGGATTCATCAATAATTCTGCAGACAGAGCTTACATTACCAGTGAAAACGGACAAAAAGAAATCGCAAAAAAATTCGTTGACATCATCAACGAAAATTAAATATAGAAACAATTTCTGATATACTCAGAATAAAACCCGGTAAAGGACTTTGTAACTTTGTTGTTTACCGGGTTTGTCAATTTTATGAGTTAAAACTCTTTTTCCAACTCTCTACCAATTCTGTAAATCGGGAAGTTTCAAAGGTTTTATTTCTTATTTTACCTACAGAAAATATGCCTTTCTCATCAGAAATCATTAAAATCTCTTCTGCTTTCTGAGATTCAAATGCAATAATCTCGTGTTCCTGGATATCAGCCAGTTTACTTTTATGTAAGAAAGTGACAAAATTTTCCATTAAAGGAGAGATATAAGCTCCTTCTGTCTGTTTTGGAACTTTAATTACATCGCCTTCCATAAATAAAAGGTTACCGGAAGTAGTACGGGCAATTCTTTTATTAGGGTTTAAAAGAATAACATCATCAAGATCATTTTCCTGAGCATAAATTCCTCCGTAGATATTTTCCGGGCTGTGTACTCTGATATTGCTTAACAGATTATTGTTTACATTAATTTCCTTAATCATATCCAGCTCCAAAGGTCTTTGGTGAACCGCAAGGATATCATCCATCTCTTCAACTTCATAAAAATACGAAATTGAAGATTTTGCCAATGTCACAGCATCTTGATTTCTAAATACCTGGAAATTAATAATTCCATTTTTTATTCCTTTACCGTCTATAATATCCTTTTGGAATAAGGACTGAAAAAACTCCAGGGTATAGGTTAAAGGAATATTCATTCTCATCTTTCTCATGGAAGCCATCAGGAAGAAATAGCATTCTTCATCCATGATCAATTTACCGTCTCTTACAAAGAAAGAAACCTTCACTGCATCGCCCCAAATAAAGGCTCTGTTCCTTACATTCAATGCGTCTGATGTAAAATATTGATTTTCCAATTTTTGATGTGATTTATTTACAAAAAAATAATGAACGATAAATCGTTCATCAGTTTTATCATTTGATACAGCCCTGCATTATGCAGCGCCTAATTTTATTCTGAGATTCTCAATAAGATTTTCCCAATACATTGCGTTTTCTTCTTCGTCACCTTCTTCACAGAAATCTGTAATATTTAGTGCCAAATCTTCTGTAATATCATCTATTGTGATTGTCATTTCAAAGAAGTTTTTAGTTCCCTCATCTTCTTCCCATCTGAAACGCACGAAACCTTCAGGCTTATATCTGATCAAAGTGGCCTTTTCAGCAGGTCCTCCGCCCCAGCTAAAAAAGAAATCATCGCCTTTCTCTGTAACCTCATCCGCAAACCATTCAGACAACCCCTCTGCTGTAGCCAGATATTCGTATAAAATCTCTGATAAACAATGCATTGGGAATTCGTAATGGACTTTATGTTTCGCCATATAATCTTTGTTTTTATCGTCCCGCAATATATAAATTAATTTTTTTATTACACAAAATTGCAGTTACTTTTTTAAAGAATATGCATGATATTTATCAGAGATTATAAATATGTATTATGTTAAGTATTAGCCTTTAAAATTACCATGTAAAGCATAAAAAAAATCTCTCCGTTTGGAGAGACTTTATCTTTAATTTTCATTCAGAATATCAAGTATAATCTGACAACCTTGTCGAATTTCATCAAGAGATAATGTAAGAGGTGGAGAGATTCTCAAATATTCATTTCTGTACAACTGCCAGAATACAATAAGCCCATTTTCCATACATTTTTTAGCAACATGCAAGGTATATTCAGGCTCTCCAAGATTTACGGCAAGCATTAAACCTTTACCATTAATATTTTCAATCTTCGGATGAACCAAAAGTTCTCTGAACAGCTTTTCTTTCTCTTCTATCTCTTCCATTAGACCGCTTTCCAGCACTTCTTTCAAAGTAGCATAGCTGGCTGCAGCAATCAGTGGATTCCCTCCAAAAGTCGTAACGTGACCTAACTTCGGAGAATGGGATAACGTTTCCATAATTTTTCTGGAACTCATAAAGGCTCCTACTGGAACTCCACCTCCCATTCCTTTTCCCATTACAAGGATATCCGGAACCATTCCAAAATGTTCAAATGAGAATAGCTTCCCTGTTCTTCCAAATCCGGGTTGAATTTCATCCAGAATTAAAAGTGCACCAACTTCTTCACATCTTCTTTTCAGCTTAATCAAATAATCATCATTTGGAACCAGAAATCCTGCAGCACCTTGAATTGTTTCTAGAATAACACACGCTGTTTTCTCTGTAATTTTCTCAAATTCATTTTCATTATTGAATTCGATAAAAGTAATCATTGGCAATAATGGGCGGAATTCTCTTTTATGATTTTCATTTCCTGAAACACTTAGTGCTCCATGGGTGTTTCCATGATAGGAGTTTTTAAAGGAAATAATCTCCTCTCTTCCTGTATATCTTTTAGCCAGCTTCAAACTTCCATCAATAGCTTCTGCACCGCTATTCACCAGATACGTTACCTCCAGAGGTTCCGGAGTAGCTTCTGCAAGTAATTTACATAATGCAATGGGTTTCTCCTGAGCATATTCTCCGTACACCATTACGTGAAGATATTTATCTGCCTGTTCCTTGATCGCGTTGACTATTTTTGGATGTGAATGCCCTAATGTATTGGCAGAAACTCCTGCCACAAAATCAAGATATTTTCTCCCGTCCGTACCATAGATATAGTTTCCTTCTGCTTTTTCAACTTCAAAACCTGCAGCAAATTTTGTGGTTTGTGCCTGATATATAAAAAAATCTTTGTGCATTTCCATTGTCTCAAAAAATTTCAGCAAAGCTATAAAAGATTCGTCAAACACCGAAATTATTGATCAGGAATAAAAATCACTCTAATAACTTACAAATGGTTTTAAAAAGATTAGTATACATAATACGTTTTCTGAATTTTTATTTCCAAAAAGCATATCAATTTAGGCATAAAAAAACCGCTTTAAAATAAAGCGGTTCATATATAATATATGATTATTTTCTGACTCTTTTAGGCTTCTTAGCCTCTTCTTTGGCCCGTTCTTTTTCTATAGCTTCTTGAGCATGATCATACAGTTCATTATCTGAAGAATATTTGGTTTCTTCATAGTCCGGACTGTCTACCAATATATCCTGCCACTTCCTGATCCGATCTTTCGTATTCCAGTTGAAATCAGGAAACTTTCTTCTTGAAGGTTCTATTTTACTCATCGGATAGGTATCTGCAGTAGCTCCAATACTACAGGAAATAATCTGCAATGCTCTTTCCTCAAATAAAGCACCAATAATACCACAAGCCGAAAGCGTAATTCCAATTCTCTCTGGTTTTTGGGTTTCTTTATTTACATCATCTACGTAAGCAATAGACTGTGCATTTCCCACTACTCTAGCCTCTTTAATATCATTACCCTGATAATAAACGGTCATAAACTTACCTTTCACCTGATTGAATTCATCTTTCAGGGTTAAAGAGTCTACTTTACTAATGGCAAAGGCGTTTCCAATTACTTTTAAGGAATCTATATTTTCATTCTTGGTATTAAAATAGGCTTCAACTTTATCTCCTGTCACCTGTTTTTCACCACTCCACAAAATAGGTTTTGTATACATGTGCATAACACCATCCGTCTCATTAAAAGCAATAGAGTCTGCTCTTCCCTGCGCATTGGACTTGTACATTCTTGCCTTTTTATAAGCTCTTAAAAAGCTCTTCTTGATAGTGATATCTAAAGAATCCGGTTTTTGATAAGAGATAATCTTTTCTGCTGCAAAATATGCGGTATCTTTTTCCATAATTTTTACAGCATAAGGGTTCTTAGTCATCATTGAAGAATCTTTCTTCTCAAAGATTTCACCATACCCGCCTTTCATATATCTTCTTTCTTTCGGATCATCCAGCTTTACATTTCCCGTGGCTTTCCCAAAACCTGTGATCTGATTAAAATACATATCATCACCAGTAAGGATTTTATCATTATAAAAGATCTTGGAATTTTTGTTCAGGAAAGCTTCTTTGGTTTCCATCCTATAGGTTCCTCTTTCTGTATACACCCTGTTTTTTGGATTAGCTCTGTTGGTAATGGTAGTCGGTCCAAAAAATTCGGCTACTTTGGTATTCTGATTCTGCTTGATATTAACTCCTTCAATAATGTATTGAGCATTATCTATTTTCACGTTTCCTACAAAATCAATCATTTTAGTATCGAGAAAATAGGTTGCAGACTTAGTATACATTACATTTCCCTGAGTGTCGGAAATAGTACCTCCTGTATTAAAATAAGCCTGACTTGAGAGCTTATCATAATACAAAACATCAGTTTTAATAGTTTGTTTAGGATCTGTCAGGACAACATTTTTCCGGGCAACACCTTTTTGGGTATTCCCATCATATTCCATTTCTCCTGCTGTAATCACAGAGCCATCAGCATTCTGAAGCTTTGCATTTCCAATTGCTTTTGCAAAGTTTTCTTCACTATACAAAACAACTTCATCTGCGGTAAGTATAGATCCCTTTTGTTCTATCTGAACATTTCCTACAAAATACTGATTACCATCATACTTTGTGGGATCTTTAATAATTTTATCTGCGTTGATAAGTTTTATTTTATCTTCAGGCTTCAACGGCTGAGGTTTTGCAGGCAAAGGAGTCTGTAAATAAGGATCTCTCTTCACAGGAGTTTTATCCTGCGCAAAACTAAGCGTAGAAATAAAGATAAACAGAAAAAGGATTATTCTCATTAATTAGTCATTCTTAGTGCCATAGAAATATAGCGAATGAGAATCAATTTTTACGCCAAATGCTTCTTCAATGGCTTCTTTGATTCCTTGGATTCTTGGGTCACAGAATTCAATAATTTCTTCAATTTCTTTATCCGAATCTTTTTTGTAGATCACCAGATGGTCATGTTGTTTATCAAAATAAGACTTCTCATAAGATGAAGAGGTAAGGGTCTTTTCTCCGAACTGATGTTTACGGATTAAACCAGCATCAAGAAAGATTTCAATAGTATTATAAATGGTTGCTTTAGAAACATGATATTTCTTCTGCATCATCAGAAGATACAGATCATCAACATTAAAGTGATGATCCATATTATAAATTTCTTCTAATATTGTATATCTTTCAGGAGTGTTTCTGAACCCTTTTTCTAATAAGTAGTTTCTTAAAACATCCTTGATCAATGCTATATTTTTTTCTTTTTGTATTGTATCCATTAAAAAAATTATCTACAAATTTATTGAATTTTATTTAAATAGATAGCATGGTTTAAATACTCCAAGTATTACGAGTTATGACGGAAGTACCCAGACTGTTCAATTTTATTGTCATAAACAGTAAGTTCCGTAATAGGGGCAGATTCTACTTCTACGTTGTGAGAAGACACTCCCCAAGCCTTAAAGTCATCACTTCCTATATACTTTACAAAGTTGTAAATATTAAGGGTAATCTTCTGTTTAACAGTTAAAAGTATATCGTTGATATAGGTGTTATCAATGATTACGTATTTCAGATCCGGCGGTATATTATGGGCTCTTAAAGACGGATGGCTGCTTCTTGAAGGAATGGTTCCATCTGCCATAAGGTCTCTTAATACCATGTTGAAATAATCATTAATTCTTCGGTCTACTTTGAATCCTAAAAGGAAATTGATCTTATAAACGGTTCCAGGAAGAATTTCATCTACCGTATATTTAAATGTATAGGGATCTTCCTGATTCACAATACTCAGGATAAAGTAATGATCTGCTCTTTTTGGCTGTTTTTTGATGATGGAATAAATAATTTTTGATTCAACTTCATCATTTCTTTTGGCTCTGCTCAAATAGGCAAGGTTTGTTGCATATTTTGGAATGGATTCATCCAGTTTCATGTCTTTAAGGATAGAAACGTATTTATCAATTTTTACATATTGGATGAAGTTGGCTTTAATTAATCTTCCATTATACCATGCATACATACATACGGCAATAAATCCACCTAATACCATGGTTAACCAACCGCCATCTACAAACTTAATTACGTTAGCATAGAAGAACCCTGATTCCAGGAACAGATATACAACAGCAAAACCAGCGATAAAAATCTTACTTACTCTTGTACGGCTCAGCCAGTATAAAAGAAGAATTGTAGTCATCAACATGGTAATGGTAATGGTAAGTCCATAGGCAGCTTCCATGCGTTCTGATTTCTGGAAGAATATTACCACTACAAAACAGAAAGCCATCAATCCCCAGTTAATTCTAGGAATATACATCTGTCCTTTAATCCCTGAAGGATATTCAATATGTTGATTCGGCCAGAAAGAAATAGACATAGCTTCTGAGAACATGGTAAATGATCCTGTAATAACCGCCTGACTGGCAATAATTGCTGCCGCAGTAGCCAGGATTACACTTGGTAGAACAGCCCATTCCGGCATAATTCCAAAGAATGGATTCACTCCATTATGTACCTGATGATAGTTATCCAACAACCAAGATCCTTGTCCTAAATAGTTCAGTATAAGCATAAGCTTAACAAAAATCCAGCTGATTCTGATATTCTTTGCACCACAGTGTCCTAAATCTGAGTATAAAGCTTCGGCTCCTGTTGTACATAGGAATACTGCTCCCATAATTACAATGGCACTTGAGGAATGCGTAATCAGATTATATGCATACATTGGATTGAAAGCTCTGATAATCTCAATATGGTCAAAAATATGCATGGATCCTGAAATTCCTAAAACAAGGAACCAGGTTACCATCACTGGACCAAAGAACTTACCAATGGAGGCTGTTCCGAACTGCTGTACGACAAAAATAATGAATAGAATGACTAAAGTAATGAGAACTACCGGAGTTTCAGGATTATAGATTTTCAACCCTTCAATTGCAGACATCACCGTTAAGGAAGGGGTAATTACACTATCTGCTACGAGTGTGGATGCTCCAATAATGGCGACTACATAGAGCCACTTTTTCTTGAGTTTTTTTACTAGTGAATACAACGCAAGAATTCCACCTTCCCCTTTGTTATCTGCTCTTAAAGCAATAATCACATATTTCAGGGTGGTCTGAAGCGTCAATGTCCAGATGATACAGGATAATGCTCCTTCAATGTATTCATCAAATGGCATCGTAGCGCCATCTTTTCTTGCATTCACAATCGCCTTCATTACATAGAGTGGTGAGGTCCCAATATCTCCGAAAACGATTCCAAGCGAAACTATAACGCCTACAAATGAAAGCTTCTTTAAGTCAAAGTGATGACCGCCTTCTGTAACTTCTGCCATATCAGCCAATTTATTTTTTTAAAAGCGCAAATTTATATCAATTTTATGACCCCAAGAATTTTTCTTCATGAATATAATAAATGAAAAAACTTCCTTTCGGAAGTTTTTCTCTATAATCTATCATTATTTAACGTACATCGCTTTTTTGATTTCCTCTTTTACTTTTTCAAGTTTAGGGAACCATTCTGCAAATAATGCAGCAGAGTAAGGTGCAGGTGCATCAGGAGTAGTAATTCTCTTGATTGGAGCATCTAAATAATCAAATGCTTTTTGCTGTACCATATAAGTAATTTCAGAAGATATTGATCCAAATGGCCAAGCTTCTTCTAAGATCACTAATCTATTTGTTTTCTTTACAGATTCTAAAATAGTATCAAAATCTAAAGGACGAACTGTTCTAAGGTCAATAACTTCCACAGAGATTCCTTCTTTCTCCATATCTTCAGCTGCCTGCATCGCCAACTTCATGATCTTACCAAAAGAAACTAAAGTAACATCTTTACCTTCTTTCTTGATATCTGCTTTTCCGATAGGTAAGTAGTACTCTTCTTCAGGAATTTCCATTTTATCACCATACATTTGCTCAGATTCCATGAAAATAACTGGATCATTATCTTGAATAGCTGTTTTCAACAATCCTTTTGCGTCATAAGGGTTTGATGGTACTACAACCTTAAGCCCCGGACAGTTGGCAAACCAACCTTCAAAAGCCTGAGAGTGAGTTGCACCTAGTTGTCCCGCAGAAGCAGTAGGTCCACGGAATACGATTGGGCAGTTCCACTGTCCACCACTCATCTGACGGATCTTCGCCGCATTATTGATAATCTGGTCAATTCCTACTAAAGAGAAATTGAATGTCATAAATTCTACGATAGGTCTGTTCCCATTCATTGCTGCTCCTACAGAGATCCCTGTAAATCCAAGTTCTGCAATCGGTGTATCGATTACTCTTTTTGGACCAAATTCATCCAGCATTCCTTTTGAAGCTTTATATGCACCATTATATTCTGCAACTTCCTCCCCCATCAGGTAAATGGATTCGTCTTTACGCATTTCCTCGCTCATTGCCTGTGCAATTACCTCACGAAAAGTATATTCTGCCATATTTTCTTGAAAAATTTAGACTACAAAAATAGTGTTTTTTTATTATACACATAACAAAAAGGCGTTTCATTTGAACAAGATGCTTCAATATTAATAATAATTCAAAAAAGGATGTTTTATGGAAAAGGGAAATAGAGGCTGCAAGAGGAAAGTTAATAGAGTCTGAAAGAATTATCGAAACACATTTATTTTGTGGATAAACTTTTAATACGTTTAAAAAATTGTATAAATATTTTCTCTTCTCGGTACTTATATTCTATAGGTGAAGAGATTTTATTTTCGTTACATATTTTTAGAAAAAATGACATTCCATTTCTGAAATGCCATTTTAAAATTCTATTTAAACTTATATTAATTAGCTTTCTCCCAAACCTGGGTTCTTCCTAATAATGATAATCCTAAATACCCTCTTACATTAAGCTTATCACCGCTTTTTGTAATGGTACATTTGTATGTTTTTCCTGTTTTAGGATCAGTAATACTCCCACCAGTAAATTCATCTCCTTCTTTTTTCAAACCTCTGATAATTTCCAATCCTAAAATTGGTTTACCTTTTCTATCATCTTTACAAGCTGTACAGTTAGGATCTGCCGGTTTAATCAATAACTGAGATACTTTCCCGTAATACTTCCCGTCTGACTTCTTAAAGATCTCTACAATAGATTTAGCTTGTTTGGTTTCATCATCTATTGTCTTCCACTTTCCTTCTATCTGTGCAAAGGTCATCACACCAAATAAAGAAAGCGCGAATGTTAACATTATTTTTTTCATATTTCTATAGTTTTAATTTTAATACAATATACTTTTCTATGTATTGATAAAAATATAAATTAATTCTTAACGAACAAAAACTTTTATTATACAAAGCATAAAAGAGCAAATAATTAGATTACCTAATTCAACTTTCTATTAATCACTCTATCCATATAATCCTGATACCATGCTTTTGCAGTCTGTTTTCCCTGTTCTACTTCAGGTGTTTTTAACTGGTCAATCAGGTTCTTCTCAAGAGCAAGATCAGATTTGTTATATACTCCGACAATTTCCTTGCCATCAAAACGATAAATATAATTTCCAATCATAAACTGTTCATTATTTCCATCCGAATTGATCATAATACTTGGATATTTCTTATCACTTACCAAACTTCTCCCCCAGCTTCTGATAGGTTTATTGTAACCAATCAAGTCTGCGAGTGTTGGATAAATATCTATTTGTTGAGCTATTTCAGGATTTTCTCCTTTAAGCTGATATACGGGATTTGGAGAATATAACACCAATGGAACAGCAAATCGGTTCATCGCTTTCTCATATTCCGGATAATAAATCTGATTGGTATGATCTCCTGTGAAAACAAAAATTGTATTGTGGAACCAAGGTTCCTTTTTAGCTGTTTCAAAATATTTTTTTATTGCATAATCCGTATACTGTATCGGCTCGTGCATTTCTATTTTTCCTTTTTTAAATTTTCCTTGATACTTCTCAGGAATTTTGAATGGATGGTGAGAAGACGCCGTAAAAACGGTAGTCATAAAAGGTTGTTTTTTTCCTACATTCTTAGCAAAATACTGAAGGAAGGGTTCATCCCAGATGGCCCACATTCCATCAAAATCCTCATCATGATTGTATTCTGTTTTCCCAAAATAATGTTTAAATCCTAAGATATTACCAAATCCAAGGAATCCCATAGAGCCATTTGGAGCTCCGTGGTAGAAAGAGGTATCATAGCCCAGATCATTACAGACAGAAACAATAGACTGAATTTTTTGATTGGAGTATGGAGAACCTGTAAAAGCATCCGTAAGACTCGGAATTCCTGCCAACACACTACTCATTCCGTGAATAGATTGTCTTCCGTTAGCAAACGTGTTTGGAAAAATAAGACTTTGCGTTGCCAAACTATCCATAAACGGAGTGTAAGAAACGTAATCTTTAATATTTTTATCTTTATTAAATGCTCCTGAATACTCTCTCCCAAAAGATTCTACTATGAAAATTACAATATTGGGTCGGTTTTCTACTTTTCTGTCGTATTGTTTATATGGTTGAACATATTCCTCAATATACTTCTGATCTACAAAATGAACTTCCTTAAAATTATTAGTATTGAGAGTTCTGAAGAATGAGAATGTACTGTTGAGAACCAAATTTCCCTGCAATGGATTGGCTACAAAACGCGTGGCATCCACCATATTGATTGGCCTTGTACTGTGTTTGAAATCTCCTCTGATTCCTCCTACTACCAAAACTGCTGTGATACACAAAGTAACGATGGAAGATAAAAAATAAGGAAGCAATTGAGTCGGTTTTGCTTCATCAACCTTTACTTTTTTATACAGGAAAACCCATAATCCCATTAAAACAATAAACCAAATCAGCACAAAAGGATGCTGACCAACAGAAATCATGAGCGTCTGGGAAACATTGGATTCATGCTCTGCTACCTGAAATACTGCTGAAGTAAGCCTTGATTGGGAGAACTTATAATAAATAAAATCTCCGAAATTCATACCATAAGCCAATCCATTCGTCAGAAAATAAATCCAGAAAAGGACTTTCTGAAATCCTTTCTTAGTATTAATAACCAATGGCAGAAGGCTTAATAATATAAATAATGCATTAACATACAATATAGCCGTGGTATCGAAAGCCGTACCATGGTAAGCCAGTTTAAGATACTCTGAAACAGAGTCTACTTTAATAAGATCTTTATTAAAATACCAGAATAAAAGTCTTGCGATCTGATAAAAAGCATAGGCTAAAAAAATCCTGTACAGCAATGCCAGAACTTCCTGTTTTCTAAATCCTTTTAAAAATTTCATGCGGCAAATTTACATCAAAATCACTTTATTGCGTTTTTTAGTGCATATTATTTTGAGTTAGAATTTTTAAAAACTGTAATTTTGTACTTATGGATTTTATAAAGAATAATCTGGCTAATGCCTTAACCCTGGCTAATCTATTTGCTGGCTGCGTGGGTGTAATACATCTTATTTTAGGAGACTATCAAACAACGGCACTATGCCTTGTACTCTCCTCAATTTTCGATTTTTTTGATGGTTTTGTAGCCAGAGCCTTAAAATCAAACTCTAATCTTGGACTTCAGCTTGATTCTCTTGCGGATATGGTGAGCTTCGGAGTTATCCCCGGGCTTACCATGTATAAAGCACTTGAGCCATTTGGAACTGAGCTTCTTGGACTTCATTTCCCTTTTGAAATTAAGTATATTGGTCTGGTAGTAACTGTTTTCTCTTGTTTAAGACTCGCAATCTTCAATCTTGATGAGGAACAGAGATATTATTTTAAAGGATTAAATACACCTACTAATACCGTCTTATTATTTGGATTGTATTATGCTTTTAAGGAAACCGGAACTTTTAGCTTCCTGTTTGAAAACGCAGTCATTCTTATCATTCTTACATTCCTTACGTCATGGCTTCTTATCAGCCCGATTAAAATGATGGCGATGAAGTTTAAATCTAAAACACTAAAAGATAACTATCCAAAAGTAGTATTATTGATTGGCGGGATTGCTATTCTTTCCATCTTCAAGATTGTGGGAATTCCGATGCTGGTCATCTATTATATATTGGTATCACTTATTTTTCAAAGACAATTAAAATAGAAATCAGAGAGAACTCTTATTTTTAACATTAACACATTTTCAAATTATTAATTATACACATGAACTTAAAACTCCATAAACCCCTTTGCATTTTTGATCTGGAAACGACTGGAACCAACATCGGAAAAGACAAAATTGTTGAAATTTGTATCTTAAAAGTAAATCCTGATACCTCCAGAGAAAGCAAAACATGGCGTGTGAACCCGGAAATGCCAATCCCAAAAGAAAGCAGTGAAATTCACGGGATTTATGATGAGGATGTAAAAGATGCACCTACCTTCAAGGAAATTGCTTCTAAAGTAATGGAAATGATTGCCGGCACTGATCTGGGAGGTTTTAATTCTAACAGATTTGACGTTCCTCTTCTAGCTGAAGAGCTGCTAAGAGTGGGAATGGATTTTGACCTTAGCAAATTCAGATTGGTAGATGCACAGACTATTTTCCATAAAAAAGAACCTAGAAATTTAGGTGCTGCGTATCAGTTTTACTGTGGAAAAACACTGGAAAATGCACACTCAGCAGAAGCGGATGTAATGGCTACTTTTGAAGTACTGGATGCTCAGGTAGGAAAATATGATGACATTCCGAATGAAATTGCTCCATTAAGCGAGTTCACTTTCCATAATAAAAATGCAGACCTTGCCGGATTTATCGGATATAATGATAAGCAGGAAGAGGTCTTCAACTTCGGAAAATATAAAGGACAGGGAGTAAAAGCTGTGTTCCAGAAGGATCTTGGATACTTTGCATGGCTTCAGAACGCAGATTTCCCGCTGTATACCAAAAAAGTATTCACCAAAATTCAACTATCAAGTAGATTTTAAATATGTCTGATCTGGTTTCTTTTAAATTTTATGAAACGGCCCTGGAAGCGAATAGGGATAAACAGATTCTGGCTGAAAACGGAATCAACAGTTTCATAGCCAATGAACAGCTTATTCAATCGGATTGGCTGCTCTCTCAGGCTGTAGGTGGTATTCAGCTTCAGGTTTTTGAAGAAGACCGGGAAAAAGCGGGCCAGGTTCTACAGGATTATAAAGACAATGAACAATACTCATTGGAAGTAGAACATACTATTGAAAATCCGGAATTTGATTTTGTATGTCCAGAGTGTGGTTCTAATCATATTTACAGAGATGACAGGGCTACCAGTTTCTTTGGAATCTCATTTCTGACAAGCCATAAATTTGTGTGTTACTATTGTGGGAATGAGTTTACTCATGAATAAGTACTCCAATAAAATTTTTACATTAATCATAGGATTGCCTCATTTCTCATAATGACGCAGTCCCAAAATAAATAAAGAATTATGAAGATCATTTGCATAGGAAGAAATTACAGCGAGCATGCTAAAGAATTAGGAAACGAAATTCCTGAGAATCCTGTTATTTTTATGAAGCCGGATACGGCAGTTTTAAAGGGAAATGATTTTTATATTCCAGAATTCTCTAATGATATCCACTATGAACTGGAAGTAGTGGTAAAGGTATCAAAAGGAGGAAAATATATCCAGAAAGAAGTAGCTCATAAACATTACGAAGAATTGACTTTAGGAATTGACTTTACTGCCCGCGATCTTCAGAGCGAATTAAAATCAAAAGGATTACCATGGGAGCTTTCAAAAGGATTTGATGGTTCTGCTGTTGTAGGAAACTTCTTCAAAAAAGAAAATTTTAAGCTTGACAACCTTTCTTTTTCATTATTAAAGAATAAAGATAAGGTTCAGGATGGTAATACCAAAGACATGCTATTCAGCATTGATGATATTATTGCTTTTGTTTCTCAATATTTCACTTTAAGAGTAGGGGACCTTATTTTTACCGGTACTCCAAAAGGTGTTGGAAAAGTAGATGAAAATGATATTCTGGAAGCTTATCTTGAAAGCGAAAAAATCCTTGATATCCGAATATTATAAGTATTTAACATAAAAGTCTGGTAAATTTTTCATATCTTTAGATAACAAAATGAAAGGTTATGATAAATATTGTATTACCCGTAGATTTTGGGGACAAGACAGACCAACTGGTGGAAGGTGCCATAAAATTTGCAAAACAACTTAATGGTAGAATTTACCTAATCCATGTTGCACCATCAGATATCGGCTTTGCCATTGGTGATATGGGATTTCAATATTTTCCGGAAGTGGAAGCGAATGAAATCAGGGAAGAATTGGTTCAGCTTAATAAAATTGAGCAAAGAATTATCGCCCATGATATCGATTGTGAACATCTTTTAAAACAAGGACTAGCAAAAGATATAATCCTTGAACATGCCAAAGCAAAAAATGCAGATTATATTGTGATGGGATCACATGGAAGAAGCGGAATTTACGATGTATTTGTAGGAAGCCTTACCAAAGGGCTAACGAAAAGTTCAAGTATTCCTGTTTTGGTTCTTCCTATCCACGAGACCAAGTAAAAGAAAATTTTAATCGTTAGTAATAAAAAAACCGATCAAATAAATTATTTGATCGGTTTTTTACTATATAACCAATTAATTAACCTTCTTTTTTGTAGATTTTCGGATCGTAGTAAGGATTCTTACCTTCCGTTGGGGAATAATAATCTTTATCTTTATCACCACCTAGGGTTACTACCAGTACGTAGCACCAGTAAGTAAATAATACACAGCAAACTATAAATAGAATCCAGTTTAAAACATTTCCAAAAGCATCAAAGAACCCGAAACTCGATTTGAAAACTTTGCTTAAGAATAGAAAGAAAGACGTCATTATTTTCCTTTTTTAAATTAACTTTGTACAAATTTATAAAAAATGTTTAAATTACTTTCAAAAGAAAGCAATATTTTTTCAATTCCTGTTTATATTGGTTGTCTTCTTTTAGTAGTCGTAATATTTAACATACTGAATTTCAATACTTATGAGGCAATTATTGCCGGAATTACTTTTCTGGGAATTGCCTTGGGATATTTTTGTTTTCATAGCATTGCCCTTAATTATCAGACTCATCTTCCCTTATTCTTATATACATTTTTTATTTTTGGACTGTATCCGGGAAATTTAGATATAGGAATTGCAGTTTCACTGTTAACCAACTCCTTCCTGATCTTACTTTTAACCAGTGCGGATGAAGATATAAGGAAGAAGTCTTATGTATTGGTGGGTGCCATCGTAGCATTAAACTTTATTTTCCTTCCAACCACATGGCCCATGGCTGTCTTTGTAATTATTCATGTGATTGCAACCTCTGCCAAAGTAGGTCTCAACTTGTTCAGATTCCTTTTAGGGGTTATTATGATTGCATTCAGCTATTTCTCTGTGATGTATTTCATTCAGTTCACTTCATGGAATATTGATTATTTTCCATTTGGAAAAATGAAACCAGTAACAGATTATACAGAATTATTCCCGTTAGTTCCCGTGGCATTGATGCTTATTTATGCGGTATATGACCATTTTCAAAATTATAATAAGAAAAGCCCGATAAGCAGATATAAATATACTTTTCTACTGGTCTTTTCTTTAGCTCAGCTTGTTAGCATCATTCTATACATGAATAAAAGCTACGAATACTTGCTGCTTCTGGCATTTCCGTCAAGTATTATTCTAAGCAGAATGATGAGATTCTTACCCAAATATTGGATGCAGGAGGCCGGCTTATGGCTTATTATTTTGAGTTTACTTACCTTTAAAGCAGGTACGTATTTTGATTTATTTTAAAAAATTATGATTCAGATAGACGATAAATTGATTTCTGAGGAAATCTTTTCCGAAGAATTTGTGTGCAACCTTACCAAATGTAAGGGGGCATGTTGTGTGGAAGGTGATGTTGGAGCTCCACTGGACAAAAATGAGCTTGAAATACTGGACGGTATTTTTGATAAAATCAAACCTTACCTTACTCAGGAGGGCATTAAAGCGCTTGAGGAACAAGGTACATGGACTACCGATCCACACGACGGAATGTATGTTACTCCCATGGTGGAAAACCGCGAATGTGCTTATGTAACTTTTGATGAGAAAGGAATTACAAAATGTGGTATTGAAAAAGCATATGAAGATGGAGCCGTAGACTGGCAAAAACCTATTTCATGTCACCTATACCCTATCCGTGTTACAGAGTATTCTGCATTTACGGCTTTAAATTATCATGAATGGAATGTTTGCAGCGATGCCTGTACGCTTGGAAAAGAGCTTCAGGTTCCTGTTTATAAATTCCTGAAAACTCCGTTGATCAGAAAGTACGGTGAAGAATTTTACACTGTTCTGAGCGGAGCTGCCGATGAATGGAAGAAAGAATATGGTTCATAAACAACCCTCTTCAAATAAAAAAGCCGGAATTATTTCCGGCTTTTTTATGTAAGTGATGGGTGATGGAGGTTAGTATTGAACTATTAATTACTTATAATCTTAACCAATAATCTTGGAAAAATTAAGTAAGGATTACAATTATTAATTACTCTCAATAACTTCCAGCTTCCAGTCTCTGGTTCATTACTTTTTTAACTATTTGAAATCAGCATCCGTTACTCCGGAATTAACTGTAATCTTAGTGGTTTTAATATTCACTTCCTGACCTGATCCTTCTGCATCTACATCAGCAGGGAATTGTAATCCGTCTACAGTCATATAACTCTTTATCGTTACATTTCCTTCTCCAGCAATTGTCTTATATAAAAGTCCTGTAGCAGCATCAAAATAAAACTGTCCTTTATCTGAAGACAAAACATTGTAATCTTTACCATCCAGTTTTTCTACAGTAACATTTTGAAAAGTAGCCCCATCAAAAGCCAATGCATCTACCGGTTTTGCCTTTTTCAGCTCAGCAACTTTATCCGCAGGAATTGCCGTTTTGTTTCCCATCTGATCAAAATATCCTTTTTCACCATCGAAAAACTGAACCATCTGCTTTCCCATCAGTGCCTGTACAGACTTGAATTTATTTCCCATTTTTTTGGTAGTCATGGTAATCTTCATTTCCTGAGCAGACATGATATTTTCCATATAAAGCGTTTTTACGGCTTCTAATTTTTCTTTTCCTCCCAATGCCTTAAAGTAATTATCTAATACTTCTTTAGCTGTTAAGGTTGATTTGGCAGCCTCCGTTTTTACAGAAGCGGCATCTTTCTTCTGAGCTGCTGCCGGAACAGAGAAAAGTACGGCACAGAAAAATGGAATGATGATCTTTTTCATATATATAATAAGTTTAAAGGGTAAATATAGGAATATTGGCGGACATAGGTAAATTATAAATAATGGGGCAATAAGGGATGCCTAAATAACTCAGAGAAAGCCTAGAAAATTTTTTAAATAAAAAAACCGCCAAAAAATTGACGGTTCTGAAATATTTATATCTGAGTATAATTATTTTTTAAGCTCTTCTAAAAATTCGTCGTGCGAAATTTTAGTTTCTTTTTTGCTAGCTTTTTCAAGAATTACATCTTTTAGTTTAGCCATAGCAACTTCAGAAGAGATTTGTCTTACTTGCTCCTGATCTTTCAACATTTCAACAGCGTATTTTTGGATCTCTTCATCACCTAGGTGGTGGATTCCGTAGATAGCCAATTGGTTTTTCACTAATTGCTCAGCTTGTGCCAATACATCAGCATAGTCAAGGTTGATTTCGTTATCAGTCATCAATTTACCTTCGATGATCTGGTATCTCAATTGGTTTTTCTCAGCTTCAAGGATTTCTTTAGCCTGATCTTCAGACTGAACGTTCTGGTTAGAGAACATTAACCATTTTACTAAGAAAGTTTCAGGAAGTGATACTTCTTCTTTTTCAGTAACTTGCTCTAATACTTTATTCACGAAGTGAACATCAGCATTTTGTTGGAAATACTCATCTAATTCAGTCTTAACTTTGTCTTTAAGCTCGTCTTCAGATGTAATGTTCCCTTCTCCGTATACTTTGTCGAATAACTCCTGGTTAAGTTCAGCTAAGTTTAATGAATAGAAGTCTTTTACTTTCACTTCAATTTCATTGTGGTGTAAGTGTTCAACTTCTTCTTTTCCGAACCCTAATTCTTTAGCTAATTCTTCATCACCTGCAAGAGTTTCTTTAGTTACTTTTACAGATCCATCCATTTTCAAAGCTTTTACTAATTTGAAAGCTTCTTTGTTTTCACCTGTAATGGTAACGTTCTTTGGGTGGTGGTGGTGCTCTCCTTCAGCATCTTCTTCCACAACTTGAGAAACTTCTAAAGCGATGTAAGAATCTTTAGTGATTTTATCTTGAGGAACCTGCTCAGCGAAACGCTTCTGCATGTTTTCAATACTCTTGCTGATTTCTTTTTCAGAAGCTTCTACTTTGTAGTGAGGTGCTTCATATTTAGCTAAATCTATAGTGAATGCAGGTTCATATCCTACTTCGAAAGCAACTGTTACCTGATCAGCATTGTAATCTAATTCGTTTACAGGCTGAGGAATAGGCTGACCAACTAATCTTAACTTGTTTTCGTTAACATAGTTGTTCAAAGCATCAGAAACCTGTCTGTTGATTTCTTCAAATGCAATTCCTGCTTCATATTGTTTTTTAACCATACTCAAAGGCACTTTCCCTTTTCTGAACCCAGGAACTTGCGCATTTTTAGCATAATTAATCAATTGCTTTTCTACTTTTTCTTTGTAGTCAGATTTCTCCAATGTTACAGTAAGTAATGCACTTACATCATCATGGTTTTGTGCGGTAACCTTCATTATTGATTAAAATTTTAGGTTGCAAAAATATGAATTTTTTATTAGAATCACCCATTTAAAATCAACTAATACAGCCAAATATTGTTAAATAAAAAAACCACTGAATTTTTCAGTGGTTTCTCCAAATTAATATGACGATATGTATGCTCTTTTCTTGGGAGAGCTTACTTCTTAATTAATGAAAATCAATGAAGATATCTACATCGCTTTCACCGCCCACAGTACTTCCCTGTTGGTTATCTGCTGAAGGTGAGTTGTCATTCACAGCAGTTGCTCCGTGTACAAGGGTAATGTTTGCTTTACCTGCTGCAGCGGTAGCTACTGTCCATTCAGTTTTAAGTCCCAATTTCTTACCATCAGTTCTTACCACGTCATCAGCTGTTCTTTTTACTTTAATATCTGCTCCTGAGAATTTATAGGTAACAAAGTGCATATCTTTTTCTTCTATAATTTCCTCTGCATCATGGTAATGATCTCCATGCTTAATCTGGAAATTAACATCTACAGCATATGTTGCTCCTTGAGTAAGATGAAAATGGTCTGTTGTCTGGCCGTTAGTAACTGTTACGGTTTGTTTTGTTCCATCAGCCTTATTCGTAGCTGTCACAATCACCTGCCCCACTTCTTCATGCTCATGAATATCTTCAGGAATATCATTCCCGTCACGGCAGGAAAACAATAGAACAGCAGCGAATAATAATAGTGATATATTGAATAATTTTTTCATTGTAATTTAAATTTTAAATAATAAGAGTTAAAAATTGTATTTAAGAGTAACCACAAAGTTTCTTCCCGGTTCCGGCATATAATATCTCAATCTGTTAAGATATTCCTTGTACTCTTTGTTAAAAATATTGTTGATTCTGAAATTCAGATTCATGTTTTTGAAAAGATCTGTACCTATAGATGCGTGAAATATTGAAAATCCGGCAGGAGGAGTACTGTAATCTATGATTTTAGTTACCATTTCTCCATCCTCTATAAACTGTACCGACTGATCTCTGATAGGGAAACGATTTTGCTTAAATACATTTTCATTTTCCAGTCTGATATAGAAATTAGTAGGTTTGTTTAGTTTCAGCTCCAATGAATTTCTAAGATTCATAGGCATCATGAGAATAAGAGGTTCATTATTCGTCAAATCATCTCCTCTCAAAGCACTGAAATTGGTAGTCCATTTCAAATTATCCAAAATATTAAGCTGTGCATCAGCATCTATTCCGTACATTCTGGCTTTTACCTGCTGATATGCCCAAACCGCAAAGGTTCCTCTACTTGTATTCTGAATTTCCACCGGCATTTGATTAATGAAACTATCAGAGAAAATAATATAAGGATTAGCCTCTATCTGTAATCCTTTCAAAACATTGAAACGCCCTGTTAATGAAAGGTTAGCATTATAAATCTCTTCTTTTTTGATTCTTAAATCTCCTTTTTCAATAATGGCAGCAGAATGATGAAGCCCATCTGCAAATAATTCCGCAGGATTCGGTGTTCTGCTCATTCTTGAAAAATTAAATTTGATATCAAAGCTTTTAGAAGGGTTATAATTCAACCCTACATTAGCCGAGAAGTTATGATTGTCAATAATTGGACGAGATAATATTCTGCTTCCACTCTCTTTCACATAAAATTGTGGAAAAACAGCTGCATATTTATCATTCCATTCTTTAGCATCATAATATTTATAAGAATCATATCTGCTAAAATCATATCTCACTCCAGCTTCTGCATTCAGTTTTGGAGTAAAACGGTATTTAAAAACAGAAAATGCTCCTGCATCATAACGGTAATAATCCGGAATTAAGCGTCTTACTTCTGTAGCAGGGTTAGGATAATTATCCTGAAATCCTCCTGAAATCCCACTTTCAAGGCTCCATTTTGAACGCTCAATAAGATGAGTAAGGCTTGCCGAATGGGTAATCAGCCTTAAATCCATAGAAGGAGTATCTTTCAAGTCTCCTTTTCTGATATCATATTCTTTACGTCTGTTTAACTGAAAACTATATTGAAAAGTAATTTTACCAAAATCTGCAAAACGTCTATAGGCAGAAATCTTCGCAATATGATGTTCCACAGTCTGTTTCGGATAACCTATATTATATCCAAAATCATCCAGAAAATAAGGTTGTCCCAACGTCATTGCTTTATAGATATCATACCCGTTTCCAAGATGCGCTCCTCTATAAATTCCAAAATCCTGGTTAGTTCCGCTGTAGGAAACATCAAACCCCTGCATAAAACCATGATTCCCAAATGAAAAATTGAAAGAATTAGTTTCCACTCCGGTATTTTGAAGCGTATGATGCGGAATGTATAAATCTCCTAGCTTCTTATAACTTCCTCCTGCTTTCACAAACCATTCATTTTTCCAGGCCTTAAGTACATTGGCTGAAATTTCGCCTCCTTTTCCATTGGAAATTCCTGAAAGCTTCACATTCCCCATGATCGTATCTTTCTTTGGAGGAATTGCAGGTTCTAAAAGAACAACTCCTGCCACTCCATCATTTCCATATTTTAAAGCGGATGCTCCTTTGATAACATCTATATGTTCAAAGTCATTCACATCCACATTGGGTGCGTGCTCTGCTCCCCATTCCTGTTCTGCAAGCTTCACTCCATTATTCATGATAGAAATACGGCTTCCATAAAGACCATGTATCACAGGTTTTGTGATATTATTCCCTGTTTTCAACGCTGAAACTCCTGAAATTTTCGAAAGAATATTCCCAAGGTTTTCCGTGGAGTTTCTTTCAATCTCTGTTTTATCCAGTGTTTTCATTACTACAGAACCTTTATTTTTATGGCTTCCATGTAAAGTAATGGTTTCTATATCACCTGAATGATGTTCTAAAATAATGGTAATATGAAGATCCTGATCAACTCCTATATTTTCAGTATAATCATTGCAATCAGGATGTTTTGCAATGAGTGTATACTTCCCTGCAGGGACTTTATCAAAGGAAAATACTCCTTTTTTATCTGTTTTGGCTGTAAGATTTCCAATTTTCACCACTGCATTTTCCAGCATGGTTTTATCATGAAAATCCTGAACCGTTCCTTGTACAGTATACGTTTTCTGTGCACTCGTAAATACTGATCCACAAAAGATCAGCAACAGGCAATATATCAATTTCATTGTAAAATAGATTGATTGCGTACCCTTTTCATAATAGGTACATTTTTCGTTAAAAATTTATTGAATGGGTTTGGATTCATGATACGATGCATAATATGCATGTAAAATGTATTATTAATAATGACAATGATGAAGTTAAGTATAATAGAAGTAAGTAACTGAGTATTTTTAACCAGTAGTATTACTTATTAAAAATCGACTGTTGTTTTTCAACTACTTTAAACATTAGACTTCAAATCTTCATAAAACTCTAGAATATAGAGCTGTAAACCCAATAAGAATGTATTGATTAGGAAATTGTGGGCGGTCCCCGAAGCTGAAAGTTAAATTTGGTCTGAGACCAGATTTTTTCCTGAATAGCGATCATTTGCTTTACTTCGTGCGTATAATGCTCAAAGCTAAAGCTAAATTCTTCAGGAGCTAATGTGTGTCCGGTCACCAAAAAGTGGCAGGCCAGACAGTCACCCGCTTTCTCTTTAGTAATTGCTTTCGTTACAGAATTTTCGACTTTTTTAAAATTAAATGCTTTAAAATAATCTACCGATTCGTGATGATGAAAGCTCTGAGAAAGCAGCGCGATGAAGTACACCCCAAACAATAGCCTGGAGATAAATACTTTTAAATTTCTGCTTTCTTTAATCATGGTTCAAAATTATGAAAATAATTTAATTTTCAGCTACAACTTCCATTAAATTACTTTTACAGTTCATTTTTGATAAGTAGAAAAGTATATTATTTTGTTACAAAAAAAATGCTTCAAAAAGAAAATTATGAAGCATTTATATGATTAATTAATCAAGTTGAGTTCCTAAGTATTCCCATTCCTGTAGAGCACTATCCAGCTCTTCTTTAGCTTTATTATATTTTTCTAAAGTTTCTTCGGAAGGATTTTCTTTAGCGAAAGAAGCTTCCATTTCTTCTACTTTGGCTTCAAGTTCGGAAATTTTCTCTTCTACTTTTTTAATTTTATTCTGAATATTTTTTTGTTCCTTGCTGACAATATTGGATACTTGACTGTCGCTAACAACAGGTTTTTCTTCTACCTTCTTAGGTTCTTCCTTCACATCACTATGAAGTTTAGCCTTTTCTGCGGAAATCTCTCTGATGGTTTCTTTTTGTCTGTACTCAAGATATTCATTGATGTCTCCAAGGAATTCTTTCATCTTCCCATCACGGAATTCATAGATTTTATCACAAAGTCCCTGAAGAAATTCTCTGTCGTGAGAGATTACGATCAATGTACCTTCAAAATTCTGTAATGCCAACTTAATGATCTCCTTAGACTGAATATCCAAGTGATTGGTAGGTTCATCCATAATCAATGTATTGAAAGGACGAAGTAACAGTTTACAAAGTGCCAGACGGTTTCTTTCTCCCCCGGAAAGTACTTTCGTTTTCTTGCTAACAGCATCTCCCTGGAATAGGAAAGATCCTAATAAGTCTCTTACTCTTGGTCTTGTTTCTTCCGTAGCAGCATCTTCTGCTTCTTCAAGAACTGTTTTATTCGGTGTTAAAACTTCTTCCTGGTTTTGGGCAAAATACCCGATATTTACATTGTGTCCAAGATTCCAGATTCCTGAGTAGTCTTTGATATCTCCAGCTAAAATTTTGGCCAAGGTTGTTTTTCCTTGTCCGTTCTGTCCTAAAAGGGCAATTCTATCTCCTCTTTGAACAATAAAATCTACATCATCAAAAATCTGTTTCTTACCATAAGCTTTTCCAAGCTTTTCTGCTTCAAAAATTACTTTTCCCGGAACCATAGACTGTACGAAACGGATATTGAATTTTGAAACGTCTTCGTTATCTACTTCAATACGCTCAATTTTGTCTAATTTCTTAATAAGAGACTGTGCAAAAGAGGCTTTGGTAGCACTTGCACGGAACTTATTAATGTTATCTTCCATCTGCTTGATTTCCGCATCCTGATTCTTTTTAGCTTGAATCAATTTTTCACGGCGGTCTTCACGCATTACAAGATATTTGGTATAGTTGGCTTTATAGTCATCAACCTTCTTATTATTGATATCAAAAGTACGGTTACAAACAGCAGTCATAAACTGTTTATCGTGACTTACAAGAACAATAGCTCCCGGATAATCTTTTAAGAAGTTTTCCAGCCAAATGATAGATTCCATATCCAGGTGGTTGGTAGGCTCATCGAGAAGCATAATGTCATTCTTTTGAAGAAGCAGTTTTGCCAATTCGATTCTCATTCTCCATCCCCCTGAAAATTCATCAGTTATTTTTTGAAAATCGTCAGCTTTAAACCCTAAACCAAAGAGCACTTTTTCCATATCGCCTTCCAGATTGTAAGCGTCATGGTTCATTAAAAGGTCATTCAGTTCGGTCATTTTATTAATCAAATCCGTGTAGGAATCACTTTCGTAGTCGGTTCTTGTCGTCATTTGATGATTAACCTCTTCAAGCTCATTTTTCCATGCATTAATTTGCTCAAACGCCTGCATAGTTTCCGCCCACACTGTTCTTCCTTTTACGAAGTCAAGATCCTGTTTCAGGAAACCAATGGTAACACTTCCCTCTTTAATCACTTCTCCTTCGTAGAAGTTAATTTCTCCGGACAGCATTTTTAATAAAGTAGATTTTCCTGCTCCATTTTTTCCTACGAGCCCTACTTTATCATCCTTTTTAATGGTGAAATTTACGTTTTGAAATAAATAATTTCCTGAATGATGTAATCCTAAACTTTGAACCGAAAGCATTTTAATTGATAATTAGTAATGAATAATGAATTTTCGGGTGCAAAAATACGGAAAAAGAAATGAATAGCCCAGAAATAAAAAAACTGACCATTTTAGCTGGTTTTTTATCAGTCAATTTTCCAGTAAGATTTATTAAAAAAATATTCAGAAGCTGTACAAATGATATTTTGGAATACAAAAATTATCTGCTCTACAATCAAAATGTATTGAAAAATTATTGAGCATTGGAACTCAAAAGCTATCCTAATATAATGTACGAAATTTAAAATCCAATAATTATAAAAAGAGGTATTATCGATAAAGGGAACATCTAAAACGATGTTCCCTAACCTAAATTTAAAACTAAAAAGAAGTGAGATTAATTATTGATTTCATCCAGTTTTGTTGTTGGAGTTTTGATAACTGAACGAGTCCAGATATCATTATTGGGAACACTTGTTCCGTACAAAAAGTCGGCTACAAAACTGTCTTCAGGAAGATGAAGTTCTGCAGAAAGTCTTGCATGACTGTTCTGGTCTACAATAGTACTGCTTGAAACATTCAATCCGTTGTTGAGAAGTTCAACATTCATTTCATATTCGGATCGTTTCAATAAACCATCGCGATAAAGCCCAAAATTTGCAGCAATATGGATATAATCGGCCAGTTTACTGTAATTGTATTTTGGTTTTTTATCTAGTGATAGCTCTTTTATATATATCGTCATTTCTTCATATAAACTTTCTAACAAAGGATGCCTGTTATAATCTGTTTCGAAATCTTTTCCTGACGTAAAAACAGGTGAAACTTCATTGGTTTCTTCCAGCATCAGCTTTCCATATAGTTTTGAGAGTTCATTGTAAACTTTATCCCTGCAGACATAGGCTTTAGAAAAAGCATCTTTCCTTTCCATTCCGAATTCGGAAAGTAAGGCATCCCATATTTTATTTCCTTCAGCATTCGTTTTTCTGCTTCTTATATTTTGGACATAATTCTTCAGATCCTCTGTATTGGCAAAATCTGTAGATATATATACGGATTGTGGTCCTTCCAGATACCCACCTCCAACATCTGCATGAGCTCCCGGAACAAAAATTTCTTTCCAAACGGAAGTCGTATTCCTGAACCGGTAATCCTGCATCATTTTTGAATTTTCAAAAAATCCCGTCAGTGGAAAAAAGAATCGGCATTCATTGATGGCACAGATATGCAATACATTTTCCACATGATAAGCTCCACTGAGATCATATGTATTAAATGGTTTGGACTCTACCGTATCAAAAGCTCCCAAAAACTTCACTTTCATCTTAGCTAAAGAATAGGTTGAGAAAAGCCAATGACTAAAAGTTCTGGCTAGCATTCCCCCTCTTCCGAAACCATATAAATAAAAATGATATTCACAGTCTACATCATGAATAATCTTCTCTACAAAGTTTTCTGCTTTCTGTAATTTATCATCTGAAGAATATCCTTTTCCATAAGGTGGATTGGCGCAAGTTGTGATGGCAAAATTGCTATCTTCCTGGCCTGAAACGGTTCCTATTCCCTCAATATATATTTTTTCGCTACCAATAAATAACTTGTATAATTTATAGATATTGGTAAATGCCCCATGATAGCTTTCATTATTATTCAGTGGTTTATCTGCTGAAAGTGCATTTACTCCATTGTTTCCTGTGCCGTCAAAGAAAATTCCGACGGAAATCACTCTACTGTCATTCATTCTGTTGTTAATTTTTTATGACAGATCTTCTCTGTACATTTATGTTTTTATTTAAAATCCCTCAAAGAGACATTCCAAAATAACGGAAGAAAGAGCAGTTTGGCTAGAGTGAAAAGTACCAAATAAAAAATTCCGTATTTCTACGGAATCCAATCAAATTTTTTCAAGCGAGTATATATTGTTTACAATGGCATAAATGACTATTCCCACAGTATTTTTGGCTCCTATTTTTTCAAGAATACGTTGTCTATGACTTTCAACGGTCCTGGGGCTGATAAAAAGTTTTTCACCAATTTCATTGTTTGTAAATTCCTGACAGATTAGTTTTACAACATCTTTTTCTCGTTCAGACAGCTCATCTTCAGTTTCAAAGAGTGAATTTTTCTTGGCTGAACTGTTCATATAGGTAAACAGCATCTGGTGATCTTCAGCCGTAAAGAAAACTCCATTTTTATCAACCATCGTAATGGCATCAATAAATGTTTTCTTATCTGAATTTTTAGGAAGGAAAGCTGAAACACCCAACTTAACCATATATCCTAAAACGGATGTTTTGTAATGAGAAGAAAGAATAATGATTTTAAGATCCGGATATTTTTCTTTGAGAATTTCTACCAGCTCAAAACCATTCATCGGCTTCATCTGGATATCTACCAATGCTATATCTGGAAATTCTTTTTCTGAAAGTTTTTCCAGGTATTCTATAAAATCAGGTCCGTTATCTGCAGTGAGACATACAGATATATTTTTTTCATTGGACAGCAGCATTTTTACCCCTTCAAGGATTAGCTGTTCATCATCAATCAGTGCTATTTTGATTTGGGAACTCATGATGTTTCGGAATTTTAATGATTAAACGACTTCCTTTATTTAAAAAAGATTTTTTCCACTTATGAACGGCATTCATCGATTTGATCCTGGATTCGATGTTTTTAATTCCCATGCCTTTTTTCACCTCTTCATATTCGAATCCCTGTCCATTGTCTGAAATAACGACCGCCATATTTTGCGGATAATCTTTAATGTAGATCCAAAGATCCGTCGCTGTTGAGTGCTTAATGACATTGGTAGTAAATTCCTGGATAATCCGGTACAGCTGTACTTCTACAAAGAGATCCTTTTTTTCATATCCGGGCATTACCTGCATGGATATATTAATTTTGTGAGAAAGGTTGGCAATGAGTTCTTCTACATATAAAACCAACCCCACCGATTCAAGATTAACAGGATATAATGAATGGGAAATACTTCTGGCAGCATCAATCAGTGAAGACATCTGGCTGTAAATATTTTTTTTAATCAAATCATCTCCCTTGGTATCCAGGTTATTGAGCCATAAAGAAAGGATATTGAGCCTGTTTCCTATATCATCGTGAATCATCACGGCTATTCTTTTACGTTCTTCTTCCTGAGCCTTGATGTTTTCTAAAGCCAGTTTTTTCTGATGAAGAACTTCTGCTTCATGCTGTACATTTTTTTCTTTAATAATCCTGCTTATAAAAGCTCTATAGGCAAGCAGAATAAAGGATACTATAATTGCTATGGTGACAATTATAAGAATCAAAAGGTTGATATTTAAGGTTACTTCTTTAATCGGATGAAGGTATATATAAGTGAACAGTATAATATACTTGAAAACACGTTATTGGCAGTGAAAAGAATATAATAATTGTTTTCTGAAAGATTGGCAATCTGATGCTGAATGATAAATATAAATACAGAAACAGAGTAATAGAAAAAAATACTGGCATCTACCCAAAGAAAACGATTCTGATCTGATGTCTTTTTGATCTCATTAATCAGAGCAACTCCTGAAAGGCAGATGATAATGATATTAGAAACCACCTTTGCAATATCGGCATTGACAGGATAGTCAAAACTATATTTTGAGATCATAAAACTTACCGCAATTACAGCACCCAATCCTAAAAGGTATTTGGGCCAATTCAGCTTTCTAATAAACAAACCTGTCAGTAAAAAAAATTCTCCGGCAATGTAGAACGGATAAAGAAATGAGGTATCATCGAGTCTGAATATGTAAGGCAAGGCAAGATTCAGTAATTCAATAAAAAACAGAAAAGCAATACAATAAAAATATTGCTTTTCCTTAAGATTTAATATGCGGTATTTAATAGCTCCCAACACTATAACAGCCAGAAGCAATCCGTAGTTTAGGAATAAAATCGTCTTATAAAGATCTGCCATTCCTTTTATTCATTATTTTAAAATTCACCTTCCATTCCTGGTATACGGCAGATAGGCGGACATGGTTTTGCCCAATCATACATATTGGAAATAGTCTCTGCACGTTGTGAGTTTTGAAGATCTTCGCGGAAAGAAATGAAAATAAGAGTTACTAACATTTTTCCATATACTTTATTGTACTTAAGTCCAAAAGAACACTTAATTTCCCTCAGTCCAGCATCTGAAAGACATAGATCTGCGGTAGGTACATAAAATCGTTTAAAGATTCCCAATCCTTTGGATTCCTCATGCTCTTTATAAAACCAATCCATTCCTGATTCTCTCCAGGTTTCAATAGCTTCTATAGCAATATCCTGATCTAAAATAGGCTTATTGGATATAGGGAAAGCCATATCTGAATTTTGCTCTACTTTTTCAAGTCCTTTCGAAAGAATGGCATTTTTAACAATAGTATATTCCTGGACTTCCTGGAGTTTTACATCTTCAGTAAGCTCAGTAAGAACACTGAAAGGATATTCTTTTTGATCTATTCTGTCTCCCTTTTCATTCATAGGGTAAAAAATCAAGATTACCTGATCTTTCCAAATTCCCATTGCTGCACAGAACTCAGGATAGTCTTTATAACTTTTCATCCAATTGAGCGGACCATCGGAAATATTAAAGACATAATTGGTAGGGATTAAATCTTTTATTTTGAAAAAATTGCAACGGCAAAGTTCCCATTCGTCTGCAGCAACTTTACAATCTCCTACAGGAAGCAAATAATCTACGATGTTTAATGTTGTCATAAGCATGGTTTTTTAGTTGTATAAAATTATATAAACTAAACATGCTGTGCAAGTAGGAATTTAATTAATAATTACGCACTGTAATATGATAGCAACTCTGCTGCTTTTCTTTAATGTAATAAATTCTCCCGGCATCTGAATAATGCTTTAAAACTTTCTCTAAAGCCACCTCCATTTTGGGGTTGTATTTTAGGACATTGTTAAATCGTATATAAGAAATATCAAAGGAATTCCCATAGTTATGGGAGCTGATTCCTAATGAAGCATTAGAATTGACTCTTCTCAATCTGCATTGATCTTCTAGTGTTCTGGTGATGGATGAAACAGTGAATGTCCCTCCTTTTGTTGCCTTGCTGAATTTGGACCCGATATTTTCCAGCGTGGTCTTTCCTTTAGAAACCATATAGGCTTTACTATAATCAAGTTTTTGTACCTGATACCCTTTTCCTGACTTCTTAATTTTATGAAATTTTCCGTTGCTGATATATTTCTGTACAGTCTTGGAGTCCTTCAGTAAGTGTACTCCAAAACTTTTGGAGGCATCCAGATGGGGTTTGTAAAGTGCAGTAGGTTCAACCTTCAAAACAGTTGTAAGATCATAGCAGGGAAGCACTTTTTTGGCCGCCTGCGAATAATGTAAACTATACATAAAAGGTACAAAAACCACACAAAGAAACTTTCTCATTAACCACCACTTTAAATTACTAACGAAGGATAAAACAATTATGTTAGTTCATTTAATAATAACTATAATTGTATCCGACAAATCCCAAACAAACATCAAACCAATTTATTGAATTTACAATTTTTGCACCTCTAATTTTGAAATATTTTTTAAGTTTTAACTTTTTACTTTAAGATATAAATTCTACATTTGAGTTACATTTTTAAAATAAACAACATGATAAAAAAACTTTTTGCTGAATTTTTCGGCACATTTTGGCTTGTTTTCGGAGGTTGCGGGAGCGCTGTTTTTGCAGCAGGTGTTCCTGATATTGGCATCGGACTTTTAGGAGTTGCTCTTGCCTTCGGTCTTACTGTTCTTACCATGGCTTATGCTGTAGGACATATTTCCGGTGGCCACTTCAACCCAGCAGTTTCTTTCGGACTTTTAGCGGGTGGTAGGTTTTCTGCAAAAGACCTTATCCCTTATATTGTAGCACAATGTCTTGGTGCTATTGTAGCTGCAGGATGTCTATACACAATCCTTAACGGAGCCGGAGTTGTAGATTTCTCAAAACCGGGAGCATTTGCTACCAATTTCTATGGAGAAGCGGTCTACAACGGAAAAGCATTCAGCATGGGAGCGGCATTCCTTGCTGAGTTTTTACTAACAGCGTTCTTCCTTATCGTTATTATGGGGGCTACAGATAAATGGGCTAATGGTAAGTTTGCTGGTATTGCGATTGGACTTGCCCTTACTTTGATCCACTTAATCTCTATCCCTATTACGAATACTTCTGTAAACCCTGCAAGATCCCTTTCACAGGCAGTTTTCACAGGCGGATTGGCTATGTCACAACTTTGGTTGTTCTGGGTAGCTCCTATTCTTGGTGGAATTGTAGGTGGATTAATCTACAAATTCTTACTTCAGAGAGATACTGAGGAAGTAACGGACTAATAAATTTTAGAATTATAAATACCTATAAAATCCTGTCTAATGACGGGATTTTTTTTACGCTATATAAGAACTTGATTTTATTTTATGGAGGTAAAAAAGCAACTTCATTATTAATAAAGGACTTTAGCTATGCCCCTATGGGGTAAAAAATAATACATATTTTCTTTCAACTGATGAAAATATTACAAAACCTAACAGGTTTTAGAAACCTGTTAGGTTTATATTTAACTCTTAATCAATTCCATTCGATCTTGGAATAAAATATTTTCTTACTTCTTATTTTTAAGATCAAAAGGATTTTTGAAAATGAGTTCTTCATGCTTTCCTTTGATTTCCATTTTACGTTGAAGTAAGTTCAATGCCATTTTTCTGATAAAAAGATCTTTATCATTCAGTTTCCAGTAAGAATCTTCATGGAGGCATTTTGGTGCACGGATAAGATAGAACTCCGTATCCCAGGTATCTGCATTATGATAAAATTCTATAATTCCACAATGTTCAGGAATGAGACTTGCGTCGACCATTCCCATTGGAAGCAAAAAGCTGAACATATTACAAATATAATCACCACAGGAAATTTTATCATGCTTTAGAAATTTGTCCCCAGTATCTTTATTGATATATGATTTTTTAAAATCATTTTTAAAATCACTTTTTGAAAGCTTGATTTCAATTTCATGACTTACTCCTTCTGCATCAACAATAAGAATATCGGCTTCCCAGTCTGCCTGAAAATAATTCGTCAAAACGAGTTCTTTTTCAAAATCGCAGTGGGTGTGGATATATGCGTGAACAAGTTCTTCTATTTTGATCATGATTTAAAGTTTAGATACCAAATATGATATTTTCACATAGGATTGTAAGATGGCCTATTTAAAGCTCTGAAACCCGAACTCTGAAGCAAGCTTTATTTAACTCACCAATAAGCTGCAGCCTCTGATATCAGAATGATCTATTCTTCCCAGAACCTGAAACTTATCCCCTATTATCTTACCTAAATCCTGAGTGGCAATAAAGGAACAGGAATGGGTATTGGCTAAATCGATAATATTGATAGCACCCGTTCTTCCTTCTTTTTCATAAGATAAAGGATCTTCTGCATTTCTAATCTTGATTCTCATCCAATTAGGGCATTGATATTCGTTGTTTCCCAGGGAATACGCCTGAGATAACAACTCTGTCATTGAATATTCTGAATAGATTTTGTCTGTTTTGAAGCCTTCCTGTAAAATTTTCAGGAGTTCATCTTTTGTCATTTCTTGTTTTCTTCCTTTCATTCCACCAGTTTCGATAACGATTAGGTTTTCAAGAACCTTTAGAGATTCTTCGCTTCGCTCAGAATGACAGTAGTCTAAGAAGTCTAACAGCGCAAAGGAAACTCCGAAAAGAATCACTTTTTTATCCTGCAATTGGTTTAAAAGATTGAAAAGATCGGAATGATTATAAAGGAAATATCCATTTTCAGGTTTTTCTGATTTTTTCATCAGATAATCCACCATATAAATCAGTGATGAATTCTGTCTTTCCAGATAACTTGGAAGTAGTCCAAGGAAAATAAAATCTTCTGGTTTACCAATGAATTTTTCGAAGCTTTTGTAAATACTTTCTTCATACAAATTCGTATTGGCTATGAAATGCTTTGAAAGATTCATCTGTGTGGTTCCTGAACTCTGAAAAAATAAATCCGTAGTCACATTTCTATCCAGAATCTGATGGTTTTTAAACATTTCAATCGGAAGAAAGGGAATTTTCGACAGATCATCAACCTCATCCGGACTGATGTTTAAAAAATCTACAAACTTCCTATATATCTCAACATTTTCATATTGATAACGAAATGTTTTCAATGATGCATTCAGGAAATCCTGTTCAGTCTGTATGTTGAATATATTGTTCGTCTCCATAATTTTTTCAATCGTCTTATTACTTCAGTGTAAAGCAATTACTGGGATAAAATATTTTTATTTAATGTTTTTTTAATATGAGAACCTGACTTTGGTAAACTTCTTGCAAGTACTTCAATGGAATATGGATTAAAAACAGAATGAGTCCCCCACTCATTCTCAAATTACCTCTTTTTAGGGGTAATTTTTTTGTTTTATTTATCGAAAGTATTCAGTTCAAAGTCTTTTTCAAAAACGCCATAGGTAAAATAGGAAATCCAGTCTCCCAAATTGATGTATTTTGAATTTTGCCCCAAATCCAATACCATAGGAAGGTGACGGTGCCCATATACGAAATAATCAATCTTTTGGGTCTTCAGCTTCTCCTTCGAATAAATGATAAGAAATTCCTTATCTTCTCCTAAGAATGCTTTGTCTTCTTCTCCTGAGATCATTTTATTCTTTTGGGAAAGGTACAAGGCCACTTTCATAGCGATATCAGGGTGAAGCCATTTGAAAAACCATTTTGCCACCGGATTGGTAAAAACTTTTTTCATTCTCTTATATCCTTTATCACCAGGTCCGAGACCATCTCCATGAGCCAGTAAAAACTGTTTTCCACCCATTTCAAAATATTGTTTCTGGTAAAAAACCGTGCATCCAATTTCCTCTTCGAGATAATCTTTCATCCAAAGATCATGATTTCCCACAAAAAAATAAATATGGATTCCTCTGTCTTTCAGTTCTGCAATTTTCCCCAGAACACGGATATATCCTTTAGGTACCACATGCTTCCACTCATACCAGAAGTCAAAAAGATCACCCATTAAAAATAAAACCTGAGCATCTTCTTTGATCTGATCCATCCATCGTATAAATTTTTCTTCACGTACCTTACTTTCTTTAGGAGTAGGTGCACCGAAATGCTGATCTGAAGCAAAATATACTTTTTTTCCAGGTTCTAAATTAATTGTTGTCTTTAACACCTTCTGAGCTTTATAGGATAATAATTATTGATTGTCTTCTGCAAACCATTCTCCATAAGAATTTTCTGTCTCATGAAGTTTAAGATAAGCCAAGGAAATTCCTTCTGGAAGTCTTGATTTTATTTTGGCTGCAATAGCATACAGCATATTTTCACAGGTGGGTTGGAAGCTGCAATAGATTACTTTATGGCCTTTTTGCTCAAGATCATCACCCAATTCTTTATGAGGAGTCAGGGCATTTAAAAGCACTGCATGATCCCAAACGTCTACGATCTCAGATTTTACGATACTTTTGATATCTCCGAAATCAACTACCATCCCATTCTTAGGGTTATCAATATCATTAATCGGTTTTCCTTTCACTGTTACAAACAGTTTATAAGAATGTCCATGCATATTTTTACATTTTCCATCGTAATTGTATAGTACGTGGGCTGTTTCGAATGTAAAAATTTTTGTAATACGTATCATATTGCAAAGATAAGGAATTTGAGGTGAGTGTAAAATGATGTCCGGAAAAGAAAAATACTTATATTTTACCTGATCATACCTTTAATCCGGGACCTTTCATTTTAAAATACATATTTCACTACAATGCCAAGGAAAGGATTGATTATTATTTTTTAAATAATTAACTTTGAAATATATAATAAATCTTGATCAAAATTTATTTCTTTAAAGTATTTTAATTACCGGTTCCCCAAAGACTATTGGTTTATTTATTGAATATTTAAATTATTAATACAATGAAAAACCGGGTGTATAAAATAATATTCGTTTTTTTTCTTTTTTTCCTGTGCGTTGTAAAAGCATATCAGTCTGAAAATATAATACCTGATAAAAAAGAGCAGTATGAAAAAGAACTGATTCAGTATGCCAAAGATTTTGGTGATGACCCCAAGAAATATATTGACAAGTTTAAAACTTTACGCAGGAAAGCAATACAAGGAAACATCAGAGAGGTCGCTACTGAATCCCTATATTATCAGGCTTATTGTTTTTATTTTACCAATAAAAATGACAGTTCCAGCATCTATTCTCAAAGGGCTATTGAAGAAGCTGAAAAATATAATAATGACAGGATCAAAGCAAAGGCTATGGGATTGCTTGCCATGGTATATTCCAGACGTGGATTTACCCATCGTGCATTCAGCTTACTGGATGAGGCCATAAAAGAAATGGACCAGAATGACCACAAGACCAAAGCCCAGCTCTATGCACAAGGGCTACAGATTTCAATGTATGCCAGCAACCATGATAAAGAAGATAGTTATTCTATACAGTCTCTTAGAGAGGCTGAACTTTCCGGGGACAAAGGGACACTTCGGATGGCATACATAGGCCGGAGCCGCATCGAAAACTACAAAGGAAATGGTGAACAGGCAAAAAAGCTACTGAGAAAAGCAATGGCAACGCTCAATGGAGCCGAGGATAATTATATCAGTGCTCATATCAATCTAGGATTTGGAGAAATTTACCACAATCAAAAGATGCCGGACAGTGCAATACTCTATCAACTGAAAGCTTTAAAATCTGCTATGGCAATAGGAGATAAAAAATTTTTAGCAGATATTTATAATGGGTTAAAAGCATCTTATAAAGCAAAAAATGACTTTGAGAATTATAAGATTGCTGATGAAAATGCCGAAAAATTAAATGATAGCCTGAGAGTAATAAATATTACAGAACAGGAAACAGTATTGAATTCCCTTGAGAAAGATACGAGGGACAAGCAAATCAAAGAAAAAAGAAAGTATCTTATTATTACTGGTATCTCGATTCTTTTATTACTGTTCTTTCTTTTTATACTGATAAGATATTACAGACGTTTATATAAGCTGAAGCTTACTACCAGGGAAAAAGAAAAAATAATCCAAGAAAAACAAAACAAGATCAATACATTGGAGGATGAGATCCAAAAAGATTCTATAGATGATATTTTACGTTATGCCAAGGAAGATCAGCCCGTTTTCTTAAAAAAATACAGAGAGCTTTATCCTGATTTTTTCAAAAAACTGGAAACAATAACCCCGGAACTGACTCCCGATGATCTTAAATGCTGTGCTATGATGCATCTTAACTTTACTGCAAAAGAAATAGCATTCTACACCCATGCTTCCATTCGTACAGTGGAAAATAGAAAATACCGTATCCGTAAAAAACTGAACCTGGAATCCTCTGTGGACTTAAATGAATTTTTAATAAACTTATAAAAAATCTTTAAAATCAGTAAAACTTAATTAATACTCTAAATGCTCTGACGCATTAGTCTGTTTAATGAAAACGATCCCATCAAAACATTCATTAAGCTTTAACGGCTCTGTAATCGTAAATTTTTCTGTTGCAACAGTGATAGGACCATAGCCTACAAATCTCATTTTAAAAGCCTCTCCGTACCCTTTTTCTGAACTATTATCAAAATTCACAAAATAATTTTCATAATTATGATTCCCTAGTTTCACCTCCCAACTGTTTTCCAATGGATTCGGGAGTTGATATGATGTATATTTATTACTTTTCACTGCACGTGGATCAGTGGTAGCGCTGTAGCTTCCAAAAGAGGTAGAAGTTGCTAATGCATAATACTTTTTTCCATATTTTTCTTTAATGTATCCCCCCATTCCATCTACCAGAATCGGTTTGAGAGCAATATGACCGTTATGGGCAAAAAGAATCATTTTTTTATTATAGGTAGCTTGAATTTTCCCAATCATTTCAGCCATAATAAGGTCTCTCGAAACATCGTAATTTTTTTTACTTGCCTCATAAGGAATCTTAAACCCTTGTTCAAGATTGTATAAAGCAAGTTTTGAACTCAGATCCATTTTTTGTCCATACAAACTGTCTGCTTTCTTAGCTAATAAAAATCCTTCTGTACCATTTTTTATGACAGCTTTCATGTCTAGTTTGAAAGACGGATCATTCTGTTTTTCCCACATTTCATCCTGTAATCCAGCTTTTATGCGAATCTCATTTGCAATCTCAGTATATTCTTTTCCTAAGCTAACAGGCTTTTTCAGAACTTCTGCACTCTTTGTAATAACGTCTGTATCGAACCCGGAAATAATTACTTTGTCTGTATGATTACTATTATATTCTCTGATCCACATCAACAGATTATAGATTTCTTTGGTCTGCCAGATAGAAGTCATATATTTCTTTAAGGCAATATTCAAATCAATCCCTGAGTTAACAGCCTCATTAAGAAAAGAAGCATCACCATACGCACTTTCAAATGCTATAATTTTAAAATCATTTTTACTAATTAATTGTTTAGAAATCTCAGCTCTGATTTCATTAAATTCTTTGGTTCCATGTGTTCCTTCTCCCAACCCTACTATCGTATGATCTTTCAATTGTTCACTGATGTTTTTTACCGCTTTAACCCTATTCTTTTGGCCAGCAAACTGCTTTGGAATTTGAATCTCATTTTTGGTATTTTGTGAAAAACCAATTAAAAAACATGATAGAAAGGCAAGAGTTAAGTATCTATTTAACATTGTATATTTAATTTTTTAGTTAATTTTCAGGGCTAAATTATTATCCGAAGTTCCATCGGTATTGGCTGTATTGTAAGGAATGGTTAACCATCCGCTCTTATTCATCACAAACTTAAAGCCATAGCTTTTTCCCTTTTCAAATTGAGACTTGGGAACGGCAACCTCAAAGAGATTATTCTTTTTAGGAACCATCTGATATGATGGATCATTCATATTCCAATTATTAAATGCACCTGCTACTGAAACATTTTTAATGAATTCTGTACTTGAATTCTTAGGATATTGATAGGAAAAAACCACCTTGTCATTTTCTATTCTGTATCCATAAATTTCCTTCTTCAGATTGGGATGAGCAAAAGGCTCTGCAATTGTGATTTCTTCAGCCAGCATATAAGGATTCATTAAGTTTTTATCTATAATTCCTGCAATATGATTTATCATTTGATACATTACCGGAAAACCTTTATTTCCATTATACATGACAACAATCGCCATATCATGATCTGGAAAAATGCTGTAGGCATTTACATTTCCTCCCGAAAAACCATATGACTTCGTATTATTGTTATCTGTAATTTCCCAACCATACCCGAATTCCCAGTCATTATTTTTATAGTGGAACGGTTTCCACATCATCTTTTTTGTTTCTGGTTTCACAAAATTATTTTTATTGAAATGGATACTCCACTGTAAAAAAGCAGGAAGTGTAACCGCCAAACCATTGGCTGAATGGGATCTCACTCCATCAATAGAAGTTAATTTCTCATACTGTTTCTTCTCCGGATTATAATTATATTTCCCTACTCTGTTAGGGATTTCTTCAATAGAATTAGATGAAAAAACCACCTGATTTCTAGAGTCCGGAAATTGTTTTTCATAAATATACTCTTCAAAACTTTTTCCTGTTATTTTTTCAATAATCATAGCAATCAAAAGATAATTTGTCTGATTATACCGGTAATGATCCCCAGCTTCAAATTCATTTTTTTCCTTAGACAAACGGCTAATGATTTCACTATGGGTTGCTTTTTCTGAGAAATCTTTAATATCAGCCATATCCGGAAGTCCCGAAGAATGGGAAAGAAGATTTTTAATTTGGATATTTTGCCAGTCTTTGGGCAAGTTCTCTATATACTTTGAAATTTTATCTTCTACTGATAATTTTCCATCCTCTACAAGTTTAAAAAGGCCAACATTGGCAATTAGCTTTGTAGTGGAGTATATCCTAAACTTAGAATTGGAATCTACTTTTTTATCACTTTCCAGGTTTTCACGCCCATAGTATTGTTGAAATGTTATCTTATCATTTTTTACAATTCCTACGGCCATTCCGGGAATTTCATTGATTTGGATAACATTTTTTATATAGCTATCAATTGCTTTTGACTGTTCTGCTGTCTGGCTAAATCCTAAAATGGATATGTTAAAAAATAGAGCTGTTAAAATGGATTGTTTCATTGTTTGTTGATCTATTATTCATAAGACAACAAAAAACTTTATTATGTTACAAAAATTTTTATTTTTTTGATAAATGACCCAGCAAATTTCAATTGGGCTGTAATTGTTCAACTTTGTACCCTAACTCAGCTAAATAATTCAATCCATTTTGTTTCTTTATTTTATTCTTTCTGCTCCAACCCTTTTCTATTCCCTGTAAAATAAATTGATGTATATATTTGGGTTCATTGATATTGATCACTTCCATGGAATTTGTTTTGATATTCATCAAACTGATTCCCGATTTCAGAGGCTGCCCCATAATATAATCATCAAAGGTTAGAAAATCAATGATTAATGGAGTCTGTTTTTCACCATTTAAAAATATCTTTACAGTAAGCGTATTGGTTTCCGTTTCGGCATGAAATTGATCGGTAACAGAATATAAATACGTTCTCTGATTTGTAATTATTTTTCTTAATTTATTCTTCACTGTGCTTTTTTAATTTTTCAAGCCAATTGTTTTCCAGCCTCTTAATCTTCTTTGCATTTGTATCAAATAGTACCCAAAGTGTACTTGAATCCACTACCAGTTCGTCATTACAATAGAATTCTACTTTCCTTGGCTGCTTAGCTCCTTCCGGGTTTTGCGGATAAGTTTTTACTGTAATTATATCATTGAGATATGCTTGTTTTTTGTAACGAATATGATGATCCAGAAGCATCCAGGCATCATTCTCATATTCAGTTTTCTGTTTTAAAAGATTCCAGTGTTCTGCTGCTACTTCTTCTACCCAATGTACATATTGTACGTTATTGACGTGGTTATTCTGATCGATATGTTGTTCTGTCACTTTAATCTGTTTTTCATATACTAAATCCATCTTGTTGAAATATTTACCCAAATTTATGATTTAAAATAAAAGATTTCCAATGCTTTCCGTGTAAAAACAACTATGTAGGGTAAAGAAAAACGGAACCAGATAAATCTGATTCCGTTTTATAGTATTCAATACATTGAAATTATTTTTTAGCTTTTCCTGCTGCAGGTTTAGAAGTTGTTGTAGCTCCTAGTTTTGCTTTTACCTGTGCAGTAATATCTTCACTCTCATCTGTGTAAACAAGGTTACTTCCCTGCGTGGCAATATCAAATACAAAGCTTAAGTTTCTTTCTTTTGACACTGTAAAAATAGCTGTTTTTATTTTTTGTTGTATTGGAGTAAACAGTTCGCCCTGCTTAGCAGAAATTTCTTTAGCTGCCTGTGCTCTTGCCTCTTCAATTTTTTTACCCAAATTGTCTAATTCCGTCTGTGCTGCAATCAGTTCTTTAGTTAAGGCTTCTTTATTAGTATCGTTGAATGTTTTTTCTTTATCCTGTGCTACTTTCAGCTTTGTCTGATATTCATTAATCAGTTTGTCAATTTCAGACTGTTTTGTTTTAGTCAAATTATCAATAGATTCACCAGCTGTTTTTACTTCAGTCATATTGTCAAAAATATCTGCAGTATTTACACTTCCGATCTTCTGTTGAGCATTTACAGTATTAGCAGTTAAAGTTAATCCTGCTGCAATAAAAAATAATTTAATTAGTTTCATTATAATATATACTTTTTCGAAAATTCTTTTTTTCCGTGTCCAAATATAGTATAATTTTTCATTTAAGATCATCTTCATTTTTTAGCCTTACTTAAAGTATAAAAACTATTCAAAAACAGTGTAAAAATCATACAAAAGCTTTCATCATAAAAGTTTTTTCAACATAAAGCCCTCCCCAAAAATTGAGGAGAGCTTCGATAATATGTATAATGCAAAAAACTGAGCTTTAGTGAAACTGAGCCGTCTCTGTAGAATCTTTCATCGCTACGGTAGCTGAAGACCCGTTGGTAACAATGTTCTGAACCTCATCAAAATATCCTGTTCCTACAAAGGACTGATGTTTTACAGCCCTGAATCCTTTCTGTTGTAAAGCAAATTCACGTTCCTGAAGTTCTGAATACCCAGCCATTCCCTTCTCTTTATAGGCTAAAGCCAATTCAAACATCGCCGTATTCAAAGCATGGAATCCTGCCAATGTAATAAACTGGAATTTATATCCCATTTTAGCTAACTCTTCACGGAAAGTAGACATTTCTTCAACACTTAGTTTAGCCGCCCAATTGAATGAAGGCGAACAGTTATATGCAAGCATTTTTCCTGGAAACTTTGCGTGAATTCCATCAGCAAATCTTTTAGCCTGCTCCAAATCTGGATTTGAAGTTTCCATCCAGATCAAGTCAGCGTAAGGTGCATAAGACAATCCTCGGTCTATCCCCTGTTCTACTCCATTTCTTACTACATAAAATCCTTCGGAAGTTCTTTCTCCTGTTACAAATTTTTTATCTCTATCATCAATATCTGAAGTGAGTAAGTCTGCAGCATCTGCATCTGTTCTTGCAATAATAAGACTCGGAACCCCCAATACATCAGCAGCCAAGCGTGCTGCAATCAATTTATTAATAGCTTCCTGAGTAGGAACCAGTACTTTTCCACCTAAATGTCCACATTTCTTTGCAGAGGAAAGCTGATCTTCAAAGTGCACACCGGCAGCTCCTGCTTCAATCATTTGCTTCATCAGTTCAAATGCATTCAGGTTTCCTCCAAAACCGGCTTCAGCATCTGCGATAATGGGAACAAGATATTCTTTATCTCCGGCTCCACTTACTGACTGAACCTGATCTGCTCTTAGTAAAGCATTATTGATTTTTTTCACTACAGATGGTACTGAATTCGCTGGATACAAAGACTGATCGGGATACATTTCCCCAGAGAGATTTGCATCTGCTGCTACCTGCCATCCTGAAAGATAAATTGCTTCTAAACCGGCATCCACTTCCTGCACAGCCTGATTACCTGTTAATGCTCCCAATCCTGCCACATAATCCTGAGTATTTAATTTCTCCCAGAATTTCTTAGACATTTCTGTTGCAATCGTATAATCAATAGTATAAGAGCCCCGAAGTTTTAAAACTTCTTCTGCGGCATAAGGTCTTTTTACACCATTCCAGCGTGGGTTTGTCAGCCAATCTTGCTCTAGAGCCTGGTTTTGTTCTTGTCTTGTTTTCATAATATTTGGATTTTGTTTGTTGAGTTATAGGGTTCGAGATTCGGGATACGAGGTTTAGAATGATTATCAACAGATGTAGGATTAAAACTCTTAAACACTCAAGTCTTCGACTCTCAAACTAAATAAAAGGATATGCTTTCAGGGTTAAAAATTCTTCAAAATTTTCTGAGAAGATCAACTCATTAAATAATTCTTTGGCAAGGTTGAATTTTCCGTTTTTAAAACGGGCTTCGCCCACATATTTTTCAATATTGTCCATTTCTTCGGATTCCCATTGAAGAACCATATTTCTGGTTAATGTTCTGTCGTCGCTTAATACTGCTTCATTTTTCAGCCATTGCCAGATTTGTGTTCTTGAAATTTCAGCAGTAGCGGCATCTTCCATCAGATTATAAATTGCGGCGGCTCCTGTTCCCATCAACCAGCTTTCGAGATAGAGAATTCCTACATTGACATTCTTTCTTACTCCTTTCTCTGTAATTTCACCTTTCGGGATTTCCAGCAGATTACTTTCCTGTATGTTGTATTCAAATTTTTTATCGATCTGATTTTTGGAAGGCATATATTCATCAAAAATATCTTTAGCTACTGAAACTAATGCAGGATGTGCTACCCAGGTTCCATCATGGCCATTCTTTACTTCCCTTTCTTTATCGCTTCTTACTTTTTCGAACGCAATATTATTGGCTTCATCATCATTTTTTACAGGAATTTGCGCTGCCATCCCACCCATCGCATGAACATTTCTTTTGTGGCAGCCTTCAATCACTCTTTTTGAATACGCACTCATAAAAGGCGAGGTCATTGTTACCTGATCTCTGTCCGGAACAATAAATTCCGGAAGGTTTCTAAACTTTTTAATATATGAGAAAATGTAGTCCCATCTTCCGCAGTTCAAACCGGAACTGTGTTCTTTTAATTCATATAAAATTTCATCAATCTGAAATGAGGCTGTAATGGTTTCAATTAAAACCGTTGCTTTGATAGTTCCTTGTGGAATTCCCAAATATTCCTGAGCAAAGACAAATACTTCATTCCACCACCTTGCTTCTTTATAATGTTCCAATTTCGGAAGATAAAAGTATGGACCACTTCCCTTTTCCAAAAGCTTTTTTGCATTTCTGAAGAAGTAAATTCCAAAATCTATCAGGGATCCTGATGTTTCTTCATTATTAATCTTAATATGTTTTTCAGGAAGATGCAGTCCTCTCGGACGGACTAACAAAACGGCTGTCTTTTCATTCAGCTGATAAGCTTTTCCTGCTTCGTTGGTAAAATCAATGGTTCTATTAATAGCATCGGAAAGATTAATTTGTCCCTCCATTCCATTTTTCCAAGTGGGTGAGCTACTATCTTCAAAATCTGCCATGAAGGTAAAGGCTCCTGAATTCAGCGCATTAATAATCATTTTACGGTCAACCGGACCTGTAATTTCTACTCTTCGGTCTAATAAATCATCCGGCAATGGTGCGCAAACCCAATTTCCATTTCTGATCTCTTCTGTTTCCTTCAAAAATTTCGGAAGGATTCCCTGATCGAATTCTTTCTGCGTTTTTTTTCGTTCTTCCAGAAGTGCTATTCTTTTATGATTGAAATTCTGGTGTAATGCGATTAAGAAATCTATCAAATCGGGAGTGAAAATTTCTTCAAACTGCTCTTGAGCCGTAATTTTTAATTGAGTCTTAGTTTCCATAACATGTTGATTTTGTGATTTGATACTACAAACATAAACAAAAACTTTTATAAAATAGCGAACGTTCGCTAAATTTATTTAAAAATTATTATGCGAATAATCGCATCTAATTATTTATATTTGAGTAATGAATTCAGAAAGCGACTTTATCAAAACAGTCTTCGGACTAAAACTGAAACAACAGAGACAAAAGAAAAACTGGTCTCTACAGGATCTTGCAGTAAAGACCGGATTATCAAAATCTTATCTTAATGAGATTGAAAACGGAAAGAAATACCCAAAACATGATAAGATCATCCAGCTTTCTGATGCACTGAACTGTACTTTTGATGATTTAGTTTCTACAAAACTGGATAAAAGCCTTGCTCCTTTTAATGAAATTTTACAATCTGATTTCTTCAAGGAAGTTCCTTTGGAATTATTTGGAATCAACAAAAATAATCTCATCAGTATCATTAGTGATGCTCCTAAAAAAGTCACCGCTTTTATTAATGCTCTGATAGAGATTTCCCAGAATTATAATCTTGGAAAGGAAAGGTTTTATTTTGCTGTTTTGAGATCTTTTCAGGAATTGTATGATAATTATTTTCCAGAAATTGAAGATAAAGTAAGCCTGTTCACGGAAGAAAATCATCTTCAAATTGATAAAGATTTAAAGTCTGATATTCTGGAGACTATTCTTACTGAAAAATTTAGTTATACGATTCAATGGGAAGATTTTGAAAAATATGGAACACTGGATAATTTACGATCCTTATTTTTTCCGGATAAAAAATTATTGCTTCTGAATAAAAAGCTTGAAAAGGATCAGAAAACATTTATTCTGGCAAAGGAAATAGGGTTTAATGTTTTGGAATTGAAAGTTCGTCCTACCACTTATTCATGGCTTGATTTTGGGAGTTTTGAAGAAATCCTTAATAATTTTTATGCTTCTTACTTTGCAGGAGCCTTATTAATTTCTAAAGAACCAGTTATTGAAAAAGCCTCTGAATTTTTCCAACAAAATTCCTGGGAACCGGAGAACTTTGCCAACCTCATTAACAGTTTTACCCATTCACCTGAAACTTTTTATTACCGACTCACCAATATTCTTTCTGCGGAAATGGGAATTAAGGATCTGTTTTATTTATGCCTGGTTAAAAAGAAAGGCTCTGAAAAGATTCAAATTCTAAAAGAACTTCATCTCAATCATCAACAGGCTCCTCATGCCAATGCAATGAATGAACATTATTGCAGAAGATGGATCGCTGTAAAAAACCTACATCATTTAAAGGAAAATGAAACTCTTACGGATGCTCAGATCTCTCATTATAAAGACCAGGGAATAAGCTATCTGGTTATTTCTACTTCTCAGAAAAATCCTTTTTCTGATGGCAGCAACAGAAGTTATTGTCTTGGGATCTTACTAAACTCACAAACGATCAAAAAAATCAGCTTCATAAAATCTCCATCATTAAAGACCATTAATGTAGGAGTCACCTGTGAAGCCTGCAGTATCCCAGATTGTGAAGTAAGACAAGCTTCACCGGTTCGATTGGAAAAAGAACATTTTAATCTTAGTATGAAGAATGCGATTGAGAAAATAAAGAAAGAATTTTAAACAAAAGAGTCTGAGAGTTTTAGAGTAGAGACTCAAAACTATTTTATATCTTAGTAAAAACACACTTATGATATTGGACTTACTCTTTCCTAACCGATGCCTTCATTGTAACAGAATTATTGAAGCAGATCTTTTGGTTTGTGACCTATGCTTTGGTCAAATTCATTTTACCCATTATGACTACACCAAAAATAATCCAGTTAAAGAACAGTGCCAACTATTTTTTCCTGTGGAGAATACGTATGCGCTTATACAGTTTGAGGAGGAAAACTTAAGTCGGAAAATCATTCATGAATTAAAATACAGAAACAGGGAAATCACCGGAAAAATTTTAGCAGAATGGACGTGTGAACGATTGGATTTTAAAGATCGGAAACCTGATCTTTTCGTAAGTGTTCCTCTTCACCCTAAAAAACAGAGAGAAAGAGGTTACAATCAGCTTCATTTATATACAGAAACTCTTTCAAAATATTTTGAAATACCATTTGACCATGAATTAATCAAGAGAAACTATTATTCCAAAGCCCAAGCTCTAAAGAATAAAAAAGGCAGATTGGAAACGATCAATACATTTTCAGCTACCCAACCTATAACTGGAAAAAATATTCTGCTCATTGATGATGTTTTTACAACAGGAACTACGATTTCTTCTATTGCCTGGGAAGTACTCAATGCTGGTGATAATACGGTTAGTGTATTGGTGATAGCAATGGATGTATAGAAGAGTGTGATGTAAGGTATAAAGTTTACAGATTGCTGTTTTACATCTACCACCCGTTTATGACTAAACTTCTAGAATAATTCCTTCGTTTTCGTGTTCCGAATCTTTTGCTTAATTTTCCGAAAAACAAATAATCATGCCGAATTTGGTTTTATTGCATGGAGCCTTAGGTCACTCCGAAATATTCACCCCTTATCTGGATGACCTTTCATCCTATTTTACAATTCATACCCCTTTATTTTCAGGACATGGAAACAGTGAACTTCCTTCAGATGGAATTAATATAGAGAAATATACCCAGGAGTTAGCAGAATATTGTACAGAAAACAATCTAACGGATGTGCATATCCTGGGACACAGCATGGGTGGTTATGCTGCACTTTGCTATGCCATGAAACATCCTGAAAATGTACATTCGATTATGACTTTGGGTACAAAATTCGATTGGACTGAGGAGCAAGCTTTAAAAGAAAGTAAAATGCTTAATCCGGATGCTATTCTTGAAAAAATTCCTCACTATGCTCAGACTTTAGAGAAGCAACATGGTTCAAAGTGGAAACAGTTACTTCCGGCTATCGCTGATTTAATGATTGATTTGGGTAAAAATCCACCACTGAAAAACAATCTAGCCACGATTAATATCCCTGTTCAGATTATGGTTGGAGATAAAGATAATATGGTCACTATTGATGAAAGTATAACCGTTTATAAAGAACTTCCCAATGCAAAATTGGCCGTACTTCCTGAGACAAAGCATCCCATGGATAAAGTACGACCCCATTTATTATTGAATTTAATAAAAGATTTCTGGAATCTTTCTTAAAATTACCTTTGAAGTTTTTCGCCGTAGCTTAAATCTCCGGCATCGCCCAATCCTGGTGTAATATAGCCTTTGGATGTCAGTTCTTCATCAATGGCTCCTACCCAAATGTGAGCTTCAGGATAAGCATTTTGAACTGTTTCAACACCTTGTCTTGAAGCAATAGCCGCTACAATGTGAAGTTGAGTTGGGGTTCCGTTAGTCAATAGATCTTTGATGGCTTCAATCAGGGAAGCTCCAGTCGCCAACATAGGATCTGCTACAATTAAAGGCCTTCCTTCAATGTTTGGACAAGTCAAATAATCCTGTTTAATAGAAAAATAATCGTTCGCATCATGCTTTCTGTAAGCTGCTACAAAACCACAATCGGCTCTGTCAAGATAATTAAGAATCCCTTCGAATAATGGGACACCCGCTCTTAAAATGGTTGTAATCACTGGTTGTACTGCAATTTCCCTGGTTTTAATGGTATCTAAAGGAGTTTGGATTTCAACATCTCTTACTTCTAATCCTTTACTGATTTCAAATGCCGCAATTTCTCCGATTCTTTCCATATTTCTTCGGAATCTCATTCGGTCATCCTGAACTTGAACGTTTCGAAGTTCATTAATCCATTCATTAACAAGGGAAAAATTTTGCGATAAAATAGTAAGCATGAAGATTTTAGGTTTTAATTACAGTTAGTAAAACATTAATTGCTGCAAAATTACAACTAAAAAACGAATTTGCAGATTGGATATGAGTAGAAATAAACTACATTTATATAATTTTCCCAACACATATATATTATATTTTTAATGATGAAAAGTCTGATTTTAGGAAAAATCAGTCCAGAGTTTATAAAAGACGAAACTCTGCCTGAATTACTGGTTCCCACTTTTGAAAAATATGAAGACAAAACGGCCTTTATATTTAAAGATAAAAAAATATCTTACGCCGAACTGGATAGTTGGAGTAATGCGATTGCTCTACAATTGCAAAGCCAGGGTGTACAACCCGGTGACTGTGTAGGGGTCTGGTATCCAAGAAGTCTAGAACTTCCAGTAGCTATACTTGGAATTTTAAAAGCAGGTGCTTCTTACATCCCGCTAGACAGGGAAATGCCTGAAGACAGAATCAAGAAGGTTTTTACTGATATTAATGTCAAAACTTATTTTTCAGATACGGATGCACACATCCACTGTCGGCCATTGTCAATTGCTTCTCAACCGCAAGAGATCGTTCCACCTCCTGCAATCCGTTCTAATCCGGATAGCTGGGCGTATGTATTATTTACTTCCGGAAGTACTGGAAATCCTAAAGGAATTCCCATTTCCCACCGAAACATATGCCATCTGATACGTTCCGAGCAGGATTTTATAGAGATAAGAGATACAGATATTGTCTATCAGGGGTTCTCCGTTTCTTTTGATATGTGGTGTGAAGAGGTATGGATCAGCCTTTTTGCCGGAGCCACCATTTGGATTGCCGATGCTACTACTGTAAAAGCTATTGATGAACTCAGCTATGTCTTAACAGAAAATAATATCACGGTACTTCATGCAGTTCCAAGTATTCTGGCTATTATAGATGAGGTTCCAGCCATCAGATTTATTAATACTGGTGGAGAAGCCTGTACTAAGCAGGTTCAGGAAAAGTGGGCCAAACCTTACAGAATATTTATTAACAGCTATGGCCCAACGGAAACCACAGTTTCATCTAATATGGTAAAGCTGAACAGTCAGGAAGATCTTACAATTGGCCCTCCGCTTCCCAATTATCACATTGCTATTGTTGATGAGAATATGAATATTCTTCCAAGAGGAGAGCGTGGTGAAATGATTATTTCCGGACCAGGAGTAAGCAATGGTTATTTTAACCTTCCGGAACTTACTGAACAAAAATTTCTGTTCAACCCCTTTCCGGAGCTTCCCGGAGACAAGATTTATAAAACAGGAGATGCTGTTATCATAAGAGAGGATGGATTTATTGATTTCCAGGGAAGAATAGATGACCAAATTAAACTCCGTGGCTATAGAATTGAGCTTGGAGAGATAGAGACCCGCCTAAATCAGCTTCAACATGTCTCTTCTGCAGCAGTAGCAGTAAAAGAAGATTCCAACGGACAGGGCCAACTTGTGGGATATGCCGTTATGAGTAATGATGACTCATTTGATGAGAATGAAATGAGAAAAGAGTTAGCCAAATTCCTGGCTCCTTATATGGTTCCTATTTCCATTGTTCGGATGAAGGAAATGCCAAGGATGCCGAGTGGTAAGATCGACCGGAAGCGCCTTCCTATTCCGGAAAGCTTTACCGTTCATGAAAAAAGTGATACCCTTAAGGTTGATACCGATGCTCCTGTCGAAGAAAGATTATTACAAACACTGAAATGGGTGTTCCCTGGAAAAGAAATTAATCTGAATCAGGATTTTTTCACCGATCTTGGAGGGCATTCTCTGCTTGCGGCTACTTTAGTCTCACATTTACGTCAGAAAGCAGGAATTCCGACTGCTTCATTAAAGGAAATTTATGAAAACCGCCCACTATCTGCCTATTCGGAATGCCTTAAAAATAAACAAACACAAAAATTATCCCATCAGGAACCTTTTCACAGGGTTTCAACTTTGCAGTATATCGCCTGTAATATTGCCCAGACCATAAGTCTTCTGGTTGTATTTGCCCTGTTGAGTATCCAGATATTTTTTCCTTATTTAAGCTATTATTATTTTCAGCTTAATGGATATGGGTTACATTATGCTTTATTAAGCGCATTTTTACTGTATACTTTAATTCCCCCTGTCTATTCACTTATTATTGTTTTAACCAAATGGCTGGTGATCGGAAAAATTAAGGAAGGAGATTATCCGCTTTGGGGTTGGTATTATTTCAGGTGGTGGTTATGGAAAACCATCAAAAGATTAATGCCTTCTGAATTTATCGTAGAAACACCATTATATCCAAAATATTTAAGATTATTGGGAGTAAAAGTACATCCGAGTGCTCAGCTAAGTTTATTACCTATTGCTGCTGAAGACCTTGTTACTATTGATGAAAATGTAAATACCAGTTCAGGTTGCAGTATCGATAACGCTTCTGTTGAAAATGGTATTTTAAGAATAAGAAAAGTACATATTAAGGCTCATGCTTATCTTGGATCTTCTGTCATTGTATGTGGAGATACAGTGATTGAAGAATTTGGAGAACTTCAAGACTTGAGCTGTCTGAATGAAGGAGGAAAAATCGGATTTGGTGAAGTATGGAATGGGAGTCCTGCTGAAAAAGTAAGGGTAAAAACAGGAGAAGAAGTTGAAGTTCCTAAGCTTTCTTCAGCGGCTAAAAGAAACCGGTATGCTTTGTTATATTCATGTTCTTTATTTTTCTTTCCGCTTCTGATTGTTTTACCATTGGCTCCTACGCTTTACACCTTGTATTATCTGGATGACCGTTCTTCTGATTATAGTTTTTATTATTTATGGCAGGCTCCCATACTTTCCACAGTATACATCTTATTATTTATGGCTGTCGTAAGTATTCTTACAAGGATTTTACAATACAATATGAAGCCCGGGATCTATCCTGTATATAGTTTTACCTATTATAGAAAATGGATCAAGGATCAGATCTTTAATTTATCACTTATTATCATTCATCCTCTTTTTGCTTCAATTTATATCAGCAAATTTTACCGAATGATGGGTGCAAAAGTGGGTAAAAATTCAGAAATATCAACAGCCAGCGATGTTTCTCACCATCTTTTGGAAATTGGAGAAGGTTCTTTTATTGCAGATGCGGTTATTCTGGGAGAGCATGATGTAAGAAATGAAAAATTAATTTTATCTAAAACAACAATTGGAAATAACAGCTTCGTAGGAAACAGCGGACTTATTCCACAAGGGTATGAACTAGGTGACAATATGCTGATTGGCGTATTGAGTAAAGCTCCTTCCGAAGAACAACTTCAAAACTCATCTGAAAGAGACTGGTTCGGATCTCCTCCAATTGGTCTTCCTTCGAGACAGAAATCTGATGGGTTCCAGGATAACCTTACCTACAATCCTTCTTTCAGTCTTAAACTGGCCAGAGCAATTGTTGAAGGAATCAGAATTATTCTTCCACAAACGGTAGTTATCATATGCAGTGTATTATTTATTGCCTATACCAGTACTTATTTAGAAGGGAAAATCTTTTATCTGTTGTTATTTGCTCCTTTTTATTATTTAGGAATCGTTGCTTTACCTTCTTTTTTCTTCACAGTATTACTGAAATGGATATGCGTGGGAAAATACAAGAAAACCGAAATGCCGATGTACAGTCTGAAAGTATGGCTGAGTGAGGGAATTACTACAATCTATGAAGCACTTCCTGTACAGTTTTTCCTTGATTTTCTTCGTGGTACATGGTGGCTCCCTTTCTTCATGCGTTTTCTGGGAGTAAAAATCGGTAAAAAAGTGTGGCTAAACACTACTGATATTACAGAGTTTGATATGGTATCCATTGGTGACGAATCTATGCTGAATGAAGACTGCGGACCTCAAACCCATCTTTTTGAAGACAGAATTATGAAAGTGGGCGGGGTAAAAATCGGAAGTCAGACAACCATCAACTCCAGAACAATTATTCTATATGATACTGAAATTGGAAATAATGTAAACATTGATGCTCTTTCATTAGTCATGAAAGGAGAAGTTCTTTCAGATAATACTTCGTGGTATGGAAGCCCATTGAGAGGAAAATAATTAAGCCGGAATTTGGTAAAAAAATATCATTATGAACTATTCCATCAAAAAAATTAAAATTACTGAAAATTTGCCTATCGTAGATGAATTGGTAGGAGAACTTCATATTTCTGAAAAAGAGATGAATAATAACACTGCCGACTGGAGTCAGATCAGGGACAATTATCTCCGGTTTATGGCAGAATGCGAGGAAGAAAATGAGGGTACTTTTCTCATTGCAGAAACTGATGGAAAGGTCATAGGTTTCCTGTTTGGATATGTTGATGAAAAAGATGACAGTAATTTTGAACTGGGAGAAGGCGATGATCTCTATGTTTCTGAAGGATATGTAAAAAAGGAATACAGAAAGCAAGGTATTTATTCAGCTCTTAATAAAGCATTTGAAGAGATGTATTCTGATCATACCATCCGAAAAATATATCGCTTTACACTTTGTAACAATGATACGATGCAGCGTTGGCTGGCTTCGCAGGGGTATCGTCCGGTAAGGATCGTTTATGAAAAATGGCTATAATAAAAGGCTGAAAGTTGTGCTTTGTAGAAAGTATTGCGGACAATCATATTAAGTGTTATTTAAAATAAAAATCTGGTAGGAAACCTACCAGATTTTTTATGAACACTGTTCTTTTATTTTTGTCTGAAATATACTTCAATCGGAACTCCGGTAAAACCAAATTGTTTTCTCAACTGGTTTTCAGTAAATCTCTTGTATGGTTCCTTTACATACTGCGGCAGGTTGCAGAAAAATACAAACTGCGGTGATGGTGTAGGAAGCTGAACGCAATATTTAATTTTAATATACTTCCCTTTCAATGCAGGTGGTGGTGTATTTTCGAAAATAGGAAGCATCACTTCATTCAATTTTGAAGTTTTAATCTTCTTCTTACGGTCTTCATAAACCTCCATTGCTAATTCTACAGCTTTTAAGATTCTTTGCTTCGTTAAAGCTGATACGAATAGAATGGGAATATCCTGGAACTGACCAATTTTATCTTTGATTGATTTTTCGAAATCACGCATTGTATTGGTTTGCTTGTCTTCGATCAAATCCCACTTGTTCACAAGAATAACAATTCCTTTTCTGTTTTTCTGTGCTAATCCGAAGATATTCATATCCTGAGATTCCCATCCCTGAGTAGCATCTACCATGATGATAACAACATCAGAATATTCAATAGATCGGATTGACCTCATTACGGAATAGAATTCCAAGTCTTCATTTACTTTAGACTTTCTTCTCATTCCGGCTGTATCTACCAATACAAACTCGTGACCAAATTTATTATATAAAGTTTGGATACTGTCTCTTGTAGTTCCTGCAATATCGGTTACAATATTTCTTTCAACATCCAATAAAGCGTTGGTCATTGTAGACTTTCCTACATTTGGACGACCTGCGATCGTGATTTTAGGTAACCCTTCAAAAGGATCTTTATATTCTGTAGTTGGGAAATCCTTTACAATATCATCCAATAGATCTCCTGTTCCTGAACCTGTAGCAGAAGAAAGCGTATAGTATTTATCAATTCCTAATTGGTAGAATTCTGTTGCAGGAAGTTCTTCTTTCGATGAATCTACTTTATTGATAACGATATAAATTGGCTTGTTGGATCTTCTAAGTAGTCTGTAAATTTCGTAATCAGTATCTGTAAGCCCTTCTTCCACATTCATCATAAAGATAATAGAAGTAGCTTCATCTACTGCTAATTGTACCTGTTTACGGATCTCTTCTTCGAAGATATCATCGGTGCCTACATCATATCCTCCGGTATCAATTACCGTAAAGTCTACTCCATTCCAGTCAGATTTTCCGTAGTGACGGTCTCTGGTTACACCGGCTGTAGAATCTACAATAGCCTCTCTTCTCTCTAATAAACGGTTAAAAAGCGTGGATTTCCCTACATTGGGACGTCCAACGATTGCGACAATATTTGACATAAAAAATGTTTAATAATCCTTTTGCTGCGCTAAGGATAAGTTATTAATGGGTTACTCCAACTTTTGGAGCCCAATTTTTTGCAAAGATAAGATTTTATTATTTAGTATTAGAAACCTTCCTGATTCTGTAAAATTTCCACAAAAAATAATTCTTTGGCTATCAACGAATAAGCCTGCTACTCCCCTATTATGTTCATAATTTTTTAATTTTGATTTTCGTATTTAAAATAAATTCTATAATTTCGCAGCATCGAAACAGACCTATAGTGTAACGGTAGCACTCCGGTTTTTGGTACCGTCAGTCGGGGTTCGAATCCCTGTGGGTCTACAAACCATCCTTTTTTAAGGATGGTTTTTGTTTTTTATAGATTTAAAAAAATTACAAAGCCCAATCTGGTTATATTAATTTTTATATTAGTGTTGTTTCTAAATTGAAAAATGAATAAAAAAGCACCTACATTTCTGTAAGTGCTTCGTTACTGTTATTTTACTAAAATATTAAATGCTAATTTCCATCATAGGTTATTACCCAATTCATATTTTTCAAATCCTGTAATGTAAGATCGTATCGTTTCAAAACAAGATTATTTGCTTTAACATAATCCCATCCCTTCGTCTCTAAAGTAGATCCATCAAAAACGTAGACCATCATAACACCGGATGGTATTAAAGAATGATACAGATTTTCATACGATGTTTTGGATGATAATACATTTTGGGTGGCCTGATTTGCTTCAACCTTATTATATCCTCCCAGTTTAGGATCGGGACTTTGCTTATAAACGTCTGTATCAGGATATTCATAGGAACTTAATACATACAAAGTTTTATGAGTTTTGTTTACAAACGTTATTACCTGGTGGCTATTTTCAGTGTTGCTGTATACACAAGAAACAAGCATCATCATTGTACTTAGCAGAAGAATAACATTTTTCATAAAGTTTATTATTTATTAATAAAATAATTAGAAATTCCTGAAATCGCATACCCTGAAGTTGCAAATAATACAGCATCATACCACTTCAGATGAGTAAGATTATTGGACAGGGCCATTTGATTTGCAATATCGTTATACGATTTAGTCCAATCATATCCTACGATTACATTTCTTCTATCCCAGCCGTTATAATTCTCAACATGCTTATTAAAATAGGTAAAAGCCCTTGAATTCGCATCCTGCTCTGCAAAGTGTAAAGTATGATTATTTTTGCTTAATGTATCAAAAAAGCTTGGTATCGCAAACTTTTGCATATAGAACAGACCAAATTTCTGGCTTTGTAAATAATGACCATACTCATGCTGGAATAAACTATTGTTGGGATCTGCCTGTAAACCTCTATCACCAATTATAAAGTTTCCAAGTGTAAACCCACCCCAATTTGGTTTATAAGATTCTACTGCTGTTGCACCATCATAGTAAGTAACACTTTTTACTCCTCCGAAGAGATTATAGAATCCTGAGGAAAGGTATCCCAACATTGACTGATCAGACTCCCATGTAAATCTGCTCAGGATCTGTCCGAAATTACCTTTAAATAGGCCCATATCAATTTTCCAGGCTTTTGAAGTTCTACTGTAGTCATAATCACTAAAATTGACACCATGAGTGAAAATATTTTTAAATGTATCAAAAATAGCAGTAATAAATGAAAACAGTTCTCCACTTGGATCTGTATATGCTAACGGATTATTCAGTACATATCCATATCGATTATAATTCTGGGTATTAAAAGGATCCTGAATATAGTTATCTACAGAAAGGAAAGTGTGCAGTCTAGGATCGTACATTCTTCCATTCATATGTATCAACCCAACCTGAAAGAAATGCTCATGTCCTGTATAACCACGCTCAATCATTAAATCAGGAGCTACTTTGTTTAAATTAATTATCTTTCCGTTCTTTTCTAAATACACAAGATTTCCCCATGGATCAAAATGTCTTCGTTCTTCAACATTACCCTTTTGATCTGAAATTGCTAAAATGGTCGACTGGTAATCTCTATGAAGATAATGTATTCCTTCACTCAATACATCCATATTAACATTAAAATCTTTGATATAAACAGCTGGAGCAGTGTAAGGATCATAAGCAATATAAGTGATAATCCGGGTCCCCAATGCATTAACATTTGGCTTTCCTAAATAATTATAATTAATGATCTCAACAGAGCTATCATCAGAATAGATTTTTCCTTTTCCATATACAGAAAAATCAGTATAAAAATCTTGATCTGCAGCCGATCTCTTTTGATGAATATTATAATTAAAGTGAGCCATTTCGTATCCTTCCTGTTTTATTACAGTCGGCATTCTGTACGAATTATATTCGACCTCCTGCAGAGTGTTTACACTGTAATATGAATCACCAACAGGATTCAGATTAATGGTTTCTTTTTTATATCTGTTAACGCCATCGTATTTGTAGTCGCCCACATTGCTATTGTTGTCTATTCTTCCGTAGGCATCATAGGTCTGTGATTGCGATCCGTTGGGATTAGTCCAAGCTACAAGTCTTTGTTGATTATCATATTCGAAATTTTCTAACCATCCTCCCTGAATTACTGTATTGTTTCTGTTTTGCAAAGTACCGGTCATAGCAGAAAAATTATAAATATTCTCAATAATATTTGCACTGGTGCTATTATAGTGTTTTATAGAATGAAGATAAAAATTACCATCATATTCATTATTTATTTCTGTTCCATTACCCAACTGAGCATTTAAAGCGTCTTCTTTTTCATTTGTTTTGTTAAGCTGCCATATTAATTTATCTCCATCATCTGTAATTCTATATAAAACTCCACAAGATGCATAAAAATTCTTATGCTTAAATTCGCTGGATACAGAATTAACCAGGGTCTGAGTAAATTCTTCGCTTATTCTTCCAAAATTATCATATGAATAATTTTTCTTAAATGTCGCAAAACCGTTGTCTTCTTCTTTTTCTGCAAACCTATAGTAATTATCATATTGGTAATTGAATGTGTTTGGAATACCATTTGAAGTTCCCAGCTCGGACTCTAAAAGCCCTAACGAATTGTAATTATAATCTGTTTCTATATCTGTAGCATCCCCTTCAATTTTCTTATGAACAAGCCTTCCAAACTGATCATAAGTGAAAAATGTTTTTCCTTTAGGATTTTCTTCTTTTAAAAGTTGTCCTAAAATATCATATTCATAAGTATAATACCCCCCTACAGCCGGATCATACATTTTTGTTTTTCTTCCCCATCCATCCTGTTCAAATTTTATGACATATCCGCCATAATCTGAATTTTTTAATGCTCCATTGGCAAAATATGAATAATTAACCGTTCCGCCATTATCACTGGATTTGATCTTATTTCCCCAGGCGTCACTTGTTGTGGTCTGTGTTTTTGTTCCTTCAACTACTGTAACATTTAAGCCATTATAGCTAGTGGTTATTATCTTCCCTGTTGGGAAAATCATTTTTTTGATTCTATTATATTCATCAAATTCACTCACCATCCATTGAGATGGTGTTACGGTAGAAAAATATGGATTACTAACTCTATATGGTTTATCAAAAATGTTATAGTCTGTCCGTATGTCAATCCACTTATTATTTAAACTCAACTTTCTTTCCACTCGTTTTCTTCCCCATACATCATTATAGGTTTCACTAGTTGCACCAGTAGGTTCAGTAACTTTAATTTTTATTCCATTAGTAAAATCCCCGGATGTGATCCAGTCATAAGTAAAGTTGGTTTCGTTATTATAAATATCTCTTTCTTTTATTTTCTTTTGCCAACCATCATGCTCATAAGATACTGTCTGATTAAGATGATTGGTTTTCGATAGTAAAAATCCGAAAGCAGAATTATAGTTGAATTTATCTTCAAAACCTAAAATATTGGTAGACTTTACGATGAATCGTCCAGAGGCATCATACTGCATTTTTTCAACTCTCGCAGTCATATTAGGTGCAGACATTGTTTTCTGAATTAAATTTCCATAATTATCATATTGATAATCTTCTGTTATAAAATCTGTAGCATTTCCTTTTTTCTTGAATTGAGAAACCAGATTATTAGCATAAGAAAGCAATTGCTCGGTTGAAAATGTTTCAGAGCCTAACGTTTGAGTTTCTGTCTTTTTAGTTTGTCTTCCAATAAAATACTGGTTTGAGATTCCTAATGGGTTATTATCAAATTCAAGAAGGGTTGTTTTTTCGCCACCTGGAGCGACATCTCTGGTCTTTGTAGCGTTATTATAAACATCATAGACATCAAAATATGTATACTTTGTAACTCCTGTCAGATTGTCAATCTGCTGTATCTCTGTTGGTAAATTGACAAATACTTTGTTAGATAGCAATGTTGAAGAAAATGTCTTCCGTGTTTTTGTTACAAAACTTGCTGGAGAATCAAAATTAGGACTTCCATTAATAAGATAAGATTCAATATTAGCTCCACGTTTTTGAGGGCTTTGTTTTGACACGGTCCACAATTTCTGAGTTACCGTTCCTCCATACACAGATGAAGTAGCAACTCCTTTAAATCCTAAAAAGCCAATTCCTTCAAAATTTACAACCGCTCCTTTGTACTTATAATCCTGAATTTTGCTTTCCCCATTGAAACTTTTCGTAACCTGTGCTACCAATTGGGTAGAAAGGGAGTTATTGATGTTGGCATAAGGATAAAGTTCTTCCTGATCTTCTGCATATACTCCGTTTCCATTATCCAGAAGGGGACTGTAGTTTATTGTCGTTAGGATATCATTTTCTTTTATCCTCTTTAAAGCAACATCTACCCTGTTATCTTTTTTGAAAGACACATATTTAATTTTATCTCCTCCAAAGAAAGCATAATCTAAGTTCTGATTGGTAGCAGTCGGATTATTTAAAAAGATCGGAGTTCCTTTATTGGTAGCTCCTCCATTTGTAAAGTTATTTTGCCAGTTATCAATATAAGCGGAGAATGCAGGAAACCCGTTTGCATCATTACCCATATTATATCTGATACTTCCTTTATCTCTCACGGTAAAATTATCTCCATACTGATTGTAAGGATAATTCCATTGTCCTCCCTGTGGATAATTATAAGGAGTAAGCACATCATGTACAATAGCATCTGCTTTACCATCGCCATTAATATCTGAAAATATATAATAAAATGCCTGCTGCATATAACCACATAACTGACCTCCGGATCCATTTGGATAACATGTATTGATAACCTGAGGAGCATAGTAGGTAATTCCTGTATTAATATATCCAGGCTGGAAAGTTTTTCCGTTGGAAACCAAAATGATCCAATTTGAGCTTCCGTTAGCATCAGGAGTAATTAAGTCCGTTTTACCATCACCATTAAAATCAGTTAAGTAAATAGGCTTACTTAGTGTATAGAAAGAATTACTGGTTTCATGCAGCAAAGTAAAACTATTGTTTTCAAAACTGAAAACAGAAATTTTCAAATTGTTCACTACATAAAGATCAGATTTCCCATCCCCATTAAAATCAGCAACATACAACCTAGATGAAGAAGTAATTATATTATTTGATCCGATAAATAATGGATCTTGAGTGCCTGTATTATTAGCATCAGATTTAAGGAAATAAAAATTAGAAATATTATTATAATTATTCTGTGTACAACACGGATTGCTTCCATCTCCGGGATCAATAACCGGTCCGTTGCCACAGTTACTCGTTGTATAAGAAGTATAATAAGGAAAAGATATCGCTAAGATATCAGATACCCCATCGCCATCAAAATCTCCTGAAATATATTTTTTCGGAATTCGCGAATAGGTAGGATTATCCATGAAGCATCCATAATTTTCCGCAGTCGGAAAAGTATAAGAATTTGAGAATGTTAAATCTAAAGAATTATATGTTGTATTAGAAATATAGTTATTAACCTTAACAATCTCATCAGGTAACATCATAGATCCATTGCTGCTAACAGTTGACAATGCATCAAGACCGTAGAATTTATTATTAGCCAAAACAAGTTTTGTTGAGAAAATATCAGTGAATTTTTCAACATTTATTAAACTACCCGAAATGTTTGACGAAGAATTTAATAAAGTACTCGAATTAAATCGATACAATTTATCTTTAGACCCTGGATAGGTCATAAAATCAAGGGCACCATCTTTATCAAAATAGCCAGAAACATAGTTCCAGCTTGAATTGTCAAAAGCAGGAGATACATTTGTCACTGTTCTGGAATTATTAGTAAGCCCATTGACTGTTGTATCATATTCAAAAATAATAGGAACAACAGATTCCCCTGCTGAATTAAATTCTTTAATCTGTGTTAACCTTTCGTAATTTAGAGAGGTTACATCATAAGTCAATCCATATTTTCTATATAATTGACCGTTACCCTTAACCTCAATTCTTTCCAATTTTTTAGTTAAGTAGACAAATTTTGAATCATATACATAATTCTGCTCATTGCGGGAACTATTCTGATAATAAAAATTGATTTCGTTAACTGGAGTATATTGCCCTACAGACGGATTTCCTCCATATTTAACAGTTGATAAATAAATGGTATTCGCTCCTTCCTTACTATAACCATATTCAATTCTGTTATACTTAACATCATCAATCTGGCTGATCTTCCATTCGAATGAATTTTTGGAATTCGCATCATTTCCATAAATAGCAACATTTCCATTTGGATAATAAACAATAAAATAGGAAGGTCCATCAGGAGTAGCGCCTTTGGAAACAATTTTCAAATTTGAATAATTTTCTGTTTGATATTCAGCATTATCTCCCCCATAAGTTCCTGTCTTTAAAATAAGTCTTTGACCATCCAAAGCAAATCTATCATTGCCATCATAGTCAATAGGATCAATAACTCCGTCATGAAATTTTGTTGAGGATACTCTTGTAATAGAAGATATACCTTGAATATTCCAGCCCCAGCCTGCAACCCCGTTGCCCGACTGATTTGAATAATCCAATGAGATGCTTGGCACCATGTCCTTTATGCCCGGTAAATTTTTAATAGGGACAGAATAGCTTGCCCCTCCGGCCAACGAAACTGAAAAGTTGCCATCTGTTTTTCCAACGCTTTGTGATCTCAGAAGCGAAGTAAGAAATAAAAATATTAAGAAAACAAATCTTCTTTTCATATTGTATTAGTTTTTTAATATTTTATAAGTTAACTTTTCTCCGTTTGTCAGATGAAATACGACAACATACATTCCTATAGGCTCTTTTGACAAATCAATCATCGCCTTCATCTCACCCCTTTTAAATTCTAAAGGTCTGATTTGTGTAAAATTATACGCAACATATTCTATCTTTTGAATTAACAGATCTGTCTCTTCAGACCAAATAAGCGTTACTTTATCCCTCGTAGGATTGGGATATATTTTAATTTCTGATGGCTTTTTAGGAACTTCTGCAATAGAACTGTTTTTAATTGCCGAGGACTTTGCTACGTGAGTACATCCATCACAGTATTTTCTGACGACCTGATTCCCTCCTGAATCATATTTGAATGTTAAAGTTTGAGAATAGGAAAACTGAAATGCCAGAACAGTAAAACTGATCAAAAATTTAGTTTTTTTCATGATTATTAGTATTATGGTTAATCCCAAAATTAACAAATATTATGAATCAAACAACATTTTATTAATATTCTTTAACATCAACCTCTATTTTCATAATGATTCCTCACTTTAACAATAAAATGAAATAGAATATGTAAAAGCATATAAAAGGTTTCAACACTCAGAAAGCAGCGACTCAGCTTGGGGAAAAAATTGAATTGCGGGATTAATTCGTAAACAAATTGGAGCTGTTTCGTTTGGTCGGATGTATTCTTTTTTATAAAAAATAAATAAGAAATTGAATGTCTTGCTCATGGTATAGTAACTTTAGTTGTTTAGTAATTAGTAATTCAGTTTTGTTACCACTTTTTGCAAGATGTTTATTCTTTAAACTAGCTGTTGGTTAGGTTTTGCTTAGTTTTTAGTTTTTTGATACTATCATACCCCCCGCCGGCGCGAGCCTCTGGCTCGTGACCAATACAAAACAACTTCTTGTTATTAAAAATTGGTATATTTATTATGATACTAGCCTGACGCTCGCACCAATAAGGAGAGTTGGTAAACAAAGAAGGCTGCCTCAAAAATGAGACAGCCTATTTTTTATTATATGATTAAAAAATTAAGCCAAATCAAATCTATCCAGATTCATCACCTTAGTCCAGGCAGATACAAAATCATTGATAAATTTACCTTGTGCATCAGCACTTCCATATACTTCTGAAATCGCTCTTAGCTCAGAGTTTGATCCGAAAACAAGATCTGCACGGGTAGCTGTCCATTTTGGCTGACCTGTTTTTCGGTCTGTTCCTATGTATATTTCTTTATCGTCAGACATGGCTTTCCATTGGGTTCCCATATCCAAAAGGTTAACAAAGAAATCATTGGTAAGAACCCCTGGACGGCTGGTGAATACCCCATTTTTTGAACCATCAAAATTAGTATCCAAAGCACGCATTCCTCCTACCAAAACAGTTAATTCCGGAGCAGTAAGAGTTAATAACTGTGCTTTATCAATTAATAAGGATTCTGTAGAAACAGTGAATTTCGTTTTCAGATAATTACGGAATCCATCAGCGGCAGGTTCCAGATATCCCATAGATTCTATATCTGTTTGCGCTTGAGAAGCATCCATTCTTCCTGGCGCAAAAGGGACTTTCACCTCATGACCAGCATTTTTTGCAGCAGCTTCTACAGCTGCACTTCCTGCTAAAACAATTACATCTGCTAAAGATATTTTCTTACCTCCATTTTGAGCATTAAATTCATTTTGAATCCCTTCCAATACTCCTAAAACTTTCTGTAATTGAGCCGGATTATTGACTGCCCAGTTTCTTTGAGGCTCTAATCTTACTCTTGAACCATTAGCTCCTCCTCTCTTATCACTTCCTCTGAAAGTGGAAGCAGAAGCCCAAGCTGTTGAAACCAGTTCAGAAATAGTCAATCCAGAATTTAAAACTTTTGCTTTAAGTGCTTCAACATCGGAATCATTAACCAATTCATGATCTACTTCCGGAATAGGATCCTGCCAGATTAGTTCTTCCTGCGGAACATCCGGTCCCAAATAACGGGCACGAGGTCCCATATCTCTGTGGGTTAATTTAAACCACGCTCTTGCAAATGCATCTGCAAACGCATCTGGATTTTCATAAAAATGTCTTGAAATTTTTTCGTACACCGGATCTAATCTTAATGAAAGATCGGTTGTCAACATAGTGGGTCTATGCTTTTTATTAGAATCAAATGCGTCAGGAATGATTTCCGCACCGTCTTTTGCTACCCATTGGTGAGCTCCGGCAGGGCTTTTCGTCAGTTCCCATTCATTTTCAAATAAATTTTTAAAGAAATAATTGCTCCATTGAGTCGGAGTTTCTGTCCATGTTACTTCTAAACCACTAGAAATAGCATCTCTTCCACTTCCTGACTTATAGCTACTTGACCATCCTAATCCCTGTTGTTCAATTCCGGCGGCTTCCGGTTCTTTGCCAACATGATCTGCCGGACCGGCACCGTGGGTTTTCCCAAAAGTATGTCCACCTGCAATTAAAGCTACAGTCTCCTCATCATCCATCGCCATACGTCCAAAGGTATCTCTGATGTCTTTAGCCGCTGCAATCGGATCAGGATTTCCATCCGGTCCTTCAGGATTTACATAAATTAATCCCATTTGTACCGCTGCCAATGGATTTTCAAGATTTCTGGAATGAATATCTCCATCTGCGTTATCATCGGTAGGAAGAACTGCCGAATGACCTTCTACTACTCCTTCAGAACCATGAGCATATCGCAAATCTCCGCCTAACCATGTTTTCTCAGATCCCCAATACACATCTGCATCCGGTTCCCATACATCTGCACGTCCGCCTGCAAATCCAAAAGTTTTGAATCCCATCGATTCAAGGGCTATATTTCCTGTAAGAATTAAAAGGTCTGCCCATGATATATTTCTTCCGTATTTCTGTTTAATAGGCCATAATAGTCTTCTTGCCTTATCAAGGCTTACGTTATCAGGCCAGCTGTTCAATGGGGCAAAACGCTGTTGTCCTGCTCCAGCTCCCCCTCTACCATCGCCCACACGATATGTTCCGGCACTGTGCCAGGCCATACGGATAAATAAGGGTCCGTAATGGCCAAAATCTGCCGGCCACCAATCTTGTGAATCTGTCATTAACGCGTGAAGATCTCTTTTCACTGCTTCAAGGTCAAGGCTTTTAAATGCTTCTGCATAATCAAAGTCCTGATCCATAGGATTAGACAGTGATGAATGCTGGCGCAAAAGATCTACTCTTAACTGATCCGGCCACCAATCTTTGTTTTGAGTACCCTCACCAGCTACATTCTTCTTCATTGTTCCGTTATGAAACGGGCATTTACTGATGTCATTCAAATCTTTTTCCATTGTCGTTTATTTATTTTTTATATTGATTAATACAGCTTAAGTAACTCCTTTATTGTAAGGACATGACAAACTTACAACGTTCATTCAATAAATACAATCTATTAATAATTATTTCAATGATAGTTAAAAACTATAACAAAACAGCTCCGACAGCATCTGAACTATAGACACAATTGTGGTATTAAGTTAGTCATTTTTTAAATCCATTGGGTTACCTCTACTCTATTTAGAATAACTCAACGTAAGAGAAAAAAACAGGAAGGGGGAAGCTAAACATTGAAAGTTTCCTGTAGTAAGAAAACAAACTTTATAAATTCATTTTGATGATTCTATTTTTTTCCAGTAACAAAAACTTCACTTGTTCAGCTCTGGCATCAACCTAAAACCTTCTCACTAAAGAACATCTAAGCCTAGTCTTCAAGTACCTCCCGATCCCATCTTCCAACTTCCAGCCTCACCATTAAAAAATTAACTATCTTTATAATCCACAAACATAAATCCTAATGAAAAAAGTACTCATTATTCTCCTTGTAGCTTTCGTTATCATTCAGTTTTTTCCTATTGATAAAACCAATCCGCGCCCTACACCAGGCATGGACTTTTTGAAAATAAAAAATACTCCTGAAAAAGTAGCTAAGCTCATCAGAACATCCTGTTATGACTGTCATTCCAATGAGACTAAATATCCGTGGTATGCTGATATTTCACCCGTCTCATGGTATGTAAAAAATCATATTAATGAAGGCAGAAAGCATCTTAATTTTTCTACCTTTGCAGTATATGAACCTCAAAGACAGCTTCGTAAGCTTGAAGAGTGTATGGAAATGGTGGAGAAAAAAGAAATGCCACTTGAATCTTATTATATTGGACATCAGGATGCCAAACTAACCGATGAACAGCGTGCAGATCTTGTGAAGTATTTCAAACAAGCCAAAGAAGACACAGAAAGAAGGATCATGTTTAATAAATAAAAGTTGTGGAAAACTGGGAAAACAAACATATTGTATTTTTTGACGGAGATTGTGGCGTCTGCAATTTCTGGGTGCAATGGATTCTGGAAAGAGATACCAAAGACCAATTTATGTTTGCTTCACTTCAATCCGAATTCGGACAGCAGTTCTTATCAGAAAGAGGTTTAGAATCAAAATTTTTCAACACTTTATACCTTTGGAAACCCAAACAGTATTACTTCATAAAATCCAGAGCTGTCCTCCAAATTGCCAATATTTTAGGCGGAATTTATAAACTTTCAGCTATTGGCAAAATAATGCCAGCCTTTCTGAGTGACAAGGCTTATGATGTTATTTCTAGAAACAGAATGAAACTGGCCAATCAAAAATGTTTTCTTCCGGATCAGCATCAGAAGAAAAAGTTTATTCAGGTGTAATTTCCCACAGATTTCACATCTACACAGATGTTTATATTATTCATAAAGAATCTGTTTAATCAGCAAAATCTGCGAGAGATTATATTATTACTTATCCAATTTTGAGTTCAGAATCCAACATTCATTACTCATTACTTATAAATTAAGCGACCACACAGAATAACTATTCGGAGGGCATTGAATTTTTACCCGCTTGTCTCCTTGCGTTGTCGGATACCAGCTTGAATTTCCGGTAAAGTCCTTAATCTGCTGATTAGTCCAATTTGTATCGATCCATCTTTCCTGCCAGCTTGATGAGGTGTTAATATAAACCACAAGTCCCGGATTTCCATTGTAACCGTTACGTCTCGCGATATATTCATCATTATCTGTATATAGAATAGAAGTGGTTCCTGTAGCTTTATTGTTGTGAATCCAGATCAGGTTGTTCAGTCTTTCCTTATTCAGCCATTCTTCATAGTCTCTGTAAAAAATAGTAGGATATCCTTCATGAGTCAGAATATAAGCATAGGCTGGCATTTTATTATAAATGATATCCGTATCATGATTGGCAACAAAGGTTACCGCTTTGTATGGGTTTCTTTTCCACATCATATCATCATTCAGTACATTCAGGTTTCCGTTATCAAAGGCTTCATCCATTTTATAATAAGCAGCAAAATCAAAGACGGAGCTATTGGCATTATTAGCCCACCATTCTAAGGTATTCACATTTGAATCCCAGAGTTCACCAACAGAAAAGCCTCCTACTTTAGAATTCCAGGTATTCACCACCCAAGGGCCGAATCCTTTCACATAATCGAATCTCCAGCCATCAAATTTCATTACATTTTTATAATATTTCGCGACGGAATCATCTCTTCCCCACAACCAATCCTGTACATGTGGATTGGCATGACACAAATCCGGAAATCCGCCAAAAGCACCTTCATCATTATTTCCATAAGCGTTTTTATAAAAGTCATTGTAATTTCTTTGAAATTTTCCGGAAGCAACTCCAGAGAAATTAGTCCAGGTATTAGTTCCTGTAAATGGATTGGCTTCAGACTGACCGCCACTGTTATGATTAATGACAATATCAGCATAGACCTGCATATTTTCTGCATGGGCCTTTGTAATCAATGCTTCCAGTTCTGTTCTTGAACCAAATCGGGTTTCTGTGCTTCCGTTCTGATTAAAATTCCCAAAATCATAATAATCGGTTGGGTCATATCCCATGGAATAAGCTCCGTTTTGAGCTTTTGAAGCTGGAGGAAGCCATACAGCTCCCACCCCTGCATTAGACCATGCTGTTAATTTGTCTTTAACGGTATTCCACCAGTTTCCCCCATCAGGAACATCCCAATAGAACCCCTGCATGAGAACGCTGCCACCAGGACCTGCCACAAACTTTGCCTGCGATGATCCAGATCCAGCCCCTGTACTGAAAGGTCTTCCATCATGATGGGTTACATTTACTATTTTATTATGTACCTCTTCCTTCTTGGAGGATTCTGTACTTAATTCATCGTTGTTCTGGCAGGAGCCAACAAGCGCTAAAGCCAGTAGGGAAAGAATAAAATGTGTTTTTTTCATTGGAATATTTAATTATGAATATATCAACCAAGTTACATTTTTATTGAAAACAAATTCAAAACAGTGAGAAATATTTTCATTTTAAATAATATTTCAAAGAGAATTAGATCTGAAATTTTCATTAAAAAATCATAAATTTTTAAGATTCTCGAAACAATTTTTCTTTTAATCCATATATTTGCATACTATGGAATACAATACCCAAAAAACTCAGCTTCATATGCCGGAATACGGCAGAATTATACAACAGTTGGTTGAGCGCTGCAAAGAACTTCCTACCAAAGAGGAAAGGAACGAAATGGCTATGGCAATCATCGATTTTATGGGTCAGAGAAACCCACAACTTCGTGACGAAGAAAATTATAAACATAAACTTTGGGATCATCTTTATATTCTGGCAGATTATGATTTGGATGTAGACGCTCCTTATCCGTTCCCTACCCCGGAACAATTGGCAGAAAAACCTAAAAGAATGGAGTACCCAAAACTTCAGGGAGACTTTAAATTTTACGGAAAAAGTATTCTTCAATTAATAGAAAAAGCAATTGAACTGGAAACAGGGGATGAAAAAGAAGCCCTTATTGAGGTTATTGCCAACAATATGAAGAAATCCTACAATGTTTACAATAAAGAACACGTAACGGATGATGTTATCTTCAGACACTTGAAAGAATTGTCTGAGAACAGGTTAGATCTTACAGGAATTGATTCTCTTGAAAAAAGTAAAATCTACTATACCAGCAATAACAACAACCGAAATAATAACAATAACAACAATAGGAATAATAACAATAATAAAAACAACAACAACCAACCTAACAAGAGAAGGCATAATAACAATCATAAAAACAGAAAATAATGAGTGGAACATTTCAAATAAGAGGAGGGAAAAGACTGCAGGGTGAAATAACTCCACAAGGAGCCAAAAATGAGGCTCTACAAATTTTATGTGCAGTGCTGTTGACTGATGAGGAAGTAAGGATTAAAAATATTCCGGATATCCACGATGTAAACAGACTGATTGAAATTCTTGGAGACTTCGGTGTAAAGGTTACTAAAAATGGTCATGGAGATTACACTTTCCAGGCTGATAAAGTAAACTTCGACTATATAAAATCCAATGAATTTAAAAAAGACGGAGCCAAACTTCGTGGATCAATTATGTTGATGGGTCCTATGTTGGCACGTTATGGAGAAGCTTATATGCCAACTCCCGGAGGAGACAAAATCGGAAGAAGAAGACTGGATACTCATTTCCAGGGATTGGTTGAACTTGGTGCTGAATTTCATTACGACGAAGAAGAATATTTCTATTCTTTAAAAGCGAAAGAACTTACAGGAAAATTCATCTTATTGGAAGAAGCTTCTGTGACCGGAACGGCTAATATTGTAATGGCTGCTGCTTTAGCAAAAGGCAAAACAAGAATTTATAACGCTGCCTGCGAACCTTATCTTCAGCAATTATGTAAAATGCTGAACAGAATGGGAGCTAATATTTCAGGGATCGGATCTAACCTTCTTACCATTGAAGGAGTAGATTATTTAAGAGGTACGGAACATACCATGCTTCCTGATATGGTGGAAATCGGATCATGGATTGGTCTTGCTGCCATGACGAAATCTGAAATCACCATCAAAAATGTAAACTGGAACCAATTAGGAGTTATTCCTAACACCTTCAGAAAACTGGGAATTGAGCTTGAGCAAAGTGGTGATGATATTTATATTCCTGCTCAGGAACATTATAAAATTCAGAAATTTATTGACGGATCTATTCTTACCATTTCTGATGCTCCATGGCCTGGATTCACCCCGGATTTATTATCCATCATCTTAGTTGTAGCTACACAGGCAAAAGGAAGTATCCTGGTTCACCAGAAAATGTTTGAATCCAGATTATTCTTCGTAGATAAATTAATTGATATGGGAGCTCAGATCATATTATGTGATCCACACAGAGCGACCGTAATCGGATTAAACCAGGAAGCTCCGTTAAGAGGAACAACAATGGTTTCCCCGGATATCAGAGCCGGAAATGCCCTTCTTATCGCTGCTCTTTCTGCAGAAGGAAAATCTATTATCCACAACATCGAGCAAATCGACAGAGGATATGAAAACATCGATGGAAGACTAAAAGCACTTGGTGCCGATATCGAAAGAATTTAAACTTATTTTTATTACATAGAGCGTTCAGAAAAATCTGAGCGCTTTTTTATGACTATATCTCACCATTCTAACATAAGCTTCGTTAAATCAATTTTAATTGATTATTACTTTGCTTCCTTAGAATATAAGGTTTGGAAATAAAACTTTGCGTTTACAAAATAATACAAGTTCTTTTTAGAACCACCCCGTCAAAAATTCAAAGAATTTTTGACACCCCTCCGGAGGAGGGGAATTTTCGCTCCTTCAATTGTAATCTTTGACAGCATTGAAAATTTACCCTGGAAAATTTATTCTTTATTTCATCTTTTTTCATATTAAAATATCTGTGTAATCTGTTTGATCTGCGAGATAATAAAAAATTATTCAGAATAAATAAAAAGTGCCCGGTAAAAGAACCAGACACTTTGAGTAATTAAAACTATATGAATCTCCCTTAAAAATACTTTCGGCAGAGATATTCTACCGTTGTATTCAAAAGTTTATTTTTATTCAGATAGACTTCCAGCTTTTGATAGTCTTCTGAATTGACATTAATATACAACTGTACCGAACCAAAACTATATCCATTCACATACTCCACATTCGCTGACAACACTCTATGACATATCCCCATTTGATTATAGATGGTATTCATTAAATGCTCAAATTTCATTTTGCCATTCAATTCTATTTCCAATAATAATTCTTTTTTAGGCAGGTTCAGTTTATTTTGAAAAACCTGCAGGCTTGGGTTAGGTGTAATCATTGCTAAACATTTTGGGTTAGTACTCAGATCATATTGCGCTCTGCATTTAAATCTGTCACAAAAATATAAAAAAATATTAGTCCACCAAATTAGTAGACTAATATTTTTTAAAAATTAACATAAAAAAAGAAGCCATTAAGCTTCTCTATATTTTACTCAGATTCGGTATGCAAGGAATTCGGAGACTGGAAGTCATGAAATGACAAACATCAATAACACTCTTTTCTATCATTCCTGATACGACCTAATTCCGGCCTTCATAAGTAATATCAACAATAATAGCTTCCGGCATCTCTCCTCCAGCATCCAGCCTTAAAGGTCTCCTACTCTTTCTATTTTTTCAGATCCGGCCAATCCGTTCGGATTACAACCAGGCTCTCCTTCAGGAACTTTAAGGTTCTTCTTAGTATAGAATCCTTCCCAGAATGCATTTGTTTTTCCTGTCTTAGGATCAATGAATGTCATAGGTTCTAATTTAAAAATGTGATCATTCCGAAAAGCTCTTTCTACAAAATCTGAACAGTAATAAGAACTTTCATCCAAAATATAGTTGAAATTATAAGGCTTTCCCAACATAAAATGAGCCTTTTCAATAGCAACAGGAATTGATTTCTGATATTCGGGTTTCAGGCGATAGACTACAACATTTTGCTGATCCCTTTTTTGATCTTTAACAAAATCCTTGAGAGTTTGCTTTTGGGAACCCCCTTTTGGAGCAGCATGCAAAACAAACAACTTCTTTCCTTCTTTTTCAAGAATACCGATGTGATCGAAAGAAGCTATTTTCTGCTTTTGGGTAACATTATTAATGGCTCCGGAAAGTCCTGTTTCTTTAGCTGTAACAAAAAGTAAATCTCCGTTTTGCAGCTGGATAGTATTTTGCTGGGTAGTACATTGAGTCAAAAACAGCACTAATAAACATACAATGCCCGCAATTCTACTCATATTACACATTTTTTTCTTAAGTTCTAACATTCAATTATATCTCTATTCCGCCAAAATTACAAAATAGAATTCATTACATTTGTGAAGAATATCACTTCACCTTTTCACTCACAAACACTTCACCTATTCTTATGCCTCATATTTTATTAGTAGAAGACGATGACAGACTTTCCAAGCTTATCACAAAAGGACTTCAGGAAGCTGAATTTGAAGTAAGTACAGCATATGATGGATCAACAGGACTAAAACTGGCATTGCAGAAAAATTATGACCTTGTAGTCACTGATATTGTTTTGCCTAAAAAAAGTGGTCTGGAGTTTTGTAATGAAATAAAAGCTCTGAAACCTAATCTTCCTGTCATAATGCTTACAGCTTTGGGCACTACGGACGACAAATTGGAAGGATTTGATGCCGGTGCCGACGATTATATGACCAAGCCTTTTGAAATGCGTGAATTGGTGGCGAGAATTAATGTCCTTCTAAAGCGTTTTTCACAACAGAGACAGCAAAAAGTTTTTGTCCTTAAATATGAAGGGATTGAAATGAATCTGGAACAGAAAACGGTAAGCAGAGATCATGTTCCTATCAAACTGACCCCTAAAGAATTCAATCTTCTCAAATTTATGATGGAAAACTCAGAGAAAGTACTTTCCAGAAGTGAAATTGCAGAAAAAGTATGGGAAACCCATTTTGATACCGGCACTAATTTTATTGATGTATACATCAACTATATCCGAAAAAAAATTGACAAAGATTTTGAGAATAAGCTGATCCATACCAAAGCAGGAATGGGTTTTATTCTTAAAAAAGGATATGAAGAACATCAACAATAACTTATAAGGCATGAAAATAAGAACCCGGCTTACCCTACTCTTTACCTTTGTCACGGCTATGTTGATGATATTTTACGGTATTGCAGTATACTATTCTTCGAGTGAAGCCAGGGAAGTTTCATTTTATGCCCAACTCAGAAACGAAGCGGTAGCGAAAGCCAATCTTTTTTTTCAAAGTACATTAAGTGAAAAGGAAATGCACCGTGTTTACAAGAATAACACAAAAACAATTAATGAAGTTCAGGTAGCCATCTATGATCCTGAGTTCAATCTGGTCTATCATGATGATTCAAAGGTAGACTTTGTTAAGGAAGATCCGAAAATGCTTTCCAGTATTCTAAAAAAGAAAGACATCAGTTTTTTCATTGATGATCTGCAGGCTATAGGAACTATCTATTCTCACAATGGAAAGGAATATTTGGTAACCGCTGCGGGGTACGATCAATATGGTTATAAATCAATCAGTCATCTTCTTACCATCAGTATTATTGCCTTCATTAGTATTTTAATATTAATTTATTTAGCCGGAATATTTCTTTCAAAAAAAGCATTGAACCCGCTAAGTGAAATGGTTCATCAAATAAAGAATATCACTGCCGGGAAATTACAGTTACGCTTAAAAGCCACGGGTGAGAAAGATGAACTTAATGAACTGGCTGAAAATTTCAACGGAATGCTTGAGCGCCTGGAAAATTCGTTTGATGCTCAAAAACATTTTGTATCCAATATTTCACATGAACTGCGTACCCCACTATCTGCTATTATTACAGAACTGGAATTCTCTTCTGAAAAGGAACAGACCCAGGAAGAATATCAACAGACTATTCAATACGCTTTGGATGATGCCCGTAATATGGTAAAGTTATCCAATAGCCTGATGGACCTTGCCAAAGCCAGCTATGATCCTAATGAAATCAGTTTTTCAGAAGTACGATTGGATGAAATTTTATTAGAATCTTATTCGAAAATAATAAAGGAAAATACAGAATATAAAGTTTCATTGAATATTGATAACGCTATAGAAGAACATCAGCTTATTGTGCAGGGAAATGAATATTTATTACAGGTCGCTTTTAATAACCTCATCGATAATGCCTGTAAATATTCGCCGTTCCATACCTGTCTCATTGATGTAAAAGTAAATACCGAAAATCTTCTGATCCGCTTTATCAATACAGGAATTACCATTTCACAGGAAGACTTACTCCATATTTTTGAACCTTTTTACAGAAGTGAAACCTCCAAACAGGAAAAGGGCCATGGAATTGGACTTTTCCTCACTGAGAAAATTATTCATCTTCATCACGCAATCCTCAAAGTAGCGTCTGAGAATAATGAGACTGTTTTCACAGTGATATTTGATATTAAAACAGCTTAATTTTTTTATCTGACGATATTTTGAACCGCAAAAGACACAGAAGTTTAGAAATTATTGATTTTTTTGTGTTCGCAAATATCCGTGTACCAACAATCAAGAAATCTGTGTAATCCGTTCAATCTGCGAGACTAAAATATTTTTACCAGATTTCATGCAATCATCTCTGAAAATCCGTGTAATCTGTGGGAAATAAAATTAACCTTCTTAGAAATTAATTATGAGAGGTAGCCGTTTTATTGAACATTGTCGTTCCTATACTGGCAGCAATTACACAGCTAATAGAAATCCACTGTAAAAAAGATAACTCTTCAGCAAGGAAAACTAATCCTGACAGGGCTGCAAATGCAGGCTCCAGGCTCATCAGGATACTGAACGTCTTTGCAGGAAGCTTTTTTAAAGCCATCATTTCTAAAGAAAACGGTAAAGCACTTGATAAAATAGCGACTCCCAATCCTTTGACAAAAATAGTTGGTGTAATATTAAAGACCGCTCCATCCCATATTGTGAAAGGTATAATTACCAGACTGGCAAATAACATTCCTGTGGTTACGGCATCTTTTCCATCCATTATTTTAGAAACTTTTCCGCCCATTACAATATAAAGAGCCCAGAATATTCCAGCGAGAAAAGCTAATCCCAGCCCTAACAAATCTATATGATCGCTCTTCCAGGGAACAATAAGCAATATTCCTGCACAGGCTAATAGTGCCCAAACTACATCCAATAACTTACGGGATAATGCCAATGCTAGAAACAAAGGACCTGCAAACTCTACGGTTACGGCCAATCCTAGTGGAATTCTTTGAATCGCCATATAAAAAATAAGATTCATCGCAGCCAATCCCACCCCATACATTGCACAATACTTCCATTTTTGTGGAGTAAACTGTAAAAATTTAGGACGATTGATGATAGTAAGCAAAATAGCAGAAAGTACAATCCTCAAAGTAACGGTTCCAATAGCTCCAATTGCCGGAAAAAGCTGCTTGGCAATAGATGCTCCACCCTGTACACAGATAATGGCTAACAATGTGGCAGGAATCGCTAAGTTTGAATTTTTCATTTCTAAAATATATAATTTATAAAGACAACTTTTGGTTTGAAACCGGGAGATAAAACAAACTTTATTGTATAAAGCTGAATTATTGCCAAATGTATTGAAATTTTATCTTAAAAAATGGTTACAGATTCGAATTAAAGCTCTCATCTGTAACCATTGATAAACCTACGAACAGTATCAATCTTAAATAGAACTCATTAAAAACATGATTCTGCTTATATTTTTTATTTTAAAAAGTACCATCATAATTTTCTCTAATATAATTCTAATAACATTCTAAAGCTTTTCTAACAGGTGAAAAAAGCCAGTTCTACTACTTTTGCAGTGTAAAAAATAAAGCACATGGACGCAGATCCTTACAGTTATTATCAATCTTAAAAGCTTTAGTTGTACTCACTTTTCCCGTACAGCTTTATAAGCTTTATAAAAAAAGGAAAAGTTATGAATACATTCGAATTTACTCTTCGTCTTTTCACGGCATTTGCTTTGGGTGCCAGCATAGGTTTTGAAAGACAATGGCGTCAAAAAAGCGCCGGTCTCCGAACCAATACTCTGGTATGCCTTGGCTCCGCAGCATTTGTTCTTCTCTCTATCCGGATCGGTGGTGATGCCACAGGCAGAATAGCTTCTTATATCGTCAGTGGTATTGGCTTTTTAGGAGGTGGAGTTATCATGAAAGATGGACTTACCGTAAGAGGTCTTAATACCGCTGCCACCATCTGGTGCTCTGCATCAGTAGGAGCACTCTCCGCATTAGGACTTCCTTTGGAAGCTGCTATTACCAGTGGTTTTATTATCCTCACCCATCTTATTCTCCGACCATTGGGAGTACAATTAGGGAACAATATCAGCAGCAGAAATCACTACACCGAATATCTACTCAGCATCAAATGCAAAAGTGAGGTAGAAAATCATATCCGGGTACAACTCATGCAATCATTAAGTGGAAATGATAAAGTACTACTGAAATCTCTTACCAGCGATGATAACGGTGTCCCTGAAAATGCCATTATCACGGCAGAAGTTCATTCTTCTACACCACAAGACAGTTTTATGGAAAAAACCGCCAGCAGACTTACCATTGAAGATAAAGTCATCAAGGTAAGCTGGGAAATTATAGGTACTGAAAATGATTTATAAAAATTAAAGCCATGTTAAAAAAATCTTCCAATAAAAATATCAACTCAGCCGCTCTTGTTAAATTGAAAGAAGCCGCTTCAGAGAACGAAAAAATGGTTTACGCTATGCTGGAAACTTCAGAAGAAGGCCTTAGCGAAAACACAGTGAAAGACCGTTTGAAAATTTACGGTAAAAATGAAATTGCTACTCAAAAAGCCCCCTCATGGCTGAAGCAGTTTGCTCATTCTTTCTTTAATCCCTTTAATTATATATTGGCGTGTATTGCTGTAATTTCTTTATTTATTGATGTAATTCTCATTCCTGAAGGAGAGAAAGATCTAAGTACAAGTATTATTATTTCAGTAATGTTGTTGTTCAGTACTGTTTTAAGATTTATTCAGGAATTTCGGAGTAATAAGGCAGCAGAAGCATTGAAAAAAATGGTAAAAACCAGCTGTCTTACCAAAAGGAAATTCAAAGAAAGTGAAGAAATAGAAATCACTGAAATAGTTCCCGGAGATATCGTGATTCTTTCTGCCGGAGATATGGTTCCTGCCGATTGCAGAATTTTGAAAAGCAAAGATCTTTTCATCAGTGAGTCTATTCTCACAGGGGAAGCATTACCTGTTGAAAAAAATGCATTTCCTATCCGTGATGCCAAAAACAGGAACCCACTTACCCTTCAAAACATATGTTTCATGGGAACCAATGTAGTTAGTGGATCAGCTACGGTTGTGGTTGTTAACACCAGTATTTTCACTTATTTCGGAAGCATCAGCAGAAGCCTTGTTTCCAAAAGGCCTGAAACCGCATTTGATATCGGAGTCAACAAAGTAAGCTTTTTACTGATTCGGTTTATGCTGGTCATGACTCCTGTCATTTTCCTTATCAATGGATTCGTGAAAGGAGACTGGATGCAGGCACTCTTATTCGCCATTGCAGTGGCAGTAGGACTTACTCCTGAAATGCTGCCTATGATTGTTACCGCTAACCTTGCCAAAGGTGCTGTAAATATGAGTAAGAAAAAAGTAATCGTTAAAAGATTGAATGCCATCCAGAATATCGGCGCTATGGATATTCTCTGTACGGATAAAACAGGAACCCTTACCCTTGATAAAATCGTTCTGGAAACTCACCTCAACGTGCGTGGTCTTGATGATGATGAGGTTTTGAAATGGGCTTACCTCAACAGTTTTCATCAAACCGGCTTAAAAAACCTGCTGGATCAGGCTGTTCTGGATCATGCAGAAGTCCACAATCTCATGAAAGCTGATGAACTCTATCTGAAAGTAGACGAAATTCCTTTTGATTTCGAAAGAAGAAGAATGTCTGTCATTCTGAATACCTCAAAAGGAAAACACCTTATGATCTCAAAAGGAGCGGTAGAGGAAATGCTGTCTTTGTGTACATATGCTTTAGATCCGGGTGATGACCACAGCCTTCATATAGAGAATGACAATATTATTCCGTTAGATGACCTTATGAAGGAAAAAATCATCAGAATGTCTGAAAAGCTCAATGCAGAAGGGCTTCGTGTCTTACTGGTTGCCATCAGAGAATTTGAAGGAGATCATCCACTCAATTATTCTGTTGCAGATGAAAGTCACCTCATCCTTACCGGTTTTATTGGATTTCTTGATCCCGCTAAACCTTCTGCAGAGCCAAGTATCAAAGCCCTGCATAAATTAGGGGTTGAAGTAAAAGTAATCACCGGAGATAATGATATTGTTGCGAAAAAAATATGTCATGATGTAGGAATTCCCATCAACACCATCATGCTTGGTGATGAACTGGAGAATATGAGTGATGAAGAACTCAGCAAGGACATGGATTTATATTCCGTTTTTGCCAAGGTAAGCCCATTACAAAAGCAACGCATTGTAAAAATATTAAGATCCAAAGGTCATACTGTAGGATTTATGGGTGACGGAATCAATGATGCAGCAGCCATTAAAGAAGCAGACGTTGGAATTTCTGTCGATACCGGAGCTGATATAGCCAAAGAAAGTGCAGATATCATTTTGCTCGAAAAAGACTTAATGGTACTCAGAAGTGGAGTTATTTATGGCAGAAGAACATTCGGGAATATTATTAAATATATAAAAATGACGGCCAGCAGTAATTTTGGAAATATGTTCAGTATGATTGGTGCCAGTGCATTCCTGCCATTTCTGCCAATGCTGCCGCTGCAAATTCTGACTCAAAATCTGTTGTATGATATTTCACAATCCTCTATTCCCTGGGATACGATGGATAAAGATTTTCTGGAACAACCCAAAAAATGGGAAGCTGACAGTATTAAAAAATTCATGCTTTATATTGGTCCTTTGAGTTCCATTTTTGATTATATGACGTTTGCTGTAATGTTTTTTATTTTTAAAGCCAATACACCAGAGCATCAGAGTTTATTCCAGACCGGATGGTTTGTAGAAGGACTGTTGTCCCAAACTTTGATTGTTCATATTATCAGAACCAAAAAGATTCCATTTATCCAAAGCTGGGCTGCTGCACCGGTTGTTGCCCTAACGAGCTTAATCATGTTGATTGGAATCCTTATTCCTTTCACCCCATTGGCAGGATATCTGAAAATGCAGCCATTGCCTTTAAGCTATTTCCCTTATCTGATAGGAATTCTTACAGGATATTGTATCCTTACCCAATTTGTGAAACAATGGTTCATTAAAAAATTCGGACAATGGCTATAATTCCTCAGAAATACCATCCTTTCTAATGGTATTCTAATAGCATTCTAAAGGTTCTCTAACCGGCTATCAGAAAGGATAGAAATACTTTTGCAACGGCAAAAAACAAGCATTTAAGGTATTTTAAATAAATATCACACTGTATTGATATAAAAAGAAAATTAGAATTAAATTAGTGGTTATAAACATCTTATATGAGAAAAGCAGTATTCACAATAGTACTTTTGACATTTATTACCTCTTGTAAAAATCCCAAAAGTGAAGATTCTCAGGATCAGGATCTTCTGGTAAAAGGAGAAAATGTAATCGTCCCTGAAAACAACCCAGTATTCAAAAAAATAAAAACAGAAATCGTTTCTGAGCAGGAACATAGCGACGGAATCGTTTCAGCAGGAACCATTCAGGCTATTCCCAACCATTATGCTGAAATTGCCAGCCCCTTTTCCGGAAGAATTACAAAATCATTCATTCAGCTTGGACAAAATGTTTCAGCAAACAGCCCTCTCTTTGAAATCCTTTCCTCTGATTATTTTTCAGTTCAGAAAGATTATACAGATGCCCTGAATGATGTACAGCTCGCAGAGAAAAATTACAGACGTCAGCAGGATCTGGTAAAACATGGAGTCGGGATTCAGAAAGAACTTGACGAGGCAGAAACTGATTTCAAAAATAAAAAAACATCCCTTTCCAATGCTTCTTCTGCATTGAAAGTTTATAACAGCAAAGGCGGAGGTATCGGTAGCCCCCTTATTGTAAGAGCCCCAATTAACGGAGAAATTATTTCCAATAAAATTGTCAACGGCCAATTTCTAAAAAGTGATGCAGACCCTGTCATCATCATTGCAGAATTATCCAAAGTTTGGATTTCCGGAGATGTAAAGGAAAAAGATATCCGTTTTGTCAATATCGGAGATCATGTTTCGGTAAAAGTAAGTGCTTATCCGGACAGAAATATCACTGGAAAAGTGTATCACATCAATGAAGTCGTAGATGAAAATACCCGAAGTATAAAAGTCCTTATCGAATGTGATAATCCGGACAGAAAACTCAAACCCGGTATGTATGCGACTGTCAATTTCGCTACGACTCCTCAAAAAACAGTTATGATTCCGATCAGTGCCCTGATGCAGCAGGACAGTTCTCAATATGTGTGGATCAAAACAGGCAAGAATCAATTTGCCAAACGTTCGGTAACCACCGGAGAAGCGGATCAGAAAATGATCAGAATTACCTCCGGATTAAAAGTGGGAGACACCATCATGACCGAGGGTGGAATTTATATGCTGGATGCGAAATAATGTAAAATGAACTGATGTAAAAAGTACAATACACATCTGTACTGTACATAATATCGATTAAGAACATGAAAAAACTTTTGACAATCTCTATACAGAAGAGGTGGCTGATGTTGGCACTCTTCCTTTTACTGGGGTTCTTTGGTTATTATTCCTGGACCAAATTATCCGTAGAAGCTTATCCTGACATCGCTGATGTAACGTCGCAGGTGGTTACCCAGGTTCCCGGGCTGGCTGCTGAAGAAGTAGAACAACAAATTACCATTCCTTTGGAAAGGGCTCTTAATGGGCTGCCTGGAATGCATGTTATGCGAAGCAAAAGTACCTTTGGACTCTCCATAATTACCATGGTTTTTGATGATGGGATAGACGACTATTGGGCGAGACAACGTATTCAGGAGAGGCTTACAGATGTTACTCTTCCTTATGGCGCACAGCCTGGTCTTGATCCTCTTACCTCTCCTGTTGGCGAAGTGTACCGTTATATTATTGAAAGTAATAATCATAGTTTGCGCGAACTTACAGATTTACAAAAATTTGTAATCATTCCACGTATCAAGCAGGTTTCCGGGATTGCAGATGTGACCAATTTTGGTGGAATTACTACCCAATTTCAGGTGGAATTAGACCCTCATAAACTTGAACAGTATGGTCTTTCATTATCAGAAGTTACCGAAACCATTTCAAAAAATAATGTGAGCGCCGGAGGAAGTATGCTTCCCCGTGGAAACTTAGCGTATGTGATTCGGGGAATAGGTCTTGTAAAAGATTTAAATGACCTTGGAAAAATTGTAGTAAAAACTGAAAACGGGGTTCCGGTATTTCTGAATGATGTAGGAACATTGAAATACGGAAATCTGGAACGAAAAGGAATTCTGGGATATACAGACAGAAAACGAAACTATCCTGAAAGTGTAGAAGGAATTGTTCTCTTATTAAGAGGTCAAAACCCATCGCAAGTATTGGAAGGTGTTCATGAGGCGATTGATGAATTAAACAATGAAACGCTTCCTCCCGGTGTAAAAATTCACCCTTTCCTTGACAGAACAGACCTTGTAAGTACTACTCTTCACACGGTTTCCCATACCCTTACTGAAGGAATTGTACTCGTTATTATTGTCCTGATTGTATTCCTGGGAAGCTGGCGAGGTGCTTTATTGGTCGCTATTACCATTCCGCTTTCTTTATTATTTGCATTTATTTTAATGCATTTTACCAATATTCCTGCTAACCTTCTTTCGCTGGGAGCTATTGACTTCGGGATTATTGTAGACGGAGCCATTGTAATGCTTGAAACTATTCTGAAAAAAAGGGAAGAGAATCCTGAAGAAGCATTAGAAGAGAAAACGATTACCCAAAGAGTAATTGAAGTAGCAAAACCTATCTTCTTTTCTACCATCATTATTATCACAGCCTATCTTCCACTATTCGCCTTCGAAAGAGTAGAGAAAAAGCTGTTTACTCCGATGGCATTTACAGTAGGATATGCTTTACTGGGGGCTCTTGCTGTTGCATTACTCCTTATTCCAGGTCTGGCTTATGTGATCTATCGGAAACCACAAAAAATATATCACAACAAATGGCTGGAAAAAATAAGTGCAGCCTATGGAAAAAGAATCGAAAAAATAATGCTAACCCCTAAAAAAGTAATGATCCCTGTAACCATCGTCTTATTATCAGCAGGAGTGCTTTCTTATACTGTAGGAAAAGACTTCCTTCCGGAGCTGGATGAAGGTTCTATTTGGCTACAGGTACAGTTACCTCCGGGTATTTCCCTCGCCAAAGCAAAAGAAATGAGCGATACCTTACGTGCCAGAACATTAAAACATTCGGAAATTACTTATATGATGGTTCAGGCTGGACGGAATGATGACGGAACCGATCCATGGACCGCTTCTCACTTTGAAGTTTCTGTAGGAATAAAACCTTACGATCAATGGCCATCCGGGAAAACCAAAGCAGACCTCATTAAAGAATTAGCTGCTGATTACAAAGAAATGCCAGGGTTTACAGTAGGTTTCTCACAACCGATGATTGACGGGGTAATGGATAAAATTTCCGGGGCACACAGTGAACTTGTTGTAAAAGTATATGGAGAAGATTTCAAAGAAACCAGAAGAATCGCAGAAAATATATTATCTACCTTAAACAAAATTCCGGGATCTGCTGACCTTGCTATTGACCAGGAACCTCCTCTACCTCAGTTGCAGATTATTGCAGACAGAGATAAGATTGCTCAATATGGATTAAACGTGGCTGATGTGGCTGATCTTATTGAAGTCGCTTTAGGTGGAAAAGCCATCTCGCAAATCTTTATCGGTAATAAAGTGTATGATATTTCCTGCCGTTACACAGAAGACAGCCGTGATACTCCTGATAAAATAGGAAACCTGATGCTCACCTCAGCTTCAGGGGCAAAAATTCCATTATCTCAGGTTGCTGAAGTAAAATTAAGTACCGGGGAAAGTACCATCACCCGGGAAATGAACAAGAGGCATCTTACCGTTAAACTGAATTTAAGAGGAACAGATCTTTCTTCTTTCCTGAAAAAGGCTCAGGACAAGATTGAAAAAGACATCAAATATGACCATGAAAAGTATCAGATCAAATGGGGCGGACAGTTTGAAAATCAAAACAGGGCTTATTCCAGATTGGCATTTATTGTTCCTTTGGCATTGGCTATTATGTTCTTGTTATTGTATGGAGCGTTTGGAGATTTCAAACAGGCATTGGTATTGATGTCTATTGTTCCGCTGGCATTATTTGGAGGAATGCTTGCTCTTAATATACGTGGAATGTCTTTGAACGTATCCTCTGCTGTAGGATTCATTGCCCTTTTCGGAGTCGCTATTCAGAATGGTGTGATTATGATTTCCCATATCAATGACCTCCGTAAAAAAGGATACGATTTGAAACTTGCTGTCATTAAAGGTGCAAAGGATCGTTTCAGACCGGTATTGATGACCGCAACAGTAGCAGTAATCGGATTATTCCCCGCCTCACTGGCAACCGGAATCGGTTCGGATGTACAACGACCGTTGGCTACTGTCATTGTCTATGGATTAATGTTCTCTACTATTTTAACACTATTCGTACTTCCTGCTATCTATTTTATGGCAGAACGTCGCAACGAAAAACAAAATTTAGAATCAGATGAAGCACTTATATATGAAAATTAGAGTATACTTTATCATAGGAGTGACCTTATTACTCAGTATGACGAATAAGGTACAGGCACAGGAAAAAGAAGTTCTGAATTTTGAAGAATATCTAAGCCTTGTCGGAAAGAAAAATCTGGGATATGCCGCTCAAAAGTACAATATAGGCATGGCAGAAGCTTCCATTCAGACAGCAAGTATGTTTCCGGATCCGCAATTGGATCTAGAAACGACCAATAATGGGATTAAAGAAAATATGGGACACGTATATGGAGCTTCCCTTGGCTGGACCCTTGAACTGGGAGGCAAAAGAAAAGCAAGAGTAAACCTAGCTAAGGATCAGTCTGAATTAAGCAAAATTCAATTACAGGATTTTTTCAGAAATCTTCGTGCTGATGCTACTTTAGGTTATTTGGAAGCATTAAAATCTAAAGCGATCCTCGAAGTACAGCAGGATTCTTATAAAAATATTCTACAGCTTGCTAAATCTGACAGCATACGTTATCGCCTGGGAACAATATCTCTGGTCACTTCAAAACAGAGTAAATTGGAGGCTGCTTCCCTTCTCAATGAGATATATCAGGCAGAAAGTGCAGAGCAACAAGCAATCACAGGATTAGCTGTATTTCTCAGCGATGGCAAAATAACAGATAGAGATGTTGCCGGGGACTTTAATGCTTTCAATAGAGATTTTAATATTGATGATCTGATCATTCAGGCATTAAATACAAGAGCAGACCTACTGGCTGCCAAACAGAATACGCAAGTAGCCAAAAGCCAAATCAATCTTGAAAAAGCAAACCGAAAAATAGATCTTGGTATCAATGCCGGGGCAGAACGTCACACTGAAGCTACGAATGAAATAGCTCCCTCTCCAACTGTAAATGCAGTAAAATTAGGGCTCAGTATTCCTTTGAAGTTTTCCAACAGAAGAAATGCAGGCGTAAAAATAGCAGAAATGGCTCACTCTCAGGCAGCACTTGAATATCATCAGATTGAACAGGGAATACAGGCAGAAGTCATGCAGGCTTATCAACAATATATGGCCACCCAGAAACAGGTAAAACAATTTCATAACGGAATGCTTACTGAAGCGAAAAGTATACTGGATGGCATCACCTACAGTTACAAAAGGGGAGAAAGCTCTATTCTCGAAGTACTGAATGCTCAAAGAACCTACAATGGAGTAAGAAAAGATTATTATCAGGCCCTTGCAGATAATGCAACAGCTTTGATCGAGCTGGAACGCAGAGCTGGAATCTGGGATATTAATTTTTAAAAGAAAGGAAGTTGGAAGATGGAAGCTTATTCAGTCGGAAAATAACTCAAACTCCTATTAATTAACCTTTTAAAAATTGAGAATTGATTCCATTAAAAGGCTGAAAGAAAGTCAGTAGCACGACAAGTACTTCCTAACTTCCTTCCTCTAACTCCCAGTTTTCAACAATATAAACCAAATGACATCAGTCTTCCTCATTCAAAAAAAGCCCTGAATCTTATAGATCTCGGGGCTTTTTGAAATAAAATTTGACAATTATATCTCATTTATTTATACCTCTTGTCATTCTGACGTAGGAAGAATCCCATAAATAGTTAGATTCTTCATTTCACTTTATTACATTCAGAATGACATTGCCAAATAACAAGTTTTTAAATTAGCATCGAACTTTATCCAATTAACAAACAACAGAGGTCTCAATTTTAATGTCTTAAAATTGAAATTATTTTTCATCAAAAGACTGAAAGAAGCCAATAATACTACAACTACCTCCGGATTCCAACTTTCTCCCTCTACTTTTTATACTGAGATTCATAAATACCAATCCAGTCTTCTACTGTCATTTTTCCACTCAACTCTGCTATTAAATCAAAAGGAATATCTTCCGGCTTTTTAAAGCGTACACAGGATTTTCCCATATCCAGCTTTTTCTTGGAATGTTTAGGATATTCAGCAACAAACCAATCCAAAAGTTCGGGACGGGAATACAATCCCATGTGGTACAATGCTATAAAATTCTTTTGTGAAGCCAGATTGATAAAGGGTAAAGGACTTCCTGGTGTACAATGATACCCCGCAGGGTAAGTTTTCAAAGGAACAACCCAGCCTAACATTCCATAATTGGTTGCTTCTTCAAAACCTTTTGGAAGATTGTCATTAATCACATCAAAAAGTTTTTTAAAGGATTCCTGTCTTTCCTCTGGAATCTTTGAAAGATAGTCTTCCAGAGAGTTTGATATAATTTGCATTTTCAGTGAGTTTTAGAGGTTTAAATTAAGAAAAAATATTGATTATTAGGCAAGAAGCTGGAAGAGGGAGATTGGAACTTCCAGTTCGGCATATCATTGCTGAAAAGTGTCATAAATCAATATGGGTTACATGATTTTAAAACTTTGATGACTTTCCTTCTTCCAACACCATGATTCCTCATATTATAAAAAAGCAGCGGTACAACAATGCACCGCCGCTCAACTTTATTTACACTAAAAAATTATTTCTTGATTGCTTTTACAGTAGAATGAGATCCGTCCTTAAAGTAAAGAGTCACAAAATACAGTCCCGAATTTAAGCTGTTTAGATCAAGTTCTTTCGCAGAACCTTCAACCGTTTTCACTGTTCTTCCTGTAGTATCTGTTACGGTTACAGACTTAATATCTCTTGTGTCTGATATATACAGGATATCCTTAAACGGATTCGGATGAACGGCTACTTTTTTCTCCTGACGGCTTACTTCCGAGGTACTTAGTTGAGCATTTTCAATGGTGAAATTCTTCACATAGAAATTATAATCTAAGCCTTCATCTTGTGATCCTGTACTTCCATAAAAAGCAAATATAGTATTTGCATTAGTAAAGTTAGCCAGATCGAAGGTATATTCATTTGATGTGTTAGATGGAGAATTACTTGCATCCCAGGTTTGCAGAGTCATCCATGTAGTTCCACCATCATTGGAAGCCAGGAAATGAACAACATCATCACTATCCATTGAAGAAGAAGCAGTCCCTGAATAGGCAGTGACTCCATAATTAAACTTCACTTTATAGCCACCTGCTGAGAGGTTAAAAGCTACCGTTTTCAGCCACCCTGTTCTATTAGATGAATATAAATTCATAGATGCTGACGGCCCATTAGCTGAAGTATTTAAAAAGCTACGTGATCCCCAATAAGAACTACCTGTACCTGATGGCCCAGTAGCCGGATCTCCTCCTACTAAATTGTTAGCCCAGCATAATCCCGGAAAACTACTAAAGTTATTAGTATAGGAAGGTACTAATGCACCACATTGTGTTGTGAATGATTTAGCAAGAGACCATGCACTTTTACTTGTTGCTGTACTGCAATTGGCTCTTACCCAATAATAATAAGTTGAACTTGGAGATAAGTTATTCAGGGTATAAGAAGTTCCTGTAACATTGGAATGATTAGGATTGGCATTACTCGCAGGTGTAGTTGAACTTGTGCTATAATAAATATCATACCCCGTAGTCTGATTGCTTGCCGGAACTGTCCATGAGATTTGTGCAGTATTTGAAGTTATTCCTGTTGCAGCATCTGTAACAGGTGCCATACAATCTGAAAAAGCATCTGCTGAGAAAGCAAATATATTAGGAATACCGGTTCCTGAACTTTTAGTAACTGTAATACTTTGTACTGGCTTAGCCTGATTGGCGGCATCAATATTCAAAACAGACTGATACAGTCTTGGATTATTACTGCTAGGGTCCAGATTATCGTTATCCCTATTAATCCTTCCAATTCCCTGAATGGCAAAATTAGAACCGTTGTACCAATCTGAAAGACTGATATTGGAAAATGTTTGAGTTGTATTATCTGTGAAAGTCACTGTAGCACTTACAACTGACGTTCCACTACCACTCGTGGCAAGCATATACAGTTTAACAGCAGCTTTTGGAGTAGTCAGCACCAAAGTTCCGTTCTGCCCGCTTGAAGCTAGCTTTAAAGAGTTATTAGCACTTAAATCTCCCAATTGATAGGAAAGTCCGGGAGTAGAAGCTACAACTGAATTGATGATTCCGTCTACAGGAAGACCATACGTGAGAGGAGTACTGGTAGAAGTCAGTTTAAAATCTTTCGCCACAAAAGCAAAAGACACCCCGTCTACATCAGACGTTGTAGAAACCGATGCCGATCCTATTCCATTAGCAATTACATCAGCTGTAAATCCGGATGCAATGGGCATCGTTTGAAAATTTTGAGCCATCATGGCCGTTGCTGAAAAAAGAGCTATAGCAGGAAAAGCTCTAAAAAATAAATTTATTGTCATTTTATTCACATTTGGATGGTAATTTAACAAAAATATCAATATAAAAGCATTATTTTTAATAAATAATCAAAAACAAATCAAAATAATCTTAAGATCAATAGTAAAATCAATAAAATTACCCATCCTGGAAGTAGATGATAAGCAGTTTCTTCTTGCGCTTAATTTTATTATTGGGAAATTAAATCCTATTTTTGTCATACAAATTTTTTGAACAATGCCGAATATTTCAAACAGAGCACTGCATATGCCGCCATCGCCGGTAAGAAAACTGGTTCCCTTTGCGTTACAAGCAAAACAGAAAGGAATAAAAGTATATCACCTTAATATCGGACAGCCTGATATTGAAACTCCGGAAACAGCATTAAATGCTTTAAAGAACATTGATCTTAAAGTATTAGAATATGCACTTTCTGAAGGGAACTTAGACTATAGAAACGCCCTTACCGAATATTACCATTCTTTAGGTTTTTCAGATCTTACTCCTGATAACTTTATTGTTACCAACGGTGGTTCTGAAGCACTCAACTTTGCCATTTCAACGTTGTGTGACGATGGAGATGAGGTGATTATTCCTGAACCTTACTATGCTAACTACAATGGATTCACCAGTACATTTGATGTGAATGTAGTAGCCGTTTCATCTACCATTGATACAGGTTTTGCCCTGCCTCCAATTGAAGAATTTGAAAAAAAGATCACAGAAAAAACAAGAGCAATCATCATTTGTAACCCAGGTAACCCAACAGGATACCTTTATACTCGTGAAGAACTTCAGCAACTTGCTGAAATTGCTTTAAAATATGACATTGTAATCATCTCTGATGAGGTATACAGAGAATATGTATATGATGGAAAACAACAGATATCTATCCTTGATTTTCCTGAACTGAAAGAAAACTGCATCGTTATTGATTCGGAATCCAAGCGTTATTCTATGTGTGGGGTAAGAATCGGATGTATGGTTACCCGTTCTCAAAAAATCCGTAATGCAGCTATACTTTTTGCACAGGCAAGATTAAGCCCTGTTCTTTTGGGACAGATCGCAGCAACAGCGGCTCATCAAAATGACGGAGCTTATATCAGAGCGGTAAGAGAAGAATATACTCACAGAAGAAACGTTTTAGTAGACCTTTTAAATGCTATTCCAGGGGTAATCTGCCCTAAACCAAGAGGTGCTTTCTACTGTGTTGCTGAGCTTCCGGTAGATGATACTGAAAAATTTGCACAGTGGTTGCTTGAATCTTATTCTAACAACAAAGAAACGATTATGGTAGCTCCCGCCGGAGGTTTCTATAGTGATCCTGAATTAGGTAAAAAACAGGTAAGAATTGCTTACGTACTGAAAGAAGAAGATCTTAAAAGAAGTGTTGAAATTCTGAAAGATGCTTTAAAACAGTATAGAGCAGAATTCAGCCTATAAATCATACAGGATGCCGACAACAAAAAATAGATATCTGAAGCTCATATTTCCGATCTTTTTGCTGTCGGCATTTTTTTCCTGTGATTCCAAAAAATCGGAACAGCCGGCAGTTTCTAAAAACTCAAATGAGATCACACTCATTAGATTATCTCATATAGGAGGAACTATGGGTGAGTACAGGATTATTAAAGTGACCAAAGACTCTGTTTTTGCAGAAAAGGGAGCTACAGCCAACAAAACTCATCAGGAATGGGCTTCAGCAATCACTATTGATACCTGGAAGCAGCTCATCTCCTCAATCAATGTTAAAGATCTTGATCAAATAAAAAGTTCACCCAGCCAACAATCTGTAGATGGTATTGATGAAACTTTTCAGATACGCACTCCTAAGAAAGCCCATTTCTATGTCAATTCTTTTGCCGATCAGGAACATTACAAACAACTTCAACTGCTTAAAGAACAACTAGACAACATTCTTCCCAAAGAATACAAATAAAACATGCAAGAAAATTTTTCCTTACAACCTTACAATACATTTGGTGTGAATGCCCAAGCAAAATACTTTGTTGAAATAAACAGCATCGAAGAATTAAAAGATGCACTTACTTTCTCAAAAGAAAACACCCTGCCGATTTTATTTTTAGGTGGTGGAAGTAATATTCTGCTGACAAAAGATTTTGACGGCCTTGCTATTAAACTTAATTTAAAAGGAATTACTGAAAAAGAAGTCAGTGAAAATGAAATTCTGGTTACCGCCAAAGCAGGTGAGAACTGGCATGAATTCGTCATGTACTGTCTGAACAAAAATTATGGCGGATTAGAAAACCTTTCTTTAATTCCCGGGAATGTAGGAACTTCTCCTATGCAAAATATCGGCGCTTATGGAACGGAAATAAAAGATGTATTTGTCAACTGCCAGGTATTGGATTTGGAAAATCTTGAGCTTACCACTTTCGACCTTGAAAAATGCAGATTTGGGTACAGAGATTCTATCTTCAAACAGGAAGGAAAAGGAAGATTTATTATTCTGGAAGTGACTTTTAAGCTTACCCAAAAAGACCATCACATCAAAACAGCCTATGGTGCTATTATTTCTGAACTGGAGCATCTGGGAATTACAAATCCTACCATTCAGGATGTCTCCAAAGTTGTTATTAATATCAGACAAAGTAAATTACCAGATCCTAAAGTGATTGGAAATGCCGGAAGCTTTTTCAAAAACCCAACGATTCCTTTAGCCCAGTTTGAAGAGTTAAAACAGAAGTTTGAAAACATCCAAGGATATCCTAATGGCAATACGGTAAAAGTACCTGCCGGATGGCTGATTGAACAATGCGGATGGAAAGGTAAACAAATTGGAAATGTAGCTTCACACAAACTTCAATCATTGGTTATCATCAATGCAACCGGAGAAGCAACCGGAAAGGAAATTTTTGATTTTTCCACTGAAATCATCCACTCTGTGCAAGAAAGATTCGGGATAGAATTGGAACGGGAAGTGAATATTATATAACATTCACTTTAGATTATATAACAAAGTTCCGGGTATTTTCCAGAATTTTGCTTTCTTATTTTAAATTATTCTAAATAATCATTGGTCAGCATCATTATATTTTATAATTTTGCAGCCTGCTTATTTAGAATAAATAAAAATGAAAAGATCTTTATTTTTTGTTTTCTTTTTTATTTTCAGTCTACAGTTTATACAGGCTCAAAATGAAAAATTGCAACTGAACATTACTGTTTTTGATGAAAACAATAAAGAATTAAAAGGGGCTTCCGTTACCATCAATCAAACCTCTTTGACTACTGATAAAAATGGAAATACAGATATTTCTATTCCCAATGGTAAATATCACCTAAAAGTTCTTCATCCTGATTTCCAGGAAAAAGAGCTTAACATTACACTTACTTCCGCTCAAAACATTACCATTAAGCTTCAGCCCATTAATAAACTGGAAGAAGTGGTTGTATTTTCAAAAGAGGGAAAAGGATTAACCACTAAGTCTGTTATTGACAGACAGGCTATGCAACATTTACAGCCTTCAAGTTTCACGGACCTTATGGAACTTCTTCCCGGCGGGCTTTCGAAAGCTCCCGTCTTAAACTATAATAATAGAGCGACTCTTAGAGAAAATACAGCAGGCTATAGCGGAAATGAATACAATACTTCATCTCTTGGAGTACAATTCATGATTGATGATAACATCATCAATTCCAACGCAGATATGCAGATTTCGGTAGATAACAGGCAATTTGCAGAAGGCCCAAAAGGTAGAGAAACATCTACTTCCGGAGTTGATATGAGAACTATTTCGACCAATGATATTGAGAAGGTAGAAATAATCCGTGGTATTCCCTCAGCTGCTTATGGAGATCTTACTTCAGGGCTGATCAAAATTGAACGAAGAATAAAGGCCTCTCCCCTTCAGGCAAGATTTAAAGCAGACGGTTTTAGTAAGCAGTATTATCTGAGCAAGGGTTTTAAAATTACCGATAAGTGGCAACTGAGCGCAAGTGCAGATTACCTAGACTCAAAGGCAAATCCTACTGATGATTTTGAAACCTACCAGCGTATCACCGCTTCCATCCGTTCAAAGAAAATTTCAACGCTATGGTCGAGACCATTGGAATGGAAATCTGCTATTGACTTTTCCACTAATATTGATAATAAAAAATATGATCCAGACAACGGCTATCCTTCAACGGACAAGTATGAATCCAATAATAAAAGAATCAGCGTAACGAATAATTTTATTTATCAACTGGATAAAAGTTCATTTTTCAACAAGTTAACTTTAAATACAGCCATTCGTCAGGGATTTGAAAAGATAGAACAGGTAAAACTGGTTCAGCTATCCGGTCCCCGTTCTTTTTCTCTGGCTACAGAACAAGGAGAGAATGTAGGATATTATCCGAATCTACGTTATATCACTGAATTTTCTACTGAAGGTAAACCATTGGATATGACAGCTTTTTTCCAGGCAAACGGAACAAAGAAAACATTCGGAATAACACACCAATACGAAGCTGGACTTGACTGGAGATATTCAAAAAATAATGGTAAGGGGATGCAGTACGATATGAAAACACCTCCTTCTGCCAGCTCAGGAATAGCAAGACCAAGACCTTACAATGATATTCCTGCTTCCAACCTATTAGCTGCTTTTTTAGGCGATCAAATGAGCTACGCTCTCAATCAACATAAATTTACATTGTATGCAGGACTGAGATTGTCCAAAAACCTGGGAATTGATAATTCTTATTCTATCAGTAAAAAAGTTTTTGCTGAACCAAGATTAAATTTCCAATACAGCCTGCCTCATCTCATGATTAATGATTATCCATTAAAAACAGACGTTACCTTAGGATATGGTCTTTTCTACAAACAGCCTACGCTGTTGATGCTTTATCCAAACAAAGAATATTGGGATTACACTCAGCTGAATCACTACCATAATGATGAACAGTATCGATATGTAAATTTTATGACCTATGTACAGCCAAGGGAAAATAAAGAACTTCATGCAGCAAAAAGTATTAAAAAAGAAATTCGTTTAGACCTGGCATACAGAAATCATGAGTTCTTTATGACTTATTTTAAAGAAAACATGAACAATGGTTTCCGGAATATGGATCAGACTACTGTTCAACGTTATAAACAATATGACAACACAAAAGTAGATTTAACCCAATGGACCCCTAACGGACCGGATCTAACCAATGTCCCTTATGAAGTTAAAACTGTTTTTGGGGAATATGTCACTACTGAAAACGGAAGCGAAACTTTAAAGCAAGGAATTGAATTTGGGTATACCTCACCAAGAATCAAAGCCATCAATACAAGATTTACTTTCACCGGTGCATGGTTCAAAACCCAATACAGAAATTCAGCACCTGTTATTAAAAGGCCTAGCGTATCTATCGGAACAGAAGCCTATCCTTATTATGGAATCTATAAATCCGATTATGGTTATGTTAATTCAAACCTCAACTACAATCTGCTTATAGACACGTATCTCCCGAGTCTGGATATGATTATTTCAGCTTCTATACAAGGAAGCTTATATGACTATAGCAGAAATGACAGAAGAATTGCTGAGCCTATTTCTTATTATGGAGTAGATGGAGTAATACATCCTTTTACAGATGCAGACAGAACAGATACTTATAAACAATGGCTGGTAAGAAACGTTTCAGTTTCTGATAATCTGGATAGACTTTACACTTTTACTATGGTAGGAAATATTAAAGTCACTAAAAGTATTTATAAGGCGCTTCGGACCTCATTATTTGTCAACAGGCTTTTTAACTATAGTGCCCCCTATACTTTCAACAATGTAAAAGTTTACAGAAAAGGAGGTAACAGCCCTTACTTTGGGATGGAATTAAACTACAATTTTTAATATATATCAAAAAAATAACATGAAAAAAAGAGTTTTACTACTAAGTTTAGCCGCTATGATGGCTACGACATTTACAGTAACATCATGTACAAGTGATGATTTCGGAGCAACAACTACGCAAAATGGAGTTTTAACATTAAATTTTTCAGGTGAAAATATTTCGTCTTACAAAAGCTTGGATCTTGAAATCAGAGAAGTAAATACAGGTGCGGTAAGAAGAGAAACCATTAAGAATGTGAATACGTATTCTTTACCTTTACCTTATGGATCTTATAAAATTACAGTAAACGGTGGTGTAATTTCCGGTAATGAAGAAGTATCAGTTGGAGCGATGGCTCAAACCGATATTGCTCTGGCGGCCACTAACCTTACTATTCCAATTATTATTAAGAAATTTCATGATGACTTTATCATTGAAGAAGTTTTCTTTACAGGAATCAAAACAGTAGAAGGTAAAAACTACAACTCAGGGCGTTATTTTAAATTAACGAATAATACCAAGGAAGTATTATTTGCAGACAGACTAATCATTGGGCAGTCTGAGTTCCTGACTGTAGAAGATAAAAACCCTACTCCATACAATGCTAACCTGTCATTCCCGGTAAAAGCAGTGATGGTACTTCCAGGTTCCGGTACTGAGTATCCTGTACAACCAGGAGATTTCATCGTTATTGCAGACAACGCGATCAACCATAAAGCTCAGACAAGTACAGCATATGACCTTCACAATGCGAACTTTGAATATCCTTCAAACAATCCGGCATTAGGACAGGTAGACAATCCTTCTGTTCCGAATGCAAAAGTGATCTATTCACAAATGAACTTTAACATGTTCTTTTTACACGATCGTGGTTTTGAAAGTTATGTAATCGCCCGTTTTCCATTCGATGAAAATGAAGAAAGCTTCCTGAATAAAAACAAATATGATTATACTTACATCAACAGTGCAGGTGGAGTTACATCGAAAAGTGCTTATTCTATTCCTAACTCATGGATTATTGATGGAGTAAACAACAGCATCTCTTCAAAATTTGCTCATACTCTTACTTCTGCAAGTATTGATGGTGGATGGACCTCCGTAGGAACTATTGATAAAGATCCTACCCGTTTCGGAAAATCCGTAAGACGTAAGGTAAACGGACAGATGACTAATGGTAAAAACCTTTATCTGGATACCAACAACTCATCTAATGACTTTGTAAAAGATGCTCAACCAAGTTTAAAAGATGGTATCGTTCACTAAAATACAGTTCGATATTCAACAGCAAATTATGTTACATACAAAAACATTTTTCTGCCTGTTATTGATTGTCGTTTCTTTTAATATAAAAGCTCAGGATAGTCTAAAACTATTCAAAACGCTCAATAATCAATACAATCAGGAAAGAGATTTTAAAAATAACTTTTACTATAACCCGGCATCCATGTCGGGTTATAGTACTTCTTCATTTTCAGAATTCAGTGTCGGTTATCAGGACAATAAAGAAAATGCTTACCGTCAGCAATTAGGAAATGGCAGCAAAGGACTAATGATAAAAGCCCAGTCTTTTCAAAAGCTGAAACCTAACCGATCTGTATGGGGAAGTGCAAGCTATCAGAACTTAAAAATGAGCTCTGTAAAGTGGAACGAAACATTAGATTATGAACGTATAGCTCCTTACATCACCTCAGATTCTGTTGGAGGGAAATTAAATCTGGAGCGTTATCAGTTTGCCGGAGGATACCTTGAGAAAATGGGCCGATGGACTGTTGCCGGACAGATAAGTTATTCTGCACAGATGGGCTATCGTTCAAAAGATCCCAGACTGGAAAGTAAAACTTCAGACCTGAGAATAAATGCCGGTGTGAATTACAGAGCCTTTAGAGAATATGAAGTCGGAGTTTTTGGTGAATTTAACAAATACACCCAAAATAATTCGATTCAGTTTCAAAGTCTTCTGGGAAGACCTTATGTATACCTCATGTCTGGACTTGGTTTTTCTAACTATCTGTTTAACGGAGGAACACGTCCTACCAATACTTTTGAAGAATTTGCTTATAAAGGAGGAATCCAGATCTCCAACAAACAAGGAAGAGATTTCTACCTTCAGGCTGTTATAGGAAAAGCGAACAACATTAAAAGCTACAATGATGGCTCCAATACCTACAATAACATTTCTGACTTGAAAAATGAAGAATTTAAATTGGAAGGAGCTAAATTTTTTAATATTAACGAAAAACACCGTATCGGATTATTAGCAGGATATACTTCTTCCCGAAAAACTGGCTCTGAATATGGGTATTCAATGAATACTTCCATCATGACTCAAATCTTCAAAAGAGAAGCTTACCGCAGAGATAATTACATTGCAACCGTCAAAGGTTTTTACCAGTATAATCAGGAAAGGTTCTCCATTACAGCAGTTCCGTTTTTTGGATATGAAGAAATCAAGGAACGCAGGCTTTACCCAAATTCAGGACAGAAATTTGTATATTCTTATTTAGGACTTAATGCTGATTACAAACAACAGATTAATAATAATCAGATGCTTACATTCCAGCCGTATTTTTATAAAAGAATGGTCAACCAGTCTATCAATGCTTTAAGCACAACAGCAAATCTGGCGGTTGATGAATGGGTATTACAGGACTACATGTTCCAGGCCAGTGATATTAATGCTTTTGGAGCAGTTCTGAGATATGACTTTAAGTTAGATAAACTACCGGCATTCTTTGTAAGTGCACAATACCAGACACAAAAAATCCAGGAAAAAAACAATAATTTTGCAGCGGCAAGCATAGGGATAACATTTTAGACATGAAAAAATTAATATATTGGGGATTAGGGGGTATTGTATTGACTTTATTAAGCTTTACACCTAAGGTAAATCGGGATTTACTGGAACTTCAGGACCCTACCATCGAAGATATTGTAAAAAGTTATAAAAAAGCAATCTCAGAATGGCCCAAACCGGATATTGATCATGGTGTAAAATGGAAAGAATTTTCCCCTATTAAAAGAGACTCCACATTTTTTGTAGAACAGGATAAGCCTGGTGTTATTCTGGGGAAAATGCTATTCTTTGATCCAAAATTATCCCAATCTAGTCAGATTTCGTGCAGCTCCTGTCACGATCCTGAAATGGGTTGGTCAGACCGAAGACAGGTAGCATTAGGGAACAATCACCTTCTTGGAAACAGAAATACAATATCTTTGTATAATATAGCAGAAAGACAGTCATTTTTCTGGGATGGCAGAGCAAAAACGCTTGAAGAACAGGCAGCAGGCCCACTCGGAGCCCATCATGAAATGGCAATGGATGTGAAAACATTACCTGCAAAAATCCAGGCTATAAAGGGATATAAACCTCTTTTCAAAAATGCCTATGGTGATGAGAAAGTAACCTATGACAGAATTGTAAAGGCAATAGCTGATTTCCAGAAAACCATTAAAAGCCAGCCAAGCCGTTTTGATAAATTCCTGGAGGGAAAATACAATGCATTGTCTGATGAAGAAATCTATGGAATGCATGTTTTCAGAACAAAAGCACGCTGTATGAACTGCCACAGCGGCCAAAATCTTACAGACGAATCTTTCCACAATATTGGCCTTACCTATTACAAAAGAAAATACGAAGATCTCGGATTGTATAATATTACCAAAAAACCTGAAGATGTAGGAAAATTCAGAACCCCTCAGCTAAGAGATCTAATGCTTACTCAACCATGGATGCATAATGGCTTTTTCGGAGAATTGGAAGGGATCGTAAATATATACAACAGTGGAATGCACATGATAGATCCTTCTCCTGAAGCAAAAGAGAAAGATCCGCTGTATCCCGTAACTGATCCTTTATTAAAACCTTTAAAGCTCACCAAAGAAGAGAAAAAAGCTTTGGTTTCCTTCCTTGAAGCTCTTTCAGGCACAAAATATAAAATGAGACGACCGGAATTTCCGGTAGAATAAACAAAAAGGTTCGGCATTCGCCGGACCTTTTTGTTGCTGAAAATACTGTAATACCTCCCAGCTTCCCACCTCTTCCTCATCCCGATAAAAAACATTAATTTCGTTAGAAATAAACACGCCAATATGAAAATAGCTATTTTGGGAGCCGGAAACATGGGACTATCATTTTCAAAATCATTTTTGAAATATGAACTGATTAAGCCGGAAAACCTTCACCTGATTACCCGAAGCCATACTAAAATTTTTAAAATAACAGGTGAATTTCCCAAATCAAAAACATCCACCTTTGATGAAGTTACAGAGCTGGATGCAGACTTAATTATCATTGCCGTAAAACCACAGGATTTCCAGACAGTTGCTCAGAATTTTAAGTTTACCTTAAAGGATAATCAAATGGTTCTATCCATTATGGCTGGAATTAATATTGAGAAAATTCAAAAATCATTAAACCATCCACTCGTTGTAAGAGCAATGCCCAACTCTCCTACCCTTCTGGGAATGGGAATTACAGGTTATACGGCTGCAGATGGTATTTCCTTTAGCCAGCTTATCAACATTGAAAGATTATTAAACAGTACCGGGAGGTCTGTGTATTTAGAAGATGAAAATCTTTTGGATGGCGTTACCGCGCTTTCTGGAAGTGGGCCTGCTTATTTTTACTATATTATTGATGCTATGATTAAAGCAGGAATCGAAATGGGAATTGAAGAAAACCTTTCTAAATTATTTGTAAAACAAACCATGCTGGGAGCTTATCATCTCATTAATAATTCAGAAAAGAACCTTGAAGAACTGATCAAAGATGTAGCCTCCAAAGGTGGAACCACAGAAGCCGCTTTGAAAACTTTTGAAGAAAACAACTTTAAGGAAATTCTAAAACTGGGAATTTTAAATGCTGAAAAAAGAGCAAAAGAACTCAATAGCTAAATCTTTTTTCAATACACCTACACACCAGCCATCCTAAATACACACCGAACGTGTTCAGGAGGATATCATCTACCTCAAATATTCCCATTCTTGTAAAATATTGAAGTCCTTCCACAATGGTAATGGCTGGTATAAAAGTAAAAAGTAAAGATTTCAGATCTTCCAGTTTTGGAAAAATCCAGCCCAGGAAACCAAAAGGAATAAACATCACAATATTTCCCACCACAATAATTACAATATCCTTCCATGACATTGCACCCTGGATAAATTTTATGGTGGAAAACACGGGCTCAACCGTAATCAGATTATCCTCATACTGAAACCTGCCCATTCCAAAAAACATCAGATAAAGCAGAAACAGGGTGTAAGGAAGAATAATAATTTTATATAATTTCTTTAACATCGGATGCTAATATATTCATTTCAAAAACATTAAATTTGTATATTAAAATAATTTAATGAAATACGTTCTGCTAACACTTATTTCAGCAATGCTGCTGTCGGTCTCTTGGCCTACTTATGGAGTTCCGTTTTTTATATTTTTCGCCCTCGTTCCTCTTCTCATGATGGAACATGGAATTTCAAAATTTTCAGACTATAAAAGAAAAAGCTGGATGATCTTCGGGCTATCCTATCTTTGCTTTGTTATCTGGAATATTGTCACTACAGGATGGCTGTATGGCTCTAAAAACCCGGATGGCAGTCACTCTCTGATGGCTGTTGTATTCCCGGTTCTTGTCAATTCACTTTTATATTCTTTGGTGTTCCAATGTTATCATTGGTATAAAAATGCACAGGGAACCTATTGGGGATTAGGATTCTTTATCGCCATCTGGATGAGCTTTGAAAAATTCCACTTAGGCTGGGAACTTACCTGGCCCTGGCTGAACTTAGGAAACGTGTTTTCAGATTATCCAAAACTGATTCAATGGTATGATACCTTAGGAGCAACCGGAGGAAGCTTCTGGATCTTATTAATCAATGTTCTCATTTTCTATACTGTAAGAACATGGGAAGCCGGAAGAAAGAAAAAAGATTTGATTAAAAACTCATCAATTATAGTAGCTTTAATTGCTGTTCCGATGATCATTTCAATCATTAAATATAACGGTTTTAATGAAAAGCCATCCGGGCAGGTTAATGTACTGATGCTTCAGCCTGATCTTGATCCTTATGCTGAAAAATATTCAAAAGACAGCTTAACGATCGAACAGGATCTTTTGGCACTGGCCGAGAAAAATTCAACAACAAAAATAGATTACTATATTGCCCCGGAAACATCCCTGCCAGGCAGAGGTTCTATTTCTGAAACAGGCATTGAAAAGAGTTTACTTTTAAATAATATCAAGGACTTTTTATCTAGACATCCCGGATCTGTTTTTGCAACAGGAATTTCCTCACATCGTTTGTATTTCGATCCCGCAGCACTACCAAAAGAAGCTTACCAGATCAATCCTGGAGTTTGGGTAGCAAGCTACAACACCGCTATTCAGCTTGCTCCACAACAAAAAACTCAGATCTATCACAAAGGAAAATTGGTTCCCGGTGTTGAAATTTTCCCTTATATGAATGTTTTAAAACCTATTTTAGGGGATGCCATGCTGAATTTAGGAGGAACAGTTGCTTCTTTAGGGACAGATAAAGAAAGAATGGCCTTTTCCAACCCTTACAACAAAGGAAAAATGGCGCCTATTATTTGCTACGAAAGTATTTATGGGGAATTTGTCACTGATTATGTAAAGAAGGGAGCTAACTTTCTGGGTATTATGACCAACGATTCCTGGTGGGGCGTTACAGAAGGACACAAGCAACTTTTATCTTATGCAAAATTAAGAGCTATTGAAACCAGAAGAGAAATTGCCCGTGCTGCCAACAGTGGAATTTCAGCCCATATCAATGCTAAAGGAGAAGTGATGGCAGATACCTTCTACGGAGACCAAACCGCATTATTTTCAAAGATCAATCTTTATGAAGGAATGACATTTTACTCAAGAGCAGGAGATCTTCTTTCGAGATTTTCAATGTTTGCTTTAGGGTTTTTATTATTCTATTATCTGATTAAAAGATTTCAGGCAAAAATCAAAAAAGCTTAGTATTTGAATATCAGCCACACTGATTTTTATACTGAAAAAATATAATCTGCGTTATCTGCAAGATCTAAGAGATAGTAAACTCTCACTGATTAAGCTGATGACGCAGATTTTTTTATTTAGCAACCCATCAATATCATAATTTTCATACAAGCATCCATGTAAACCTGTAATATCCATGAGTAAACAAGTTCATTATCATGCCGCTATCCATAAACATCTTCGTAATCCGTGAGATCTGCGGGAAACTTTTTAGCATCATTTCCATCAAATCAATCTTTTTCACGGATAATAATAGATTATCAGAACAAAAAAAAAGAGAAGCCAGCTGGACGTCTGACTTCTCTCAAGATAGAATAAATGATTCAGTTATTTATTTAATAGTAATTTTTTTAGTGGTTATTTCGTTTTTTATTTTCAGTTTTAATAAATATACTCCTTTAGGAAGATGAGATACATCAATAGACTGATCTCTGTTTAAAATCACATTCAGCTTTCGGCCTTCCATTGAATAGATCTCAGCTTCTGAAACCTTCTCCCCTTTCATATAAACTTTATCAGAAGTTGGGTTAGGATATATAACAAAGTCTTTTTCACGATTGATCGTATTCTCTTTCGTTGCCAATGTTCCTTGTGCAGATGCATCAGAATATACCTTTGAAGCATCAATTGATCTTACACTCCAGTATACATTTTGAACAGACGGATCAAGATCCAGAAACCATGAAGGAGTCGTTACAATATATTTGGCAATATTATGTGAACCTGGTGTAGATCCTACTTTAATTTCATAACGTAGCGCATTAACTGGAGTTTTATCATCTGTTGCTCCACTCCATGTAAAGTTAAATCGGTTTCCGTTTTTAGTCAGATTCAAATGCGTTGGAGCCATTGGCTTTGCATTCTGCTCTGTAGCATTATTTTTAAAAACTTTTGTCAAAGAGGGAATATCCTGGCTGGCCCAATCAAATCCACTTAAAAAGACATCCAAATGATTATCATTATTAAAATCAAACAGCTGCATCGTTCCCGGTCCACCTAAGCTGTGTAAGCCTGTGATAGCCCCTTCAGTAAACGTCTGGCTGGATGCATTATATAAATAAGATTTTACAACTGCGTTATAATTAATATCTCCGGCAATCATAAAGTCATAATATCCATCATTATTCAAATCTCCAACACTTATTGAGGCTTCAGAAACCTCTGATGTGATTTGGTGAGTGATTAAATTACCGGTTCCGTCATTCATAAGAACTGCGAGATAGGGGTCATCATTCGCATCCTTACCCGCCACTACAATATCCTGAAAACCATCCGCATTAAAATCAGCCACTTCCAGTTTTCCTGAAATTAAAGAATCAAGAGCTTGTGTATCAACCAATGTTCCATTCTGATTAATATATACTTTAGAAACCGGATCACCATTAATATCTGAGCCTATAATAACCATATCCAAAAGCTGATCATTATTAAGATCTATCATTTTAAAGCTTCCATTTTGAGTTCCATCAGCCCAATTTTCAGTCATATCAAAGCCCGATCCTGTATTTTTATAAAAATCAACCGTATTTCTGAAGCCTCCTCCATGAGCAAATTGGGTCCCATTGATGGCATAGTCCTGCTTTCCGTCATGATTGAAGTCAAAAACTTCTAACGAGCCATAAATTTTTCCCGGAAGCTCCTCCTCTCTTGTGAAACCTACTCCGGTATTTTTAAAACGGTAATGCTTATAGTTTACAATATCCATATAGCTCAACCCGGTAGAAATAATATCCATCAACCCATCATTGTTATAGTCGATGAATTTTATATCGCCCAAATGCGTTACATCTCCACCCAGGTCCGTATAAGGCTGAAAGGTTGTTCCCGTATTCTGATACACTTCATTATAGGTAGCATCAGGGCTCCCATCTCCATCTGAATCTATAGCTCCATTGACTACAATATCCAGTGTACCATTATTATCTACATCAGCGATATCAGAAGCTGAGAAATAAAAATTGTTCATCCCGGTCTGTATCTCCGTAAAATTCTGAGCACATAAACCAACAGGCAGCATAGACAATAGAATATAAATTCTCTTCATAATTTTTATTTAGATTAATTAAAAACAAAGATAGAATATTATTTTTTTTGCTTTAAAAAAAACGGGTATGAAATATATCAGCACTGATTTACTGCTATATCCCGAAAATTCGAATATTTTAAAAAATCAATATTTATAATCAGTCACTTATTTACAAATATTTTCCAAAAGATTTGTCTATCTAAAAAATTCTTCGTTATTTTGCACTCTCAAATATTATACAAATAAGAACATCGAGATATGTCAAGAATTTGCCAAATAACAGGAAAGCGTGCAATGGTTGGTAACAACGTTTCTCACGCTAATAACAAAACGAAGCGTCGTTTTGAAATTAACTTATTAGAGAAGAAGTTTTACCTTCCAGAGCAAGATAAGCACGTTACACTGAAAGTATCAGCTCATGGATTGAGAGTGATTAACAAGATTGGAATCGAGGAAGCTATTGAAAGAGCTACAAGAAACGGATTGATTAAAAAGAATTAATAAATCATGGCAAAAAAAGGAAATAGAGTTCAAGTAATCCTTGAATGTACAGAGCACAAAGAAAGCGGTATGCCAGGAATGTCTAGATACATTTCTACAAAAAATAAAAAGAACACAACAGAAAGATTGGAATTGAAAAAATACAATCCTGTTCTTAAGAGATCTACCCTTCACAAAGAAATTAAGTAATTTTTAAATAATAACTTACCATGGCAAAGAAAGTAGTAGCAACCCTACAAACTGGGTCTAAGAAAATGACTAAAGTGGTGAAAATGGTGAAGTCTTCTAAATCAGGAGCTTACGTTTTCGAAGAAAAAGTAATGAATGCTGATGAAGTAGATGGTTTTTTGAAAAAATAATCAATACTTTATTTACAATATAAAAAACTACTCATATTTTGGGTAGTTTTTTTGTTATCTTTGTTCACCAGATTATTAATCAGTGAAATATGAAGAAGATTCTTGTACTAATGGGCACAGTTATTTTTCAATTTTCATTCAGTCAGAAAACGATGGATCCTATAGTATACAAAAGTTCACCAAAAGTTTTCAGCATCCCGGGATTATCACAATCAGTAAGCATTGATTGCGGTACTTCCAGAATGATTTTATTATCTGGTCAGGTTCCTTTAGATTCAAAAGGAAACCTGGTGGGAAATAATGTAGAGGAACAGACCCATCAGATTTTCAAAAACATTGAAAATATTCTGAAGGAGTATGAAGGTACGGGGAAAGATATCGTCAAACTGACTATCTTCATCACAGACATCTCAAAAACCCCGGATTTCAGAAAAATAAGGGATGAATATGTCAATCTTCAGAATCCTCCCGTAAGCAGCCTTGTAGAGGTCAATAAGCTTTTCAGGAATGATGTACTGATAGAAGTAGAAGCCACAGCAGTGATTAAAAACAAAAGATAAGAATAAACTAAAACTATGAGTTGGTTTAAAAATATTTTCAAAAAGGAAGAAAAAGAAACACTGGATAAAGGATTGGAAAAATCCAGCCAGGGGTTCTTTGAAAAAATGACGAAGGCCGTAGTCGGTAAAAGCAAAGTAGATGATGAAGTTCTGGATGATCTGGAAGAAGTACTGATTGCCTCTGACGTAGGCGCTTCCACTACCATTAAAATCATAGAGAGAATTGAAGAACGTGTTGCCCGCGACAAATATGTGGGCGTGAACGAACTGGATACCATTCTTCGTGAGGAAATTTCAGGATTACTTCTTGAAAATCCTCATGCAGGAACAGGAAATATCGATGCTTCAAAAAAACCTTACGTTATTATGGTCGTAGGAGTAAATGGAGTTGGAAAAACAACCACTATTGGAAAACTAGCTCACCAATTCAAATCCGAAGGCAAAAAAGTAGTTCTTGGAGCTGCTGATACCTTCAGAGCTGCTGCAGTAGATCAACTTGTTATATGGAGCGAGCGAGTGGGTGTTCCTATTGTAAAACAGGAAATGGGCTCTGATCCTGCCTCTGTAGCTTTTGATACCGTACAAAGTGCTGTAGCTCAAAATGCAGATGTTGTTATCATTGATACTGCAGGAAGACTTCATAATAAAATCAACCTGATGAACGAGCTTTCCAAGATTAAAAGAGTAATGCAAAAGGTGATTCCTGATGCTCCTCATGAAATCTTATTGGTTCTTGACGGTTCTACAGGACAAAATGCATTTGAACAGGCTAAACAATTTACAGCAGCAACAGAAGTGAATGCTTTAGCTGTGACAAAATTAGATGGAACAGCAAAAGGAGGTGTTGTTATCGGGATCTCAGATCAGTTCCAAATTCCAGTAAAATATATAGGAGTAGGTGAAAAAATGCAAGATCTGCAGCTTTTCAATGGTACGGAATTTGTAGACTCATTCTTCAAGAAAAGATGATTTACATCATGTTTTCCCTTATATTAGTAAAACAAATCATTTTTAAATATTAACCATTAAAAAATTTGCAACTATGGGAATTATAACATGGATCTTATTCGGTCTTATTGCAGGTGCAATCGCTAAAATGATTATGCCGGGAACTCAAGGAGGAGGTTGGCTAATCACTATTATCCTAGGAATTATAGGAGCATTTGTAGGAGGAGCTATAGGAGTTTACATTCTACATTGGGGAGATGTTACTTCATTCTGGAATCCAAGAAGCTGGATTCTTGCCATCGGAGGAGCTTTGATTGTCCTCTGGATTTACGGAATGGCCACGAAGAAAAGCTAATGTAATGCTGATAAAAAAATAAAATCCCGGATCTGAAATTTCAGATCCGGGATTTTTGTACAATATAATTTAGTTAGTTGTTGATTCTGATTTGGTAAGGCATTTCCATTTTTACCTCAGACTGTAATTTCTTGTCTGTAATCTGTTGTAAGATTTCATAGTTCGCCTTTCCTATTTTATTTTTGATAATTCTTGCAGAAACATCTTCTTCATTAAGATCTTTAAAGATTTGCTCGAATGGAGTCATTTTCTTAGGATAAGATTCTACATAGTAAGATTTCACCCCTGCTTTCTGTGCTGCAAACTTTACCGCATCATTAAGAGTTCCCAATTCATCTACCAGACCGATTTCCTTTGCACGGACACCACTCCATACTCTACCACCACCTACATTATCAATTTGTTCAAATGTTTTCTTTCTGTTTTGAGTAACGAAATGTACAAATCTTTTATAAGTACCTTCCACACTTCTCGTCATCATGTTTACTCCATAAGGAGTTACTCCGTTTAATCCTGAATAATACATTGAGTTAGCATTGGTAGCCACAACATCTGCACGAATACCATTCTTATTGGCTATATCTTTATAATAAGGTAATACTCCAAATACTCCAATAGAACCTGTAAGTGTATTAGGCTCCGAATAGATCTTATCTGCTGCCATCGCTACATAATAACCACCAGAAGCTGCATAATCACCAAAAGAAACTACCAATGGCTTTTTCTTTTTCAGTTGCTGCAATTCAAATAAAATTTCATCTGAAGCATTCGCACTTCCTCCAGGAGAGTTAATTCTGAATACAACCGCTTTTACTTTATCATCTTCCTGAAGCTTTTTAATATACTTAACATACTTCTCAGAATGAATATCATTATACTGATCACCATTATTGATAGATCCAGAAGCATATAATATAGCTACTTTTTCTCCTGACTTATCTTCATTAGTTAAAGAACTGATATAGTTGGTTAAAGAGACCTTATTCAGTTTTTCTTTATCTTTTACATTCAACTTCGTTTTAAGCATATCCTCATATTCTGATTTTTGGATAAGCTTATCTGCCAGTTTATATTTTAACCCCTGCTCAGGAATCATTCCATATAAGCTGTCAACAATCGTTCTGAATTGAGCAGTATCAATTTTTCTTGACGTTGCCATTTTATAAGATGTATTTTTCCAAAGGTCATTCAACAGGGTACTTAGCTGTTCTTTATTTTCCGGAGAAATATCATTTCTTAAGAAAGGCTCTACCGCAGACTTGAATTTACCATGACGGATCACCTCTATTCCAATACCATATTTGTCTGCAAAATCCTTAAAGAAAGTAACCTCAGTAGAAAGTCCTTTCAATTCTATTCCTCCCGCAGGATGAAGATAATACTGATCTGCTACTGACCCCAGATAATAAGCAGATTGAGAAACTCCGTTTCCGTAAGCGTATACAAACTTTCCACTTTTCTTGAAATCTTCAATAGCATTTCTAACATCGTCAATTTGAGTGAGTCCTGCATTCAGGTCATCCATCTCAATACTGATCCCTTTAATATTATCATCAGTTTTAGCTTTATTAATAGCCTCAAGTACATCATAAAGAAGTACATTCTTATTTTGGCTGCCTAAACCAAACAGATCCATTTGTTCTTCTGTAGGGCTGTCTATTATATTGGTCTTTAAATTAATCGTTAGAACCGAATTCTTTTTTACTACCACAGACTTGTCGCTTCCCATAGAACTAAACACAAGCATCATAATAAAAAAGACGAAAAACACAGCGCAAAGTATGATTATTGCTACTATATTTGCCAAAACATTTTTAAAGAAACTTCTCATAAATCAATCAATTTTCTAATATGTCGCAACAAAAGGTAGTTTTGTTACTCGGAAGTAACCTAGGAGAGCAAAAAAAAAATTTAGAGCTTGCTTTACAGAAAATAAGTGATGCCGGAAATCACATTTCACAAATAAGCGAATTTTTGATATCAGATCCTGTAGAATTTGCCAGTTCCAATATTTTTTGTAATATTGCAACAATAATATTCACGCATCTTTCACCAATTCAGCTGCTTGATTGTATTAAAGAGATAGAAGTTGAAATGGGAAGAATTAATGATTCAAAAGTATCCGGAGGTTACACAGACAGGATAATAGATATTGATATCATTACGTATAATGAATTAAATTTTAGATCAGAAAGATTAGAAATCCCTCATAAAAAACATCTTTTTGAAAGGGATTTTTCCAGAATATTATTAAAAGATTTTATTTAAAACATAAAACATATTGTATGAAATTAGGTTTATTATTATTGGCTACAACCTTGCCAATTGCAGCTTTCGCTCAGAATAGCAGTACTACAGTAAACTCTTCTACTGAGTATCCTAATACCTTCTCTTCAGGGTCAGCTAACGTACAGCCTTTTGACAACAAAGCCAGACGCTTCAGAGACTGGTCAATCTCCGTAGGAGGTGGTTCCGCATTTATGGTTCACTCTGCACTTAAATCTCTTCGTTCGGATAAGACGAATTGGGGATACAATGCTTATATAAGTATTGATAAGCAGATCTCACATACTTTCGGTTTAAGCCTTATTTACACCAGAGGAGAAACGAAACAAACAGGACAACTTCCTGGAGCTCCTGGAATAGCTGCGGGCGTAGCTACCGGAACTACACAGTTTGACCAAATCGCTTTGATGGGTGATATCAACTTTTCCAACTTATTAAGAAGAGTAGATAATCATTCCCCTTACAGATGGGCATTCCACGGGTATGGAGGAATTGGACTTCAAGGGTACAGAACTTCTTTACACGACAATGATCGAAACAGATGGAGTGACAATCCTAAAAGAACACCATTATTTGTAAAGCAGGACCTTGATATTAATTCTGTATATTATCAGGCTGGTTTAGGACTAAAGTATAATGTTTCACCACTTATTGATGTTGAAGCAAGAACCATGTATATTATCAGTGGGGAGCAGTCATTTGATGGTAGTGGATACAATAATTCAAGTTACGATCCTAAAGCGCCTACAGAATCAGGATATCGATATACAATCCTTAACAACAGAAGATCTTACAATGCCTGGACGGTATCTTTAGGAGTATCTTTCAAGTTAGGAAAGCATCTATCTCACCTAGCATGGCATGACCCACTTCAGGAAGCATACTACAAAACCAATGTTTTAGAAAATGCTGCTACAGACTTTGTTGTTTGTGAAAAAGGAGACCAGGACAATGATGGAGTATGTGATGATTGGGACAGACAACTTGATACTCCTGCAGGAGCAAGAGTAGATGGTGCCGGTGTTGCTTTAGATATGGATCTTGATGGTGTTATTGACTTATATGATAAGTGCGTAACCGTTCCTGGACCTGTTGAAAACAACGGATGCCCTATCAAATAATAAAAAAGCCTAAAGGCTATTTTCCAAAAAAAATTCAAAAAAATAAATAATACACGATGAAATTAAGTTTAGCAATCGTTGCATTGGCATTGACGATCCCTACCGTCAGCTATGCACAAGATTCATCAGCAGCTGCAGATGGAAAGTATCCTAATACTTTTACTTCTGGATCTGCGAATGTTTCCCCATTTACCAATCAATCAAAAAGATTTAATGACTGGTCTATTTCTGTAGGAGCAGGAGTTCCACTGCTTCAATCTGCAGATTTAACCTCCATTAAGAATGGTAATGGTAAAAACCTTTTCGGATATTCAGCTTATGTAAGTATTGATAAAGCGATCACCCATGCATTTGGAATCAATTTACAATATGACAAAGGTGAAACAAGACAAGGATGGTTCAATACCAAAGATGCAGCACCTGATGCAAAAGCAGTAGCAGGTAGAACTCAATATGATGCAATCTCAATTCTTGGAGATATTAACTTTTCTAACCTTTTAAGAAGAGTTGATAACCATTCTACTTACAGATGGGCATTACATGGATATGCCGGTATTGGTACCATTGCTTACAGAGCATACCAAAAAGATGCCACTGGACAAAGATTGATGACTGAAGTGAAACCATTTCAATTAGGCTCTATATTCATGCAGGCAGGTACAGGTCTGAAGTTTAAAGTAAACAGAAGACTTGATATTGAAGGTAGATTAATGTATGTAGTAACTGGTGATGATACTTTTGATGGTGGAGGTAATCCATACAGTGAGATCAACAGACGTTCTTCACAGGTTTCTGATAACTTCTTTAATGCAACTTTAGGACTTTCTGTAAAATTAGGAAAACATGAGTCTCACTTAATGTGGCATGACCCACTTCAGGAGATCTATTACAAACTTGATGTTTTGGCTAATAAAAACCAGGATATCGAAGTATGTAAGAAAGGGGATGCTGATAATGATGGAGTATGCGACGACTGGGACAGACAGCTTGACACTCCTGCAGGAGCTAGAGTGGATGGTGCCGGTGTTGCTCTTGATGCAGACCTTGATGGAGTTATTGACCTTTACGATAAATGTGTAACAGTTCCAGGACCTGTTGAAAACAACGGTTGTCCAATAGAGAAAAAAGATAATCATAAGACTGCTGTAGAAGTAGAAAAAACGTTGAAAGACATCTACTTTAACTTTAATAAGGCTACGATCAGACCTGAATCTAACAGTAAACTTGATGTAGCAGCTTCGATTATTAAAGAAAACGGAGGTACCTACTTATTAACAGGACATACTGATATTAAAGGAAATGCAGCTTATAACCTAAGATTATCTAAAGAAAGAGCTGCTGCTGTAGTAGGAGCGCTTGAAAACAGAGGTATCAATGAAAGTGTACTGAAATCAAGAGGAGTAGGATCTGTAGATGCTAAAATTCCAGCTTCAGCCTCTGATGCTGAAAGAATGGCAGATAGAAAAGTTACGGTAAGATTTATAGAAGGTTCAGAATGGGATTCTCTTAAAAAGAAAGACTATGAAGATGCTTCTGTAAAAAAACCAGTAAAAAAAGCACCATCTAAGAAAAAGAAGAAGTAATTTCTTATAATACATGTAAAACCGAAAAGAATTGTTCTTTTCGGTTTTTTTTTTTCTACTACGAATTTTTTTACATACCTTTATATCATTTTCCGGGGAATAGGTGCAAGATTGGCAAGATATAGACACTATTGTTTTGGAAAAAATAATACAAAAATCACTTTTTAGCGTAAAAAAATCATTTAAAATAACTTAACTAAAAAAATAACACTATGAAATTAAGTTTAGCAATTGTTGCATTAGCTTTGGCGATTCCTACTGCCAGTTATGCACAAGACTCAACGGCAGTTTCAAAAGGAGAGTATCCCAATACGTTCTCGTCTGGGTCTGCCAACGTTTCCCCATTCACAAATCAATCAAAAAGATTTAATGACTGGTCTATTTCTGCAGGGGTTGGAGTTCCACTACTTCAGTCAGCAGATTTAACCTCCATTAAGAATGGTAACGGTAAAAACCTTTTCGGATATTCAGCTTATGTAAGTATTGATAAAGCGATCACCCATGCATTTGGAATCAATTTACAATATGACAGAGGTGAAACACGACAAGGATGGTTCAATACCAAAGATGCAGCACCTGATGCAAAGGCGGTAGCGGGTAGAACTCAATACGACGCGATTTCAATCTTGGGAGATATTAACTTCTCTAACCTTTTAAGAAGAGTTGATAATCATTCTCCTTACAGATGGGCCCTACACGGATATGCCGGTGTTGGTACCATTGCTTACAGAGCATACCAAAAAGATGCCACTGGACAAAGATTGATGACTGAAGTGAAGCCATTTAAATTAGGTTCTTTATTCATGCAGGCTGGTACAGGTCTGAAGTTTAAAGTGAACAGAAGAATTGATATTGAAGGTAGATTAATGTATGTAGTAACTGGTGATGATACTTTTGATGGTGGAGGTGATCCATACAGTGATATCAACAGACGTTCTTCACAAGTTTCTGATAACTTCTTCAATGCAACGTTAGGACTTTCTGTAAAATTAGGAAAACATGAGTCTCACTTAATGTGGCATGACCCACTTCAGGAAATCTATTACAAACTTGATGTTTTGGCTAATAAAAACCAGGATATCGAAGTATGTAAGAAAGGGGATGCTGATAACGATGGAGTATGCGACGATTGGGACAGACAGCTTGACACTCCTGCAGGAGCTAGAGTGGATGGTGCCGGTGTAGCTCTTGATACAGACCTTGATGGAGTTATTGACCTTTACGATAAGTGTGTAACGGTTCCAGGACCTGTTGAAAACAACGGTTGTCCTACTACCACTACAGGACCAGTAATAGAAACTGAAACTAAACTGGAAGGTATTGAGTTTGATTTAAATTCTGACAGAATTTTACCTTCAAACACTCCTATCTTAAATAATGCCGTAAACTACATCAATTCTTCAAACGGTTCTTACAATGTTGTAGGGGCTACTGATACAAGAGGTACTGATGCTTACAACCAAAAATTATCTCAGAGAAGAGCCAACAACGTTAAGAACTATCTAATCAAAAACGGAGTTCAGTCTGGCAAATTAAACGCTGTAGGTAAAGGTGAAAAAGACCTTAAATATCCTGAGTGTGAACCAGCAACGAAATGCCCTGAGTGGAAAAACAGAGCTAACAGAAGAGTATACTTCGAAGCTAAATAATAAGCTTATTAATTTATTATATAAAAGTCACGCATTGCGTGGCTTTTTTTGTCTTAATACTTTCCTTATTTTTACAACATGATTTCTCCACAGGATTTTCAAAAGCTAAAATATGATACTCTTAAGTATTTCTGGGGCTATACCGGCTTCAGAGATTCTCAGGAAGAAATTATCAATGCTGTTATCAATGAAAAAGACAGTCTGGTACTTCTTCCTACAGGGGCCGGTAAGTCATTATGTTACCAGCTGCCTGCTTTATTAAAAGAAGGAACCTGTCTGGTGATCTCCCCTTTGCTGGCTTTAATGAAAGACCAGGTGAATCAGCTAAAATTCCGTGGTATAGAAGCAGAATACCTGTCATCTGAATTGGATGAATATGATGCTGAAGCTATTTACAATCGTTGCAAAGAAGGTCTTACCAAGCTGCTTTATGTATCTCCTGAAAGACTAACCAATATTCAGTTTCTTCAGAATATCGAAGAAATAGAGCTATCATTCATTGCTGTTGATGAGGCACACTGTATTTCTGAATGGGGACAGGATTTCCGTCCAAGCTATCAGAATATTAAAGGTTTCAGAATGAATAATCCGGAAACTCCATGCCTGGCACTTACTGCAACTGCAACTCCAAAAGTTTTGGAAGAGATCAAAAATAAGCTTGAGCTGAGAAATCCGGCTGTTTTCCAGAAAAGCTTTAAAAGAAATAATATCAAAATCTTTACAGAAGAGGTTTCCGATAAATTTCAGCGGGTTCTGGATATTTTAAAATACAATACAGATTCAGGAATTGTTTACGTAAGAACCAGAAAAGAAGCTGAACTGCTTTCAGAGTTTTTAAAGAAAAATCAGCTAAAAAATGTAGATTATTTTCATGCAGGCTTAACTACAAAGGAAAAGAATACAAGACAAAACACCTGGAATAATAGTGATAATCAGGTCTTAATTTCTACCAATGCCTTTGGGATGGGAATTGACAAGGATAATGTTCGTTTTGTGCTCCACTACTCACCTGCTGCTTCAATTGAAAATTATTACCAGGAAATAGGAAGAGCCGGAAGGGATGGTAAGGAGAGTTTTGCGTTTATGCTTTGGAACAAACAGGAGCTTTTGAACTTTGATCAAATTCTCAAAAACCAGATTCCCAACAAGGCTGAATTTTTAAAGATCATCAGCTACCTCTACTCTATTTTTCAGGTAGCAGAATTTGAGTTACCCGAGAAAACATTCCAACTGAATACAACCGGAATACAAAACTTTACCAGGTTATCAAAAGCCAAAATCAATAATGTCCTCAATTTCCTTCATAACCAGGAAATCATTTACTACAATGACAATAAAAGCCTGTCATCTTTGGAGCTTTTTATTAAATCTGATGAAATAGATCAGCTGCCACAAAAAGATGCATATTTCATAGAGCTTTTACTCCGCACTGTGTCCGGAATTACAACCCATAAAGTGATGTTCAGTGAACAACAGGTAAGTAATAAAATTGGAGTGGGTATTCCTTTAATCAAAGAACGTCTAAAGGAGCTTCAACAGAGAAACTATCTTGAATATCTGGACGGAGCTTTATCGAGTATCAAATTTCTGAAACCTCGTGATGAGAGAGCTGTCAATAATGCTTATTGGAAACTTTTTGAACATATTCAACGAAATAAGATTCAGAAATGGGAAGAAATGAAATTCTATGTTGAAGATAAGGATTACTGTAAAATGAAACTTATTCTGGCTTATTTCGGGGAAAAAAATTCAAAAAACTGCGGCCAGTGTTCTGTTTGTGAAAAGAATAAACAGTCTATTTTTGGCAAAAACATTTCCCAGCAGATCATTAATTTACTGGCAAAAAAATCAGCAACCATCGAAGAACTTTCTGTACAGCTAAGTTATCATTCCAAAGAAAGCATATTGGAAAACTTAATTTTTCTATTAGACTCCGGAAAGGTAAAAATGTTGAATTTCAGAACCTATGCACTTAATCATGGGTAATGAGTAATGAAATGATTTGCATTTTAAAAAGACCATTTCTCTTCTCCTAAGTCTCATATGCTACCCACTCTCAGAGCAAAAACTTATCTTTGCATTATGAAATCATTGAAAGTCGTTTTTTTAGGTACTCCTGAGTTTGCAAAAACTTCTTTGGAGGCTATTCATCAATCTCATCATCAGGTTGTAGGTGTGGTAACTGTAGCGGATAAAGCAAGCGGACGTGGCCAGAAAATAACCCAATCACCAGTAAAAGTGTATGCTTCAGAAAATAATATTCCTGTTTTTCAGCCGGAAAAATTAAGAAATCCTGAATTTTTAGAAGAACTCAGAAAACTGGATGCTGATGTTTTTGTAGTGGTAGCTTTTAGAATGATGCCTAAGGTTCTTTTTGAAATGCCTAGAATGGGAACATTTAACCTTCATGCATCCTTACTTCCTGACTACAGAGGTGCTGCTCCTATCAACTATGCAGTTATTAACGGGGAAGAAAAAACTGGAGCAACTACGTTCTTCATTAATGAAAAAATTGATGAAGGAAATATTCTTCTTCAGGAAGAGCTTGAAATTCTACCGGATGAAAATGCAGGAGGTCTTCATGACAGATTGATGGAAATGGGTTCAAAATTAGTCGTAAGAACATTAGATGGATTGGCTGACAATGCTATTGAAGAAAAACCTCAACCCCAGGTTGAGCACCCGAAAAATGCCTATAAAATATTCAAAGAGGATACTAGAATCAATTGGTTGGCACCCTCTAAAACTGTACATCAGTTTATTCTGGGAATGTCGCCTTATCCTGCTGCTTTCACAACTTTGAAAATTGGTGAAGAGGAAAAAGGATTAAAAATATTTAGTGGAAAATTTGAAATCTCCAATCATGGAAAGCCTGCCGGAACATTGGATATTTCAAAAAGTGAGTTCAAAATATACACTCAGGATGGTGTATACTTTCCCCAGGAACTTCAGTTAGAAGGCAAGAAAAGAATGACGGTAAAGGACTTCCTGAATGGTTTCAGAAACTTTGACGAAATAAGCCTGTAATTTTACGGTTGAATTTTAACCATACATAAAAGTCACAACAGGCATTTTTGTTGTGACTTTTCTTTTTTGAACCATTCAGGATCGTTAAGTCAAATAACTTTTTTAAGCAAAAAAAACATCGGATCTTATTCATCTTTCTTTACAATATTTTTACGAACTCTGCTGAGAGATTCAGGAGTTACTCCCAGATAAGCTGCAATTTGAATATTGGTAAGACGATGGGCTGTTTGGGGATATTTTTTTAAAAATTCAATATAGCGCTCTTCAGAAGACTTGCTTAAATTATCAATAATTCTGCGTTGTAATGCAATAATTGAACTCTGAAATTTAAGTCTCATTAATCTTTCCACTTCCGGCATCTCCTGGTAAAGCTTTTCTTTATCTTTTCTTGAAATCAAAAGAATTTCACTGTTTTCGAGTGCCTGAATGGTAAGCTTGGATGGAATCCTGTTGATGAAGCTGTCTATATCAGAGATCCACCAATTTTCAATAGCAAAATATAATATCTGCTCTGCTGCATTTCGATTGGTATGAAAAACCTTAAAACAACCACTCACTACAAATCCTTCAAAATCACAGATACTTCCTTCCATTAATAAAAACTCTTTCTTTTTTATTTTTCGATGGGTAAAGGCATTGCAATATTTTTCCAGCTTTTCATCTGAAATTTCCACATACTCCCGGATATGTTTTTGTAAAGACTCGGTCATGGTTTAAAAATAAAAAAAGGTTTAGAAAAATCCTAAACCTTTTATTTCATTTTATAAACAATTATTCAAAGTGAAGTAAATTCACTATTGTCTATTTACTTATTATAGCTGTACCAATTCAGTAACCTCTACATCATATCCTCCAACCTGAGGCTTGATAGCAGGGTTTTGAGTGATTACTTTAAACTTATTAATTCCTAAATTCTTTAAGATTTGCGTTCCGATACCATAATCTCTATAGTTGTACGCTAAAGTAGGATGCTGCTCCTGCCCATCCTGATAGTTCAGGAATTGCTGAAGTTTTCTTAATGTATTTTCTGAATTTGAAACGTTATTGATGAAGATGATAGCTCCTTTTCCAGCTTCGTTCACCATATTGGTTACTTTTTCCAATAAAGGTTTTTCACCATTATTCAATCTTGTTAATACATCAAAATATGAGTCTGAAGACTGTACTCTTACCAAAACCGGCTCATCTACTGTCCATGCTCCTTTTGTCAATGCAAAATGGATCTGATCGTTAGAAGTCTCTCTAAATGCATAGAAGTCAAAGTCACCGTAATGTGTTTTTACTTTTTTCTCTTCCAGTCTTTCTACAAGATTCCCTTTTTTAAGCTGATAGTGAATTAAATCTTCAATAGAAACGATTTTCATATCGTGCTTTTGAGCAAATGTGTGAAGTTCAGGTAAACGCGACATTGTTCCGTCTTCGTTCATGATTTCACAGATTACTCCACCTTCCTTCAAACCTGCTAAATGAGTAAGATCAATGGCAGCTTCAGTATGTCCTGCTCTTTTCAATACTCCTCCTTTTCTGGCACGAAGCGGGAAAATATGTCCTGGTCTCATGAAGTCTGTAGGTTTGGATTTTTCATCCATCAAAGCTAAAATCGTTTTCGCTCTGTCTCCTGCAGAAATCCCTGTAGAGGTTCCGTTTCCTAAAAGGTCAACAGATACGGTAAAAGCAGTTTCTTTAGGATCACTGCTTCTGCTTACCATTACTTCTAGTCCAAGTTCATCACATCTTTTTTCAGGGAGTGGCATACAGATAAGCCCTCTTCCATGAAGCGCCATAAAGTTGATAATTTTTGGTGTTGTGAGTTCTGCTGCGCAAAGAAAATCTCCTTCATTCTCTCTGTCCTCATCATCTACTACTATGATTATTTTCCCATTTCTAAGGTCTTCAATAGCCTCCGGAATAGTATTTAATTTAATCTCAGACATTTTTACTTTTTATTTGTGTGCAAAGATACTCATAAAAATAAGCATCTGCCAATTTATATGAATGGTTTATTACGCTTCGGATAAGGAGTTCACCGCTTCTCTGATAATCTCGTAAGATCTTACTCTTTTCTGATGATCGTAAATATGTGAATTAATCATCAGTTCATCTACATTAAACTTTTCCTGAAAATCTTTAAGCTTTGTCTTAATTTCATCCTGATTTCCGATAAACGTATATCTCAGCTTCTGCAAAACCATTGATTTCTCCATAGGTGACCATATTTCATCCATATCATCTACCGGTGGGGCAAAAGGTTTTCTGTCGTTTCTTATAATATTGATGAACGCCTGAAATAAAGTTGTAGAAATTTTATGAGCTTCCTCAGAAGTTTCTGCTGCTACTCCATTCACACAGGCAATGATATAAGGTTTCTCTGAATAGACTGAAGGTTGAAAATGTTCTCTGTAAATTTTAAAAGCCATTTCCATCTGTTCGGGAGCAAAATGTCCTGCAAAAGCGTAGGGCAGACCAAGTTCTGCAGCCAGCCAAGCACTATCTGTACTGGATCCTAAAATGTACAATGGAATATCCAATCCTTCTCCTGGAATAGCGCGAACCATTGCATCAGCATTTTCCTTGGAAAAATATCGTTGAAGTTCCAGAATCTGTCTTGGAAACTGCTCGTTAATGATTGCAGGGTTTCTTCCTAAAGCCTGAGCAGTTAAGCCATCGGTTCCGGGTGCTCTTCCTAGCCCGAGATCAATTCTTCCTGGGAAAAGGGATTCCAATGTTCCAAATTGTTCTGCAATAATCAGAGAACTGTGGTTGGGAAGCATAATTCCTCCTGATCCTACTCTGATTTTTTTTGTTCCATTGGCGATAAAACCTATTAATACGGAAGTGGCTGAGCTGGCAATGCTTTCCATATTATGATGTTCCGCCAGCCAGAATCTTTTATAGTCTAAGCCTTCTGCATGATTGGCTAAGGACAAACTGTCCTGAAAAGTATCATGAATGCTTTTCCCTTGCTTTACCGGTGCAAGGTCTAAAACAGAAATTTCAAAATTTTTCATATTGAGATGTTAATTTTTAGATTTTAAAAATCATACAAATTTAAAAAATCTGAATTGCATTAGTTACTTTTTGTAATTAATAGGATCTATTGGTGAGTTCAGGGAAAAACTATTGGAAAATTTCATTTGTCTAATATTTCTGTGCTTTAAAATAAACACTGATCAATTATTTAAGATCATTAATAAACCGGATACGTCCTTTTTTATAGAAAATATTTTTAAACTCCTTGTTAACATCTATTGCGTTATTATAATTGAGTAACACTTTTACAACCTGATTTCCACAAGCAACATACCTTATTCTGTCTAAAGAGATCTCATTGCCAGCTTTTATTGTTTTTACAGAGTCTTCTTTATTAAATATTCTTGGTTCCACATAGGTAAAGCCTTCAAAGCCTTTCATCTTTACAAATTTAAAATCATTGCCTAAAATTTCTGATATTAAACGAGTGGAAGAATGAATTTCTTTATTGCTCCTAATTTTATGAGAAATAACCGTATTAATATTCAAAGTATCATTTTCCCTTTTAAATTTCCAGGTCATCTTCTCTCTGTCATTTTTAAACACCATCATTGAATCATTTATTTTACCAATAAAATAACTATTGAAAAAATAACTGTTTCCTTTATTTCCGATCAGATAATTGCTCTCTTTATCATCTTTATTCATAATATACCTGGAAGGAGTAGTTGAAACATAAAATACATTATTATCCTTTGTATTTACAATGATATACTGAATTTCTGTCCTATATTTTTTTGAATTATAATCTGGATGATTTGTTCTCTGAGTGTTGTTAAAATATAAATATTTAAACTGGTTGTATCTTATATATACTTCATATTCTTCTTTCTGGTTCTTATCATACACTGTTATCAGTTGATCGTCTCCTTTGTCACATAGAAACCCAGGTTCGGCAGTTTCTTTATACATGACATAATATTTACAGCTCATCAGTGAAAACATCACCATAAAGCTTAGTATTATTTTAGTTTTCATCGGATTATTGTTTTTTTATATAAAGAAATGGTTCAACAGAATAAAATTTATTGTAGGGAACAAAATGATACGGACAGTAGGTGAGCCAATGAATCAAATGTTGAGCATCCCATTTTGCAGAATTATACTGGTTAATATTGACTCCATATCCAACATTATTTTCTGTATATCTGGCGCTAAGCTTCCATAAGCTCTTATTATATTTATATTGATCTTCATCTTTATAGGTAACCATAGAAGCCCCAATATCATAACTTAGCTGAAATGTCTCATCTGTATATCCTGTAAATTTATGATAAGACAACTCCAATGAGGCATCTCGTATATCTTCAGCTTTTCTCCAACTTGCTGTATAGGACAACCCTCCTCCTCCTGTATAATAACGGTCTTCCCCGTCGCCCAAAAACATTTTAGCAAAAAAGCTCCCATCGTTATAGGTGAATGCCTGAACTCCTTTAACATTGAGACCGGCAAAGCCCACTCTTTGAGTTTCTCTCTTTTTATCTGTTGTGAAAATAAAGTTGGTTCCTAGCGATCCTGAAACAGAATAAGGATTATTTAATGCTGGAATCGTAAAATCTCCAAAATATTTTAAGGGATTATGAGTATCTGTATTGTAATCAAAGCCTGAAGTAAGTGTTAAAGCAAAGATGGCATCTAAAATCATACGATTAGCAGCAGATTTCCTTACATTATCACTTCCTAAACCACCATTATAAAGGTGAATTTCAGTATTCAGAGAGGGGTAAAAACTTTTACTCAGCCAAGTATTTGCAACTCCAAATGAAGTGGATATCTTAAAAAATAAAACCGGTTCATTTTTTAATCTGTTCTTATTCTCTTTACTTGTAAAATTAATACTGGCTTTCAGCGTCGCTCCAAACTGAAAATTATCCGAAGATTTCTCCTGAGCATGGTATAATCCGCACGCAAAAGAACACACTGAGATTAATATTGTTTTCATGGGCATTAGTTTATCATAAAGCTATAAACTAATGCCATCGTATACCATACCCCTTTTGTGTTATTTTTATACTCATTTCTCAGGTTACTCTCGCTCTTTTAAAATAATCTCAAGTAATCCATTTATCACTTTCCTTTATATATTTATAAATAATTGAAAATAATTCAAAATAAAGAGACATATTTATTATATTCGCATAACCAATTCGAAAAATATTTATCATGAACAAAAAAATTAATGACTTGTTTTCTCAGAAAGTATTCACAAAAAAAACTTTCATAATGAGCGTTGTGATGGCTGCAACTTTAACTTCTTGCAGTAAAAACAATGACGAAATTACAACCGAAACCCAAGCCAATGCAGTAAATGCTGCCCATCTTAAAAAAGGGCAATTGGGAGGTCAGGAAATTACTTATGAAATAAAAAATGGACTAAATTTTTTCCAGGGAGACATCGTTCTTTCCGATCAACAATTATCAGAAGGTGGCACAGCCAATAAAGGAGGCGCCAGTTTATACAAATGGCCAAGTGGTAAAATATATTACACAATTGCCAGCAATATGGGCTCTATCAATGTTAATAAAATCAATACTGCTGTAAGTGAATATAATAGCAAAACCAATACTCAGTGGATTCCACGTACCAATCAATCTAATTATGTTGAGTTTATCTTCGGAAGTTCAAACGGATCAGATGGATGGGCTCATATAGGATACCAAGGCGGAAAACAGACTGTTTCTTTGGATCAATATATTTCGGTAGGATCGGTGATTCATGAAATGGGTCATACGGTAGGGCTTTATCACGAACATGCCCGTAAAGACAGAGATCAGTATGTAAGCATTCAGTGGAATAATATTCAGGACGGACAGGCTTATAATTTTAATAAATATACTTCCGGAACAGATATAGGTCCTTTTAATATCAATTCTGTAATGATGTACTGGCCAAATTCTTATTCTAAAAATGGTTTACCTACCATTAAAAGAGCAGACAACACTAATTTCACCTACAACAGAACAGGATTTACAACCGGAGATATCAATACCATTAATACAATGTACCCATAAATCTCAAACTCCTATTAATTTAATATCATTCAAGCAAGAAAAGAATTCCCTAGGAATTCTTTTCTTTTTTATAATTGTAATGATTGATTAAAATTCTGATTTCATTAAATTCAAAATGGTTGGGTAAAGCATTCTTCCACTCTGTTAACGTCTCATGTGGATTTTTATAAAATTCATCTTCAAATGCTTTGATTTTATCTGAAGTAATCACTCTTGCAATATCTAGCAATCCCTGTTCTGCAAACTTGGCAAGATGGCCAATGACGGTTTCTTTCACCAATCCTCTTTCCAATGCAATTTCACCAATTGTTTTTCCTTGTTCAAAAAGTTGAAAAGTTAGAACCTGTGAAGGAACTTTAGCAATTTTCATGCTGACTTCTTTATCATTCTTTTCATCAAGAAGCTTTACTTCAAGAAGGTGAATATCCTTTAAACTATTTAGGTATTCTTCAATATCTTCCAGCCAGCTTTTCACTTCTTCATTGTATTGTTTCAGACCTTTTGCTCCTTTAATTTCAGCATAAAACTCTTTCAATGGATCGAAAATTTTATTTCGGGTTTCGGTAAAGAAGAAATTAACCGCACCTTTTGACTTGCTTTCAATTTCGGACCACTCTTCTTTCTGCTCAATGAAATTATTCACCTTTTGAAAGATTACACGTTCCAGTTTTTCAAAGATTTTCCCAAGATTGGTAGCTTCATGTTTCAACTGAAGATACAGCTGATTAGCTTTAGCACGGTCTATATTTTTAGTGGTAAGAGAAAGCTTGTTCCACTCTTCTACTTCATTTAAAAACCATTGACAATTCACAGTACGAAGTACTTTTCTAATACTATAATCGTATTTCTCCTGGTTCAAAATAGCATCTATATGATCGTTGGCAACCGTATTGCTATGGAATTGCAGGATTCTGTTGTCTTTAAAAATAACTTCAGGAGTGATTTTTGATTTTAAAACAATTCCTTCCAATGTTCGGCAACGTGATAAGGCTACATAGACCTGACCGGCAGTAAAACTTTTTCCGGCATCAATAATTACTTTATCAAAGGTAAGCCCCTGGCTTTTATGAATGGTAACAGCCCAGGCTAATTTGATAGGAAATTGTTCAAAACTTCCTAAAACTTCTTCCTTGATCGTTTTATCTGTATCCAGAAAATATTTTTTCTGTTCCCAGGTTTCTTTTTTTACGGTAATTTCTCTTTCGCTTTCATCCAGAACAACACGAATTTCATCATCATCCAACCCAATAATTTCTCCAAGCTTTCCGTTAAAATATTTCTTCTCTCCGGAAATATCATTCCTGATGAACATAATCTGGGCGCCTATTTTAAGTTCCAAGAACTGGTCATTGGGAAATTGATTTTCTTTAAAATCTCCAACAAGCTTGGCCTCATAGGTTTTAGGATCTATTTTTATCTCCTTCAGTTTTTCCTGGTTGATTTCATCTGCCATTTTATTGTGAGAACACAGATAAACGTAAGATTCTTTCCCCATATCAAAATCAGGATCGTATCTTTTATTCAGATGGTTGAAATCTATATTATCTACATCACCATCACGAATAGCGTTCAATATTTCTAAGAATTCCTGATCAGACTGTCTGTAGACTTTTGTAAGCTCAATGGTAACAATCGGAATGTCTTTAATGGCATGACTGTCAAAAAAGAAAGGAGAATCATAATACATTTTTAGGATGTGTTCATCTCTTACCACTGGCGGAAGCTGAAATAAATCCCCAATGAACAACATCTGTACTCCACCAAACCTTTGATTATTTCTCCTGATAAATCGTAAAGAAAAATCCATCATGTCCAGTACATCAGCTCTCAACATGGAAACCTCATCAATAATAATAATCTCAACTTCTCTTAGAAGCTTAAGTTTATCTTTACGGTATTTAAAATGAGGCATCAGATCAGCAATATTATTTGCCAAACTGGTATCTATTCTTTCTGTGGTAGGTAAAAAAGTTCTCAGTGGTAATCCAAACATGGAATGGATGGTCACTCCACCTGCATTAATTGCTGCAATCCCAGTAGGAGCAATCACTACATGTTTTTTCTTTGTTCGTCTTACAAAATCGTTAAGAAACGTTGTTTTACCTGTTCCTGCTTTTCCAGTCAGAAAAACACTTCTGTTGGTATACTCTATTAAGTCAAAAAAATGATTGTTCATCGTTGTCAAAAATACGGAAATGAATTTGATTTTCTTACCTTGGCATAAGTTTTGAAAAATCTTAAAAAGAAAAAAGTCAATTGTGAAAAAAATTTTCCTGCATATCCCTGCAATAGTATTATGTACTACATTAACTCTGGTTTCCTGTAATTCAACAAAAAATCTTGATACTAATCTTCCCATAGATATTAGCAACAGACCTGCTGATGAAGACAGTCAAAAGTATGATCAGGCACAGCTGGATAAATTAAAAGCTTCCATTGAATCTGAAGCTAAAGGGGAAAATTGTACAAATGCCAGCGACTGGACCTTTGCTCCCATGGGCATAAAGTCCTGTGGTGGACCTCAGCAATATATCGCTTATCCTAAAAAAATTGAGTCCTCAATTTTACCAAGAATTAATGAGTATACGGATAAAGTAAGGATTTTTAACGAAAAATATAATATTATGTCTGACTGTGTGATGATTACGCCTCCGTCATATATCAAGTGTATTGATGGAGAAGCAAGATTAATTACCCCAGACTCAAAATAAAAATAAAGCAAAGGTTCTATATCAAATCAACACAAAAGGCTTGATATACAAAGCTCCGTCGGAAGACAGAGCTTTTGTTTTTTTATGTATTAGATTCAAACCAGAGACCTGGAAGTTTCATATCAAGACTTGCTGTTCAATCAAAAATCTTGCATCCGAAACTCAAACCATACATCTCGTATCCTATTCTTTACAATTCGTAATTTTTCACATTCTCTTTATACCATGATGAGTATTTCACATAGTTATCTGCAATTCTGTTTACTTCGCCTTCCAATAGCTGAGCGTTGATATCCTTGATCTTTTTGGCAGGAACTCCACCCCAGACTTCTCCGGATTTAATATGTGTTCCCTGAGTTACTACAGAACCAGCTCCTACAATTGAATTTTCTTCAACCAGACAGTCATCCATCACAATCGCTCCCATTCCGATCAGTACATTATCTTTGATTGTACATCCATGAACAATAGCATTGTGACCAATGGAAACATTATTTCCAATATTCAGTGGATGTTTCTGATAGGTACAGTGCAGCATTGCATTGTCCTGAACATTTACTTTATCACCCATCTTAATATAGTGAACATCACCTCTGATCACTGCATTATACCAAACGCTGCAGTCTTTTCCCATCGTAACATCTCCAATAATGGTAGCTGTTTCAGCTAAAAAAGTATTTTCTCCGATCTGTGGTATTTTTCCTAAAAGTTCTTTTATAAGTGCCATAGTTTTAATTTGAAAATTTGAAAATAAGCCTGTTTGAAAGTCATGATTTTTACCTTCTGCTTTTTAGTATCTAACTTCTAAATTACAGTGATAGCAAAAATCTAACTCCCAATTTACAGCTTCTAACTTCTAATGCGTATTTTTGTATCTCAAATTTAACGAAAAAATGCGTACCGTACTTATAGAACCAACTGAAAACCCAAAAGTGATGAAATTTGTAGCAGATTACAACTTGATTCCAGGGTCTTTGGAGTTGGACAGAAATTCAGATATTTCAGAAATTCCTTTGGCACAGGAACTTTTCAATTATCCGTTTGTAGAAAGAATTTTCATCACAGCTAATTTTGTAGCAGTAGCAAAACAGGATACTATCGAATGGGAACATGTAGCTGAAAGCCTGAAAAATGTGATTGAAGACGAATTATTGGCCAATCCAAGAATTTATCTTCAGAAGAAAAAAGAAATGTATCAGATCTATTCTGAGATGACGCCTAACCCGAATGTAATGAAGTTTGTTTCCAGCAAACTGCTTATGGAAGGCTTTATAGAAGTAAAATCAAGAGAAGCAGCAGCTGAGGTTCCTTTAGCGGCAGCTATCTTTAAGGAATTTAATTTTGCAACTGAGGTTTTCATTTCAGATAACTTTGTAGCAGTTACCAGAGATAACTCTGTGGAATGGCATGAAGTAATGATGACCGTGCGTGCTCTTATTGCTGAGTATCTTCAAAATGGTGGTGAAATTTCAAACATTGAACCGCAGAAACACGAAAACCCTGTAGAAAAGATCATCAACAGAGACTATACTGATGATGAGCAGAAGATTTCTGATATCTTAAATGAATATGTGGCTCCGGCTGTAGAAAATGATGGTGGAAAAATTTCCCTTATGGAATATGATGAATCTACCAAAACAGCTAAAATGCTTTTACAGGGAGCGTGTTCAGGATGTCCAAGTTCTACGGCTACTCTAAAGAACGGAATTGAAAATATTTTAAAACAATTCGTTCCGGACCTTGTAGAAAGAGTGGAAGCAGTAAACGGATAATCAGGAGTTCATGATCCCTTCAAAAAAGATCCTCATCATTATTGGAAGCGCTACCAACAATTCCAGTAATCAGAAACTGATAGAACAGGTATTGGATAAGAATCCCAATATTACATTCCAGATGTATGATGATCTTTCTGTTCTTCCTCATTTTGATACGGCATTAACGGATGTTGATACGCCTGAGGAAATTATGAAGATCAGAGAAGATATTGAAGATTCAGCAGGTGTTATTATTTCTACTCCGGAATATATTTTCAGTATTCCGAGCAGGGTAAAAAACCTCTTGGAATGGTGTGTTTCCACGAATGTTTTTCTGGATAAGCCTGTTGCCATCATTACAGGTTCTGCCCATGGAGAGAAAGGTCATGAAGAATTATTATTGATTTTAAAAACCCTTGGTGCTGTCATTGATGATAAACATCAGCTTTTAATCAAAGCGATAAAGGGTAAGTTTGAGCCTGATGGCTCAGTTGAAAACAATACCTTTGCTAAAGTATTAGAATTGGTAACAGATTTTGAAAAGTCTGTTTCATCATTAAAATAAAAAAATTGAATAAAAAAGGAATTTTACTGGTCAACCTTGGATCACCAAGATCTACGGCTGTAAATGATGTAAAGGAATATCTTGATGAATTTTTGATGGATGAAAGGGTAATTGATTACCGTTGGATCTTTCGGGCGTTGCTTGTTCAGGGGATTATCCTGAAAACAAGACCTGCTAAATCTGCCGAAGCCTATAAAACGGTATGGACGGATGAAGGTTCACCCTTGATCGCCATTACTGAAAAGATTCAGAAAAAGCTTCAAAAACTGGTAGACGTACCTGTGGAAATCGGGATGAGATATGCTGAACCCAGTATTGAAACCGGAATTCAAAAACTGGTGGATCAGGGAATTTCTGAAATCGTTCTTTTCCCGCTTTACCCTCAATATGCAATGAGTACTACAGAAACTGTTATTGAAAAAGCAGAAGAGGTAAGAAAAAAGAAATTTCCAACCGTAAAGATCAATTATATTCAACCTTTTTACAACAGAGATATCTACATCAACTGTCTTGCTGAAAGTATCAAGGAAAAACTTCCTGAGAATTTTGATGCTCTTCAGTTTTCTTATCACGGAGTTCCGGAAAGACATCTGTATAAAACAGATCCTTCCAACACCTGTAAAATTGATGATGCCAATTGTATCAACAGTCAGGTAGATACTCATAATGCTTACTGTTACAGACATCAATGTTATAAAACCACTGAGGCAGTAATTGCCAAGATGGGACTTCCAAAGGAAAAAACAATTGTTTCTTTCCAGTCAAGATTAGGAAAAGACAAATGGATTGAGCCTTATACAGATGAAACCCTGGAAACCATTCCTCAAAAAGGTGTTAAAAATCTAGCTGTGGTTTGTCCTGCGTTCGTATCAGACTGTCTTGAAACACTGGAAGAAATTTCTGTAGAAGGAAAAGAGCAGTTCATGCATGGTGGTGGGGAAAACTTCCACTACATTCCCTGTCTGAATGATGAAGACCGATGGATAGAAGTGGTAAAAACACTTTGCGAAGAAAAACTGAATGATTTTTATTTAGTATAATCATTTATCACAATATAAAAGGGCTGCCTCATCTTAAGGCAGCCCTTTTTATTTTTATGGGATATTCTTTATAATTAAAAATTATCATACGAACCAAACCATGCAAACTCTGTAGTATGCGGAACAGAAACTTTGTTTCCAGCTTTATCATACAGGGTTATTCTGGTCATTGTTTCAGATTCTCCATCCCAGGTTCTTCCTACCCAGTTATGATCCAGCTTAAATCCTTCTTTGAACATTTGCTCCGGAACATGAATGGATGTAGAAGTTGGAGTAAAATACTTCGTATACGATCTTGTTATATAGGCCCCTGAACTATTACTTCTGAATGAAACATCAATATCCATTCTTGAGAATTCGTTGGTATTGTTAGAATTCGCTTTCAGGTTTAGCACTTTTACCCCTCCAAATCCTGTCCAACGTTTATCTCCTTTATAAACATAAGTTACAAGTTTAGCTCTATCAACACTTGTAGGATTGTCCAATTCAAGAGTTTCATCAGTAGCTACACTTCTCATTTGAGTAAAAATAGGGTAACCATAGAAATTAGAATCAAATTTCACATTGAACATAGAATACAGGTTATCCAAGGAATTTCCCCAGAAAGGCTCTGTACTCTTATCTCCTGTAGTCATAACCGTTACTACAGATTTTGATAAAATTTCCGTTGTTTCCTGGTTATATCCACCACCACCTGATACTTTCCAGATATTAAAGGTAGCCTCAATAGCAGATTTTACTTTTTCGTAAGAATATTCACTTTCAATCGCTAAATAAGCATATTTTCCATAAGTTACCTGCTTAGTAAAGTAAGGTTTGCTGGTAAAATATTGAGAAGGAACACCTGTCTGCTGAATGGTTTTAGCATCGTTATTGTACTCCGGTGATTTAAAAAATCCATTTTTGCTAGGTTCGAATATTACATCGAATGAAGTTGCTACAAGTCTTGCAAAATAGATACTCTTATATTTTGTAGTATGTGTATTTTGAGACATTTTTGTAGTAAAAATGGTTCCTAAACCAACATTAAAAGAAAGTGCCTTCTGAACATCTGAATAGCTATAACATTCTGTTGCTGAATAATCAACACTTTTTTTCACCCCTGAATTGATGTAATCATTGAAATTTTTAGATGTAACTGCCTGAGACAGCATATTATTATAGGTAGTAAATCCTTTTGGACTATCTATTCCTTCAATAACATAAGGATTAGAAAATGAGAAAATCAAATCATATGGATTCTTATCATAATTAACTTCTGAATCAAATGTAAAATTTTCAATTCTGTTTAAAGGATATACCGCTCCCGGATATATTGTTGAACTGTTAACACTGATATTTTTCCCTGTAGCCGGGTTAACTCCTGAAGCTCCCGCTTTTGTACTGTTATCTCCAACAAAGATGTGATCTTTATCAATAGTAGAGACATCCCAACTAAAAGGCTGAGTGTCGAAACGACCCATTTTTTGAGATTGATCAGAATGTAGAAATTCTTCATTGTTATTATCCCTTACACAGGAAATAAGGCACAGAGAAACTGCGCAGCAAAATAAAATAATCCGCTTCATTTTTTTATATTTTTTTATTAGAATCCCCATTAATAAATGGGGTCAGCGAATTTAAAAAAATATATTTCAACAAGAAGTGACTTCATAAATCAAAAATTAAATAAATGAGAAATATCATTATTAAGTGAATAATACACCCGAAATTTGTCTAGCTTTCAAATTAAATTTATAGAGAACAATACATAAAAAACCAAAAATAGCTTTAAGATAAAGGATTTCACAGGTTTATCATTTGATGTCAAACCTGTAAAAACAAAAGAATCTGCCTCTATTGAGGACAGATTCTTTATTTAAGATATATAAAAGATTATTTTTTAATTAAGTTTCCAGCTTTCTGTCCGTTCACGGTTACAACATAAACACCAGGAAGCATATTGGATGGCAGCTTTATTTCCAGTTTATTTGTCCCATCCGTAAGATTAACTTTTTCAGAAAGTTCTTTTCTTCCTGTTAAATTAACCACTTCTACAGTTCCTTTACCTTCTTTTCCATTAAACAATACAGTAAACCTGTCTGTTGCCGGATTTGGACTGATCGTATAAGGAGACTCATTAGCTGCTGATGCAATAAGTCCTGCCGGAGAGGTACCGCCTCCAACACCTACTGCATTCCAGGCATTAGTCACCTGTGTTACTTCATTACTTCCTGCCCCATACAAATCTGTAGCAGCTTGTAAAGAATATGTTCTTGTATTCGCATAATTGGAACTAGAAGTAAGGTAATTAGTCAGTGTTCTATAAGCAATTGCAGCTGCTTTATCGAATCCTATTCCTGAAACATTATAGGCAAAACCTTTATCATTAGTTCCTGTACCTCCTGTTACCAATAAATAATACCAAAAGTTAAGAACTCCCGAGTTGGTATGAACTCCACAATAATCATTGGACTGGCTAGGAGTTACACAACCTGAGGTAGTGGTAGTTTTCCAGTAGGTTCCCATATAAGTATCCGGCTGGCTGTAAGCATTAGGGTTTGCCATATTTCTGATCACATAACTGAAATCTTCGCCCAATGTCCAACTCGCCTGACTTGGTCTGGCCCATTTTTCTATTGTATTACCAAAAATATCTGAAAACCCTTCATTCAGAGCTCCCGGTTCTCTTTGATATACCAAATTCGCAGTTTTAGAGGTCATTCCATGTGTAATTTCATGTCCACAAACATCAATGGCTGTCAGAGGCTTTCCTCCGTTTGTGGTAGAACTTCCGTCACCATAGGTCATTCTTGAGCCATCCCAAAATGCATTGAAATAATTGGTGGAATAATGAACATATGATTTTATAGCAAAATGATTGTTATCAATACTCTTTCTGCCAAATTTTGTATACAAGTAATCTACCGTCATTTCTGCTCCCCAGTGCGCATCTGTTGCATACTGGTCTTTATTGGTATTTACATTATTCCAAACATTGTCAGAGTCTGTAAAATCTACTGCCGTTGAGTAATTTGTTCCTTTTTTTAAGTCATAAGTTTCAACAGCTGTTCCACCGTTTCTTCCGGTCTCTCTTAGTCTGTAACTTCCATTATAAGAGTCTGCAACAATATTTCTGTTTCCGCTATAACCTGTTGTAGCTGTTCCCGGTGTATTAATATCATGAATCAATGCGTCAGTTCCTAATATCTTTCCATTTTTTGCATCTACAAAAACATATTGCCTGCTTAATGGCTTTTCTGCATAAATATCAAATTTATAGGCTAAGGTAAGATCATTTAGCTTTTCGTCAGTAGGTTCTGAATAGTAAACCAGCTCACCCTTGGGTGCAAAACTGGCATTTTTATCATTTGTTTCTCTTTTAATAAAATCTTCTTCATCTTTATTCTGCCATTTATAAGATTCTGCCCCTACAAATGATAAGGCATTTTGCAGCGCTATACTTTCAGAAAGGTTTGCCTGTTTCTCAACGCTTTGAGGAACATCAAGAATCCATTTTCCTGTCTGTCCTACTATTTTACCGTTTTTAGTTTGTACAGCCATCATTCCATATTCTACAGGAATACCATTCACTGTTTGCTGGAATCTGTGAGTTTCAAACCCTAGCTGGTCTGTTTCAGCACCCAATTTACGAGATTGCCCCGGTGAAAGTCTTTCAGATCTTTCATCAAATAAAACAGGACTTCCCTGAAAAGCAGGCCCGTTTTTATCAAATCTTAGAAATTCTGCGTGTAATCCATTTTTACCGGAAATTACTTTTGATGGAGTGTTTTGTCCAAAAACGAAGGAGCAGGCTGCAACGCTGACTGCTAAAATAAATTTTGTTTTCATAAATAATATTTGTTAAGTGTGAAACGAAGGTATAAACTTTTCACAACAAAATGATATATATGTTATTTAAAATTCAATTGAAAATATAAATCATTAAACAAACCACAATAACGATTTTAAAACAAAGAGAAATAATTAAACATAATTTTATTATTATAAATAGTTTTCATGAATTAATTTCACAAAAATCATCCTTTTGTGAATTATTATTTTCATTATGCGTCGCATTTTATTGGATAAAATTATCCTTATTTGATATTTTGGATAAAAAAATAAGGTTATCTCTTTCGAAATAACCTTTATTATCATTTAATATTGATTTTACATTTTTATTTTCTAACCGGAGTCCTGAATTCTCCATACCCCATCAATCCATCATAATTACGCCCAAAAGGGGCAAAGTAAAGAAAAGCCTGGTAAAGGTTTTCAGTCTGCCAGAAATTACCATTCACCTCACCAAAATCTAAAGGTGCATCCCCTTGTTTTGTGGCAAGAATATAGTTATAAAACCCTTGCTTCAGAAATAATTTAGCAACATATTGTTTCGTTGCAGCATCATATTGCATCTGATTTTCTTTGCCAGGTTTAAAATTATTGAATCCTCCAAGAATATAAATGTCTTTATCTACCGGATCTGATTCCAGATAAAAATATACCCAGGAATAATCTGCTTCTCTTTCAGCATCCCTTTCTCTTCCCAGGTCATTTCTTCTATAGTACCAGGCTCCGTTTACATCGGGTTGGTACTGATAATTTAAAGGAAATGCCCAAACCGGATATAAATACGTATGATTGACATCATCTTTAACTTCTACGGCACGAACCATATCCGCAGGAGTCGTCATGTTTTTATTATCGAAATAATAAAATTCATTATCTCCGGGGAAAGCAAGATTCATTTGCTGGAAAAGCAGCTGGTTCCCCAAAACAGAACTTGGTTTCAAATTGGAAACCGTCATATTGGGATTGTTATTCTGCATCACATTCAAACTCATAGAGTTTACATTGGAAGAAAGATCACCAGCTTTCGGTAAAGCCTGTATTTCTACTCTCTGATTGATATTAGGATTTTTGGCATCTGCTATTCTTGAAACATTCACGCCTAAAGTCGCCATATCTTCCACCAGATAAAATCTTCTTTTAAAAAGCGGTTTATCTACAGAATCTTTGTAAACAATCAGTTCATAATTTCCTGATATTTTCGGTTGAATTTTATCATTAGGAAAAGTCAGCTTATAATGAGTATATGCCTGTAAAGTGTTGAATGAATATTGAAACTTGTCTAAAAGCGCATTCATAGTACCAGTGGCAAATTCCGTAAAGAACAAATTATCATCATTCCAGTTTCTGTCATAATGTTTGATGGTATATCTGTAGATCTCACTACCATTGGTAAGATCATCAAAGCTTAGCACCAATTGTTCACCGAATTTGATGACCGGCGTTTCATCATTCGTCTGTGGGTTGAATAGCTGGATACTTTGGATATTTTGTCCATAAACCAGTCCACCCAGGGAAAGTAAAAGTATTCGCAAAGTTTTCATTATGACGAAGATAACGAAAAATAGCCATTTTCTTAATAATATCGTATTTTTGAATAAAAATATTCAGATTATGCTTCAGATTCAAGGTTTCGTATGCAACTTCGCGAGTGAGAATACCTATATTCTTTATAATGAAAATAAAAATGCCTGGTTAATAGATCCAGGAAATATGAATGAGCAGGAAACCCAAGCCATTGATAATTTTATCAAAGAAAAAGAACTGAACATTCAGAAAATTCTTTTAACTCATGCACATATTGACCATGTTTTGGGGCTTCAGTGGGCATTTGATACATTTAAAGTTCCTGTGAATATGCATCAGGAAGATCAGGAAGTTCTTAATATGCTTCAGGCGAGTGGAATGAGATTCGGATTCCCTGTTGATCCTGTAAAAGTAGATATCGAATACATTAACGAAGGAGAAGAACTTGAGCTGGATGGAGAGAAATTCAAAATTTATCATGTTCCTGGACATTCTCCGGGAAGTGTTGTTTATCACAACGAAAATCAGAAATTCATGATCTCCGGTGATGTACTTTTTGAAGGTAGTATCGGCAGAACAGATCTTTACAAAGGAAATTATGACCAATTAATTGATGGTATCAAAACAAAACTTTTCGTACTGGACCCTGACACACAGGTTTTCTCCGGTCATGGAAACCCTACTTCGATTGGTTTTGAAAAGCAGTATAATCCGTTTTTTAAATAGGCAGGAATCGGGTTTTAGAGTCGGAAAGTTTGAGGATATAGGTGCTACACACATCTTTATCATGCTGGAAGAATCTAAGTATTGTATTTAAAACAATAAGGATTGCTGTGAAATAAGATATTTAATCTCCCACAGATTACGCAGATTTCTATTTATAATTAAAACGGTTTAATCTACATCGTCTGCGAGCGAAATAACAAAACCGTCAGGACTAGGCCCTGGCGGTTTCATGTTATAAAGAAATAGAGTTTAGAAATCTAAAGTAATAGATGCTCTGGCAGCTGCTCCCATAATAGGTCTTGCCATTCTTATATTTCCGGCTACAGTCTGAGACCTTGGATCTCCTTCTGTAATTCCGATCGTATTAAAGATATTGGTTCCATCTACTGCAAAGCGAATTTTTCCTAACTGATAAGACATTCCGGCTCCAAATTCAGTAAATGAAGGCAGAATATTATCATCTGTATTTCCTTCATTCTGGAAACGTTTTCCATAATAATTCATGCTCACATACGCTCTCCATTCTTTGGTAATATTCACCGCAGGTGCAATATTGAAATAGAACTTAGGAATTCTTCTTACAATATTTCCACTATAATCGAAGGTAGTACCATCAGCATTTCGTCCGTTAAAATCTTTATATTTCGGATTCTGAATGGTTCCGTTGAAAGTAACTTCAAAGACATTATTGAATAATCTCGCATATCCTTCAATTTCTACCCCAAAATTGGTAGTATTGGCAAATTTATTTTCCGAAGTTCCGTCTGAGTAAACATCTGTAAATGAAAGGTTTTTAAGTGCCGAATAGAAAGGAATCACTGCAATATCGAAAGTACGGGAATAATACTTATACCCTACTTCCAACTGGTTGGTTAATACAGGTTTTACAACACTTAAATTTCCTATATTATTGTAATACGCTTCTTCATTTGGAGATCTGAATCCGTGAGAAAAACGGGCATATATTGCATTTTCACGATTGATCTTATAATTAGATGCCAATGTATAAGAGATTTTATTAATATCGTAATACCAATAGGTAAACTGATTTCCGAGTACATTCATATGGTCATCAGCAGTCGTGGTATCAAAACCATGAGTTCCATCAACGGTTAACCCTGAATTATTAAGATTGGCTGTAGTCGTATTAACTTTGTATCCTCTGTAGAAATCGCGGCTGTAGCGGATTCCTCCATTAAAGCTTAATGCATCCGTCACATTGTAATCCAGATTTAAATAAAGATCATTCAGACTTCCCTGGATCTGTGAATCTCTAAGCAAAGTAGACATATCCGTCACTCCGTTATACGTTTTAGAATATCCTACACTGCTTGGACTAAGAGATGGATCTACCAGGTTTAGCAGCTCGGGCCTGTCTGTAGCAGTAGTCAGGATATTACTCCAGTTCCAGTATTGATGGGATTTCCAGTTTGATTTATAAAATCCGGCCGTTACATTTCCCTTGTCGAATTTATAATTGAACTGTAAATCATTCACAAAATTATTCATCTGCTTATCAATCGCCCAGAACCCTAGTTTTTGAACAAATTGAGGATCCACCAATGCTCCACTGCTTACCATAGAGTATTGGTAATTGGTCATTCCCATACCTTTCGCAAAATCTGCTCCGGTTTGAGGCGCTCCTGCCGGGAAAATTCCCGTATAGTTCATATCTATATTGGTGTACCGGGTTTTATTTAAAACGCTGAAGTTTCCACCCAAGTCATATTTAAATTCTGCTCCCAATACATCTACTTTCGGATGAATTCCATCTTCCAGGTTTCTGCTGAAAAAACCGCCTCCGGCCTGTGGAATGTTTAACTGACTGATGGCTCTGTAACTGTACGTTCCATAATTAGGATCAAAACCGTTGAATCCTTTTAATTTATCTCCATCTTGCGTCAATGGAATCGGAAGGAAGAAGGTATTTCTGTCATCCAGTTTTTTATAATACACTTTAACGTAGCCTTTATCAAAGACATACTTCAGATTCATTCTGATCTGCCCACCATTATTAGCTTTGAATCCTGTTTTTCTGATTCCGTCATCTGATCTATAGAAACCACCTATATTGAAGAATAATTTATCTTTCACCAAAGCACCCCCCACATTAAGATCTGTACGCATTAATCCATAAGTACTGGTTTCAAGCTTGGCAGTTCCTTTAAAGTCATTAGTTCCTTCTTTGGTAATAAAGTTGATAAGCCCTCCCGGAGAATTATTGGCATAAATAGACCCTGACCCTCCTCTTAAAGCTTCCAGACGGCTTACAGAATTATCTACACGGAAAAAATTATCTGCATTGGCAAACTGAAGTGCTCCATCTTCAAAAACCGGAAGACCATCTTCCTGAACCTGCACAAATTCGTATGCTCCTGCAGACGGAATTCCTCTTGCAAAAAGGTTATTTCCAACCTCTCCTCCTGAAGTTTCCACAGCAAATCCCGGAACTCTCTGTAGCAAAGCTGCTGCACTGATGGGATTCTGCTTTTGAATTTCCTTGGCACTGAATGTGGAAATAGCAGTACTGGATTCTATTTTTTTCTTGGGATTGGAATTCCCTGTAATGACAACCTGATCGATAGAAGAAACCTTCACAGAATCTTGTGGAGTTTCCTGTGCATATGCTTTATTGAAATATAATACAGCAGTTGCGGCAATTAAAAAGATTGATTTTTTTTTCATAGCCCTATTTTTTATTGTTAGTTTCAGTTTTGTTGTAGTTTTAAATACACTCCATTCGTCCAACCGAATCCGTCCTGATTGGGATATTCCCCGCCTCCTGCAATTGTTTCCGTATCTAATGCATTGTATTTTTCCATCAATTTCCCAGTGTTCTTATACACTCTTTCCACATTTGAACACCAGTTGTTTTTAATAAGTTCCGCCTCATCATCAAAACCATAATTTTTCATGGCTTTAAAGCCAAGCCATTGATAAGGAGCCCATGCATTGGGTAAATCCCATTGTTGACCTGTTTTTTTAGTCGTAGTAACCAACCCTCCCGGATATAAAAATTTTTCAAAAATGGTTTCAGCCACTGCTTTGGCCTGTTTCTGATCTGCAATTCCCAGAAATAAAGGGTAAAGAGCAGCAATATGTTCAGACGTTGTTTTTGTGTTTTTTTGGATATGATAATCTTTGTAAATCTTCGTCTTTTCATCCCAGAAGTATTTATTAATCATATGTCTTCGGCTTGCTGCTCTTTCAGTAAAATAATTTTCTTTGTCTTTCAGATGCTGCAGCGCTGACGATTTTGCAAGTGTTGTTTCTAAATGCCATAAAAGACAGTTTAAATCTACCTGAGCAAGGTTCAGCGTTTCAATCGTCTGTATATGTTCTCCATCTGCAAACCATCTGCTGGAAAAATCCCAGCCGGATTCGCAGGCGCTTCTTATATTTCTGTAAAATTCTTCTCCTAATGCATTTTCCTGGTCTTCAATATCAATCAGATAACTTTCAGGACGAGGTTCGTTTTCTGTGTCATAATATCTGTTCAGGACATATCCATCCTTAGTTTTTACTACTCTTTTCAACCCTGTCCCAATTTTTGCTTCCTCTTCCCCGTCCATCCAGAAAGCATATTCTTTTTCTAAAGTATCATAATATTGAGTATAAACAGTTTCATCATTTTTAGTCTCAGCAAGAAGATCAAGCATCAGCGAAAAATAGGGAGGCTGTGAGCGGCTTAAGAAATGAGTCCTGCTGGCATTGGGAACAAATCCAACATTTTGAATCAGGTAAGAACAGTTTTCTACAATATTCTCCATCATTTCTACTCTACCTGAAACCTGTAGCCCAAGCATAATAAAATAGCTATCCCAATAAAAAAACTCATTGAAACGTCCACCCGGAACGATATAAGGTTTTGGTAATTTTAAAAGAGTGCCTTTTTCTTCGTAAGCTGTGCGTGTCAATTCATCCCAAAGCTTTTCTATATGCTGCCCGATTGGAAGATGATCTTCTCTACGGATAGAAACTTTAGCCCCTAGAAAATCAAAATAAGTCATCACAAAATTTTTCAGGTCGAAACCGGCAGCATTTTTTTCCTGTTCGTATGTTGCATTAATCTCCGCAATCGGAAATAAAGGAACGGCATCCGTCATCATTTTCTGATCTTCAAAAATCTTCGACTTTTGTACAGCATCAAAAAGTACCTGGATTTCTTTTATATAAAGCTGATTACTCATAATTATTTCTTAGGGTTAATTTTTAATTTATTCATGAAAATTGCTGAAGTTATCAACAATGAAAGGGGAATCAGAGACAGGTAAAATGCCTGCTGCCCGCTGAATTCCTGAAACACAAAACCTGTAATGATTGAACCTATTGTTCCCCCGATGGCAGAGAAAACTACGATCAATCCAGACATCGCACTATGTAAGTACTTAGGGATGGAAGCAAGGATCACTGAGTTGATACTCGGATAAATCGGGGCCAGTAAACCTCCCATTAATGGAAATAAATACACTACAAGTGGTGCATTCAGCCAATTTGTACCGGCATCAATATGAATATTATGAGTTAGCGGAAGCACCAAAAGTAAACTTACAGCAAAACCAATGACACAGAATGATACAACATAGATCCAGCTTATTTTTCTGGAAAAGAAACCTGATAAGAATCTCCCCAATGCAAAAGCTCCTGCTAAAACAGCACCCGCTTGAATACTCATGGAGGTTGGAACTTTTAAAATTTCTTTATAAAAAGTGGGAGTCCATGTCTGGAAACTCTGCTCCACCAATACGAAAAGGAATGCACACAGTAAAAAGAACAATACTTTTTTATAGCTAAATAAACTTACGCTATTTTTTAAATCGCCTAATAAATCGGTTTTCTCACTCTTCGCTTCTTTTTCATTCAGTTTTGAAAACAATAAAAACAGGAAAGACAAAGCCGAGAGAATTCCTAAGATCCAATAAACATTAAGCCAATGGGTAGATTTCGGATTGTGATCGTCAATATATAAACTGAATAAAACATTTCCTGCCAAAACTCCGATCATAAAAAATCCTTCCAGAAATCCCATAAAGCTTGAGTGCTCTTTATCCGTTTCTGTTACCAAACCAATGGAGGTAAAAACAGAAATTTTAATAAGCGCAAAAGAAACTCCTACAATGGCAAATAATACTTTGAAGATCCAGAAATCATTGGTAAACGGCATCACAAAGCACATTCCGCTCACCAGAAATAGTGCAATCAGCATTGAATTCTTAATCCCAATTTTAGGAAGAAACGAAGCGAGAATAAATGAACAGATCGCAATCGGAAGATCTTTAAAGCCTTCCAGCACACTCGCAGATGATTTTGAAATCCCGAAGTTCTGCTGTACCTGCAAAATTACTGTTCCCACAGAATTCAGAAGAATTGCGAAAACAAAATAGTTCAAAAATAAAACCGCCTTGATGTTGAAGTTTTTCATTCAGGTTATTTCTTTGCGGCTAAGATAGAAGCATTTCTGTTCACAATAATTTAACACAATAAATCAATATTTGAACAATATTAATATAATTAGTATTTTTAGTGATTAAATATGATTAATTAAATGAAAGTTACTTTTGAAAGAGTAATTCCCAATGAGAAAAGCTCCTTTCGTACCATTCATAATAACTCTCCTATTTCAGAATTCAAATGGGAGTACCATTATCATCCCGAAATTGAGCTGGTATGTGTCATTTCCGGGAGCGGAACCCGTCACGTTGGCTATCATAAAAGCAATTATACACATGGAGATCTCGTTCTGATCGGTTCTAATATTCCCCATTCAGGATTTGGATTGAATTCTATTGATCCGCATGAAGAAATAGTCCTTCAGTTTAAAGAAGAAATTCTCCAGTTTCCCCAACAAGAAGTGGAAGCCAGATCCATCAAAAATCTGCTTGAACTTTCAAAATATGGCATCCACTTTCATCATAAAGTAAAGAAAGCTCTCCTTCCGAAATTAAAATTGATGTTGGAATCAGAAGGTTATAAAAGATATTTATTGCTGTTGGAAATTCTTTTTGAACTGTCAAAGTGTACAGACTATGACCTTTTGAATAAGGAAATTATGCCTTACACCATTATTTCAAAGAATAAAACGCGTCTTGAAAATATTTTCACTTATGTAGAACACCATTACGACAAGGAAATCAATATTGAAGATGTCGCAAAACTGGCAAACCTGACTTTACCGGCCTTTTGTAATTTCTTTAAAAAAGCAACCCAGATCACCTTTACAGAATTTGTAAACCGATATCGCATCAATAAAGCTTGTCTGCTGATGGCTCAGGATAAATCAATTTCAGAATGCAGTTATAGTTGTGGCTTCAATAATGTAACCTATTTCAACAGGATGTTTAAAAAGTATACAGGAAAAACACCTTCAGAGTTCATTAAAGATTATGCTCATAATAAGGTGAGTGTCTGAGTTTCTCGCAGATCACGCAAATTTTGCAGATGATTATGACTTTTGTGTTAATCTTATTTGTAAAATTTTATTTCCCACAGATTGCACAGATTTGCACAGATGCTTGCGGATAAGGATATTAAAGATTTTCTAAACTTATGTGTACTTCTTATGCTATATACTTTTAGCTTAAAATCATTTAAGTATTTCAAATCTTTTGTAACTTTTGTGGTAATCTTATTTGTAAAATTTTATTTCCCACAGATTGCGCAGATTTACACAGATGCTTGCGGATAAGGATATTAAAGATTTTCTAAACTTATATGTACTTCTTATGCTATATACTTTTAGCTTAAAATCATTTAAGTATTTCAAATCTTTTGTAACTTTTGTGGTAATCTTATTTGTAAAATTTTATTTCCCACAGATTGTGCAGATTTGCACAGATGCTTGCGGATAAGGATATTAAAGATTTTCTAAACTTATGTGTACTTCTTATGCTATATACTTTTAGCTTAAAATCATTTAAGTATTTCAAATCTTTTGTGACTTTTGTGGTAATCTTATTTGTAAAATTTTATTTCCCACAGATTGCGCAGATTTGCACAGATGCTTGCGGATAAGGATATTAAAGATTTTCTAAACTTATGTGTACTTCTTATGCTATATACTTTTAGCTTAAAATCATTTAAGTATTTCAAATCTTTTGTAACTTTTGTGGTAATCTTATTTGTAAAATTTTATTTCCCACAGATTGCGCAGATTTGCACAGATGCTTGCGGTTAGGAATATTATAGTATTGATTATCTCCAGGAAAAAATTTGCATGATCTCCTAAATCTGCGAGATTACTAATCAATCTATCGGAAACAAAAAAGCTGTCCTAAAAAGAACAGCCATATATTATAACAAGTAAGAACCGTAACCGGAAATTACTTCCATTTAATATTACATCCCATACTAGGTCTCTGAATTTCTTCCTGAGATTCTCCAGCTAAAAGATTTTCAAAAGCAATAATCAAATCTTCTCCGGTAACATCTTTGTTATTTCCAGGTCTTGAATCATCCATCTGGCCTCTGTATACAAGGTCTAATTTATCATCAAAGAAATAAAAATCAGGAGTACATGCTGCATCATAAGCTTTTGCAATAGCCTGGCTCTCATCAAATAAATAAGGGAAATCAAAATTTCTTTCGATTTGGAACTCAATCATTTTTTCAGGAGAGTCATCCGGATATTTTTCAATATCATTAGCATTGATCGCAATGAATTCAATTCCTTTTTCATTATAGTCTTCATACAATTCATTGATTTTATCAATTACATGAAGAACAAACGGACAGTGGTTGCACATGAAGATAACCAGCGTTCCTTTTTCTCCTTTCAGTTCTTCTAAAGACTGAAGTTCATTCGTTTTTGACGGGTTCGGAAGCTCAAAAAACGGAGCTTTTGTACCTAATGCCAACATATTGGAGGGAGTATTCATATCCTTTTTCTTTAGTTTCACAAAGATAAAAATTTCTTTGGTTAAATGGTAAGGAAGATGGAGGCTGGAAGATGGAACTTATTGAATTCTTAAAAAAAACATCCTCCAATCTACTTATTGACTCAGGCTATTTACCTTATTAATTTTTACAATGATTTCAAAACTATATACTTAAACCACTTCCACCACCGCATCTACCATTTTCCAATCAATTTCCTATACCTTCTTTTTTCATAAAAATCAAAATAACATTTGGAAGATATCTTCAAAAGTTAGTAGTTTTGCTAACACTGTTAGAAAAGAATATCATGGGCTTACATGAACGTCGTCAAAGAGAAAAAGAATCCATACGTGCAAGTATCTTGCAGGCGGCATTCACTTTGGCGAAATCTGAAGGCTGGGCATCACTATCTATGCGTAAAATAGCAGACGCTATTGAATACAGCGCACCGGTGGTGTATGATTATTTCGAAAACAAGGATGCTATTCTATTTGAAATTTCATTAGATGGCTTTCACAAATTACACATAGAATTATTAAAAGCACAACAGCAATATGATACTCCGGAAGAGCAGCTTATAGCTCTTGTAGATGCTTATTGGAACTTTGCTTTTAATAATAAGGAATATTACCAACTCATGTTTGGGCTGGGAATGCAATGTTGTGGGAAAGGACAGATGAAAAAAGAATTTTCTTCGTTCCAGGAATTGATTTATGAATGTACCTATAACATCATTGAAAAAAACGGATCGAATACAGATAATGCATGTCATATGTCTCACGCCCTATTTTCAGCGGTTCATGGGATGATTTCCATTATGATGATGCGTACAGGAGATATTCCATCTACTATGAATAAATCGACTTTGGATGAGACTGTTTCATCATTTATTAAGTCTTTATAATATTTTTTTGAACTAAAGTTAACGCCGTTAGGAAATTTAACACTTGATTAATGTAAAATATTTGTTAAAACCTTATTAAAAATAAAAAAACATCTATGTAAAACTCTACACGATTCGATTGTTAAAGGTACTTATTTTTTCTTTTTAAATTAACACCGTTAGCAAAATTAACATGATTTACACCTCACATCTTCATATACTTAAACATTAAAAACAATTTTCAATTATGGAAACAATCGACTTGATCGGACATTAAAAATCTGTAATTTTTTTTTAACAATTCATTAACACTGTTAGGAAAAAAAACAGCATTTATTAAAAAGAAACATTACTTCAATCTAACACTTTATTTAAAAAATTAAATTAACAATGAACATACCTGGAAAAACAAGGTTTATTGTACTTATATCAAGTATAATTCTTTTACAGAGCTGCACCAAGGCTGCGGAAGGATCCAATACTGCACCTCCAGCTCCTGAACTTCCGGTTTATACCGTTATATCTTCTCCTGCTACCACCTATCAGGAATTCCCAACTGCTTTAGAAGGGAAAAACAATGTGGAAATCAGATCTCAGGTTGATGGATATCTGGACAGAATTTATGTAGAGGAAGGCGCGTATGTAAGAGCCGGACAGCCTTTATTTAAAATAGATTCAAGAAGCTATGGCGAGCAGATGAATATGGCAAATGCTAATCTTCAGGTTGCCAACGCCAATATACAAAAGGCAAAAGTAGAAGTGGACAGACTTCAGCCTTTAGTTGCTGCAAAAGTTGTATCTGATGTTCAGCTTAAAACAGCAAAAGCCAACTATGAAGCCGCTATAGCTGCCGCATCACAGGCCAGAGCATCTGTTGGCAGTGCTAAAATCAATGTAGGATTTACTACGATTACAGCACCCGTAAGCGGATATATCGGGCGAATTCCTTTTAAAAAGGGAAGCCTGATCTCAAGAACTGATCCTAATCCATTGACTTTACTATCAGACATCAGTGAAATTTATGCCTATTTCTCTTTAAGTGAACTTGATTTTATTGCTTTTCAGAATAAATATCCCGGCGCAACTTTAGAAGAAAAGTTAAAAAATATGCCTATGGTAGACTTGGTTATTGCAGACAACAGTACTTATCCTGAAAAAGGAAGATTAAGCATTGTAGACGGACAGTTTGACAAAACAACAGGAGCCATCAGCGTACGTGCCGTTTTTCCTAATACCAACGGAACACTGAGAACCGGAAATACAGGAAGAATACGTATGCCACAACTGATTTCAAATGCAGTGATTATTCCACAGGAATCTACTTTCGAAATTCAGGATAAAACGTATGTCTATGTAATGGGCAAAGATAAAAAGGTAACCGGAAAACTTATTAAAATTTCAGGAAAAACAGACAGTTATTACTTTATCTCTGAGGGACTTTCACCAGGAGAAAAGATTGTCTACACCGGAATCGGAAACCTGAAAGACGGAGCTTCCATCAACCCCAAAGTTATTTCTTCGGATAGCTTATTAAGAGCAAAGCCGTTGTAACTGTTTAAACTTTTTTTACCACAAAAGTCACAAAAGCTTTTAAATAAGTATATAAAGTTGAATTGATTATGATGACAAGTACATATAAGTATTTGAAAATCTTTAAAACTTAAGTGTCAAAAGAAAGTGTAAGCAACTTAAAAAAATAAACTTCTTATGTTAAAACAATTTATAGAAAGACCGGTCCTTTCCACGGTCATCTCCATAATACTCTTATTATTGGGAGCCTTGTCTCTCTTTAATCTGCCTATCGCCCTCTTTCCGGATATTGCTCCACCGAGTGTCCAGGTAACGGCTTTTTATCCGGGAGCTAATGCTGAAGTAGTGGCACGTTCTGTAGCAACCCCTATTGAGGAAGCTGTAAACGGAGTGGAGAACATGACGTACATGACTTCAAACTCAAGTAATGACGGTACCATGACTTTAAGCGTTTTCTTTAAGCAAGGATCTGATCCCGATAATGCTGCCGTAAACGTACAAAACCGGGTCTCAAAAGCGATGAGCCAGCTTCCTCAGGAAGTGGTACAAGCCGGAATTTCAACGCAGAAAGTTCAGAATAGTATGATTATGTTTATGGGATTATCCAGTGATGATCCAAAGCAATATGATGAACTTTTCTTACAAAATTACCTTAAGATCAACGTAATACCACAAATTCAGCGTATCCCAGGGGTTGCTCAGGCTCAGGTTTTCGGAACAAGAGATTATTCCATGAGAATTTGGCTAAAACCAGATCGCCTGGCTGCCAACAATCTTTCTCCACAGGAAGTTCTGAATGCCATCAAAGACCATAACCTTGAAGCAGCTCCAGGACGTCTTGGGCAGGGCAGTAAAGAAACTTATGAATATATCCTTAAATATAAAGGAAAGCTAAACAAAGGCGAAGATTACGAAAGTATTGCCATTAAAGCGAATAGTGATGGTTCATTCTTAAGACTAAAAGATGTTGCAAGAGTAGAATTTGGTTCTTATACCTATACAGCAACAAACAGAGTAGACGGGAAACCCGTTGCTGGGTTTGCCATTTTACAAACTGCTGGCTCTAATGCCAATGAAATCCTGACTGAGATTGAAAAACAAGTAGATCAGTTCAGTACTACCTTGCCTAAAGGAGTGAAACCAATTATCATGTATAATTCCAAGGATTTCCTTGATGCTTCTATTCATCAGGTAGTGGAAACATTGGTGATTGCATTTATTCTGGTATTTATTGTGGTATTTATTTTCCTTCAGGATTTCAGATCTACTTTAATCCCAGCCATTGCCGTACCTGTCGCTATTATTGGTACGTTCTTCTTCCTTCAGTTATTTGGTTTCAGTATCAACATGCTTACTTTATTTGCATTGGTTCTGGCCATTGGTATTGTGGTAGATGATGCTATTGTAGTGGTAGAAGCCGTTCATTCCAAAATGGAACAAACAGGAATGCCTGTAGAACATGCTACTATGAACTCTATGAGCGAGATTTCCGGAGCCATTATTTCCATTACATTGGTAATGTGTGCAGTATTTATTCCGGTTGGTTTTATGCAAGGTCCTGCAGGAGTTTTCTACAGACAGTTCGCCTTTACATTAGCCATTGCCATTATGATTTCGGCGGTGAATGCTTTAACATTAAGCCCTGCATTATGTGCTATTTTCTTGAGCGATCCTCAGGGAGAACATGGGGAGCATGGTCATAAAAAAGGCTTTGGTGCAAGATTCTTCAATGCATTTAATGCCAGCTTCAATAACATGACCAAAAAGTACATTTACAGCCTCAAATTTTTAATCAAGAATAAATGGGTGGCGATCGGAGGTCTAGTTGTTATTACTGCTGCAAGTATTTTCATGATTAAAAAAGCACCATCAGGATTTATTCCAACAGAAGACCAGGGATTTGTTCTTTATGCAGTGAATACTCCACCGGGAAGCTCATTGGAAAGAACACACAGAGCGACTGAACAGATTGACAAAATTATTAATGGAGAAAAAGCCACCAATCACCTTTGGGTAGCCGATGGAATGAACTTCATCAGTAATGCGAATGCTTCTCCTTATTCTGCAGGTTTCATTAAACTGAAAGATTATGATCAACGAGGAGAAATGAAAGATCCGGATCAGATTGCTGCGGCATTAACAGGAAAAGTAAGCCAGGTAAAAGATGCCAATGCCTTCTTTTTCAACTTTCCTACGATTCAGGGATTTGGTAACGTTTCAGGTTTTGAATTTATGTTACAGGATAAAACCAACGGATCTTTTGAGCAATTGGGAACCACTACTCAACAATTCATTGGTGAATTAATGAAGCGCCCTGAAATTGCCTTTGCCTTTACAACGTATGCCGCCGGAAATCCACAATATACTATTGATGTAGATACTGATAAAGCCAATCAGCTAGGAGTTTCTATAACCGAATTAATGCAAACTATGCAGATTTATTACGGAAGCAGCTTCGTTTCGGATTTCAATAGATTCGGAAAATATTACAGAGTAATGGCTCAGGCAGATATTCCTTACCGTACGGATATTAATTCTTTGGAGGGAATTTATGTGAAAAATAAATCAGGAGAAATGGTACCCGCTAAAACATTGGTTACCTTAAAAAGAACCTTCGGGCCGGAAACTGTGACAAGAAATAACCTTTTCAATGCGGTAACTATTAATGGTACTCCAAAACCGGGATATAGTACCGGAGATGCCATTAAAGCTGTAGAAGAAGTGGCTCAAAAATCACTTCCGAGAGGCTATGGGTATGAATGGACAGGAATTACGCGTGAGGAGATCAAAACAGGAGGACAAACAACTTTTATCTTCTTACTAAGTATTTTATTTGTGTATTTCCTGTTAGCTGCTCAATACGAAAGTTATATTCTTCCGTTTGCCATTATTTTAACTATTCCAACCGGAATATTCGGAGTATTTGCCTTCACAGGACTGGCAGGAATTGATAATAATATTTATGTACAGGTAGGATTAATCATGTTGGTAGGATTATTAGCAAAAAATGCCATCCTTATCGTGGAATTTGCCGTTCAGAGAAGAAAAGCTGGAAGATCATTGATTGAATCGGCACTTCAGGCTTCAAGATTACGTTTAAGACCCATCCTGATGACTTCTTTTGCTTTCATCGTGGGAATGCTTCCATTAGTTTGGACGCAGGGAGCTTCTGCAAAAGGAAACCATTCTATTGGGTATAGTACCGTAGGTGGAATGCTTACAGGAGTAGTATTCGGAATTTTCATTATTCCTGTGATGTATGTTGTCTTCCAATATCTGCATGAAAAAATGCCAAGCAGAAAGAAGAAGAGACTTCTGAAAAAGCAAATGGAAGAAGAACTTCTGGCAACTCCTCATTAATTAAATAGTAACAAAAAATTGAATTTATAAACCACAAAAGTCACAAAATATTTCAAACTCTTAAGATATTTTAAAATTAAAATCTTGAATGTTAGAAGTACACATAAGTTTAGAAAATCTTCGATTTTCTTATCTACAAACATGAGTGTAAATCTGTGCAATCTGTGGGAAATAAACTATCTCAAAGTTTTGTACTCTATTAAGTCTATTAAACAAAAACTATGAAAAGACTAAAAAATATTATAATAACATTCGCCATAGCTTTAGGATCTGTTTCGTGTGTGTCAAAACTGGCATACACGGAGCCGGACCTTCCGCTACCGGAAAAATTCCAGTACACAGCCACTGCTGATACAGCAAGTATTGCCAATCTGGAATGGAAACAATTTTTCAATGACCCTATTTTACAAGGTCTGATTGAAAAAGGAATTAAAAATAATTATGACCTTCAAATTGCCCTAAAACAAGTAGCTTCTTCACAGGAAAAACTGAAACAGGCAAAATACATGCAATATCCGGATGTTGGATTTGGGGTGGCTGCACAAATTTCAAAGCCATCCAAGAACAGCATGAACGGACAGAGCTTGAATTTATTTTTAGGGCAAAATCATGTTGAAGATTATAATGCAGCATTCAATCTTTCATGGGAAGCTGATATCTGGGGGAAAATCAAAAACCAACAGGAAGTTTCCAGAATGCAATATCTGCAGACGTATGAAGGTTCAAAGGCTATTCAAACTCAAGTGGTAGCCGCTATTGCCCAGGGATATTACAATCTTCTGATGCTGGATAAACAGCTGGCAATTGCCAAATCCAATCTGGAGTTAACCAGTAATACTCTATTAATTACACAAAAAATGTGGGAAAGTGGTGATACAACCTCTTTAGGAGTTCAGCAAGCTACAGCTCAGAAACAAGCCATTGAACTTTTAATTTCCCAATTGGAACAGAATATTGCCATTCAGGAAAATGCATTAAGCATTCTGGTAGGTGAAACACCTAATAAAGTCAACAGAACGATTGAAATGTCTGACACTTCACTGCCTCAAAATATCATGGCAGGACTTCCAGCAGCTATGGTAAGCCGTAGACCGGATGTGCGTCAGCAGGAATTGGTTTTATTAGAGTCTAATGCTATGGTGGGAATTGCTCAGGCCAATATGTATCCTGCATTAAAGATTACTGCTAACGGAGGAGTCAATTCATTTAAATTTGATAATTGGTTTCAAATTCCGGCCTCATTATTTGGATCTGTTTTAGGGGGAATTACACAGCCTATTTTCCAAAAAAGACAATTGAAAACTGATTTTGAAGTCGCTAAAATTCAAAGAGAGAAAAATGTATTGGCATTCCGCCAATCCGTATTAAATGCAGTGGGTGAAGTTTCTGACGCTTTGGTTTCTAATGAGAATTTAAAAATTCAGGAACAAAAAGCAGCTGAACAATCTACCACACTGAAAGATGGAATTAAAAGTGCACAACTTCTTTACAGAGGAGGTTCAACCAATTATCTTGAAGTGATTACCGCACAGGGAAATTCTCTTCAGGCAGAGTTGAATCTGGCTTCCATTAAAAGACAAAGATTAAGCAGCATTGTAGATTTATACAGAGCACTAGGCGGCGGTTGGAAGTAGTAAATTAAATTATATTGTTTGAGATGCGGTTTTTTATGGACCGCATTTTTTTATTGTTAAATTATAGTAAATCAACATAAACTCTATGCTTTAAATGATCCCCAGGACATCTAATTATACACTGTCATTCTGAACGGAACAACGTGGAGTGAGGAATCTCTGAAACAATATACAAGATTCTTCCTTCGTCAGAATGACAAACAATACATATAGTCTTTGTCATTCCGAGGAATCTCAATGTCTATTTCAATTTTTAAATGACTAAAGAAATTAAATTTCATCAATGCGAATCAATAGATTTTAAGAACAGTATTCCTTAAAGCCAAGCTCCTCTACCCTCTTATAATATTAATAGTTCAAAAATTTATTTCTGAAACTGCTCAGTAATCCAAAGAATCAAATCCTCATAATCCCGCTGAGAATATCCCAACTGCAAATAATGAATATCATCAGCCTTTCTATACCATGTCAATTGGCGCTTGGCATATCTGCGGCTATTCTTTTTAATTTCAGAAACGGCAAATTCAAGATCCCATTCTTCATCTAAATATTTGAATAATTCAGTATAACCAACCGTATTCAAAGCAGTCAGTCCTTTGAATTTCTCCAAACCTTTTACCTCATCCAAAAGACCCTTTTCCATCATAATATCCACTCTACGGTTGATTCTATCATACAATTCTTCTCTTGGCGCTTCAATTCCAATTCTGATAACGTTAAAATCTCTGGAATCCTGAGAAACAGCAATCTGTTCAGAATATTTTTTACCGGTTTGCCAAATCACATCAATAGCACGTAAAAGTCTTCGGTGATTGTGAATATCGACTACTTCAAAATATTCGGAATCTAATTCTTTTAAAATTTCCTGAAGTTTTTCAACACCTTCCTCTTCCATAAGTTTCTGAAGCTTTTCCTGATTTTCAACATTGGCTTCAGGCAGATCATTCAACCCTTCAATCACAGCTTTTTCATACATCATACTTCCCCCTACAAGAATGACGGTGTTATGTTTTTGAAAAAGTTCAGTGAGTTTTTTCAGGGCATCTTCTTCGTATTGACCAATTGAATAGTATTCTTCAACGGAAAGATTGCCGATAAAATGATGAGGGGCTTCAGCCAATTCTTCTTCAGATGGTGCTGCTGTTCCTATTTTCATTTCCTTGAAAAACTGCCGGGAATCACAAGAAACAATTTCGGTATTGAAATGTTTTGCCAGATCAATTGCCAGTTTTGTCTTCCCTATTCCGGTGGGTCCTACTACAGAAATCAGATTTTTCATCAGTGCACATTCATTATTTTATCTGTAAAATAGAATCTTTTACAGATTTCACTGTGCTAATTTAAATGTTTATCTTTGTAGAACAATAAAAAACTATGATTTTATCAATGACTGGCTTCGGTAGAGCCGAAGGTGTTTTTGAAGGAAAAAAAATAACAATAGATATTAAATCACTGAACAGCAAGAGCTTTGATTTAAATATCAAAATTCCTTTACGTTACAAAGAAAAAGAATTTGAGATCAGAAAAATTCTTAACGATAGAATTATCCGTGGAAAAGTTGACTGCTATGTCAATCTTGAAAATCTTGAAGAATCTAATGATGTAAAAATTAATAAAGGTTTAATTGATTCTTACATCAATGAACTTAAAAATATTGCATCTGATGGTCCTAATTTTGAATACCTGAAAATGGCAGTAAGACTTCCGGATGCTATCACTTCAAGACCTGATGAACTTACAGAAGGTGAATGGGAAGCATTATCAAAAATCGTAAATGCTGCCGTCGACCGATTTGAAGAATTCAGAAAAACGGAAGGCAGCATTTTACATGAAGAGCTTAACAGAAATATTCAAAATATTGAAAAGTATCTGGGCGAAGTGATTCCTTTTGAAGAAGAAAGAATTGTGAGTGTAAAAGAACGTTACCAAAAGACGCTGAAAGAATTCGAAAATGTGGATGAAACCCGTTTCTACCAAGAAATGGCTTATTTCACAGAAAAATTGGATATTTCAGAAGAAAAGGTAAGACTTACCCAACATTTGAAATATTATAAAGAAGTAATGGACAATGAATCTTTCAACGGTAAAAAACTGGGCTTTATTTCTCAGGAAATCGGAAGAGAAATCAATACTTTAGGTTCCAAAGCCAATCATGCCGAAATCCAGAAATTAGTAGTGATGATGAAAGATGATTTGGAGAAAATTAAAGAGCAAACGTTAAACGTATTGTAGTAACGAGGTTGTAAGATATGCGGTCACAATTATTATTGAAAGATAAGTGACCCAAAACTTTAGCCCCGGAGCTCGAAACTCAAAAATATGGATAAAGTAATTATATTTTCAGCACCATCTGGTAGCGGAAAAACTACATTGGTAAAGCACTCCCTTGAAATGTTCCCTGAATTGGAATTTTCAATCTCATGCACTACAAGACAACCAAGAGGAAGTGAAGTACATGCGGTAGACTATCATTTTTTGTCACCTGACGAATTCAGACAAAAAATTTCAGAAGATGCCTTTGTAGAATATGAAGAAGTATACACTGATAAATATTACGGAACTTTAAAATCTGAAGTAGAAAAGATCTGGAATCTGGGAAAAGTTGTTATTTTTGATGTAGACGTAAAAGGAGGAATTTCCCTGAAAAAATATTTTGGAGAAAAGGCGTTGTCTATCTTTATAGAACCCCCATCCATTGAAGAACTGGAACGAAGATTGATTTCAAGAAATACGGATGATGCAGAAACCATCAAAACACGTGTGGAAAAGGCTGAAGAAGAAATGTCCTATGCCAACGAATTTGACAGGATTGTTATTAATTCCGATCTTGATGAAGCTAAAAAAGAAATAGAAAGTTTAATAAAAAGTTTTATCAATAATTAATGGCTGGAAGATGGAGGTCAGAAGATGAAAGTAATCTACTTTCATCAAAATCTAACTTCTAATTTCTAACCTCTAACTTCTGATAATAAAAAACATTGAGGTTGATATGAGTACCGAAACATTAGAAAAAGCTAAGTCTGCGATTCCCGTAAAAGGATTCCTGGATATAAAAGATATAGCGATTCCTCAGGGAGAAGAACTGGTAAAAGCTATTCTGAAACTTAAGGAAGAAAAAAATGCTGTAATTCTTGCCCATTATTACCAACCGGGAGAAATTCAGGATATTGCTGATTTCCTTGGAGATTCTCTGCAATTGGCAAGACAGGCAAAAGAAACCAACGCTGATATGATTGTATTCTGCGGAGTACATTTCATGGCTGAAGCTGCAAAAATCCTTAATCCAACTAAAAAAGTAGTTCTTCCGGATACGATGGCTGGATGCTCATTAGCAGACGGATGTTCAGGAGAAGGATTAAGAAAAATGCGTGAACAGCATCCAGATGCTTTAATTGCAACATACATTAACTGTAATGCAGAAACTAAGGCTGAAAGTGATATTATCGTAACAAGTTCAAATGCTGAAACCGTTATTGAAGCACTTCCAAAAGACAGACCTATTATTTTTGCACCGGACAAAAACCTAGGAAGATACCTATCTAAAAAGACAGGTCGTGATATGATTCTTTGGGATGGAAGCTGCATAGTACATGAAGCATTTTCAATGGAAAGAATTGCAAAACAACTTGCAGACAATCCTGATGCAAAAATGATTGCACACCCGGAAAGTGAAGAAGCTGTTTTAAAATTAGCGCACTTCATTGGCTCCACTTCTGCCCTATTGAACTTTGTAGAAAAAGACGATTGTCAGAAATTCATCATCGCAACAGAAGAAGGAATCCTTCACGAAATGAGAAAACGTGCACCACACAAGGAATTGATTCCGGCATTGGTTTTTGATGAAAGCTGTAACTGTTCAGAATGTTTCTACATGAAACGTAACACCATGGAAAAATTGTATTTATGTATGAAATATGAACTTCCTGAGATTCTTATTGACGAAGAATTAAGATTAAAAGCATTGAAGCCCATTGAGGCGATGCTTGATCTTTCGAAAAGCATAAAGTAAATATAAAAAGCACTGTTTTCACAGTGCTTTTTTATTTTTGATGAGTCCTATTTATTAAGACACCCCTCCATCCATACACTCCATACTTACAATTACGCAGGCTTTGCAATAAGTAGGAAGTGCCTGATAAGCACTGCATGGAGCATCATTTGGCCCTGTTCCATACGTTGTATGCTGTGGACATCTGTTGCAGTTTGATCCAATGGCACCATTTACACCTCCTAATTCTTTTCTGTTTAATTTTTTAAAATTTTTCATAGTAATCTTAATTTTTGATGTTATTAAATAGAATGATTATTTAGTGGCCGTAATAATCAGAATAATCTGGTCCATAGCAATCGGCACTTACATCAACGCAATTTCTACAAGTAGGAGATAATGCCCAAAAAGCCATACAGCCATTAGTATACTCAGGACCATCTCCATAATTTCCGGAGGTAGGACAGAAGTCACAACTTCTTCCTTTACCGTTAATATCCTTAAGCTTTGTTCGTGGTAATTTTCGCATGTTTAAATTTGTTATTAATTAATATTCTTATCTCTTATTAATAATTATTTATACGACCCTTCCTCAAAACAGTAAATACTTACTCCTACACAATTCTTGCTTTTGCAATAATCAGGTAACGCAAAATAATTCTCACATGTTCCACCATGTTCTGAGCCCGGTCCATACATAATATGGCTAGGGCATCCATTACAAATAGATGCATTCGCACCTTTAATAGTCTTAAGATGTTGTCTTGAAAGCTTGTTCATCCAATAAAGATTTTGAATGGTTTCAATTTGATTCAAACTACAGCATTGGAGCATAACATTTTCCACCGGGCTTCAGCCAACATCCCCATCTGCCTCCTCCCATAAAACATACAAGTTGCTCACTACCGCATGCTTCAATTTGGATTTGCGTTGCACCGCCGCTGATCCCTTTCTTTTGTTCTCTTGTTAATTTTTTCAAAGTTTTCATAGTATTTTAATTTTAAGATTATAGATAAAGAGCACTGTTATACAACAATGCTCTTATATTTTGAAAAATATTAATAACGGTCAAAACAGTCCATACTTACCAGTACTCTTTTTTTACAGCACTCCGGCAGCCCATAAAAGTCTCCGCATGATTTAGCTTCATTAGGACCATAAGGTCCTTCAGGACAATTTTCATAACAATTCCCTATTCCACCACCATTAATTGATTTTAAATGTTCTCTTTTAATTTTTTTTGAATTTTTCATTGGATTTCCATTATAGTTAATTAGATAAATGTAAGATTTTTAATTAATTGCACCAAATATTTCTCCATAAAAGGATTTAAAATATATTATGTTAAAACTTTGCCGTTCCAAAATAATTTGTACATTTGTTTAGTTATAATGAATTTTTCAAGAAACATATCTGATATTTCTATCCTGAAGTCACCTATTTCAGGAGTATCTACTGTTTCTACATTCACAACTACAACAACTACCCCATAAAGGGGTAAATTTTCACATATTATTTCCGGTACCTGTACTCTTTTTTCAAAGAGTAGCCCTCTCACTTTTCTAATCTTAAATAAATAATAGATGAAAATCTTAAAATTCGGCGGAACATCAGTCGCCAATTCTCAGAATATCCTGTTAGTGGAAAACATTATCAAAAAGGAATCTTCAAAAGACAATATTGTAGTCATTGTATCAGCACTTCATGGGGTAACAGATCTTCTTATTAACGCCGCAGAATATGCAGCTGTTAAAAATGAAGATTATTTGCAACTGCTTAAAAATGCGGAAGAAAAACATATGACCCTAGTCAAGGAACTTATTCCTGTTTTAGAGCAAAGTTCTTTACTAAGCTTTGTTAAAAAACACTTCAACGATCTGGAAGATCTATACGCCGGAATTTTTGTTCTTGGAGAGCTTACTCCAAGAATCAAGGATAAAATTGCCTCCTATGGAGAATTCCTGTCATCCAGTATTATTGCGGCAAGGCTTCAGCATCAGGAACTGGATTGTTTATGGATGAATGTTTCAGAACTTATCAAAACCGATAGCACTTTCACTCATGCGAAAGTAAATTTCAGCGCCAGTGAAAGCAATATCAAAAATTATATCAACAAGCATCAGAATCGTATCCTGATAGGTCCTGGTTTTATAGCCAGTGACGAAAAAGGCCATACAACAACATTAGGACGTGGTGGTTCAGATTATACGGCTGCTATAATTGCTGCTGCTATTCAGGCCGAGGAACTTCAGATATGGACAGATGTAAGCGGTATGATGACTGCAGACCCTCGCTTGGCTTCTTATGCAAAACCCATCGCAGAAATCTCCTATCATGAAGCTATGGAGCTTTCTCATTTTGGAGCAAAAGTTATTTATCCACCATCTATTCAACCTGTGATGGTAAAAAATATTACGCTTAAAATTAAAAACACCTTTGATCCGGAAGCGCAGGGAACATTAGTATCCCATAATCTGGAAATTTCGGAAAATGAGAAACATGAGGTAGCAGTAGGAATCTCAAATCTGAGTCATATTGCCCTTCTAACGTTGGAAGGCAGCGGAATGATAGGAATTCCAGGAATTTCTGCAAAACTTTTTCAGTGTCTGAGTCAGGAAAAAATAAATGTTATACTAATTACACAGGGATCTTCGGAACATTCCATTACCATAGCTATTCACGAAAAGGATAGGTTAACCGCTGAAAATACAATTAATGCATCTTTTGCAGATGATATCAATTTAAAAAGAGTTACTCCTGTTACTATTGAAACTGGCCTTTCCATAGTAGCATTGGTAGGAGAAAACATGAAAAGCAGAAGTGGTGTAAGTGCTAAAATGTTTGGATGTCTTGGCAATAATGGAATCAATATCAGAACCATTGCCCAAGGCTCATCAGAAAGAAACATCAGCGTTGTTATTGCTGAAAAAGATACCAGAAAAGCAGTAAATGTTCTTCATGAAGAATTTTTCGAATCAGCAATAAAACAAATCCATCTTTATATCTGCGGAACAGGAAATGTAGGGACCAAGCTTATCCAGCAGATCTATAACCAAAATCAATATCTGAGAGAAAACCACTTTATCAATTTAAGAATTGCAGGTTTATCTAACAGCCGAAAAATGATCTTTGCAGACAAAGGTCTTTCCGAGGAAGAATATATCAACTGGAATGAATCAGGTATTGAAGCATCAGCTCAAAAATTTGCCGAAGAAATCATAGCCCGTAATGTAAGAAACTCTGTCTTTGTTGATATCACTGCAAGTTCTGAAATTCCCGAAGTATATGAAGACCTCTTGAAAAGGAGTATCAATATTGTAGCCTGTAATAAAATTGCTGCTTCATCAGCTTTTAAAACATATGTAACCTTAAAGAATACCGCAAGAAACCACAACTGTAACTTTCACTTTGAAACCAATGTAGGAGCCGGACTTCCAGTAATAGGAACCATTAATGATCTTATTAAAAGTGGTGATAAAATAACTTCTATTGAAGCTGTACTCAGCGGAACATTAAACTTTGTATTCAATAACTATGACGGAAAAAGAACATTTTCCGAAGTAGTCGCTCAGGCACAAAAAGAAGGTTATACAGAACCAGATCCAAGGCTGGACCTTTCCGGAACAGATGTGGCAAGAAAGATTTTGATCCTTGCCAGAGAAGCCGGATATCCACTTCAGTTTGACGAAATTGAAAATATAGGATTTCTACCTGCAGCTTGTATGGAAGGCAGTGTAGATCATTTTTATGAAAAACTTACAGAATATGAAAGTCATTTTAAATCTCTATTTGACGATGCTCAAAAAGAAGGAAAAATATTGAAGTATACTGCAGAATTTAAAGAGGGGAAAGCTAAGGTAGGATTACAGCATGTGGCTCCGGGAAGCGATCTGTTTCATCTTTATGGAAAGGATAATATTGTCATCTTTAAAACCTTAAGATACTCCGAACAGCCATTGGTCATCAAAGGAGCCGGTGCAGGAGCTGAGGTCACTGCCAGTGGTATTTTCGCAGACATCATCCGTTCAGTTTAAAAACAAAAAATATGAAAAAAGTAAATTTAAAAATTCCTGCTACTGTTGCCAATCTGGTATGTGGATTTGATATACTGGGAATGGCTGTTAATGAACCTTATGATGAAATGGAAATCCGCTTATTGGAAACTCCAGAAATTATCATCAAACACAAAGATTCTTTTGGACTCCCTGAAAAGCCAGATAAAAATGTTGCCGGAGTTGTACTTTTAAAAATTCAGGAGCACTTCAACTTAAAGAATGGCTTTGAAGTTATTATTCATAAACATATAAAACCGGGAAGCGGCCTAGGTTCCAGTGCAGCTAGTGCTGCCGGAGCTGCTATGGGAGCTAATATCGTATTAGGAAACATTCTATCAAAGGACGAAATGATACATTTTGCTATGTTCGGAGAAGAACTCGCTTCCGGTGTGCGGCATGCAGACAATATTGCTCCCTGCATCTATGGAGGAATTACTTTGGTGAAATCTACAGATCCTATTGATATTATTCCATTAAATACGCCCGATTTATTTGTTACGGCTGTACATCCTCAGGTTGAAGTCAAAACATCTGATTCAAGACAGATTTTAAAGAAAAATATCACTTTAAAAAGTGCCGTTGAACAATGGGCGAATATTGCAGGGCTTGTTGCCGGTATTCAGAAAAATGATTTTGCACTGATTGGAAGAAGCCTCAACGATGTCATTATAGAACCTGTACGAAGCATTTTAATTCCAAAATTTGATGAAATTAAATCAAAAAGTCTTGAGCTTGGGGCTCTGGGAGGCGGAATTTCAGGATCAGGACCTTCTATTTTCATGCTGGCAGAAAATAGACAAACAGCTGAAAATATTGCTGACATGATGAAAACCATATATGATGAGATCAATATAGATAATTTCGTCTATGTCTCAAAAATTAACCCAATGGGAATAGAAATTATTGAAGAACAAAAATTAGATTAAAAGCAGATGAAGTATTATAATTTAAAAGGCAGGGAAGAAAATGTTGATTTCAGAACTGCAACCATAAAAGGACAGGGAAAAGATAAAGGATTATTCTTTCCCGAAAACATTCCTTACTTCGAAGAAGAATTCATTCAAAATCTTCACCAATATTCTGATGAGGAGATCGCTTATCAATGTATGAAAGATTTTATTGGAGAGGAAATTCCTTCAGAAATTCTTAAGAAAATTGTTGCTGAAACTATTAGTTTTGAAATTCCTTTGAAAAAAATAAGTGATGAGATTTCGATTCTGGAACTTTTTCATGGCCCTACTCTCGCATTTAAAGATATTGGGGCCGGATTTATGAGCAGATGTCTCTCTTATTTTTTAGAAAATCAACAGAAAAAAGTTACTGTTTTAGTAGCTACTTCCGGAGATACTGGTGGAGCTGTTGCCCATGGATTCTATGATCTTCCAGGTATTGATGTTGTTATTCTTTATCCAAAAAACAGAGTAAGCCCAGTTCAGGAAAAGCAACTTACTGCATTAGGAAAAAATATTTACGCATTAGAAGTTGATGGCAGCTTTGATGATTGCCAAAGTTTGGTAAAGCAAGCCTTCTCCAATAAAGAAATCAATAATCAATTATTTCTTACATCTGCCAATTCTATCAATGTTGCCAGATGGCTTCCACAGCAGATCTATTATCTGTTGGCTCTAAAGCAATGGCAATCGAAAGAAAGTAAAGAAGCTCCGGTCATCTGTGTTCCAAGTGGAAATTTCGGTAATTTATGTGCTGGAATTTTAGCCCATCTTCGAGGACTCCCTGCAGAACATTTTATTGCAGCCTGCAATGCTAATGATATAATTCCTGAATATTTAAAAACTAAAAATTACAATCCTAAAAAAGCTGTAGCTACTTTATCCAATGCTATGGATGTAGGAGATCCCAGCAATTTTATTAGAATTCTCGAACTTTTCAATAATGAATTTGATCTTTTGAAAAATAAGATTTCCGGGTATTCCGTGGACGATAAAGTGACTATACAAACGATTAGGGAAGTTTACAACAGGTATCATTATATTCTCGATCCTCACAGTGCAGTGGCATTTGCTTCTCTCGATGAATATATTAATGAAAATCCAGGTAAAAAGGGATTCATTCTAGGAACAGCACATCCAGTGAAATTTCCTGATGCAGTAGAAAATGCTATTCACACAAAAATTCAAATTCCTCAAAGCTTAAATGACTTAATGAAAAAGGAGAAAAAAACTGTAGAAATAAATTCAGATTTTGAAGAATTAAAGCGATTTTTGCTTAATAAAAATTAAGCAATGAGTAAGATATATCTTGAAGATGTAAAAATATATGCCTACCACGGGGTATTACCTGAGGAAAATATTATTGGCACCTATTATATTTTAAATGCAGAACTTCATACCGATTTGTGGAAGGCAGCAGAATCTGATGACCTGAATGATACCATAAGCTATGCAGATATCAATGATATTCTTCATCAGGAAATGAAAATTAAATCTAAGCTGCTGGAAAATGTTGCAGGAAGAATTATTATAAAAATACATGACCGTTTTCCACAAATCGACTATATCAAGCTTAAACTTACCAAAACAGCACCACCCATGAAGGGTGAAATGAAAGGTGCAAGTATTGAACTGGAAAAAAGTTTTAAACCGGAAAATTAAAATCCTTATTTTTATTTCATTAAAAAAATACAAAATTGAAATTTATTAAAATATTATTTCTAGCAGCATTCATCAATGCTTTCGGCCAGACAGGTGTTGATAATCAATTGGCCAGTTATAACTTTCCAAAGATTAAATCCAGCATTACCATGCCGGTGACAATCCCACTTTCAGAGCTTAGCAATATGGTAAACGCCTCTGTAAAAGATCTCATTTACCAGGATGATTCTTATACAGACAACAATAACGACCAATTTAAAGTAAAAGTTTGGAAAACCAGACCTATTCGTCTAGTTGGAGGAACCAGCCAAAATCTTCTCATTGAAGTTCCTTTAAAAATATGGGCCGAGAAAGGGATTGGAACTCTGGGCGTTTATTCTTATCAGAATACTACTTTTGAAACCGTAATGTCCTTTAATACAACCGTTACATTTAAAAACAACTGGACAATTACCACCAATACTCAGCCCAACGGCTTCCGATGGGTAACGAAACCTGTACTGGATTATGGAAGAATACAAATTCCGATCACCCCTATTGTCGAGAAAAGCCTAAGAGAACAACAGGAAAAATTCTGTAAAACCATTGACCAGCAGATGGCTACTCAACTAAATTTCCAGCAATATGCTGTTATGGCCTGGAATACGTTTGCTCAGCCATTCAATATTTCAGAAGAATACAATACCTGGCTGAAGGTAAGCCCGGTGGGCGTTACTATCACTCCTTTAAAATTTTATGGAAATCAGATCAATGCAACCCTTGGAATTGATATTTTTTCGGAAACTTTTACCGGAAATAAACCTGCAGCCTCACCTCCTGTAACTTCAGCAAGTAATTTTAATTTTGCTCCAACTGTTGCAGATAAATTCGTGTTACAGACTACAGCCAATATTCCTTTTACGGAAGCCAGTAATATGGCCAGAAAAACATTTTTAAATAAAGAATTTGACATCAGAGATTCCAAAGTAAAAGTGACAGACATCAGAGTTTACGGTGTTGATAACAGAATTGTTATTGAAGCACAGACAGATGGCTATATCAAAGGAACTGCTATAGTTTCAGGAATTCCTGTATATGATGAAACTAAAAGAAAAATTGTTTTATCTGATACGAAGTTCAAGCTTAAAACAATGAATATACTTCAAAAAACGGCTTCTCTTCTCTTTCAGGGGAAAATTGTGAAAATGATTGAAGAAGAATACGGCATACCAACTCAGGAATTAGAAGAGACATCCAGAAAAAGTATTGAAGATGCTTTCAACAAAGAATATTATAAAGGATTAAAGATGACCGGAAAGGTATTTAACCTGAAACCAAGCAAAATCCTTCTCAACAGTACAGGAATTACAGCTGTTATTGATACTAATGCTACCTTAAAACTACTTGTAAACGGATTTTAAAAGATAAAATTCATCTCAAAAAAAACTAATAACCGACCATGAAAAGAATTTTAAATATTGTTGAATACAATAAGGCCTCATTATGGATTAGGCTTGCCAATAATTTCATAGATGTTATCATCATATATATTATCAATTACCTCCTCTCTATTATCTGCAATTTTCTTTATAAAATAACTTCAATTGAGTTTTTCTACTTCTATAGTAATGGAAGCATTTTATGGAGTTTCTTTATTGGAAATTTCAACTATTGTCTTTATTATTTTCTGATGGAAAACTACTTTGATGGGAAAACCGTCTCAAAGTATATTACAGGAACCAAAGTAATCAGTACAGATGGTACAAAACCAACTACCCAACAAATTACGTACAGAACTCTTTCCAGGATTGTTCCTTTTGATGGACTATCATTTCTTGGGATAAATGGATGGCACGACAGCTGGAGTGATACACGAGTAATTAATCTGAAAAATTATATGTCTGAAATTCAAGCCAAAAGCGAAATTGACAGTCTAGGAGAGAAAGAAATTGCATAAAAACTTTGGTTTATATAGAAATTTAGCTATATTTGCACACCTCAAAAATGGTAAAACATGGTACTTTGGCCGAGCGGCTAGGCAGTGGTCTGCAACACCATCTACAGCGGTTCGAATCCGCTAGGTACCTCTTTAAAACCTCTAAATAAAATTTAGAGGTTTTTTTATGCAGTTTTATCTATAAAATTAGAAAGAACCAACTTGGTGATTCCACTCTTGTTTACTAAATGAATTAAGTTTTAAAAATTACAGTAAAAATTTCAAAGTCTTCAAAATAAAACAAACTCTTCCACATAGGAGGAGCTTATTTTACAACACAAAAAAAGAATGATGGATAGAAAATTATTTTCTCAAAGATAATCCAACATCAACCCTATCTTTACGAGTAATGCATATACAAAAAAAATCCTCGGAAATTCCGAGGATAAAAACTAATAACCATGAAAACTCAAATTAAACATGAGTTGCATTGGTATATTGAAAAATCGTGCCAAGAATTACTTTTTTTGAAAAAAAAATAAAATTTTATTCATAAACAGAGAAAATTAAATTAAAAAATAAACATCCAAAACATATTGAAATATAAATATATACAAATAATAACTCCACTAAACATAACAAATCACCCTCAAACTCAAAAATGATTAACAAATCAATAATTAAAAAAAACTTTAAAATAAAAAATTAAGTAAAGAAGAAAATTTTCAGAAATACAATATGTCGGTAAAGAGGGCACAAAAAACTACAACTTGTCACAATTTATTCTCTTATTTAGCATAACATTCAAATTTAATATCATTTCACAAAAACAATGAAAACAATATCAGACAGTGTTAAGCAAGATTGAAATAAGAGAATATAAAATAATACAAACTCTGTTAAAAGGTTCAATGATCATACATTTATCGTATGGGATCATCCTTTAATAAACAAAGAAGCATATATAAACTCTCGTTATCAAAAAAAGCCTCCAAACGGAGGCTTCAAAAAACACAAATGATGAAAAAAAAATTTTATATCAGAAATAAAAATTATTTTTTTTAATTCTTATTCAAAAATAGATTTTACTTTTTATCCGTTTTATGAGTACAGTCATAAAACTTTTAAACTAATTATTCTTTTACAGATATAGCATAATTTCCGCTTCTCTATGCTACATTTAAATGTTTTCCGAACAAGCAACTTAGTTACTATGGAATAAAAGAAGTTTTCTCAAAGATATTTCATCTATCTCTAAAAATACATGAGTTCAATCATAAACACTTCAAAAAAGAAAAGGCCTCCATGCGGAGGCCTAAAAAACACAAATGATGAAAAAAATCTATTCAGAAAAATCCAAACAGAATATCGTGTAAACTGTTTATATATTCCTCCCATTAAGGAGTTCTCATATATTCAACAGTATTAATTAATACATATTGATTAAAAAATCCTCATTCGAGGATTTGGTAAATGTAGATAAATATTTTGTCTTTCACAAAGTTATTCTTCCCATGTGATCGGAACATATATTGTAATGTATCCGTCATCATCTATATTTTCATCCGATACCGTTGCAATTACCGTTCCATAACCTACCCAGCCTCCTTGGCCCTGGATGCCCGAGAATTCATAAGTTCCTTCCGGAAGATCTTCCTCGGAATACTGTGGAAGCGCACGATTATTGTACTGACCAGTGAAATACTCATCTCCTGTAGCTGTATTTTTAGCAACGAAACCTCCCAAATCAAATCCTGAACCTGAAAGCATTTTTGTCCCGCTTTGAGATATCAATCCATAACGAACCGGATATGTCTTTGTCTTAGCATCCTTAACAGATACTTCTGTACAAACTTTAGATGGTACTTCCACAACATCAGTGGAAGAAAACGAAGTAGCAACAGCTAGCAATCCTACTACAGCTGTTACTGTAAAAATTGATTTTTTCATATTGAAAGTAATTTAGTTTCTCAAAAATAGGCATCATAAATTAATTCAACAAAAATTATGGATTAACTATATCTTACAAATTTCTTCCAATAAAGATTCCCCGTTGAGCAGGAAACTATGATGAATCTCGTTTAGAACATTAATTTTCAAATTTTGAAAAACTGTCATTTTATTCACAAACATCATGCTTATGTTTCTAAAATCTGCTTTATGACTGTAAAATTTAATAGGATATAGAATTAGTTTAATCCTTTCAATATCAACTTTAACATTCTTTAACTGAATTTTGGCTTCATAATTGAAAATAAAACTAAAATTAGAGCCGTTTAGGCTTAAGCTTATTAAAATTTGAGTTATGAAAAAGATAGTATTAGCAGGTTTTTTATCCGTTTTCTTACTAACGGCCTGCAAGAAAGATGACAGAACTGCTGATAAATCACTGGAAGAACAGAAGCTTGAATTCCAGTCAAGGCAGCTTGAAATAGAACGACAAAAACTAGCTATTGAAAAAGAAAAGCTGGTATATGAAGCTCAGAAAAAAGCAGACAGTATCTCTGAAACCAAAAAAGCGAAAGCTATTGCTGAAAATAATTCAAAGCCTAAAGTTATAAGAGAAACCAGAACAGTATACCGTGACAGAAATTCTAATTCAGGGGGCGGAAATAACGGTGGATATGCGGACAATGGAAACAATGCTTCACAGGGAACTACTCAGAAAAAAGGAATGAGTAAAGCTGCTAAAGGTACTATTATTGGTACTGTAGGTGGTGCAGCTGCAGGAGCAATCATTGCTAAGAAAAACAGAGGTCTTGGTGCTGTAATCGGAGGTGTGGTAGGTGGGGCTACCGGATATACTATCGGTAGATCGCAAGACAGAAAAGACGGAAGAGTACAACCAAGAAGATAATTTTTTTCATCATAACATATAAAGATTGCTTATTTTTAGGCAATCTTTTTTTATGATATTGATTCTGTTTTCCACTATTTTTCTCGTTCCGGTCTTATCGGGACTTGGAAAAATAATGGAAAAATTCTTTGGAATTTTATTTCAGGGAATCTCCGGAAAAATACTTTCGGGAATCATGGGGATAAGTCTTGTTTGGACTTTCATTTCTTTTTTTGTTCCCTTAAATATTTATGTAGAAATGTTTACGGTCTTATTAGGTCTACTCTACTTTTTTAAAGAAAGACTTTATCAGGAATTTTATATATTTCTAAAAAAAGATCTCTTTTTAATAACATTCATTTCCTTTATTATAATATTTACCGGAGCCTACTACCCTTATATATTAGATCATTTCGGATATTATATTCCCTCTATTAAATGGTTGACAGAATATGGGCTTATCAAGGGAATTTCCAATCTGGATCTTACTTTAGGACAAATGTCAATCTGGCATATTTTTCAGGCCGGTTTCTCAAATTTTTCAGATCCTTTTCTGAGAATTAATTCGATTTTACTGGTAATTTATACCATTTATATATTTGAAAGAAAAAACTGGATTCAGCTATGTTTCATTCCTATATTATTACTCTTTTCACAGTCACCCAGCCCTGACCTTCCTGTTATTGTCTTTTCTTTAATTATTTTAAATGAAGTTATATCCGGAAATAGAAATACCAGTCTTCTTTTTGCCTTTTCTGTCTTTGTTTTTGCTATAAAGCCAACCATGATTTGGCTGCCAATACTGGTTCTTCTTTATAATATTTTTATTTTTAAATCAGATTTAAAAAAGCTGTTATTCGGAGGTCTCATTTTATTGTTATTCTTTATTAAAAATATCTGGACATTTGGATATCCTGTATTCCCGGTATCTATAGGAGATTTTGGTTTCATTTGGAAACCCAATCCTGAGATATTGAAAACCTCTTCACAATATGCGATTCTGAAAACTTATGACATGCAGTATTCGTATGAAGAAATCCAAAAGTTTTCCACATTAGATCATATAAAAAACTGGTTCTTCCTGAAGGGTATCAAATCAAAAATCAATATTCTTTTTATATTAAGCTTATTTATTTTTTTGGTATTTGCTTGGGTAAAGAAAAAGAAACTCATCACCTTGATCTTTATTTCCGTGTTGATAAAAAGCGCACTTATACTAGTCTTTTCAGCCCAATACAGATTTTTCATGGATGTATTTTTTGTTTTATTTTTTATTTTATTTCATGAATATGTAAATAAAAGAAAATCCATTGCTACTTTTTCTATGCTCAGTTTATTTTTTATTTCATTATTATCTTTTCCCAGTATTATTCAACATTATATTCCAAGTTTTCAACTGGGGAATTTCATGGTTGGATTTCATAAGAAACAGCTTTTTCAGCCATCAGTTTATGAATATCATCAATTCAATCGTTTTAAGGTTGGGAACTTAAAGTTTAATGTTTCCAAAAGCTATCCTTACAACTTTGAAACCCCTCTTCCCTCTATCTCCGAGAGTTTTATTTTTGACGATGTAAAAGCAGGAATTTTCCCTCAGCCTATTGATGAAAATAACATAGGTAAAGGATTCATCTGGAAAAGAATGAGTTACAAAGAGGAAAAAGAAGCAAAAGCAGTTATTAATACTATCGAAAATATTTATAAATAGAACAAATGCTGAAACTTTATTATCTGAAGAAAAAAAGGTAATTTTGTATTATGTTCAACACATTAGGTAATCTTCTTAGTCTTACAACATTTGGAGAAAGTCACGGAGTGGCTTATGGCGGTATCATCAATAATTTTCCGGCAGGTTTAGCGGTAGATCTCGATAAAGTTCAATATGAACTGAACCGAAGAAAGCCAGGCCAGTCTGCTATTGTTACCCAAAGAAAGGAAAGTGACACCGTTAAATTTCTTTCTGGGATCTTTGATGGAAAAACAACAGGTACACCCATCGGTTTTATCATTGAAAACGAAAATCAGAAATCAAAGGATTATGACCATATTGCTGGAGCATATCGTCCGAGTCATGCAGATTTTACATACGATCAAAAATTTGGTTTCAGGGATCACCGTGGTGGTGGAAAATCTTCTGCCAGAGAAACCATGAACTGGGTAGTTGCAGGAGCTTTGGCCAAGCAACTTTTGCCAGAGATTGAGATCAATGCTTATGTTTCTTCTGTAGGCGATATTTTCTGCGAAAAACCATACCAGGCTCTTGACTTTTCTCAAACGGAAAGCAATGATGTACGTTGTCCGGACGCTGAAACGGCAGAAAAGATGATTGCCAGAATCAAAGAAATTAAAAAAGAAGGAAATACAATTGGAGGAACCATTACCTGCGTGATCAAAAATGTTCCTGTAGGAATTGGTGAACCTATATTTTCAAAACTCCAGGCTGAACTGGCAAAAGCAATGCTGAATATCAATGCCTGCAAGGGTTTTGAATATGGGAGTGGTTTCTGTGGGGCAAAAATGACTGGAAAAGAGCACAATGATCAATTCAATACTGATTTTACTACAAAATCTAATCTGTCAGGAGGAATCCAGGGAGGAATTTCCAATGGAATGGACATTTATTTCCGTGTGGCATTCAAACCTGTAGCTACTATTTTAAGACCTCAGGATAGTATTGATAAGGAAGGAAATCCTGTGATTGTAGAAGGAAAAGGACGCCACGACCCATGTGTTGTACCTAGAGCTGTTCCTGTAGTGGAAGGCCTTGCTGCATTTATTTTGGCAGACTTATTTTTGATTAATAAAACGAGAAACATCAATAATTTTTAATATAAATATTTTTGGTAATGAAAAATTACTGGGACCAGGGAATTTCTTTTGAAGAATACCTTCAAATTGCACAACAAAGATTAGACAAGCCTGCCAATCAACAGGAAATTGAATATAAACAATACTATGAGCTTGGGCTTCAGAGAATGGACAGAACAATTAAAAAGTATGTTCCGGATGAAGATCAAAGAAAAGAATTAGAGTCTAAGAATTTTGACGGAAAGATTTTAATCATTTCTGAAGCTTGGTGTGGCGATGCCAGTGCAACAGTTCCGGCACTTTTTAAATTCTTTGAAGGTCATAATGAGATCAGAGTTTTTTTAAGAGACAGTGATAAGAATTTAATCAACCAGTTTTTAACCAATGGCACAGAGTCTATCCCTAAGGTATTAATTCTTGATAAAGATTTCAATGTGAAAAATTCATGGGGCCCCCGTCCAAAATATGGATATGAGCTATTGATGAAATATAAAGCTGATCCGGAGGGCTATCCAAAGGATACTTTCTATAACGACCTTCAAGTCTATTATGCAAAAAACAGAGGTAAAGATGCTGTTCAGGAAATCTTAGATCTCTTGTAAAAAAACAGAATATGAAAAAAGGGATTATTTTTATTGTCATAATTATCATCATTGGTATTATAGCATTTGTACCGGGAGTGAAGGATTTTCTGAAAAATCAGTTCTTCCCTATCGCTACCATTGAAAATGCAGTACACATCAATGAAGAAGATTATGACGTAGATCTTAAAGGGATCAATGCACCCAGCACTAACCTTAAAAATTTTAAGAACAAAGCTGTTTTCCTTAACTTCTGGGGAACATGGTGCCCACCGTGCAGAAAAGAATGGCCATCTATTCAGAAATTATATGATACAAGAAAAGATAATGTAGATTTTGTACTTATCGCCATGAATGATAAAGAAGAAGATGTTAGAAAATTTCTAAAGGAAAATAATTATACGGTACCTGTGTATATTGCACAAAGCCCGATATCTGAAAAGATCCTTCCTAAAGTTTTTCCTACAACTTTTCTTCTGGATAAAACCGGCAGAATTCTTATTAAGGAAGATGCCACAAAAGACTGGGACTCAGAAACTGTGCATCAGTTTATTGATAATATCATCAAATAATTTTTTAACTAAATTTTATAATTTGTTGGTACAGGATTTGTGAAATTTATACCATTGAAAAATTTGTTTAAATCCAAACACAAAATGAAATATTCAAAATTAAATCTTGCAAAAGAAGCTATCAATCACAAGGGCTTTGTAAAAAAGATCCCTGATATTTTCAGAATGGTAAAAATGTGGAGAAAAGGAAGCTATCCTATGAAATCCATTGACATTATTCTTCCTCTATTGGGAATTTTATATGTCATCTCTCCTATTGACCTCCTTCCTGAATTTGCTATCCCAGTGCTTGGGGTTATGGACGATTTGGCAGTGTTGTCACTTACCATCCCCAAACTCATTAAAGAAGTTGACAAATTTTTACTTTGGGAAGCTGAACAAAAATATAATGGCACTCAAATGATTGATGCCGAGATCGTAAAATAATAGTTTATTTATATTTTTAAAACCATTCTGTTTTTGCAGAATGGTTTTTTATTAATCAATTGGCGATAAATTTTTAAGCCTTATTTCAAATCCTTAAATTTGCAACATCTAATAAAAAATAATGGAAAGTAAAAAAGAATTCTTTTTGGAGTGCTACAAGCTAGGCATCATTAAATTTGGAAGATTTACCTTGAAAAGTGGTATCGAAAGCCCTTTTTATGTAGACTTAAGACCTTTAGCTTCGGATCCTAAAATCTTAAAAAATCTTGCTAATTATTTATTGGAAATGCTTCCATTAGATAATTTCGATTTAATTTGTGGAGTTCCATATGCTGCTCTTCCTATGGCTACAGCTATGTCACTGGAAAGCTATATTCCATTAATCATTAAAAGAAAAGAAGCAAAAAGCTACGGTACTAAGAAACTGATCGAAGGAATTTATCAGAAAGGACAGAACTGTCTTTTAGTAGAAGATGTCATTACTTCCGGAAAATCTTTGGTAGAAACTATTGCTGAAGTGGAACAGGAAGACCTTAAAGTTGCTGACATTGTAGTGGTACTCGACAGAGAGCAAGGGGGAAAACAACTGTTAGAAAGTAAAGGATACAGGGTACATACTCTTTTCAATATTTCTGAAGTGTGCGAGATTCTTCAGGAGACTGGGGAATTATCTGACGAAGAAGTGAAGAGAATTCAGGACTTTTTACAGGGTAACCACATTCAGTTTGAAGAAGAAACCAGAACTTCTTATGAACAAAAACTAAGCAGTACCCAACATTCTGTTTCAAAAAAATTATTGGAAACAGCATTGACAAAAAAGTCTAACCTAATTGCTTCTGCAGATGTTACAACCACTCAGGAGTTATTAGATTTTGCAGAAAAAGTTGGACCTCATATTATTGCTTTAAAGACACACATCGATATTATTTCTGATTTTGAATATGAAAAAACGATCACTCCTTTAAAAGCAATCGCTTCAAAACATCAGTTCTTATTGATGGAAGACAGAAAATTTGCAGACATTGGAAATACACAAGAATTACAATTTACAAGCGGAGTTTTCAAAATTACAGATTGGGCAGATTTTGTAACATCCCAGGTTATTGGTGGTTTTGAATCTTTAGACTGCTTTAAAAATGTAGGAGTGGTAGCCATCGTTGGAATGTCTTCAAAAGGAGCTTTAACAACAACTAGCTATCGTGAAGAAGCATTAAAAGTAGCGTTATCTCATCCTAATGTAATTGGAGGAGTTTCTCAGAATAAAATCCCTGAAGACCTATTGCTATTCACTCCAGGTGTAAATCTTGCAGATTCTGGAGATGGAAAAGGCCAACAGTACAATACTCCGGAACATGTTTTCAAAACCCTGCACACAGATTTCATTATTGTAGGAAGAGGAATCTATAAATCTGAAGACCCGGAAGCAGCAGCAGTTACTTATAAAAATGAAGGTTGGAATGCCTATATTAATTCTTTGGAAAAAAAAGCAATTCAGAACTAAAATCCTATAAAGTATATACAAAATAAGCTATATTTGAGCTTTATCACGGATATTTGAAAAAGATCAGCATTTGCCTTATTTTGTTTTGTGGAGTTATACACGTTTCTGCACAAAAAGACAGTATATACATTGGAGCAAAACTTTCTCCTGACAGGAAAACCCTTGAGGTGAATCAGGAGATTGTTTATTACAATCATTCTGAAAAAGACCTGCAGACTATAAAACTTCTGAACTGGATTTCTGCTTATAACAAACGCGGAACATCCTTAGTCTACAGAAAACTGGAAGACCGAAATAACGATTTGCATTTTGCAAAAGACCATGAACTGGGAAAACTTCTTGAACTTAATATTAAAGATTCAGGAAACCAAGAAATACCCGTCAATACAATTTCAGATGAAAATCTTTTTCTTCCTCTTAAACAGGCATTAAAACCAGGTGAACATATCACCTTGCAGTTACACTACCGTTTGCAGCTTCCCGATAAGAAGTTTACGGAATATGGAACATCCGGTCAGAATACTGCCTTAAAATATTTCTTTATTGTTCCGGATCATTTTGATCCGGACAATATTTCTGAAAGAAAATATCATGATATTGAAGAACCGGTAAGTTTCAATACTTTCTGGACCGTCAATTTTGATATTCCTGTGAACAGTTTCATAGAAAGTAATCTGCCACAGATTCAAATGAATTCTTTTCAGGGATACCTGAATTCAGATCCTGAATTTTTAGTTTCTCCCAATATATACCCTATCATAAAAACCAATATTGATGGTACAGATACCGAAATAAAATTTGGCTATAATATCAAACCTGATGAGAAACAAAATCTGGAGTTTTACTTGCCCCTTCATTTAAAATTTCTCAAGGAAAAAATAGGGTCTCTCCCAAAAAGCATATTTATTTCAGATAAGTTCAGAGCAAAAGAAGATTTCTTTGGGAATAATGATATTACTTTCTGGAAGTTCAGATTCCCTTTATTTACAGATGCTGAAAAAACTGATCTTGATTACTTTGGAATCATTACCAAAAAAGTTCTAGATGAAAAGGTCATTGCTGATAAACAAGAAGACCATTGGTTCAAAAATGGTCTAAAATCCTATCTTGAAATCCAGTATCTGAAAAAATTCTATAAAGATACCAAGCTTTTAGGGATGCTACCAGAAGCCAAAATTTTTGGTATCAAACCTCTAAAATTATTCCATGCATCTAAGGTAAAACTTCTGGACCGTTATGGATTGTCTTACCAATATATCATGCTCCAGAATCTGGATCAGAAAATTGATGAGGATTTTACAAGTCTAAGTAACTTTAATGATATGGCTATTAGTAGTTTTGAGACAGGAAGCCTGTTCAATTATTCTGCTGATAAAATGGGTGATGAGACTTTCAATGCTCTTGTAAAAGATTATCTTTCAAAAAATTCAGGAAATAAGATTAATCCGGATGATTTTCTGAAAGAGCTATCAGATAAAGAAAAATCGGCCCATTACCTTGAAAGTTTCTTTAAACAGAAGAACAGGGTTAACTTTAAGCTGAAACATATTAAAAAAGAGAATGATTCTTTACATATTAAAATTGCAAAAAATACAGATGCATCTATTCCTGTAAAGCTTGAAACCGAAACCAAGGCTGGCGAAAGAAAATCTTATTGGATAGAAACAGAAGAAAATGAGAGATTAAAAGAGATTTCTCTTCCTGCATCAGATAATATTTATAAAGTCACCTTAAATAATGATTACATTTTCCCAGAGGCCAGCTATCGGGATAATTTTCTATATGCCAAAGGATTGTTTTTAAATACAAAAAAGATTAAGTTTAAACTCATAAAGGATATCCCGAATCCTGAATATAACGAAATCTATGTAAGTCCGAGAGTTCGATTCAATAATACTTATGATAAATTTTTGTTAGGGGCTAACTTTAAAAACCAGTCATTTTTTGACCAGAAATTTCTCTATTCATTTACTCCAACATACAGTACCGGAACAGGAAAACTAACCGGTTCAGGAGGAATATCTTACTCCTTCCTGCCAGCTGAAAGCATGTTTAGAAGTATTACATTTGGAGCTTCGGGATCTTATTTCCATTATGATTATAACTTAGCATACACAAAGGGGTCCGTATTTTCAACGCTCAACTTTAGAAAAAACCCAAGAAGTACAGTAAGCAGAAGTGTTGGGGCTTCTTATAATTATTTTGAAAGAGATCTTAGTCCTGCTATGATTGCCAATGACGATTATAAAAAATATAACCTTTGGGGATTAGGATATAGCTACAGTGATAGCCAGATGATCCATGAGAAAAGCTTCAGTCTAAGTGCACAAGGTATGGAAGATTTCAATAAGATTACTGCTGAAGGATTCTACAGATGGGAATTTGCTCCAAGACAAAAGCTGAGTGTCCGTTTATTTGCCGGATATTTCCTCAGAAATGACACGCGTAATGATTTATTCAACTATGGAATTTCAAGAGTATCAAACTATACCTTCTCTTACAATCTTTTAGGAGAGAGTGCGAGCAGCGGTCTTCTTTCACAACAGTTTATCCTTGCTGATGGCGGATTTAAATCATTTCTTCCGGGAACAGTTAATCAGTGGATCACTTCTGTGAATATAGATTCAAGTATATGGAAAATATTCCATGTGTATGCCGATGCCGGAATATATAAAAACAAAAATTTCCCTACAAAGTTTATCTGGGACAGTGGAGTTAAGGTAAGAATCATTCCGGATTTCCTGGAAATTTACTTTCCGATACAATCTTCATTGGGATTTGAACCCGGATTTAAAGATTATGCTAAACGTATAAGATATACGCTAGTTCTTAATCTGGGAGCTGTCATTAATGCAGCAAGAAGAGGTTGGTATTAAAAAAGAAACAGCTTATCACTAAGCTGTTCCTATCAAAAAATATTGAAAAACTAATCTTTTATAATTTTTTGTGAAACGGGAGCGTTGTTCACTGTTCCTGTTATAAAATAAGTTCCTTTAGGAAGTTCTGTAATGTCTATATTCTGAGCAAATTTCGTTGGAGATTTTTTTACAACCTGTCTGAAGGTATCGTATACCTTTACATCTTTGATCTGCATTCCGAAAAGCACATTACCATCCTTAACAAATGGATTCTGAACAAAGCCTGCTCTTGCCGCTCCTTCCGCAGAAAAATCTGCCATATTATCGTTGTTACTCTCTAAAGTCCTTCTGATTGAAGTTGAAGCTGTAGGAGAAGGAGCCGGCCCATCACCTTTAAACTGGTCTGCATTGGCACCATACCCTACAAAATCTAAAACATTGGAAGAAACCGGGCTCATCACCTGTACAATATTTCCTGCCAATACTAACTTTCCGGATGCTCCTGAAATTCTTATCCCAACAGATTTATTGGGTGTACCATCAAAATTCGTAACGGTTGTCGCAATAAAATCAGGTGTTGGCAACGCTTCTACTCCTCCATCTACTGCTGCTTCCTGGATCAGATAGGTTTCTTCTGGTCCCAAAGTAAAATCTGGCAATGTATGATATTCTGTAAAAGCCCCAATTGCGGGTGCGTATTGAATGCTGGCCCCCGTTAAAGAAGCCAGTGTAGTTCCTATATTTTTCAGGACGATATAGTTATTTTTGAAAACCGCTCCTGAATTACCATTCCCTCCATAAATCTCATTGATCACAATCTGGGCGTTCATAAAAGCAGTCATCAAAGTTAGACTAGCAATAGTAAAGATTTTTTTCATTACAATAATTTTAGGAATAGAGTTATCATAAAAATATCAAAAACAACACCATTTAATTGGAAATTTACAAAAATTCTATCATAAATCTATTGTATTCTTACTAACAAATTTTAAATAAATATGCATAAAAAAATCCGGCCATTTCTTCGAAATGGCCGGATTCTATTTTTAATCTAAAACTATAAATTAGTCTTTTAGGATTTTTTGAGATACTGCTTCCTTATTTACTGTACCCGTTACGATATAGTTACCTTTTGTTAACTCAGCAACATTTACAGTTCCGTTTTCTTTTACAGAAGCTTCTTTTACGATCTGCCCAAACATATTGTAAACTTTCACATCTTTCACATCTGCTCCGAAAGTAATTTCGTTATTTTTTACGAAAGTATTTTTTACGAAACTTGCAGTCTTCGTTTTGTTAGTATCTGAAACAGCTAGAGATCCTGTAGCAACTGTTTTGATAACGATATTATCTAAATAAGCTCTAAGAGAAGTAGTTGGAGTTTCAAATGTAACTGTTGAGTTTGCCTGACCACCAGTAAACGTTACTGTCTTTGATTCCGGAGTACCACTCATTACAGCAGCATAAGATACGGTTTGGTTTGCCAAATTTGTTACTTTTACAACAATAGTACTTGGAGTACCTGTCCAACCCTTAACATCAAAAGTGACTACTACATTTCCTCCATCAGTTGACAAATCCAGAGTTTTTGAAGTCATAGTTCCGATAACAGAACTTGTTCCTAATTTCGCCATACCTCCTGCACTGTATACTTTAGCTCCAGTAGGAAAGTTTGCTACAGGTGTTCCTGATGCGCTGTAAACATCTGTTGCATCAGGGGCATTAGTACCCGTTGAAGTTGTATTTCCACCTGCTGTGTAAGAAGCAAAATTCTCAGTTAAAACCACTGTTTGCTGAGCATTTGCCATAAAAGCAACAACAGCAATTCCACAAATTGTAAAGATCTTTTTCATAAAATAATTTTTTTTAAAAATTTATGTGGTAAAAATACTAAAAAACACCTATTCATTTGAAACAGCGGTATATATTTAACAATTAATTAAAATTACTTTTTCATAATCTTCTCAGAAATGGCTTTACCATTACTATTTCCTGTTACAAGATAAATCCCACTCTGTAGATTTTCTACATTCACAGATTCATTTTCAAAAACGGAGGCTGTTTTTACCAGTTCTCCGCTTATATTAAAAATCTTAATCTCAGATTTTGTTCCAAAGTAAATTTCATTTTCTACAAAAGTATTTTTAACAAATATATTTTTAGACTTTATTATTTCTGAAGTAGCTAGTGAACCCGAAATACCTTCTACTTTTATATCATCTATTCTATAGTTTCCTGAATTGCTTGTTACTGAAAACCATCTAAGACTTAAAGTGGCAGCATTTCCTGCTCCAGCGGGAAGTTGAATAGGCACTCCATTATTTATAAGAGACCAGGTAGTAGCTTTTTTATTATAACTATAAGCGACATCATTCCATGTAGTCCCATCTGTACTCCATTGAAAAACAATATCCTGATTAAAGGCAGCAGCTCCCAGCCCACCCCATATGATGGAAATATTAGTATAGCCAATTGTTGCTAAATTAGAATATGTTAAGGTATGAGTAATATTATTGGGCCCCTGGCCAACGAATACAACATTCATTCCTCCTGAAGCTCCGGGATATTTAGTTGTTGACGCACTAGAGCTATTTGATTTCCAGCCATTGATTGTATTAGTACTTGACCAGCCAGTTGGTAATATTGCTGTAGTTCCAAAAGATTCTGACAAAAGAGTGGTCTGTCCAAAAGCAGTAATGGCAAGCATTGCTGTTGCCAATAACGAATAAAGTTTTTTCATGATTATAATTTTATATTATCTATAATTTCGATAACTAAATTACCCTTAATTTTAAGGACTTAACAATATTTGGATTAATTTTCTGTTAATAATAGTTGATCCTCTGCTATTAACATTTTTTAATTATTTTTACGAATTATTTTTCAAGAGTTGCGGAATACTTTTATCCTATTCGTTGTATTTTTCTTTGGCATATTTTCAGGAAATGCGCAGGTATTTTCATGGAAAAATCCCAACGTTCCTGAAGACAGCATTAAAAAGGATAGCATCCTTGCTGCGAAGCTGGAACAGGATATTTTTGCGAAAGACACTTTAGACTTTATACGAACTCATAACAGGATTGTTGTGGATGAAGCTGTATTGGCTAAAAATGATAAAAAAAGATTTTTAGGTGAGCTTAATTCCAAGGGTTCTATCATACGGGGGATTACATTTGGTAATAATCAGGGACAATCTGTACAAAGTTCTATGGATCTTCAGATTTCCGGACGGCTTTCTAAAGATGTCACCATTTTAGCCAGTATCTCCGATCATAATTTACCTATTCAAGCAGATGGATACACTCAAACTTTAGAAGAGTTTGACAAAATCTACATGCAGCTTAATATTAAGGATAAATCTATTTTGAGAGCCGGGCATCTTGATCTTGCAGAATCTAAAAATTATTTTGCCAAATATCAGAGACGAAGCATGGGAATTCAGTTTCAGACGGAATTTGGGAAAGAAAACAAAACATTTGTTGATATTTCTGCCGGTGTAGCGCGAAGTGAATTTCACAGAATCCGTTTTCAGGGAGTTGAAGGAAACCAGGGTCCTTACCGTTTGACTGGGAAAAATGGAGAGCAGTTCATTACTTTGATCTCAGGTTCTGAGCAGGTATTTATTGATGGTATCCTAATGAAACGTGGAGAAAATCAGGATTATGTTATCAACTATAATACAGGTGAGGTTACCTTTACCAGTTTCCGTCCTATTTTCCAGCAGAACTTCATCACCATTTCTTATAACTACGCCAACAGGAATTATTCAAGATATTTATTTACTGGAAAGCTAGAGCATCAAAGAGAAAAATTCAAAGTTGGACTGAACTGGTTCATGGAAAATGATAACAAAAACGCTCCGCTTGCCCTAAGTTTGTCAAAAGAAGATGAACAAATTTTAGCTAATGCAGGAAATGATCCTAATCTGATGTATGCCCCATCGGGAGTTGTTACTGAATATGACGTTAATAAAATTTTATACCGTTTAAATCCTGCCGGAAACTTCTATGAACTTTCTGCAGATCCCAATGAGACCCTTTACCAGGTATCATTTACCTATTTCGGAGCCAACCAGGGAGATTATAAAACAGCAAAAACAACTAATAACGGACGTGTTTTTGAATATGTAGGCCCTAATGCAGGAGATTACAGGGCAGTAAGAAAGCTACCTTCTCCACAAAAATCTCAGGTTTTCTCTCTTAATTCTGAATATTTACTGAACGAAGGAAAAATAGGCGCAGATATCTCTCTGAGTAATTATGATGTCAATCTATTTTCATCTAAAGATTCCGATCAGAACATGGGGTATGCATACCGTATTTTTGGGAATAAAACCTTTACAAAAAGCTCATGGAAAGGAACTCCAAGTTTTGAGTATCAATATATAGATAAACAATTCCATATCCTGGATCGTATTAATGACGTTGAATTCTCCAGAGACTTCAACTTAGCACAGGAATTTAATAAAAAGACACAGAATCGTTTTATCTTCAGCTTTTTAAACAAATGGAATAATAAATCTACTTTAAATTATCGTATCAATTATTTAAATGAGCAGGACTCATATAAAGGGATTAAAAATGATCTAGATTTCGGATGGATCACCGGACGCTTCTTCACCAAAGGGAATTTATCTTATCTGACCACCAATGCTACGCTTCAGGATACCAAATTTATCCGTGGCGGAGTATCAACAGAATTTACTGGAAAGAAAGGAAGCTGGGCCATAGGAGGAAGCATGGAGCATAATGAGAAGAAATACAATGATACTCAGCTTATGGATGTCACGAGTTTTAGCTGGAAAGAAATCTTTGTTCAAAAGAAAATCGGAGACAGTACTCGGACAAAATTATTGACAAAAGTATATATGAGAAAAAATGACTCTGTACGTGATAACAGACTTCAGAATATGAACAATATTCTTGGTTTCATGGCAGAAAGTCAGATCATTAAAACCGAAAGGACCACACTGAATGCTTTAATTCATTATAGAAAATTCTTTTATTCAGGAGCAGAAGGAGATATATCCCGAAACAACGATTTTGTAGTGGGTAATATACTCTATAATCAACAGCTTTTCAGAAACGGGATGCGTTTACAGGCATTCTATGAATTAGGAAATGGACAGGAAGCACAAAGAGAGTTTCAATATATTAAGGTAACAGATGGACAGGGAGTTTATAAATGGACCGACTACAACGGTGATGGCATCCAGCAGCTTGACGAATTTGAAATTGCTGAATATTCCGACTTAGCCCAATACATCAGGGTGTATACTAATTCTGTACGATATATTCCATCCAATAAAAACAAATTGCAATTGGCTTTATTTGTAAATCCGGCTATTATCTTTAACTCTGAAAATGCCTTCTTAAAGCGTTGGAACTTCAATATTTCATTAAATTCTCAAAACTCATTCTATAAAAAAGATAAAGTTTTGGTATTGAATCCTTTTGAAAAAAACAGTGATCAGATTCTTAAAAATCAAAACCTTTTAACCTCTGTACAATTTAATCCGACTGATAAATCCGGATGGAACGGAAACTATCGATTTATTACAAATGACAACCTGATCAATGCTAATTTTAGTAACGAAGAACGCCAACAGACTTCCCATTTTCTGAATATTGGATACTGGTTTAATAAAGAATTCAGGGTAGACTGGGAAAATTCTGTTCACGATCTCAAAAACTCTTCACAGTTATTTGCAACAAGAGATTATCGTTTAAATAATTTCGAGACCAAACCAAAGGCTACTTATAAATTTACAGATGCTCTCCAGGCAGAGCTTTCTTCTGCATACCGTCAGAAGAAAAGAATTGATGGTGAAGAATTATTAAAAGCCTTTGATATGACAGGAACCATTCAATGGGAATACAGAAAAACTTCCATCCGTGGGAATTTCTCTTTCATCAATAACAATTTTACTGGTAATAACTTTAGTATTGTAGGAAATCAGATGCTTGATGGTCTGAAACCTGGAAAAAATCAGGTATGGAGTGTATTCATTCAACAAGCCCTCAACTCATTTATCCAATTGAACTTAAATTATGAAGGAAGAAACTCTGGGGAAAGAACAATTCACATTGGAAGTATGCAGGTAAAAGCAAGTTTCTAAATGATACTAAATTTGATAAAAAAATAACCCCGATACAAGTCGGGGTTATTGTATATAGATATTAATTCTATTTTTTGATAATCTTGATAGATTCTGATCCTTTTTCTGTATTTACTTTTAAGATATAAGCCCCAGCTGGCACTTTTCTCATATCTACTGATGCTTTTTCAGTATTTACTTCTTCGGCAATCAGCCTTTGCCCTGAAATATTGTATATTTCAACATCATTTATCTTTCCATCATTGTTAATCGTAAGATAATCAACAACAGGATTTGGATAAAAGTTTATTTTCTTTTTAGTTATCTCATTTACCGCCAGTATTTGTGCTGTAAATTCGAATGCTCCCAAATCAGGGGTGGTGGCATTTCTTGTATTACCATCAGCATCTAATGTTACTTCAGCAACCGGTGTTCCTTTATTGTCTAGGGCATTGTTTCCAGTATTAGACAGATGGAAATCTGTACCAGATACAAATACAGGAAGGAGGTTCAGAGAATTTGTGTTTGATCCAAAACCAGTTTGAATATCTGCCAGAGTAGCTTTTGCTGCCCCTCCAATATATCCTAAATTACTTCCTGAAGAATAATAATTGTTATTATTAATATTAGAGAATACAGTATTAGCCGCATTAGAATAGATTACATATTTCTCACCTGTCTGTGTTTGTGAATTTACAAAGATATTATTTCTCAAATCTATAGCACCGGGCGCAGTTACTGTAGACGAAACATTAAATGCGGCAGGCCTTCCTGCTACATTTTGGCTTGTATTCATTACCACAGTATTGTAGTAAATCTTAAAACCACCGCCATTATTAATAGCAATACCATTTCCATTATCAACAGCTGCCCCTCCACTATTATAACCATATCCCGCTACTCCACTTATACTATTATTATATATTAAAATATTGGAAGCAGCATTTGCTGAGTTCACATAAATACCAGCAGCTCCATAGCCCAGTGTATTTGTACTTCTAACATCTGAAATTTTATTGTTGAATACCTTACCATTCATAATATTGGCACCAATCAAAATACCTGTGGCAAGACTACTAGAGGTTGTCCCTAATACTACTCCTGTAATAGTATTTCCACTGATTTCAAAATTTTGAGAATTCTGTATTGCAATTCCTCTAAACAACATCTTATCAGCAACTACCGTAGATCCGAAAACATTGTTCTTAACAACATGCCCTGTATCTGTTGTAGTATTATTGCCTATAATAAAAATACCATTCTGAGCTCTTATAAAAGAGTTATTAATCGCTGTAAAATTATTATTTGGAACCTCTGCAGCAGCTAACGTAGATCCTGCCACAATAATAGCTCCAACCGTTCCAGAAGGGGACGACCCCGCTACATTTGTATTTTTAATAGTAAAATTATCACTTCCATCTGTAGTAGTACTGGTAACCATAATAACAGTAGGAGAAGTTCCAGTAACGGCTGTATAAGTATTGGTAATGGTAAGGTTTCTGGAAGAAGTTCCGTTATTACTTCCGTCAATTGTTACATTATCTCCTCCATTTATCTTAATAATTCCAGTCGCATTTGAGCCTGAAATTGTTGCATCAACTCCAGCTGCTGGTTTTATTAAAACAGAAGTATAATTGGATACTCCTCCACTTACATTCAAAACAGCAGTTGCGGTTTCTGTTACATTTGCTGTAATATTAATTGTTATTGCTCCTTGGTGTGTTCCTGCATTAATCGCTTCAAATGCGTTCAATAATGTAGTATAGGTTCCTGTTGCTGTCCCTGAAGTAGCAGACAAACTAATCTGTGCATCAATATGTGATGCTGCAATGCTTGTTAGTAAACAAAGTAAAATTTTTCTCATATTATTAATTTTATTAATAAATATATAAAAATATTTTCATCAAAAAACAAAATTAACTGAAAATCAATCAAATAAAACAACAAAATATTAAACGCAAATTCATAAATACGCATAAAAAACTGTAAAAACGATAAAACAGTAAAAACATTCTAAATAGATAAAAATCATTTTTTTAGAATTTCGTAAATTTGCATCATGATAAAAATAGGCAACATAGAACTGCCGGAATTTCCACTTTTACTGGCTCCGATGGAAGACGTAAGTGATCCTCCGTTCAGACGTTTGTGTAAAATGCACGGTGCGGATTTAATGTATTCGGAATTTATTTCTTCCGAAGGATTAATTCGTGATGCGATCAAGAGCCGTAAAAAACTGGATATTTTCGATTATGAAAGACCAGTAGGGATACAAATATTCGGTGGTGACGAGGAAGCAATGGCCATGTCTGCGAGAATTGTTGAAACAGTGAATCCGGATTTGGTAGACATTAATTTTGGTTGCCCGGTAAAAAAAGTAGTTTGCAAAGGTGCCGGAGCTGGAGTTTTGAAAGATATTGACCTTATGGTTCGCCTTACCAAAGCTGTAGTGAGTTCCACTCATCTTCCTGTAACGGTTAAAACCCGTCTGGGATGGGACAGCACATGCATCAATATTGATGAAGTAGCAGAACGTCTACAGGAAACAGGAATAAAAGCTCTTACAATACATGCAAGAACCCGTGCTCAAATGTACAAAGGGGAAGCAGATTGGGAACATATTTCAAGAATCAAACAAAATCCTAATATTGAAATTCCAATTTTTGGAAATGGTGATATAGATTCCCCGGAAAAAGCGCTGGAATACAAACAGAAGTATGCCTGCGACGGAATCATGATCGGACGTGCAGCCATTGGATATCCTTGGATATTTAATGAGATCAAGCATTTCTTTAAAACAGGTGAGCGTTTGCCTGCTCCTACTATTTCAGACCGATTATTAGCAGTTCGCCAGCATGCTGAATGGAGTGCAGAATGGAAGGGGGAAAGATTAGGACTGGTGGAAATGAGACAACATTATAGTAACTATTTCAGAGGTATTCCTCACTTTAAGGACTTCAGAAAAAAATTCCTTGAAGTTTTCACCTTAGAAGAAATGAATGCTCTAATTAAAGAGACCCAACAATTCTACGAAGAATATCAGGCTCAGGTATAAAAATAAAAACCATCAATTAAATTGATGGTTTTTTATTGTTATTGAATATCATCTTAGTATCCGCCTGATGAAGTTTCATTTTTAATTAATGCTAATGCTGATGAAGTTCCAATTCTTTTCACTCCCATAGTAATCATTTTTTCAGCATCTTCAGGAGTTCTTACTCCACCCGCTGCTTTTACAGGAAGTTTCCCAGCGTTATCCAACATAATTTTTATTCCTTCAAATGTTGCTCCATTTGGCTTTCCATCTGTAGTTTGATAAAACCCAGTTGATGATTTAACAAAAATATGAGGTAAATCGCTAGCTAAGAAATTCTCTTCTGCCCAGTTCGAAATATTTTTGGTAAGATCTGCAATTTGTAAATCAGTTAAAGCGGCAATTTCAATGATCCATTTTACAATTTTATGGTGTTCTAAAGCCAGCTTTGTACATTTCACAAATTCTTCTTTTACCAACTCTATATTTCCCTGAAGATAGGCATCGTAATTAATGACAAAATCCAATTCATCAGCTCCATCTTCAATAGCTTTTAACCCTTCTGCAAGCTTTTCTTCTACCGAATAGGTTCCTTCATGGAATCCTATTACAGTTCCTACTGCAACATTTGAATTTCTCTCCTGAATATATTTTTTAATCTCTGCTACATAATCCGGACGAATCATTACTGCAAAAATACCATTATCAATGGCTTCCTGAGCAAGTTGTTGATCAATCTGAAGGGTTCCTTCATGTGAAATACCTGATTGTTCCGGGGTCTTCAAGTAAGTTGAATCCAAATATTGGGCTATGTTCATATCGTTATACTTTCAATTGTCTGTAAATACCTTGTTCCAAAGATATAAAAGTTTCTGTTCTTGTTACTCCTTTTAATTTTTGGAGTTTGCTAAGGATTTGCATCAAATGGTCATTATCTTTACAAAGAACTTTCAGAAATATTGTATAATTTCCGGTTGTATAGTGAGCTTCTACTACTTCGTTGATATCGTGCAAAGATTTTACCACTTCAGGATAATGACTTGGCTGATCCAAAAACACTCCGATATAAGAAATCACCTTGTATCCGATTTTTTTAGGATTAAGGAATGAAATTGAATTTTCAATAACTCCTGCATGTTCCAGCTTTTTAATTCTTTGATGTACCGCTGTTGTAGAGATCCCAACGTTCTTTGAAATGTGCGCTAAAGAAGTTTTAGCATTGTCCATCAACATGTAAATAATTTCCTTGTCGATGGAATCTAAATGATAACTTGTGTTGCTCGAATTTTTCATTTTCTACTTTTTTATTATTTATGTTTTTTATGATAAGCTTTTAAACTTTACAAAAACCGGGAAGTGATCGCTGTATCCGCCTAAATACCGGGTACCGGCATAAGTTCGGAAAGGTCGTCCTTCAAAATTTCTGGTTCTGCTGCTAATTTTCTCAGAATTGAACACATGAGCTTCCTGAAAAGCCAGCGTTTTATTGTCGAGAAGTGATCTCGACATCATAATCTGATCGTACAACAATCCAGACTTATAATGAAAAGTAGAATAATTTCTTGTAGAAAACAATTCCTGAAAAGGATTCATCAAAACCTTCTCATGCTCATTGTTATAGAGAATTTGCACTAAATTTTCATCATCCGGGTTTTCGTTAAAATCACCACACAATATGACATGTTCCTTATCAGTATCAATAATTTTCAAAATCCGCTGCCGGACCTCATTTAATATAAAAGCTCTTTTTGGCTTATTGACATCTTTTTCGCGCTTAGAGGGAAGATGGGCGATAAAGACATTAATAATTTCCCCTTTATATTTAATTTTTGAAAAAAGTACATCTCTGGTTGTGTCGTAATTTCCAGTGTTTTTATAAGTTATTTCAAAAAAGAAAGTAATGGTTTCAGAATCTATAACCTCTACTTTATTTTTATTGTATAACATGGCCACATCCACTTTTCTTTCATCCATAGAATTGTAGTGTACAATTCCATATTCAGAATTAAAGGGTTCCATTTCTACAAGATCTTCTAAAACTTTCCTTCCGGAAACTTCTGATAATCCTATGATAAATGGCAGTACTCCATTTTCCTCCTTCATCAATTGAAATACATGAGAGATTTTAAAAAGTTTATTTTTATATCTTCTCTCATCCCAGTTTCTTAAACCTGACATGGTAGGATCTAATTTATGAACAGGTTTCGGATCTGGTAAGAATAAATTTTCAACATTATAAAAAGAGAACAGTTCCATCAACACGAATTTCTATACTTTAATTAATATGTTCTTTTTTTCTAAACGTAAATTTATTATTTTTTTCAAATTATATTGATCTACCCACAACATTGGTAAATCAATTTATTATAAGAAATATTTCAAATATAATAAAAAAAATCAATAAAACTATTTACAGTGAATTAAATTTTCAATTAATCCACTATTCCATTCAATATATCGGAATTAAAATAATAAATAAAATTTAAAATAATGAAAACAAAAATTCAATCAAAAAACTAAAGTTGATAATATTTTTCTTTTCCTCTACAATAATAACAAATATTATTCCATTTAATCTATAGAAAAATAGAATAAATGAAAAAAAACAGGGTTTAAATGACCTGTACCACTATATTAAAGAAGATCAGGACGTTTTTCTTTGGTAATCCTTACTGCTTCATCATGACGCCATTCTTCAATTTTTTTAAAATTCCCGCTTAACAAAATCTTAGGAACATCCAGTCCTTTATAGCTTTCTGGTCGAGTGTAGATTGGTGGTGACAGAAGATCATCCTGAAAACTATCTGTTAAAGCACTTTGTTCATCATTTAAAACTCCAGGCAGTAATCTTATAATAGAATCAGCCAGTACACATGCCGCAAGTTCACCTCCTGTAAGGACATAATCACCAATCGATATTTCTTTGGTAACATGTAGATCTCTCACTCTTTGGTCTATCCCTTTATAGTGTCCGCAAAGAAAGATCAGGTTATCTTTTATAGAAAGAGAATTGGCTATTTTTTGGTTTAGAGTTACTCCATCCGGTGTAAGATAAATTACCTCATCATATTCTCTTTGAGACTTAAGTTCTGAGATACATTTATCCAACGGCTCTACCAACATGACCATTCCTGCTCCACCTCCGTAAGGCTCATCATCAATTTGTTTGTGCTTATTGATTGCCCAGTCTCTCAGATGATGAAAATGTACTTCTGCCAATCCTTTATCCATTGCTCTTTTTAAAATAGAGGTTTTAAATGGACTTTCCATCAATTCTGGAAGTACGCTTATGATATCAATTCTCATTGTAATGTTCCGTTTTTCTTTGTAGGTATAATAATTAATCTTAAGGAAGAATCCTTGTTGATGTAGCTCCACATCCAGTTGAAAAATATGGCCAGCTTATTTCGAACGCTCAAAATTAGCATTAAATGGAGAAACATCCAGAAATACCACGCTAAAAATCCCTGAAATTTGATGAAAGGAAGGTCAACAACAGCTCTATGCTTCCCTATGGTTGCCAAAGAACCTTTGTCATCGTATTCATATTCTTTCCATTCCTCTGCATTTTTCTTCAATAGGTTTTTCCCTAAATTTTTGGCCTGATTAATAGCTACGTTGGCTACCTGCGGATGTCCCTGTGGATATTTAGGAGTTTCCATATAGGCAATATCACCAATTGCATACACATTATCATACCCTTTTATTTTGTTGTATCGGTCAACGATATATCTGTTTCTTACTAAGTTTTCTTCAGGGAAACCGTCAATTACATTTCCTGTAACTCCTGCAGCCCAGATTACATTATTGGATGGTATTTCTTTTCCACTTTTCAAATGTACTTTATCCCCATCATAATCTGTAACCACTTCTCCACTCATAAAGGTTACTCCCAGGTCTTTAAGATATTTTTCAGATTTCTCCTGCGCTTCACTACTCATTACAGCAAGTGGTTTTTCTGTAGAACTTACAAGAATGATCTTCAGATGATCGAAATTCATATAAGGGTAATCTCTTGGAAGAATATCTTTTTTCATTTCCGCAAAAGCACCTGCCAGCTCTACACCGGTTGGTCCGCTTCCTACAATAACGATATTCCAGTTTCCATCATCGCTTCGACTTTTTTCAATGATCAGTTTTTCAAAGGTCATCAGAACGTGATTCCTGATACTGATTGCTTCCTGAGTATTCTTCATTCCGAAAGCTTTTCCTTCAAGTTCTTTATTACCGAAAAAATTAGTTTTACATCCCGTTGCAATGATAAGTTTATCATAAGTAAATTCTGCCTCATCTGTAATGACCTTATTGTTGGCAGTATCAATTTCCTTCACATCCGTCATCCGGAACTGAGTGTTTCTGGATTGCTGAAAAATCTTTCTGAAAGGGAAAGAGATGTTGGAAGGTTCTATCCTTCCTGAGGCTACCTGATAAAAAAGCGGCTGAAACATATGATGGTTCATCCGATCCAGAACTATAACCTTTTTGTTCTTGTTATTCAATGTTTTTGCAAGCTGCAGCCCCGCAAATCCTCCTCCTATAATGATGATTTTTTCGCGTGTTTCCATAATACACAAATTTACTGATTTTATTTAGCATTTAGCAGTGAAAAAAGTTAGTTTTGCAAAACTTTATGACACCAAAGAAGTACACCAAAAAAACTGCCAAACAGATTCATAAGAACAGACGGAACAGCTATTTTTTCCGTCGAAGGGTGATATTAGCCATCTTAATTATAGCTTTAATTGGTACCGGGTTTTACCTTAAGCAATCCGTAAGCTACTATTATGCCTTGTACTTTAATAAGTTTATCCATAAAAAACTTCACAACAGCGAAAGAGAAAGCTCAAGAATCCAAAGAATATTAGCCAATAATCTTGATAAAACTTACGGTTTTGATGTTTCCCATTATCAAAACAAAGAAGACATCAAATGGGACAGCCTCAGCATCGGTAACAAAACCATTCCTCTGGAATTTGTGGTAATGCGTGCTACTATGGGAAATAAAAGTGCGGATAAACATTTTGATGAGTTTTGGGAAATGGCTAAAAAGCATAACCTGATCCGGGGTGCTTATCATTTTTACAGGGCTGATGAAGACCCGGTGATTCAGGCGAATAATTTTTTAGCGAATGTAAAACTGGAAAGTGGAGATCTTCCTCCTATTCTGGATATTGAAAAAATTCCGAAACGGAAAACGAATAAAAAATTAGTGGAAGATCTGAAAGTATGGTGTAAAATTATAGAAGAAACCTATGGTGAGAAGCCTATCATTTACACTTACTACCATTATTATAAAGATTTTCTGAAGGGCGAATTTAAAGATTACCCCTTATGGCTAGCCAATTACAATGATGTTCCTACTCCATCTCCTGATGATCAGTGGGATTTCTGGCAATTTACAGAAAACGGAATTGTCCACGGAATTAATACGAAGGTAGATCTTGATATTTACAATGGTAATTCATGGTCACTGAAAAGACTGACATTGGATTGATGAGTAAGGAAGATGGATGCAGGAAGATAGAAGTTTTTGACCTCTGAAAAATAACATTAAGTATCATTATATTAACTTCCAGCCTCTCTCATCCCGCTTCCCTCCTATTTATTTTTCCCAAGAAAACTCAGAATGTCTGCATTAAGCTGATCCGGCTTTTCATAAGGAACCATATGGGTAGTCTCTTTATAGATTTTCATCTCAGCATTAGGAATCTGTTTAGAAATGAATACAGTATGTTCTGGTTTAATTACATCTCTGTCTCCGGCAATAACCAATACCGGGCTTTTTATTTTATTTAAATCATTTTTACCGATATTAGGCTGCGTAAGCATGATCTTTAAAAGCCTGCGTTCTCCAAATGCTTCTTCAGGTACCATCTCATTCAACTGTTTCATCTGATTGGTAAATCGTTCGATAAGTTTATCTTCCACTCCTTCAGGAAAAGCATTAGCTCCGATGGTTACAAGTTTATTAAGACGTTCTGGATATTTCAAGGCAAATTCAAGTCCTGTATTTCCACCATCACTCCAGCCAACTATATTTATCTTATCTAGTTTTAGCTCATCTGCCAACGCTTTTACATCATCGGCAAACACTTTATAGGTAAAATCTCTTTTGGAGGTATCTTTACTTTTTCCCTGCCCTCTTGTATCTACTCCAATCACTTTATATTGTTTAGACAGAACAGGAATTTGCTGATAAAAATCTTTGATACTCCCTGAGTTTCCGTGAAGCAATACTAAAGGTTCACCTTCTCCATACACTTCATAATAAAGATCGGTATCTTTCAGTTTCAGGTATTTTCCAGCAGGATCATTTTTACCATAGATAGACTGATTGGCTTCCTCTATATTTTTTGAATTATCAATCATCCAACTCTGAGAGACGTCATCATCATCTGCATAACCACCATCATCATCTTTAGTATCTTTTCCGTTTTTATCCATTTTTACATCAATATTAATGGCGGGTGCAGCAATTGTCATTTTTTTCCAATCTCCATAAAACTCCCTGATGAACCCTGTCTTAAACAATGCAGCACTTATTTTAATGTATCCGCTAAATTCTTTTAAAAAATTAATCCCTACAAAGAACTTGCCTTTCACCCAAATATTATGGTCATTCACATCGAGTGTATACGTTCCGTCTTTAATCATATCCTCAGTAAGCTGCACTGTTATTTCTTCGTCCAAAATATTTTTATCCGGGAAACCATCTTTTTCACTATAAATACTATAACGCATCAAAACAGGTTCTGTGGAAGAATATTTAGCAATATTCAGATTAATATTCTTGATCTTAGATCTTTTCTTTGTATTAAATTGCAAAGCAGTTTCTCCCAGGAAGCCCGCTTTATTCCCCGCTGGATTAACAAAATATAAAACATTTTTGGTTTTCGTAGTGACCCCCCAGTTTTTGTCTACTAGTTTTTTAGGCTTAATGGCGATCTCTTTGATCGTTTTGGTTTTCTCATTTAGAAATATTTTCTGGAGATCATGTGTTTTAAAATTCTGCACGGATTCCTCATACAGCTCATACCCCGGCACTTCTATTTTCACCTTTTGCTGCGGATCTAATCCCGTAAGATCTATTGAAAAATTTCCTCTTCCATCTGAAATGGTTCCAGTAGTCTTTTTTTCAACCCCGATTTTCACATAAGGAACAGGCTGGTTTTCATTTTTGGATATAATGGTTCCGGAAATCACCTGTGCGTTGAAGGCTGAAACCGCTAGAATAAAGGATAAAACGCTAAGTTTTTTCATGTTAAAAGTTTGATGCAAACTTATCTATTTTACAACCATCGATATTCATAAGGCATTATTAAATTTAATACGCTTTTAGTTAAATTTATTCTAATTATTTTATGTTTTAGCGCATTAATTCTAAAAAACTTCTAATTGTTACTTTCTCCTTACAAAATCTCCATAATTTCTTCCCATGAATTCACCCTTTTATAGGTTTCATTTTCGATCAGTTCATTATGAGGTTGGGTAAAGATCAGTCGCTGTCCTGAAAAGTGATCTAAATTCTTTGGATAATCATCAATCATTACATCTCCCGATACTACTTTTTTGCTGCCACACAGAACAATCTGCTCCCATGTAATGAACGGAAAATGCTCAGCCAGCCAGTCATATTTTTCTCTTAGGCTATTGGGAAATTCCATTCCTGCAGAAACAATGTACAATTCATATTTGTTATTCAGGTATTCTACTGCTTCCCTACTTCCTTTCATTACAGGCAATGTTCTGAAAAACCCTACTTCATTTACATGTTGCTTTCCATTAGGAAAAGCTTCCAGTTCAGGTTTTCCTGCTATTCCATTAAGTTCAACTTCTCTCCCTGTATCTCTTTTTTCAAATTGAATCAGCTGATGATATACATCTGCCATCACCCCATCCATGTCAACAATCACTTTTTTCATTTGACTTTAATTATTTTTATAATTGGTTTAAAGTTTAAATTGTATCAACTCTCATCAAATTTACCAAATCATTTTCTGAGACAACGGACACAGTTTATTAATAAATTATAAATATTCATTTTTATAAAGAGGCTTGCAGAAAGTTTTATGATTACATTTTCGTATTTTTGCGGCTCAGTTCAAAATTAAAATCAAACTATTAATTCCCAATGAATTACGTTTCTGCAGAAAATCTTACCAAATCTTACGGCATCAAAGTTTTGTTTGAAAACATTTCCTTTCACATCAATGAAGGAGACAAAATTGCCATTGTTGCCAAAAATGGAAGTGGAAAATCTACCCTTCTGAAAATTTTAATGGGTAAAGAAATTGCAGACAGTGGTACTGCGATTATTAATAAAGATATCCAGGTTGTTTTATTCGACCAGGAAATTGATTTTGATTCCAATCTAAGCATTGAAGAATTCATGATGGCATTAGACTCAGAGCCTATTCTTGCCTTGAAAAATTATCACAAATCTCTACATTCTACAGATCATGACTTTATTGAAAAGGCACTGGGTGATATGGAAGCCCATAAAGCCTGGGATCTTGAAAACGAGATGAAGCAAATCCTTTCCCAGCTTAAGATCACTGATCTTGATGCTAAAATGGGGACTCTTTCCGGAGGACAAATTAAACGTGTTGCATTGGCTAAGCTATTGACAGAAACCAGGGCTGAACACAAACATACACTCCTGATTATGGATGAACCTACCAACCACCTGGATGTAGATATGGTGGAATGGCTGGAAAATTATCTGAACAAAGCAAAAATTACGTTGTTGCTTGTTACTCACGACCGGTATTTCCTGGACAGCGTTTGTGATATTATCTGGGAAATGGAAGACAAAAATCTTTATTTCCATAATGGTTCATATGCAACGTATCTTGAAAATAAAATGATTCGTGAGGATAATCTTAACGCTACCATTGATAAAGCCAATAATCTTTACAGAAAGGAATTGGAATGGATGCGAAGACAACCTAAAGCAAGAACTACAAAATCTAAAAGCAGAATTGATTCTTTCTACGAAACCGAAAAAGTTGCCAAAACCGATACCAGAAAACAAGGTTTGGAGCTGGATTTTGAAATGAAGCGTTTAGGAAATAAAATTCTTGAACTGAAGCATATTGATAAAAGCTTTGGAAATAAAGTTCTATTAAAAGATTTCAACTACCAATTCCAACGGGGTGAGAAAGTAGGGATCATTGGAAAAAACGGAGCTGGAAAATCTACACTATTGAATATTATCCAGGGATTGGAAAAAGCTGACAAAGGAGAAATTGAAACGGGAGAAACTATTTCTTTTGGATATTTTGCCCAGAAAGGTCTTACTTACAAAGAGGATGAACGTGTGATTGACTTCATTAAGGAAATTGCTGAATTCTATCCTTTAGCCAATGGAAAAAGTCTTTCTGCATCTCAGTTCCTGAGGCTATTTTTATTTGACGATCAAACACAATACTCTCCTATTTCAAAATTATCAGGAGGTGAAAAGAGAAGACTTCACCTGATGTATATTTTATATCAGAATCCTAACTTTTTGATTTTTGATGAACCTACGAATGACCTGGATCTTCCTACATTAACCGTTCTTGAAAACTTCCTGCAACAATTTCAGGGATCTTTAATCATCGTTTCCCATGACAGATATTTCATGGATAGAATCGTAGATCACGTTCTTGCTTTTGAAGGAGATGGGAAAATCAGGGATTTTGTAGGAAATTTCTCAGAATACCGTGAAGCGAGAAGCCGTGAAGAAGCTTTAGAAAAAAATACTGCTGTAAAACCTGAGCCGGTAAAAGAAACAGTTGAAGCTATAGAAAAAACGTCATCCTCCAATACTCCGAAAAGGAAATTAACTTTTAAAGAACAAAGAGAATTGGAAACCATTGAAAAAGAAATGCCTGAACTTGAAGAACAGCGTGCAAAAATTTTAGATCAACTCAATAACGAAACTGATTATGAAAAGATTGCCAAACTTTCTTCTGAACTGGAAGCCATTTCTGAAAAACTGGAAAACCATGAAATGAGATGGCTTGAGCTTCAGGAAGTCATGTAAAAATATAAGGGATGAATGAGTTCAAAATTTAAGATTTAAAGTTCAAAATTAATAGTAGTCAGAACGAGTACTTATCTATTCTTTTATTCTCAAACGCTTTGAATTCATTCATCACTCATCTATAGTTTATAACATAATTACCTTTCCTTCTTGTGCACTTCTCAATGATGCCTCTATGATATTCATATTCTGAATTACTTCTTTTCCGGGTGAAGGTAATGGATATCCGAAAACAATATGTTCATAGATTTGCTGGTAATAATCCATATAATTTCCTGCTTCGCTTGAAGTCAATATTCGTTCTGTTTCAGAGTTTTCATTCAGATAGTTTACAATCCCGTCTGTTTCTTTCAGAGGCTGCATCCATTCTTTTCCATAGACAGGAATGGCTCCTGCAACCAATTCGGTTTCTTGATTATCGGTTCTTTCCTGCAGAAAACTTCCTCTGTCGCCATGTATTTTATAAGCATAATGATCTTCTTTAGTGAAAACCGAAGATTTTAGCCGTACTCTCAGATCATTTTTATAGAATAACAGAATTTCAAAATAATCGTTTGCAAACTCTGGCCCTTTCATAGAAAATACATCAGCAAAAAGTTTTTCAGGATACCCGAAATACTGTACTGCCTGATCTACAAGATGTGATCCGAGATCATGCAATGAACCTGAACCTACCTGGTCCGGATTTTCCTTATGCTGCTTTCCACTAGGTGTAGTACGGAATCTGTCAAAACGGATCTCTGCTTCTTTAATGTTTCCTAATTTTCCTTCATTTAAAACTTTTTGTACCTGCTGGAAGTCACGATCAAATCTTCTGTTTTGGTATACACTTAAAAATAGTCCTTTCTCTTCTGCCAGCTTTGCCAGCTCTTCTGCTTCTGCTACATCTACTGTAAATGGTTTTTCAACAACAATGTTTTTTCCAGCTTCCAAAGCTTTTTTAGCATATTCATAATGTGTCTGAACCGGAGTATTAATAATTACCAATTCGATCTCTGCATCTTGAAGCATTTCTTCCACCGACTTATAGATAGTAGCTTCAGGATACTTTTCTTTGGATTCTTCCTTGCTTCGTTCTACTACAGCAGAAATGAAGAATCCCGGATGTTCTTTTAAAAAAGGAGCGTGAAATACTTTCCCACTCATTCCAAAGGCACAAAGCCCAGCTTTTACCAGTTGCATATTTTAATTTTTTAACAAATATATTCATAAAAAACTTCGGATTATGAGTCCACAATAAGCATAGAAACAATCCATATATTTCACCTTTAAAAGACATGACGAAAATCACAAATTAATTTTTATTCATTCTAAACAAATACTTACATTTGCGCCTTATTTAAAACTGTTCTACATAAAAATAAAATGAAAAGACAACTACTTTCTTTAGGTCTTCTATTTATCGCTATTTCAGCAAGTTCACAGCTTAAAAACGTTGAAGCAGACACCATCAGAACTCAAACAATCGAAGATATTAATCTTCATAAAACAGGAAATCCAAACCAGGCAAGGCCACTTTCTACAAAGTCTAACCTGACGATAATGGAGACCCCTCAGCCGATTGCAATCGTGACTCACGAAATCATTGAACAGCAGCAGGCAAAACAATTGAGTGATGTTCTTCAGAATGTAAACGGGATGTATATCACTTCATCCAGAGGAAATTCTCAAGACAGCTTTGGCGGACGTGGTTTTATTTTAGGAAATGATAATATTTTCAAAAATGGGTCAAGAATAAATAGCGGAGTTTTCCCTGAAGTAAGCGGTCTGGAAAGAGTAGAAGTTCTAAAGGGAGCCAATGCTATGCTTTATGGAAATACGGCTGCCGGAGGTATTATCAACATGATTACTAAAAAGCCTAAATTCAATTTTGGAGGAAACATAGGAATGAATGCAGGAAGCTGGAATTCTTATAAACCAACAGTTGATGTTTACGGACCTTTATCTAAAAATATTGCTTTCAGAGTAAACGGAACTTACGAGTATGCTGAAAGTTTCAGAGATATTGTACAATCTGAAAAATATTATTTCAATCCTTCATTTTTATTTAATTTAAGTGAAAAATCCCAATTAATCGTTGAGGCAGATTATCTTAAAAATAATTTCACCCCGGATTTCGGGCTTGGATCTATTACTGAAAAAGATCAAAGTTATAGATTGAATGACGGTATTTCCAGAAACGTTTTCTTCGGAACTGACTGGCAGTATCAAAATGTACAGCAAGCTTCTACGAATGTAACTTTTAATCATCAGCTTAATGAAAGATGGTCTTTAAACGCTACAGCTTCTTACCAAAATTACACTAAAGATTATTTTTCTTCTGAAAGAGTACAATGGATCTATGACACGAAAGATAAAAACGTAGATCCCAACAGATTATCCTGGAAAAGACCTTTTGGTAAGACTTACAACGAACAAAATTATACTTCTGCCCAGGTAAACATCAATGGAGAATTCAATACAGGAAAAATCAACCATAAAGTATTAATTGGTGCAGATGCAGATTATAGCCAGGCAGATGCTTATGCTTATAATATTACAGGTCCAACAAATCTTTTATATCTGGACGATCCTTCAACATGGGGAAATGTGAGTATGCCAAATTCTACTCTTAGTACAAAAACCAGAATCAATACAAGAAGAATCGGTATCTATGCACAAGATTTTATCAGCTTAACAAAGCAACTAAAAGTAATTGCCGGATTAAGATGGTCTTATATAGAAAATATGCCAACGTTAACTACTCGTTTTGGATCAAACGAGAAATTTGAAGTAGCCAATTCTTCAACGTCTGACAATGCATTTTCTCCAAAAGTAGGATTGGTTTATGCTCCAAATGAAAACCTTTCAGTATTTGCAACCTATACGAATTCTTTTGCTTCCAATGCAGGATATACTTCAGATCAATTTGGTACAGTAAATACCAATAAACCTGATAAAGATGTTCAAAATCAATTAACTACTTTATCAAGACAAAGCATAAAACCATCAACCGTTGATCAATACGAAATTGGTGTTAAAAAGAATTTCTGGAATAATGCTTTAGCGGTTAATTTGACGGCTTACCAGATTATGTACAATAATTATTATCAAACATATTGGTTCGCTTCTGCTACAAATGGAGCACCAGTAAATTCAACAGATACCAATCTTAAAGAATTTGCAGGAAATATGAGAAGCCGTGGTGTGGAATTAGATATTACAGGAAACCCTACTGAAAACTTATCTATCATCGGAGGTTTTTCTTATAACAATTCCGTATACCTTGACACTCCTGAAAAAGGATATGTTGAAAAGCAAAGATTAGTACGAACCCCTGCTACAACAGCGAATGCTTCCATTTTCTATAAATTCACAAACTATGTAAAAGGGTTAAAAGTTGGAGCTGGAATCTATTATATCGGAGACAGAATCGCTGGATGGAATGATTCAAAATCAACAAATACAAGTAGAAACAATGTAAGTAGAATGTTTGATCTAAAGGACTATACTACTGTTTCTGTATCAGTTGGTTATGAATGGCAAAAATTCTCAATCCAAGGAAGAGTGGGTAACCTATTTGATGTTGTAAACTATAATGTTCACGAGAATTATTCAGTAAATCCGATTACTCCAAGAAATTATTATTTTACATTGACATACAAACTGTAGAATTAACTATATAATTGCTTCTTTATTAAAAGTGGAAGCTGCATTTTTGCAGTTTCCACTTTTGAAATTTAAAAACAAAACAAAAAAAACGATATGGATAAGATTAAAGACACCAGAAGTTTCATGAGAATTACACACCGCTATCTGGGATATTTCCTGGCTGGTATTATGGCTGTGTATGCTGTAAGTGGAATTATTCTGGTCTACAGAGACACAGATTTTCTAAAGAGCGAAAAAAAGTATGAAAAGACTTTATCTGCTAATCTATCTGAAAAAGAACTGAAAAAGGAATTAAAGATGAAAGGCCTTGAAGTAGAAAAGACTGAAGGTACCGTTCTTCATTTTAAAAAGGGAACCTATGATTCTTCTACAGGAATCGCTAAGTATTCTAAAATGGAACTGCCTTTTGTGTTGGATAAAATGGTTTCTCTTCACAAATCACAATCTAAAGATGCCATAGCTCCACTCAGTGTATTTTTCGGAGTTGCCCTTTTCTTCTTTGTGATCTCAAGTTTCTGGATGTTTAATCCGAAGACAAAAGCTTTCAAACGTGGGATCAAGTTTACAATTGCAGGACTTGTTATCTCCATTCTTCTTTTACTTATTTAATTAATAGAGAAAGATGAAAATAAAAAACTGCAGATTTTATAAAATTATTAATAACATCCCTACTTTTTCTGTCTGAGTAATAAAAACAGAAATAATAATTCTTTGAGACTTTAGCAATTTTTCCTCCATCCCTTAAACTTTTATATTATTTAATTATGAAATATTCAATAATAAAGTTATATACACATATCCTATCTTATTGATATTATTAACATTAATTTAGAAAAATTGTCTAAAATTAAGACTCTGGCACATTTATTGTTTTTTCTATAATTCGTGAATAATAAACATTTAATTATTAAAATAATAAATTATGAAAAAACTTATTTTAACAGGGATATTAGCTGTAGCAGGTTTAACAGCAACTGCAAACGCTCAGATTCAGAAAGGTAATTGGATGGTAGGGGGTAACCTTGCAGGCGCCAACTTTGGATTAAACAAAGGAGGTGGTTATGATTTCAACATCCAGCCTAAAGGAGCTTACTTTATTGAAGATAACATTGCATTGGGAGGATATGTGGATTTAGGCTTCAAAGGAGCTAAAGATGCGCCAACTACATTCACTTATAATGTAGGAGCATTAGGACGTTACTATCTTAACCCGGGAGAGCAGGGAGTTAACAACCTATTACACCACGGAAGATGGTTCTTGGAAGGTAATTTAGGTGTTGGAGGAACATCAATCTCTAAAGGAGGTTCTTCTTCTAACGGTCTTAATTTTGGATTCGGTCCTGGTTATTCTTACTTCATTACACCAAATATTGGTTTAGAAGGTTTAGTTAAATATGATGCGAATGCTGGATTCGGAAACGGTGGATATACTAACAAAATTACTTTTGGTTTAGGATTCCAGATTTATCTTCCTACTTCTAAAGGAAAACAAATCATCAACGACGTTAAGTAATTACTGAAATACTTATAAAAAATTGAAAGCGCCCCGAAATAGAATTTCGGGGCGCTTTTCGTACAAATTAAAACTAAACTATAAAAAATCAAATAAATCATGTATTAGGTTGGGGCGTATATCTTAAATACGGCTTTATCTCAGTCACCCCTTTTGGGAATTTTTTGATGGCATCTTCTGTAGAAACTGTGGGTGGAACAATAACATCATCTCCGTTTTCCCAATTTACCGGAGTAGCTACCTGATAACGGTCTACCAACTGTAAAGAATCCAATACCCTCAGGATTTCATTAAAATTTCTTCCTGTAGAGGCAGGATAAGTAATAATAAGCCTCACTTTCTTAGCAGGATCAATAATCAATAAGGAGCGCACCGTTGCCGTAGCTGAAGCATTCGGATGGATAAAATCGTAAAGCTCAGAAACTTTTTTTTCTTTGTCTGCTATGATCGGAAACTGTACATCAGTATGCTGAGTTTCATTAATGTCTTTTACCCAATTCTGATGATCTTCTACCCCATCCACACTTAATGCAATCACTTTTGTATTTCTTTGAGCAAATTCAGATTGCAATTTAGAAGTAAACCCCAGCTCTGTAGTACATACCGGAGTATAATCTGCCGGGTGTGAAAATAAAATCCCCCAGGAATCTCCCAGATAATTATAAAATCTAATATCACCTACAGATGATTCTGCATGAAAGTCCGGTGCTGTATCTCCTAGTTTGATTGACATAATATTTCGTGTTTGTTAGTCTACAAATTTAGTAGACTTTTTAATACTGGCAAAATTTTTGTTGAAATTTTATATATTTAATGTAAAATTTTATTCATGGAGAAAACCGGCCTCACCTACATAGACTTGGTGTATAAGGTATTGGAAAGTTGGTATGTAACGTTTGCAAAGCTTACTCCTAAACTGATTGTTGGTATTTTAGTATTTACATTTTTTCTTATTACCAGTAAATACTTGAGCCAGATTGCGGTAAAACTATTTCACAAATTCTTTCCCAAAAGTCAGAAAGAGAGCTCATTGGTTACTTTAATCAGTGTATTCAGATTTCTGATTATGCTGATGGGAACATTTATTTCCCTTGAAATTATGGGCTTCAGTGGCTTTCTATGGAAATTTATCGGAAGTTTGGGAGTAGCCGGGGTTATTGCCGGGGTTGCTTTAAAAGACCTTGTTTCCAGTATCTTTTCAGGAATGCTTATTGGTATTGACAAGGCTTTTAAAGTGGGTGATTATATTACCATAGGGAATCATTCAGGGACTGTACAGGAGATTGGATTTTTAACAACTAAAATCCTTACAGACGATGGAAAGAAAGCCTATATCCCCAATCAAGTGGTTTTTAATGCTCCGTTTTATAATATTACAGCATCCCCTCAGCGCAGAATTATCTTAAATTTTGAAATTCCTGCCGATGAAGACATTAGTAAAGCCCAGAAAGGAATCCTGGATGTGGTAAAAAATCTTGACAATGTTGATAAGTTGGATACTGCAGAAGTTATTTTTACAGATTTGAAACAAGGATCGTTTAATCTTCAGGTAAAATTCTGGATCAAAATTGGAGCCAATCTGGCACAGGTAAGAAGTAAGGCCTACTTAAATATTAAGGAGCGATTTGATATGGATAAAATCCTGCTGGTAACGCCTACAAGTATCAGTATTACAAGTGGGGAAAGTAATCCACCTGAAAGCCAGGATAAATAATTCATTTTTATTTCCCACAGAACTCACAGATGTTTGTGAATAAATTAATACTAAGCTGCTTCGATTTTGAAGTAGCTTTTTAGTAATGCAAAGATTTTAAAATATAAGTGTTTTTAAGGCGCGATGATTTTATTGCAACTTCATTATTTACAACAAAAATTAGTTTTTAAGCACAAAAAAACCGTTCCAAAAATGAAACGGTTCTATTTATTTCGAAAATTTTAGATTACGCTAAAACTTCTTTTACTTTGTTTGCAGCTTCTTCTAAAGTAATTGCAGAATGAACCGGAAGACCAGACTCATCGATCAATTTCTTAGCTTCTACAGCGTTAGTTCCTTGTAATCTTACGATCAATGGAACTGGAAGGCTACCCATAGCTTTGTAAGCGTCTACAACACCTTGAGCAACTCTGTCACATCTTACAATACCTCCGAAGATGTTGATTAAGATTGCTTTTACGTTTGGATCTCTTAAGATGATTCCAAAAGCAGTCTGTACTCTCTGAGCATCAGCAGTACCTCCTACGTCAAGGAAGTTAGCAGGGTTACCACCAGATAATTTGATGATATCCATAGTTGCCATTGCAAGACCCGCACCGTTTACCATACAAGCAACGTTACCGTCTAGTTTTACGAAGTTAAGACCAGCTTCGCCAGCTTCAACATCCATTGGGTCTTCTTCTCTTGTATCTCTTAATTCAGCTAAGTCTTTGTGACGGAACAATGAGTTATCGTCTAAAGTTACTTTAGCATCTACAGCGATAATTTTGTTATCAGAAGTTTTCAACACTGGGTTGATTTCGAAAAGAGAAGCATCAATACCTGTATAAGCATTGTAAAGAGAAGAAATAAATTTCACAAATTCTTTGAATGCATTTCCTTCAAGACCTAGGTTGAAAGCAATTTTTCTAGCCTGGAATCCTTGAAGACCGATAGCTGGATCAATAAGTTCGTTATGAATTAAATGAGGAGTTACTTCTGCAACGTGCTCAATATCCATCCCTCCTTCAGTAGAATACACGATTGTATTTTTCCCTTCAGCTCTATCTAAAAGAATAGAAACATAAAATTCTTTAGTTTCAGATTCTCCAGGATAATAAACATCTTCTGCAACCAAAACAGAGTGTACTTTTTTACCTTCAGCAGAAGTTTGTGGAGTTACCAACTGCATTCCGATGATATTCTGAGCATTTTCTTTAAGCTTGTCCATGTTTGGAGAAAACTTAACACCTCCACCTTTACCACGACCACCTGCGTGAATTTGTGCTTTTACAACCCAAGCCTGAGCTCCAGTTTCAGCAGTCAATTTTTCAGCAGCTGCTACAGCTTCGTCTACGTTGTTTGCAACGAAACCACGTTGGATAGCTACTCCATACTTTGATAAAATCTCTTTTGATTGATACTCGTGAAGATTCATATTATTTTTATTATTTTATTTTAATATTTAAAGGTTGACAAATTTACTAAAAATGAACAAGGTTAAAAAGAAATTTGTTGAACTTTTAATTCATTCTTTAAGTTTCCTGCTGATCTTTTCAGATTCGAAGCGGTGAATCTATAAATAATATGATAACGATCATAAAAAAAACAAATCCAACCATCATATTCTAATGACATTTTAATCTCATTCTAATGTAGATAAGAATATTAACAAATTTCATCTTTTATCTTTGAAACCCCAAAATAAGAGATATACATTATATAATTTTTCAGATGAAATACAGAATCGAAAAAGGCTTTGTTTCTACAATTCAGAAAAGAGTAAGGCTTCGAAGAATGGGTAAAAAAATACAAGATGAATCATTAAATCTGAATTCAAAAAGTGTATTTATTACTTTTATCAACAGGCACTTTCAAAAAATAATTTCATCGATCCTGTATAAGTATTCTAAAAAAGAAGAGCATCCAGTCTATCTTTTCCAAAACCAAGCCGGTATTCATGGGAAAATCTAAAGATGGGAGAATCTGTAACCTCAGCAAAAAAGAAAAATGGAAATAAGCGCAAATGAACAGGGCAAAAGACTGATCCGGTACATTACAAAAGAGAAAAAAGATGTCACTAATATTTATTTTTATGCCGTCCTCAACGGTCTTGTTTTATTGAGTGTTCCGTTGGGAATACAGTCTATAGTAAGTTTTGTAATGGGAGCTACCATGACAACTTCCATTTACCTCCTCATCTTCTTTGTAGTCATCGGAACATGGCTTGCCGGATATTTCAGGTTAAAGGTGATACAGATCATTGAAAAAATCCAGCAGAAAATATATGTAGAGTTTTCCATTGCCATCGCTGATAAGATTCCAAAGGTCGATCTTTCTTATACCAGAAAGTATTATCTCCCGGAGCTTGTTAACCGTTTTTTTGATATCCAAAATTTACAAAAAGGAATTTCAAAGATTTTGCTGGAAATTCCCACCGCATTGATTCAGATTGTTTTTGGAATTCTTTTACTTTCTTTTTATCATCCCTGGTTTCTGGCATTTGGAGGGCTGGTGGTTATTTCTGTAATTATTATTTTCAGATATACGATGGAAAGCGGGATTAAATCCAGTATTGAAGAAAGTAACAAAAAATATGATACGGCGGCATGGATCGAAGATATTGCCGGATCGGTAAAAACCTTTAAAATGCATTCTGAAAATGATGCTCATCTAAAAGGAACCGATGAACGCGTCGTAGAATATCTTAAACATAGGACATCCCATTTTAAAGTTCTTGTTTTTCAGTACAAAACGATTATTGCCTTTAAAGTAATTATTACCTTAGCGATGCTTGCTATTGGAACTTATCTTCTGATTAATCAAAAACTGAATATTGGGGCTTTTATTGCTACAGAAATTGTTGTTCTGAGCATTATGTCTGCTGTAGAAAAACTGATTGTAAGCCTTGAAAGTTATTATGATCTTATCGCTTCTTTTGCCAAACTTTCTAAAATTACAGAGCTTAAAGAGGAACAAAATGGTGAAATCATATTATCACAGAAAGAAAAAGGAGCAGAGATTGAATTTAAAAATGTAAGTTTTTCCTTCAACGAGCATAGCCCCATCCTTTCGGATGTAAATTTTAAAATTCGGGAAAATACCATTAATGTTTTAACAGGAAAGTTAGGAGCCGGAAAAACACTTCTCCTCAATATGATCACAGGTTTTTTTGACCCTAGCTCAGGAACCATTTTATTTGACAGAATTCCATTAAAAAACATTGAGAAACAACTGCTGAGAAACGACATAGGTCTTTATCTTGAAAATATGAAGATCATTCAGGGAACAGTGAAAGAAAATATCATATTAGGGAATAGTGAAAGCCATACGGAAGACATTCTGGAGCTTTCTGAAAATATCGGAATAGAAAATATTTCCAGTATGTTCAGCAGTGGATTTTTCACCGAAGTCAGTGAAACCGATCCTGAAATCACCTTCAGCTCAAAAAAGAAAATTCTACTTCTGCGGGCACTTTTGGGTGAAAAGAGACTTATCATTCTGGAAAACCCTTTTGCAGGAATCCGTGAAGAATATCAGGATAGAATGATACAGTACCTTTTGAAGATCAAAGAAAAAACAACGATCATCATTGTTTCACAGGATGCAGAACTTTTGCAGCATGCGGATCAGCATATTCATCTGGAAGGGGGAACTTTAAGAACATCTCATAAAAATCAGTAAAATGGAACTACAGTCATTTGACAAAATATATCATATTCATAAGAAATCAAGAGTGAAAAGATGGTTTCTCTTCATTTTTATTGGAGGTATTATCACTTTATTTCTTCCCTGGACACAGAACATTAAAGTGAAAGGAAATGTAACTTCTCTTTATCAGGAACAGCGTCCCCAGCAACTCCATTCTCCTATTCCGGGAAAAATTATCAAGTGGTATGTAAAAAACGGAGATTATGTAAAAAAGGGAGATACCCTGATGCAGCTTTCGGAAATCAAAGAAGATTATTTGGATCCACTTTTGGTACAAAGAACTCAGGAACAGGTGAATGCTAAAAAAGGGGTCCGGGATTTTTATGAAGCGAAAGTAGGAACGGTTAAAAGTCAGCTTCAGGCTTTACATTCGGCAAGAGACTTAAAGCTTAATCAATTAAAGGGAAAGATCAGTCAGCTTAATAGCAAGCTTTCAGGGGAAGAGGCAGAACTGGCCGCTGCTACCAATGAAGTAAGACTTTCTGAGGATCAGTTTACCCGACAGAAAAAAATGTATGAAGAAGGTCTGGTTTCTCTGACTCAATTTCAACAAAGAAGTATTTCTTATCAAAATGCCATTGCTAAAAAAACAGCTTCGGAGAATAAAGTTGCTCAAACCCGCCAGGAAATTATCAATACTGGTATTGAGCAGAATTCAGTAATCCAGGATTATACAGAAAAACTAAGTAAAATAGAGGGAGAACGGTTTCAAAATATGGGACAAATTGAAGGCAGTGATGGAGATATTGCAAAACTTGAAAATCAGGTTGCCAATTATAAAGCAAGACAGGATTTATATTTCATCATCGCTTCCCAAAACGGGCAGGTCATACAACTCAACAAAGCAGGTATTGGGGAGGTTTTAAAAGACGGAGAAAACATAGGAACTATTGTTCCTACTACGGTAGATTATGCAGTGGAAATTTATGTAAAACCGGTAGACCTTCCTCTTATCAAGGAAAAACAGCGTATCATGTGTATTTTCGATGGTTTTCCTGCTATTGTATTTTCGGGATGGCCCAACTCCAGCTACGGAACATTTGCCGGAGAAATAGTTGCCGTAGAAAGCAATATCAGTGCTAACGGACTTTTTAAAGCTCTGGTCATTGAGGATAAAGATGAAAAAAGATGGCCGCCAAAAATTAAGATGGGAGCCGGAGTACAGGGAATTGCCATTCTAAACGATGTCCCGATCTGGTATGAACTCTGGAGAAATATCAATGGTTTCCCTCCAGACTATTATGAAGTGAAAAACGACCAATCCGGAAAATATGAAAAATCAAAGTAAAATTCTTTTTATCCTGATTCTATCTTTTTTCCACTATGGTCTGGCTCAGGACTCTCTTACTATTTCGGCTCAGGAATTTATATCGGTGGTCAAAAATTATCATCCACTCGCATTGAAATATCAGCTGCAGAATAAAATTGCCCAATCTAAAATTACTAAAGCCAGAGGAGCTTTCGACCCTGTTTTGGGTGGAAAAATCGGAGAAAAAAACATTGATGGAACTCAATATTACAGGCAGAAAAACCTGGAACTGGGCATTCCTACCTGGTACGGAATTGATCTTACCGCAGGATATCAAAATCTGAATGGTGAAAAACTAAATTCCAGTGATACTAAAGGTGGTTTGTACAGCATGGGAGTTACTGTACCTTTAGCCAAAAACCTTTTGTATGATAAACGTAGAGCCATCTTGGATCAGGCAAAATTTGCCGTAAAAATGACTGAAGCAGAACAGACTATTCTGACCAACGAACTTCTTCTTGAAGCTGAAAATACGTATTGGGAATGGGTACAAAGTTTTGAGATTTATCAACTACAGGCTAAAGCGGTAGAAATCAATAAAAACCGTTTAAACCTCACCCAAAAAACCTTCGAATATGGGGAAAGAGCAGCGATAGATACAGTTGAAGCCAGCTCACAACTGCAGAGTTTTGAACTTCAGCAGAAAGAAGCCTATCTAAACTTTGTCAGAAACACACAGAAGCTGCAGTTATTTTTATGGAAAGATAAGCAAGAGATTTATGAAATCTCCAATATTATATATCCTTCCAATCATCTTTCGGATCATCCTGCTTATTCGGATTTTGAATTTCTTCTTCAGGAACTTAGCACAAAGGAAATTGATACTCATTGGTCTGTTCTTTATTATGATCAGAAACACCAAATTTTAGAAAGCGAACGTAAACTGAAGTGGCAAAGTTTTCTTCCTAAACTCGATTTCACCTATAATTTCTTCAACAAAGAAAATTATCAGGCAGATTATCTTCCTCTTTTTGACAACAATTTTCAATATGGTTTAAAGCTTGAAATTCCGGTATTCCAAAGAGAAGCCAGAGCGAATTATCAGATTGCTAAAATCAAAATACAGCAAAATCAGCTTGATACCCAGGTTAAAAAGAGAGAACTCCATACCAAGATTGAAACCTATAAAAACGAGCTTGTCAATTATCATGCACAAATTAATCTTTCTAAAAACAATCTTGTGAATTATCAGAAATTACTTACTGCTGAAGAAATAAGGTACACGAATGGTGAAAGCTCTCTTTTCCTCATTAATTCGAGGGAAAATAAGATGATTGATGCTCAGGAAAAATATATTTCTCTACAGGCAAAGTTTCTGAAAAGCTTCACTAAGCTTAAGTGGATGAAAGAAAGTTTCTCTTTATAAAAATCAAAAAAGCTCAGGAACTACCTGAACTTTTTTGATACCTTCTGATCTTAAAAATAGATCAGCATTTATTTATATAAGATATTATTCTTCTACTAGCTTTTCAGACTGAGAACCAATAAACGGAATCCTAGGAGCCAGGAAATATCCTGTAAGACTTGCGAACAAAATCGGAACAAAATAAGTAAACCCCGTTAGTGTTCCCAGAATAATGGTAGTACTCATCGGAGTTCTTGTCACACAGGCATTGATCGCAGCCATGCAGCTTACAATGGCTAAGGTAGTATCTACACCCGGAAATAAATTATGAATAATTAATCCTAATGTAGTTCCCACAAAGAACAGCGGGATAATAAAACCACCCCTCCACCCTGAAGTTACTGTAATGGCAATAGCTAATATTTTAAAGACCAAAACCAGAATCAGAAAGTTCAGTCCGAAATTCCCTCCGATCAACTGATTGATCTCGTTGTGTCCAAAATATCTTGTAATCGGAAAATTGTAAGCAATAATCCCTAAAAGAATCCCTCCTACTAATGTTTTGATATAGATTGGAAATTTTTTATATTCAAAAATCTTTTTGAAAAACTTCACTACGAAGATGAAAATCCAACCAAAAAGAGTTCCTACAATTCCAAATAAGGTAGCATATAAAAAATCATATACTCCGGTGTAATGATAGGCTTTCAAATCCCAGGTTGCTCCAATTCCCAAATGGATAATCAAAGCAAACATCAGATAACTGAAACAACTTGCTACCAAAGCCGGAATAATGGCTTTATAATATTCAACTGCATGTTTATGATGCAGAATTTCCAGTGAAAAAAGACTTCCTCCAAGCGGAGCACCAAAAAGAGCCGTAAAGCCTGAAGCCATCCCTGCAATACTTAGTGAACGTAATTCTTCACCTTTTAATCTAAAAATTTTCCCTAACCATGTTCCTGTAGACCCGGTAACCTGTACCAAAGGAGCTTCCGGACCTAAACTTCCTCCTGATGCCACACAAAAAAGTGAGGAAAGAATCATGGATGGATTATTTTTTGGTTCCAGTTTTCCTTTATTGAATCTAATGTTATTGACAATTAGATGGATTTCTCCGGGATCTCCAATAAAATGGATCACCAATCCTGCCAGCAGTCCACAAATTGCCATCGTAGGAATTACCTGCCAGCCTTGAAAATGGGCTAAAAATTCAGTAAAATGCTCCAGTACAATCCAATATCCACCGGCAATAATGCCTCCTACAAGTCCTGTAAAAGCCCACATGAAAAAAGTACGGCTGAACACAAACGGATTAAACCTGATGGGCTGATCCAAAAGATTGAACGTTCTTATAAGCCGTCTTCTTCTATTGATTTTCATTCTTAGATTTTGTTTTTAACAAAATAAAGAATCAACATTCCCCAGCTTAAGATCATCATCAAGCCTCCAAGCGGAGTGATAGGTCCTAAAAATTTAAGATTCATTCCCAGATAATCCTGCATGCTCAGGAAATAGATACTCACTGAGAATAAAAGGGTACCTGCAATCATTAAAATTGAGGTCCATCTTTCAGCAGAAGTTTCAAATTTCAAGATATACCCGATAATCAGCAGGAAAAAGGCTGCATACATCTGATATCTTACTCCTGTTTCAAAACTTTCCAGTCTTTCCACAGCTAATATTTTCTTTAAAGCGTGTGCTCCGAATGCCCCTAGGATTACAGACACCATTCCGTAAACCGCTCCAAAAACTAAAGTAATTGTTTTCATTTTATAACTCTTCTAATTCTATACTTAAATATTTTTTTGTCTTATAGTCCTGCCAGGTTCCAGTAATCTTATTTCCTTTCATTTCTGCCTCTACAAATGCTCTCGGAATCCATTGGCTTATGACATCATCATACCGGTCGTTTTCAGTGATAGAGATGTGATTCCCTTTTAGCTGGCCGTCCCATTGAATCAGTTTTTTGCTTTTATCATACCAATATTCAGCATGAAAAGAACTTATTCCAGAGCTATCGCTATTAGGATAAGTACTTGATACAAGAACTGTAATGGGATATTTCTCATCTATTTTTCCTTTATACAGCTTATTTCTGAAACTTGTTTTCTCTATTGTATCTGAACCTTTCAATAGATTTCTTGCATAAAGACTCCAATATTTATCAAGCTCTTTATAGGTAAATTTAAGTTCATGACTTCCAAGATCATCCAATGCTCTCATTGCATGATTGGAACATCTTCCGGCTACAAATGTCAGTTTATCTTTTCCAAAAAAATATCTGATATCAGCCAGTGATTCTTCTGTAAAACAACCTTCATACATTCCAATCTGGTCTTGTGTTTCTGCCGACGGATTTTTCTCAGACTTTAATTCAGCATAATCGGCAAAACCAAAAGTATAAAAAAAATGAAATATGCAGGCCAAGTTCAGATTGAAAAAATGGAAAATTCTATTTACATTTTAAAGACCATTTAAACGTAATTAAAACAGTATAAAAACATAAAAAATTATAATCGTTACTGTTTCCCGTAAAGATAATAAAATTTATCGTCATAAATATGCAATATCATATATATGGGAATGTTTCATGGTTATTGTTCCTTAAATATGTGATGTAGAATGAGTGTTAAAGAATAGCCCCAAATTGGGGCTATTCTTTTTTTATCTACAGCATCTTAATATAATGAAAAAAACATCATACAGATACGGATTCCCGTAATGGGGATTAAAAAGCTAACTATACATTTACTACGAATTAAAATATTTTTATTATGAAAAAATTAAAAAAACTTTCTAAGAAGGATTTGAAAACCATTAAAGGTGGTGGTGATTTTTGTAAGCCTGGAGCAGGTGACATTTGTGGCCAATATGGCTTAGAGTGTGGAATGTGGTTCTCTTACACTGGAGGACAATACATTGAATCTCACATGGCTTGTATGTAATGAATGTTTGTTAAGGAGGTATATTTATATATCTCCTTTTTTAATACCTTTATGAAAAATGAAGAATATGAAGTTATTTATTTTAATACTTACTATTTTATCAAGTATTACTTCAGCACAAAACATAACATTTATATATGAACTTAATAAGCCTAATACTCAAACTGAATATTACTACTTGGATGTGTTAGGCAAACAATCAGTTTTTCGTTCTGAAAGTGCAAGAAAAGCAGATTCTCTTGCATTAATTAATGGCTATTACGCATCTAAAAAACCAACATTTGAGCATTTATATTCCTTTAAAAATTTAATAAGTAAAAAGATATATAAAAGTGTTACACATCCTGCTCTGTATGATCTATATTATATTAATATAGATGAAAATTTAGATTGGAATGTTCATCAAGAAAAACAAAAGATTGGAGAATTTGAGTGTCAAAAAGCGACTACTAAATATGGAGGGAAAACATGGATCGCTTGGTTTGATGTAAATAATCCCTTACAGGAAGGCCCGTATATTTTTCATGGTCTTCCAGGGTTCATTGTGAAGTTAACAGATGTTGATAAAGATTTTGATTTTAATCTTATTAGAATAAAGAGGTCAAGTAAAAATAATCAATTCAATATACGAAAAGGAAAAGAAATCAATTGGGAAACATACAAAAAACTACAAGAAGACTATTATTCTGATCCTTTTTCTGCAATAAAAGCTCAAGGATATAAAATGAAAATAGGAGATGATAAAGGTAACACCCTTGATATGAGCTTTAAGGATCTTACGGGCAATCTTCAAAAGCAATTAAAAGAAAAAAACTCACCTATAGAGTTAAATCAGAAAGTTGAATTCAAATAAAACCCAGACTATAAATTAAACAATTTTTCTTATTTTTACTAAAATTAAATGCACTCAAATGATTCATGAAGAATAACTTTAATTGGCTTCGCTTACTGTTCTCTACATTGGTAATATTTTCCCATTCTTTTGATCTTACCGGAGGTGAAGATTTTCTTTTTACTATTACTAAAACAACTTCATTCGGAGCAATTGCTGTAGCTTTTTTCTTTGTTTTAAGCGGTTATCTTATTTTTCAAAGTCTCGAAAATTCAAAGTCCCTTTTTGACTACTTCTGGAAAAGAGTTTTAAGGCTTTTTCCTGGTCTTTTTGTAATGCTTTGTTTCTCAATGCTTATTATGATTTTTATAAACTATAAAGTGCTTTTTTATAAAGACTTTTGGTTTTATCTTCCAAATAATTTAAGCTTATATAGAGTTCAATATAATGTTCCAGGTATATTTGCAAACAATCCATACCCTAATGCTATTAATGGCAGCCTATGGTCTCTCGCTTATGAGTTTAGCATGTATATTGTCGTAAGCTTTTTGTTTTTTATTAACTTAGAAACAATTAGAAAATTCTTGTTAATATTTGGTTTTCTTACAAGTATCTGCTTTACTGCTTTAAATCCTGATTTTCTGAAAGAATTTTTTAATTTAATTAATCTTGAACCTATTCTTTTCTGGAAACTTTCTTCCTTATTTTTTGGAGGAGCTTTAATGAATTTAAAAAAATTAAAAAAGATTAAGTGGAATCCTTTTTTATTTTCCATTCTATTGGCCTCCATAGCGATCAGTTTCTATTATAAAGTATTCGAAATTACTTCTCCATTTCTATTTCCTTTATTAGTTATTCCATTGGGTGAAGCTTACTTTAAAGTATTCCAGCTTCCAAAAAAACTAGGAGACATATCATATGGGGTCTATATTTATGCCTTTTTTATTCAGCAACTTTTTATGACCTTTTTAAACCTGTCTCCCGTTTTATTATTTACTTTATCAACTATTGTTACTTATATATTGTCTTATTTTTCATGGCATTTGGTTGAAAAACAAATGAAAAAATTTAAGTCTGTTTTTAGTCCTCAATTACAAACTCATTAAGATTTAAATTACAATTTAGTGCAGATGACACCTGTCCCTCCATTTTTGGTAAATGTATCCACTGGACCAAATCCTCCTAGACAAACATCATAACTAATTTTCCCAGATCCACTATTATTTAAATCCTCCAAATTAAAAAGCGACAATTGCCATTTGTTGTTTTCATTATATTGTGTCTCTCCCACTAGCTCTACTGCCATTTGTTGGATTTCAAAACGATGAAAACCTTCAACTACAATATCTTTTTGATTCCTATAAAAGCCCGGTCTAATAAACAAAGATGAGTGATTTGCTTTATAAAGCCGTAATCCAATTTTGTTAGAAGCAAGCACTATATAATCTCCCTTGGTATGCTCATAAACATAAATTCCTGAGTAGTATCCACTGACTACAATATTCTTCAGCGTTGTCCAAGCTCCATTAGAAAGCTTAGGCGTTAGAATTCCTGCTGTAATGGCCGTTGGTAACGAAGCTTGAACATTGTAGACACCTGTGTCTACAATAACATCTTCAACATTAAGTTGTGCAGCATTAGTAGCATTTATACCATGACATTGCGGATTATTGTACGCTCTCACAGTAACTTTTTGAACATCCAATGTAACCAAATTGAATCCCGCAAATCCCGACCCAGCATTAACATTTATTATTCCCCTTGAAAGATCGTGTAAATCAGAGATTATCTCCATTCCATTGTACGCCTTTACATCAAAATTCTCTACTGTTCCAAATCTTGGTGCAGGAGCAATACTTCCCATGATGCCGATTCTACACCATTTTAGAACATTAGGAATATTAATAGAACTCACTTTGAATTTTCTATCTCTACCATAAATGATTCCACCACCATAATTTATTAACTCTATAATTGCAGCATTAATCTTTTCTGTATCATCGGTTACACCATCCCCCGCACAACCATAATCAATTAAGTCAATATACCCTGGTCTTGATCCACCTGATCCGCCCAACTTTTCTTCTATAAATTTTCGCACTCCATCTTCAACTATTGTACGATCCACAGTATAAAATTCTATTGTTTGGGTGCTTGTCACAGGATTGGCATCAAAGGCATATAATCCAATACTTATAAAATCATATTCCTCAACATCAATTTCGAATATTTGTAGCGTTGGAGATACTGTTTCGCTAGTTCCCACAACCAAAGGAGTTACTACACCATTTTTAACCCCTAAAAGCGTTGTGTTTTTAACAACATCACTTGACAAATTAGTATATGGTGTAACTTTTAAAATAAGTTTACCAATTTTTTTGTTACCTTGTTTTGTAGGAATATTCCTCCAAATATTATAATACTGACCACTTCCTGTTTTTGCGGCTGCAGAATTATCTGATTTTAATTGACGACCAAACCAATAAGCAACACCATAAATTGTATATTGATTTGTTTTTGAAATATCAAAAGTATAATCAAGTGTATACTTTGGTTCAACGAAAGATTTTAAAACAGTTTTAGAGTTGTTTATATCACTAATAGAATTTAATATTCTTGTTTCTGATTTACTCCAAGATACTCCATTAAAATAAAACATCGTATCAAAACCTTCTTTCGCTCTTAAATTATTTGCATTAGGGTACTTCTTACCCCAATCTGCTGTACTATTAGGATCAGATGGTTTATCATCTCCTGAAGAAATAGCAGGTTTATAATTACCTGGTTCTGTAGGCGTCGGATCAGTGGGAGATAACACTCCTTTAAAGTCAGATTCTACGATCTTATGAATATCGGTTAATGCATCATTAAATGCACCTAATAATGAATCTTTAGCTGCATTGTCAAGTTTATTGTCAAGAGAAAACTGTAAATCTTTTACAGCTGAAATATCTATTTGGTCATCTTTATGCCAAAACGAATCAAATAAATTGTAAAAAGCTTCTTGAGTGGGTTTCATCCCTTTAGCAAATAATTGCCTTAGATTGATTTTTGAGATTTTTGGCATTATCCTACAAATTTTATATATATTACAATTCTAAAAGGAGACATATTATTATGTTCCTCATCATTTCCTAATACGTTAGTTTTTCCAGCAAATGCTTCTCCGGATGTTGATGTAATTTCGTAATTCCAATCCTCATTAGCTGATGGACTGTCACCCTGAGAAGCAGCAGTTCCGTCTGGATTATTTGAAATTTTTGCGGAGTTAATACCGGAACCGCCAAATATCTTAAAACTATGTTTTGGAAGCTGAGGCATAGTAAGTTTATGGTTCTTTTCACCACCTGTTTTTCCTACTTCATTAAAATCAATATCTGAAGAATCAAGACCTACAGGCATTCGTCCCGAAAAAGTTTTATCTTCTTCCCAACCTTCAGGAATCTCATTAGCTGGTCGAAGAAACAATACCCTACCACCACCTTTTATTATTGGAGCAGCTGCCATTTCTAACTTTGATATTCTTTCTTCCAGCTTATTAAGTGGGGTGACTCTTTTAAGATCATTCCAATTGTAAGCATCTGGAGAAAATCCAAATGTTGCATAGCGATAAGTTGAAAATGGTTTTAAAGAACCATTTTCGAATGCTCTATTTGTTTTTTCCTCTTTAATTATTACGGTTGCTTGTTTTACTGCACCCTTAAAAAAAAGTAATTCTCCGTTAAGAAAAACAACTCCATCAGAAATCGTTAATCCTAAATCTTCACAGCCTGATATTATCGCTTTTTCACCTGCCATTTTGCTTACCCCTTCAATAATAGAATATGCATCCTGCATTTCTTGGAGAACCTTAGTTCCAAAATCAAAGCCCTCAGTTTCGTTAAAATTAAATGTTTTCATCAATTATAATTTTATAGCGCTTGCTCGCTAGTTTATAAAAATCAACTAAAGCTTTTATTTCTATCTTATAGTTTTTAAGCTCCGCTGGTATAACAACAGTAAAATCTATTTTTGTTCTATCTGTTTCTTCATCTGTATAAATGAACATTTTTCCAATCCATTTCGGTTTGTGCTCTCCATCAGTATAGATATAAACAGGTTTTTTTAATAACCCATCAACTATTCTAATTCTTCGCTGATAATCAAAGGTGTCATTTAAGATTTTGCGAAGTTTACAAACCTGTCCATTGTGCTTTACTTTTACTATTGAAGTACTGCGATATATTACAAGTGAATTATTAAGGTCAATAATTTCAGAAGTTGCTAATGTAAGCAGTGCTGTCAACCTTTCTTTTCTAAGAAAGGTGGGCAACAATCTCATAGCCAAAGTCTGTGCATTAAGATTATACCACATATTCAATTATTGTTTTGTTATAATCAATTTCAAAGTATCCGCTTACAGGAATTTTAGAAATTTCAACAGGCTCATAATAACCATAGTCATTTAATTGAGCATCAATCCAAGAAGTTTTTGCTCCTATCAAATGAGGGTTAATTACTCCATCAATCACTTGTAATCTATCAACAAGATGATTTAATACAAGTTCACCATTAAATGGTAATTCCTTTAAAAATTTTTGTAGTGCATCTTTTATTGGCTCATTTCCGTTAAGAATAGAAACTCCATTAGAGTCAATGACATTTGGATCTCGTTTTATTTTAAAATTTAACTGTAATTTGTCAGGTAAAAAGTTTATTACCGTTGTCTGAACCCCTGCATCTTTAATTTCAGCGATATAGCTTTCAAATGCTTCTTTTTGGTCACTAGTTATTGGTTTTAATAATCCACCTGATTCTGTTGCTATTTTAATAATCAACCTACTTTGATCTACACTCTCAGTAACTGCTGAATACTTAATTATTTTAGATTCTTCAATTTGTTCCTGTGTGTATCCGGTATTATTGAATTCATCATCATCCGGGAGTAAAAGGAAACCATATTGAAACCTCAAAGCCATATTTCTATACCATCTTTGAGAATGGGCCTTTTCTTCTTGTATCATAAGAGAGATTTCTTTTTTGCATTCTTCAAAAATTCTTTCATGCATATAGATTCCAAAGGCAAAAACCCATAAAATCAACCTCCATACAGCTGATTTTGAAGATGATGTTAATCCATCCAATGCAGGATATGTAACTTTGTTTTCTAATAATGATGCATGTATTTCGTCTAGTGTTCTCATTGTACTATAAAGTTTTCTTCAATTCCCCAATAATTGATTCCGGATAATGGATTAATTTTAATAATTAGTTCTTCAGTAATTTCAGAAGCTGGCTGCAACTGCTTAAAAACATAATATTGCACTACATCATTATCTATATCGGTATTTACTTCAGAAGTGAAAGGAATTTTAATTGCAGTTCCTGGCTCCAAAAATTGAGAAACTGAAATATTATTGACCAATGCTATTTCAAAACAGTTTTCTGCCTTACCTGTATATTGAATTGCGATATCAATAATTGACTGATTATGTAGTAGTGTTATTGTTGTCATCGGTGATCTCTTTTACTGTTTTTATTCCAGATTTTATCTTTGCCGTTATTTTTTTGAAGTAACTCCAAATATCAAAACCAGCTTTAGGTAAATTTTCAAAAAATATGGAGTAAAATTCTATCGAACAAGCAATTGCTACAGCAAACAAAGACAGAGTGAGTTCATGGTCAGTATATCCATTCTTACCAAAACTTTTCACTCTGAATATGACTTCTATACCATAGGTGCAAAGAATAAAAAGAAAATATGTAACACTTTTAACAATAGATAAGCGAATTCGGGAACTCGAAAATCCATACTTCCAAAAATTTGATTCTATCTTTGAATTTTTCCACATATTCCATGAAGCAAGTACTCCAGTAATAAAATCAGCTGCCATCAATCCAATAAGAAGTATAATCCCCATAAGATTGTCTGAAAATGTTACAAATCCTATTGTTGGTAAAATAATTGCTGGTTTCTTAATTGCAGTTAATACTGCTATTATATGTTTTTTATAAATGAGTAATTCTTTCATACGTTAATAGTTAAGTTTTCAAAACCCTTTGATAAATCAATGTCTGGGTTATGGTAGCCATCAGACTCCAATTGAATGTTTAAATCACGTTTAAACTGGTTTATATTAGGATTTTTCTTTAACTGAAGTACAGCAGCAAAACCAATATTGGGATAAGCCTTGTATTCACCAGGATGAGCAAATGTGATATCAATTACATGTTGTCGATCAGATTCACCAATAACAAAATCACCATTTTCTACTTTTAACTCATAATTCTCGTCTACTGTTAAATCTTGTCTCATTATTATGTTATTTTTGCAGTCCCAGTAAAAGGACCTTGATTTGATGTTCCTGTTATCTCAATAGAAGCACTTTTTAAATAGTCTTTAACCAACTTTAAAAGTTGGACGGCATAATCTTGCTTAGCGGCATCTCTGTCCGTTTTAGCTTCCATCTTTGTCTGAAGATCTACAGCTTGCTGTATGAATTGAGCGTCGTTTAATGCCATTATGTAAATAGATTTTCAGTTGTGCTTTTAAGCTTTTCAAATTTCAGTTTGTCAACATCAGAAAATTGCCCAGGCCCTGAAGGAGTAGTAATTATTGCATTCTTTAGATTCTCGAAACCATTAGTTAAAATTTTCTTTAAGTCACTGGATTCATTCTTGAATTCAAATTTTCCCCCAGACATTTCAAAGTGTGCACCTCCTATGGTTATTAGAACCTTATCAATTTCTGTGTATTTAACCAGGGTTGTTTCTGCTTGTTCATTCTCTACAACTAAACAAAGAACTTCAGATCCGATCTTTGGGTAAATAACAATACAATCATTAAAGCTTTTATCAATTGCATTGAGTCGAACATCATAAAGAGGTGGCAGATCCTGCCTTTCTACAGTACATGTCATTCCGGTTATCTCAGCAACTGTTCCAATGGATGTATATCTGGTTACTGGTAGAGCGTTTCCGCTTATAGCCCTAATAGCTTCAACAAACTTCTCCACGGTATTTTATATAAAATGAAACCAATCAAAGCTAAAAATGTAATCTTACCGAGCCACAGGTAAAGCTTTTGAAAAAAAGAAAGCTTTATAGGAACCTCAACCGGTACTTTAATTTCAACGGGGTACGAAACCTGTACCGTTTTGATGCGTTCTTTATTTTCTTCAGTATATTTTTCCTTCCATTTCATGAACAATTTTTGTGCTTCCGTATTAACTAAAACGGTGAGTTTACCATCCTTTAGAATCACTTCAGATTTTACTCCATCTGTTTTCTTTTGTGTAGGATCTCTAAGCACTGGCTTATTTCCTAAGCACTCAATGTAAGCATCATAATATAAACTATCAGAAACAGAAACTAAAACAGTATCCCTTTCAGTGATAGTTATTGTTTTATTGCTTACAATGCTATCCTTTTCTATTCTTGGTGGAAGCGGTTCCGGTTGTTTGTTTCTTATGTTGCACCCTTGGAGTAACAGTGATGTAACCATAATTAGGGCGATTGTATTCTTCATTACTTTTGATTTTAAATGATATTTTGTTTTGGCGTTGGATTCCGCCGGACTCATCAACGGTTGTTGTTACACCGTCAATAAAATACTGTCCGTCACGATAACCATCAGGATAATTTGGATCAATAATTTCACCACTGTCTCCGACTTCAGTACGAGGATAAAACCAGGAATCAATACTTCCTTCATAGCCATCAAAAACTATTGAATTGTAGTACTTTTCAGCCCATACTTTTAATTGTTCCTGGTTAAGGTTAAGAGGAGCATGTAAGGATATTTCAGATTCTCCAACATCCCCGAATTCATACGTGACTTTTTTGTTCGCAGATCCTTTCTGCATTGAAACAGCCTTAACATATCTTTTACGGCTTGTTTTTACTTTGTACCTTAGATCACTGCTTTCACGGATGTTTTTACCAAAAATGAATTTATGTTTAGTTTGTGGTTTAAAGTCTACTGTAAGGCCTGCATATAATACTTTACCTTTAAAAAAGCATCTTACTCCAAATTTATCTTTCAAGTCCTCAATCACCTTGTAAGGGGTGGCACGTTCAATCATGTATTTTCCTACAGGCATATCCAAAGCATTGATCTGATATCCGGGGGCGATAAATTGTAAAACTTCCTTGAGGTTGGCAGATTTGAAAGTGTGGTTGATTAAAGGCATTTTCTTTAGTTTGTACATTTCATCTTCACACTCAATTACAATGGGAATTTCTGCACCGAGTTCTGAAATATATCCAGTGAATTCAGTGACAATATCGCCATCATATCCAAACTCAATAACTATCGAATCACCTACTTTAATGAACTCTAATAGGTTTTTCCGTTCTATAGAAAGCCGATTATTATTTTCTATTGCATTTTTAAACTCCCTTGGAAGTTCAATGGAAGCTATATCTGCAAATTTCTCAATAGTACTTTCTATTTTAATTGACTTAGCCACGTAGAACTGAACACGTTCTGCAATGGTAATTCTAATATCAATATTATAATAATGAATTGGCATTAGTCCGGATTTATTAAAGTAAAACCAACTTCATTAATACTGGAAGCGTTCAAGGTAAATTGCATTGTGTCCTGGAAGCCTTCAACCGGAGTTATTGAAACATCCTTCAGATAAATATTTTTAATATTCTTTTCAATAAACTGAACACCTTCAACCTCAATTACATTATTATGATCAAATAATCTACATAGCTGATCTATTTTTTTTGAAGGATAATTCCTATTTTCAACGTCAATCAGTACACCTCTTATCTCAATGTTCCAGGGCTTGGTTCCCCACCTTTCTATAACTATTGCATCACCTCCGGAAACTTGAGTTTCAATAAGACTTTTTTCCCTGCTGAAGTTCATCATTAGTGGTGGAGCGTAGATATTATTATCATCAGTACCCTCAAGCATTTTTGCAAAAGAAAGCTCTATTCTATTACTATCTGTACCAAATGACATAGTTACTTCCTCAAAGGCTGGATCAAAATCTTCATATACCTCAACATTATACTTGTTGTCTTCCTGAGTAACTACAGCTTGATTAATTTTATTGCTAATAGCCATTATTCCAAAAGCAGCTGCATATCTTGCTGCCAAATTGATCACAATTGATTCACCGTTTGTCATTATTGAAGTTTTTTAGCGCTTAATATTCCCATGTCTGCAAGCCAACCAATTTGAGCCCATTTCATTGCCCAGGTATCGTCATCCAGTTCCTCAGGGAAAGGGATGTGCAGAAAATGACTGATCATAGCATCAGCCTTTAAAAACAAATCCCCGTCCTCCTTATAGTTTAGTCCGGAACAAGCTTCTAAACAGTCCCAAACTTTCCCGTCCTAATAGGAATAAGCTCTGTTAAAAGTCCGGCTGCTGCATAAAACAGTCCATCATCACCAAGAACTTCCTCTTTACTTGTCAGAATACAGTTTTTAACCAGGATCTCCTGTCCTTTTTTCGGATCAGTTGACATAAACTTCATGGATTGACCTACTACAGACCTGGAAGGGACTAAGGCCAACACTTCAATTTCTTCTGTAGATTCGTCATTCATCGGAAGAATTAAGGATTTTAGTTTATCACCATGCTCTTTTTTTAGAGCGTCTTTTGTTTCTTGAGATACGTTTTGTAACATTTTTAAAGATTGTTTAAATATTAATTAATAGTTTGAATTTATGGGAAAACATCAAGATCTACTTTTAAGGCAAATAGATCAAACTGCTTTTCTAGGCCCATGTCCCCAGTGACATCACGTCCGTTACTTTGGAATTTAGCCAGGATTCTATCTACAACGATTACATTAAATTCATTAACGTATTCAACCGTGATAATAAAAGGTTTGATCTTTAACAGATCACCACCCGCAGCGCGTTCCAATGGAACCAAATCCGCCATCATAACAGTCATTGATGCAGATGGTGTTTTTTTACCCCAAGACCAGGATGTGGCGTTAACTCCTAAAGTATGATTTAATTGATGCTCCTGCTCATTTCCATAGGTAATGGATTTAACATTGATCGGAACTGCGTTGATTTGTACCTTGACATCAACACTGTCATAGGCTTTGCCATTTCTGATGATATCACTCATGATTATAATTGTGTTTTAAGGTTAACCGTTCCGTTAATTTCACCTACATTTCCTTTTGGAACCACCTTGAAGCCAATAGTAAGAACCTTAGCCACAATAACATCACTGTTAGGATCTACGTATGTTTTTCCGCCGGAAATTTCCCCAGCCCTTTGCATATCAGCAAAGACGCTATCGCCTAAAGCTTCAAGAGCTACAACTACACCTGGAAGTAATTTCCCTGTCTCAGGATTCACTGCCGGATCTGTTTTAACTTTTGGCAGGTATATAGTTCTTAAAAGTCTTCTAACCTTTTTAGCTGTCCTTCCATACGCCACTGTATGCTCGTTTATGTTGTTTTCATCATCCAAAATAATTGGTGCACAAACGTGGTCATTATTAAATCTTACACCAGCTAGTCCGGTATAAGTAAGCCCAAACACATAACCTTTGTTTTCAAGTGTTTGAAGATCAGAATACTGTTCCTTTGTCAGCTTATGATTTGATAGCCCTGGATTAACAAGCAGTTTTTTAGGTCCGTTTGTAAGGTTTTTCGTTTCATTTTCCCCAATATTCTGATTAACAGAACATGAAGCACAAACACCTAAAACAGTTCCAATGTTAGCATATTTCTGAGCATGTCCGGTCTTCTTTGAAGCAACATCATAATCCTGTCCAATTACTAATGTAACACCCTCAGCCGATAGATTTTCGATATCTCGTAAATCCGCAGAACTGGCAGCAGAACCTCCATAAGCGTATCCTTCAAGAAATACTGAAACAGGCATGAAATTTAATTCGGACCATTCTTCCAATACCTTCGCTTTTGCAATTGAATTATATACATCATCCGGCAAACCGTTAAGCATTGTTACCGTTGCAGCTTCAGGGAGATTAAGACCGATTGCAATCTGCTTTATTTTTCCTTCTGCAAAAAGCAGTAATTTTTTGGCAGACTCATCACATAGATCCACAAGTTTTTTTGTCTGTTCTTCCAGGATTAAGTAACATTCTGTTCCTATAGGTGCAAAACGGAAGAACTCAGATAGATGCTCATAAACATGAACATTGTTAGTACTGTCATACTCTTTTGTAATTCCAAGGCTTTCAACATCTTCAATGTTGTAAACAGCCTTTGGAGTGCTAAATGTTAGGTTCGTTGGCTTTGGCCCGGTTAGGACCATTCCACTGATGGAATCATCACTACCAAGCCTGTTAGTACCAACTTTACCCTTTTTAAAATTTACACCGTTGATATTTGACATAATGAAATTTATTTAGGTTCATCATCTGAAGCGATTTTTTGACCTCTTTTGATGGTTTCAATTTTTCCCTCTTTTTCCCCTTCTTTTACTTTTGGAAGGCTATAGTTGGCCCAATTAAGATTGGTGAACCATTCACCGTCAGGGTTTAAATAAAGTTCCTTAACAGAGGGATTCTCTTTAAAGAACTTTTCAGAATATTCTTTCTGTACTTTATTCATGACTATAATTTTTAAGGTGCAACATTATCAGAAACAATAGCCCCAAAACCATGCTCCTGGCGTTTATCACAAAGTCCATAACAGTGAAGTCTCAATTCAGATGTTGGATCTTTGGATCTTGTGTCTTGTTCCATTGGCTTTGAAAGTGTAATAACATCTTCAATATGGTACAGTGTACTTGGAGCATAGAAGAATGTTGAAGCCAGCTGATCTCCGGCTGCGTATTGCGCCCCCAATGATTTTAATACACCTGCTGCATTATAAGATGGTGCTGCTGTATTTTCAAAAATATTCAGGTTAAAGAATCTTTTCAATTCCCCTGTATTTTTGTCAATTTCCAGATCTCTGTAATTATTTGTATTTGCTCTGTCATACACTAAATCAGCTTTATGATCATCATTAAGGACAAAATAAAATTGATCTTTTTCCTTCAATCCAAGCTTTCTAATCTCTGTGAATAAAAACCTGTTAAGATCATTATATGTCATCCTTTTTCTACCTTCAAAAGCTTCTCCTGTAGTTCTGATTACAGGCATTTTTCCAGCTTTATTCTGTTTTGGTGCCATTTTATTCAAAGCATAGTCACGTACTCCATACTTAAAGGAATTTGTATGCTCCACTCTGATTGAAGACTTTCTATCAAATGCCATTGCTCTAAGTTCCTTATCCGTATATTTTGTTGGAGTTGTATCCAATTTATCCCAAGGAATAAAATTTCTTTCCCCAGTCATTTCTAAAGCTTCAAAATCTTCAGTTGCATTGACTACGAACCCTACATTATTTGTAAGTTTTTGCATTTTGATACCATCAGTATCAATTGCAGCTATATTTGGTCTTTTCAAGACTGCAATAAAATTGTCGTTGTAGTTTCTAAAGTCTTCTAAAAGCTGTGGATCTACATAGGTTCTTGTCCACAGGCCTGATTCAAATTCTGCCATTTTTATGATTGATATTTAGCGTTAAACAATGTTTGGAATTTTTCCGGATCCTGCGTGGCTAATTTCTCTAAGCCCTTAGGATCTTCTTTTTGCCATTGAGCGAAATCCCAATTATCACGCCCTGATGCTACTTGATTCTTATCAGCATTTTGAATATGTGCCGAAATATTGGGAGCCACTGGCTTTACTACATTTCCGAAAACCATTTCGAGAGCTTCAACTCCGGAAGTTGCACCAATGGATTCATAAGTTTTCCTTTCATCATCTGTGAAAGTTTTACCAAGACCAGCAGCAGCACCATCAATAATGGCTTTAATTCTTCCACTTTCATACTCTTTGAGTTTAGTTTCAGCGGTTGTTTTGGCGGTTTCAGCGGTTGTTTTAGCATTATTCACCGCCGTGAATTCATTTTGTAATGATTCCAATACTGCTGTATCAGAACTTTGAGCATTTACGCCCTTCAGAGCGAATGCAGCAATTAATAACTGTTTCATATTGTTATCGTTAAAATTTTCTTGTGGTTGTTGTGATTGTGGTTGCAGTTGTGGAAAACCCATAAATGCACTTACTGCGGGCGAAGGAACAGATGTAAGTAAGGCAGCATACATATTGTATACTTCCGTTTCTCCAACATCTTCAGGAACGAAAGAAGGATAAACAGTATCAACTGAAGCGGGAATAACTTCTGAAACCAAACCAAGATCAAGAGCTTCCTGAGCACTTAACCAGGTGTCAGCTTCAAGCCATGTTCTGACTTCTTCTTTAGATTTTCCAGTTCTTAAGATTAATTTATGTTCAAAGTTATCTTCCATTAATCGCAAAAGCTTAGCGCTTGACTCATGATCCTTTGCATTTCCATAGGAGCCACTTGAGGGTGCGTGAATCATCACGTATCCATTATTAACTATTTTCACTTTTTTGGAGGATAGTATGATAACAGCACCCATCGAGGCGGCTAATCCATCTATAATAATAGTAATGTCTGCATTAGATCTTTCAATGGCATTACACATGAGATTTCCAGCGAAAACACTCCCGCCATAAGTATGCATTCTGATTGTAATTTCAGAATACTTGCTTTCAAGCATATTTAAATAATATACGAAGTCCTGACCATCATATTCCCATATGGTTCCGTACATCGTGAGCGTATTGTCTTTAATTCCGAATATCATGTGTTCGATTGATTTTCAGCAAACTTAAAACACTAAAACACGGCTTAATAAATACTCCGCAAGGGTTGCCACTTTTTTAAAAAAGGGTCTCTAATTTTTGGAAGTTTGGCCAAAAGTGTACAATGGCAAAAAGAGTTAACAATGAGCCAATGCGCGCGTATGCTGAAAAATTGTTTGTTGAAGAAGGAATGACCGCCAAGGCTATTGCAGCTGCAACAGATGTAACGGAACAGACTATAGGGCGTTGGCGTAAAGGAATACAGGGTGATATCTCCTGGGACGAAAAAAGACAAAGACATTTATCAGCTCCAAATAACATTAAGAATGTCTTAATGACTGAACTCAGTGATCTTGCTGAGGGAAAAGAATCACGAATTGATGTGAAAGCAATTTCAGCCGTAACCAAGGCAATTGAATTACTATCTGACAAAGTTTCTGCTCAGATTGTAATGGCTGTTTTTAAAGAATTTGACTCTTGGATGGCCATTCAAGATCCGGAAGCCGCTATATCATTTCTTGAGTGGCATAAAATATTTCTCCTATACAAAGCACAACAGGAACAATAATGAGTACAACAGATTTTAAATTAACAAAAGCCTTTGAAAAAATGCTCCAGGATTATGATGAGCATTGCAAAGGTATTAAACAATCTACTGGCTCAGGACTTAATCCAAACGAAACACCTACAGAAAGGAGAAAACAAAGATTAGAATGGGAAAAGGATTATATCACATGGTTTGAAGAATTTTTCCCGCATTATGCAAAAGTTAAATGTGCCTGGTATCATAAGAAACTGGCAGATTTAATCATTAAGAATCCTGTTTGTGATGTATTGGCTGAAATTTACCGTTCCGGAGCCAAGTCCGTTCATATCGACTTGGGTATTCCATTATATCTGTACGTAACCGGACAGCTTAAATTTATGCTTCTTTTTGGACAAACAGATAAGAAAGCTAAAAAGCTTATTTCTGATATCCAGGGAGAATTCTGTTATAATCAAAAATTCGTTCACTATTATGGTAAGAAGTTCAAATATGGGGACTGGTCAGATGGGGACTTTACCACCACTGACGGGGCCAAGTTCATGACTTCAACACCAGGGCAATCACCAAGAGGACTTCGTGAGGGTTCATCACGTCCGGATTATATTGTATTTGATGATGTTGATACAAGACAGCGTGTTAACAATGATGATCTTTCTACTAAGCTATTTGACTTCGCCTGGGAAGATGCCAAAGGTACATTTGATGAGGGTTCACCGTATCGTAGATTTGTTGTGGCAAACAACAACTTCCATAAAAACACATTGATTAACCAACTTAAGGAAGAATTTAAGGTCATTACCAAGAAACTGAAGGAAGCCGGGCTTAAATCCACTTTCTTCACTCTAACGGTTCCTGCAGTTAAGGACCTTACCACATTTGAACCAAACTGGCCAGAAAAGACTTCTGCTGAATACTGGAAGCTAAAATATTTATCTACCCCATACAGATCATTCATGCGTGAGTATATGCATGTGCATATTGTAGAGGGTAAAATCTTTAAAAATGAATGGATTCAATACAAACAGCGTTTACAGTTCCGGGCTTATGATGCTTTAGTGTTTTATGGTGACCTTTCCTATAAAGATGAAGGAGATTTTAAGGCAATGATTTTTGCTGGAAAAATTGGAAGGGAATTTCACATTCTAAACTCTTTTGTTCGGCAGACCTCAAGATATAACACCGCTCTTTGGCTTTATGAATATGTGAAGGATAATAATCTGTTAAGCTACAATATCTCATACTACATTGAAGGTCTTTTTGCCCAGGATGAATTTGTGAGCGATTTTGATGCCGTTGGTGATGAGCTTGGCTGGTATATCCCAGTGGTTGCAGATGAAAAAAGCAAGGCAGGAAAATTTGACCGTATTGAATCCATGCAAGGATATTTTCAACGTGGTAACATTTGGTTCAATGAAAAAAATAAAGGATCTACAGACAATTATGAATTGGTAAATCAATTATTAGCCTTTTCAAGAGGCAGTGGAGCCCACGATGATGGTCCTGATGCTTTTCAGTCAGCCCTTAGTAAATTAAATGTTGCTGCTGCTCAAAATAAAATACCCCCCAGGACAACAAGCCGAAAAGAACTCCAAGACCGTAACCCTAATAGATATTAAATTATGTTTATAACAGATGACGATTACAGCGTTTTAGTACGCAAAGAAATAAAGGACATTCTTCTTGAGGATTATTTTAAGGCAGAAGAAATCAGCGAAAGCGGAATCAATCAACGAAATACGAAGCTTGTAACTGCTGAACAAATGGCAATTCACCAGGTGAAAAATTATCTATCCGGAAAATATGACGTTCATAAAATCTTTACTAAAACAGGAGAAGAAAGAAACAGTCATATAGTAATGATAACACTTGACTGTGCGCTATACCATCTCTACACACCTTTCCCTCGAAAGATGCCAGAAATAAGAGCACAAAGATATCAGGATGCTATTGACTGGCTAAAGTTAGCAGCTAAAGGAGAAAACACAGCAGATCTTCCACCCATAACTGATGGCAGTGGTAATAATATGATTGGGATAAAAATAAGCTCAAAATATACTCCCGAAAACAACAGATGGTAAAATAAATGTTTAAACAATGTTTAAACTCAAAATAAACACACTTAAAAACAATTCTAATGAGAATATTCGGTTTTGATTTTTCACGCCAAAAAAGCCCCGTTTCTGCCGTTCCTGAAAAAAAAACAACAGGAAGGAGAAACCCCAAAATAACACAGGTTGTAGAATCATTCAAAGATAGCAGTCGAAAGGATATCCAAAAATGGAGACAAGCAATGACCGCAGCAAATAATCCTGAAGACCCAAAGTTTACTCTATATCATGATCTTGTTGACGACCTTATGACAGATGGCCACCTACAGTCTCAGGTAGAGATGAGAAAGTCATCAACTCTTAATACAGATTACCAAGTAATCAACAGGAAAACAAAAAAGGTAAATGAAGACATTACATTTATCTTACAACAACAATGGTTTTACAGGTTTTTAGACGGCTGTATTGATGAAACTATAAGAGGTACTAATTTAGCTGAATTTATCTCCTTTCAGGACGAAAAAATTGTAATGAACTTTTTACCACGTCGTAATATAGTCCCCACAAGAAAGAAGATTTTTCCAGATATTACGAAGCCTCAGTTTATTGATTATAATAATCCAGCCTTTGATCCCTGGTTACTTCAGATTGGAGAAAACTTTAACCTTGGTATTATTAATAATATTATTCCAAATCTAATCTGGAAAAGAAATGTTATGCAGGCATGGTCTGAATTCTGTGAGAAATTTGGAATGCCTCTAATCACAGCAACAACTAATACTGCTGATTCAAAAGTTGTTGATGCAGTTCATGAAATGCTTTTAAATCTTGGACAAGCTTCTGTAGGAACTTTTCCCGTAGGTACAGATATTAAGTTTCAAGAAGCCAACAGGCAAGATGCCTATCAGGTTTATCATCAATTCATGCTGGCTAATACAAATGAAATATCAAAAGTTTTAGTTGGATCTACAATGTTAAGTGACCAAGGAACCAACAGATCACAAACGGAAGTACATGAAAGATCACTAGACAATAGAATTGCTCAGGCTGATAAAAGAAAAATCCAATTCCTAGTTAATGACCAATTGTTCCCATTATTAAGACTACAGGGATACAATATCACTGAAGACGATATTTTCGAGTGGAAAACAGCCGAGCAGGAAACGTCCTTAACAGAGTTATGGACTATTACATCAGGATTATTAAATAACGGCTATGAAGTCCAACCGGAATGGATGTCCCAAACCTTCAACATACCAATTGAAGGCAAAAAAAAAACTCTGACGCTGGAACCTTCAGCTAATATTGCAGCTGGTTATTTTCCTACAAAGCCAGTTGCAACCCTTAAACAAGATCGTTATGATTTTACTTGTACATGTGGTAAACATAACTCACCTATTGACAGTATTTCAGGGGATAATATTAAAAAGCTTGTAAAGAAGCTTGTAAAAGCAGTTTTTGACAAAAAGAATATTGAAGGGGCAAAAGGAGAACTGATTGCATCTGAAGCATTACTAATGGTGAAAGGGCTTAGGAATAATTTCAAAACATTTAATCCCTACACAGGGCCGGATTTACTTGTATTACAAATGATGGAATACAATGTGTTTGAATTTTCCGCAAGTAAAACAGAAGCACGTTACGCTTCAATGATGGAATTAATGACAGATGGAGATTCAGGAATTCGTGATTATAATGAATTTGAAAAATTGTGTCTTGAAAAAACAGACGATCTTAATACCAGGTATCTTCAGACAGAATATAACCTTTCAGTCGCAGTTGGTCAAAATTCGGCAGCCTATGTCCGTTTTATGGCTGAAAAAGACACAGTAACAGACCTTGTACAATACCAAACAGTAGGTGATGAAAATGTCCGGGAAGCTCACCAGGTTTTAAACGGGAAAATATTTTCACTAAATGATCCGGAGGCAATGAAACTTTGGCCGCCCAATGGATTTGGATGCAGGTGTGAAATGCTCCAATACATTGGATCAGGAAAAGCGATATCAGGGAGATCTGCAACAGAGCTTATCTATTCCAGAGATGGAAATTACAAAGGATCTCAGTTTGAGATAAACAGAGGTGATCTTAAGAAAGTGTTTACACAAAAACAATTCTACAGTGTTAATAAGGGCCTTTCTGCTGATTTAAATAAAATGACATACAATGAATATGGTTTAAAAAAGTGGAACGATTTAAAAGCGAACTTGAAGCCTATCCAATTAGATAAAACTATCAATGCAAACAATGTTGGAGAATTGTTCAAAAAGGAGAAGAAATCCGACTACATGGGCTACACTGATTACCTGGGTAGAAAAATGGTTTTACCTGAAAAAACATTCAACAGTAATACTTCAGGCAAAGCCCTCAAAGAAGACAAACACAAACTATTTCCCCATATAAGAGATATTCTAACTACTCCGGATGAAGTATGGTTAAACGAGTATGAAAAAAACACTTTTGCATCTAACTATGTTAAACATTACAATGATCGCGCTGTTATTGTCAAGGTCAATATTAATGATAAGATGGAGGGACTTGAAGTCCTAGACTGGTACAATTTGAACAATGATGATGCTAAGCAAAGAACAGGCATCAAAATAAAATAATTATATGGCTACTACAAAATTAATGATGCTTGTAGACCTATCGGCTAAGTTATTTAATAACGGATTGCAGAGGTTACAAAGCAGATGGAGTCAGGGCGTGGATCGAATGAAGGCTAAATATCAATCCTTGATTGATATGGTTCCCGGACTTGATGGAGCCCTTGATAAACTTAAAAACCCATCGGTGGTTTTTGGTGCTGCATTTATGGCAGCCTTTGGTTTTTTAAGCCAGGCAACAAAAATGGCCAATGATTGGGAAGTAAAGATGGCTGAGATTAACGTAACCGCCGGACTCTCAAAAAAAGAGCTTCGGGGGTTGTCAGATCAACTCCTTGATATCGGATCTCGGAACTCATCCAATTTAGATGAAGTCCCAAAGGCGTTTTCAAGGATTATCAGTGCTGGATTAGATGTAAATCAATCATTGACGGCATTGGAACCAACCATGAGAGCAGCAAAAGCAGGATTTACTGATGTTGAAACGGTTGCAGGTGCTGGAGTTGCCACGATGATGTCTTCAGGCAAAGACATCAATACGGTTTATGATGTCCTTTTTGAAACAGTAAAGGAAGGTAACGCAGAATTCAAAGACATAGCAAGATATCTTCCAAAAGTAATTCCACTAGCACGTAGTGTTGGTTATGAGCTGGAGTCAACTGCCGGTGCCTATGCTTCGTTAACTACTAAGCTAAGTGCCGAACAGTCTACAACTGCTCTGGAAGGGATTATGAGAACTTTATCTAACGCTGATGTTGCATTTGGTAAAACAGACAAGAAAACCGGAAAATACATTAGTGGCTTCCGTTCTTTAGGAATTAATATTTTTGATTCAGCAGGAAAAATCAGACCGTTGATCGACATTGTTATGGAAATTAATAAACAAATGGACGGGCTAACGGATGCTAATAGGATTAAGAAATTAAGTGCGCTTGGCTTTGACCAATCAACTGCTTTAGGTTTCAATACTCTTGCTCAAGATGTAGAGGGGCTAAAAAAGGCTACTCTTGCAACTTCATCTGCACAAGGATCACTTGACCAGGCTTACATTGATTCATTGACACCAATGGAGCAATATCAGGTTATTCAGAATAATATTAAAGCTTCAATGATAAAACTAGGACAGGCGGCACTACCTTATCTTACTGCGGGACTTCAGAAAGCTGCACCATTATTTCAATGGATGTATCGTAATGTAGATACTTTAATTCCTGTTTTTGGTGCTTTTATTACCACACTTGGAATTCTTACCGTGGCAACCTGGGCGTGGAATTCTGCATTATTAGCCAATCCTGTCACATGGATAATTCTTGGGATTTCTGCGTTAATAGCAATTATAGTACTGGCTATTGCAAAATATGATGAATGGGGCGCAACATTACTTTTATTTATGGGTCCAATAGGCCGTATTATTTCTGCTCTTAAAGGGATATATGACCATTGGGATTCTATTAAAAAAGCTTTTAATGATGGCGGAATAATTGGTGCGCTGGAAAGAATTGGAATAGTTTTATTGGATGTCATTGTCCAGCCTATTGAGCAAATGCTCAGCATGATGTCACATTTGCCAGGAAGCTTGGGAAGAGCGGCTAAGGATATGCAAGGAACCGTTAGGAAATTTCGTGAAGACATGGATCTTGTTGATACACCTGAAGAAGCATTGAAAAAGAAAAGACCTGAATATCTTGAGGCAATGAAAGCACATTCTGAAAAATTGCTTGAGCCTAAAAACAAATTTGATCCTAAATCATTGTATGGAACAGAAGGAGGAGAATTTGCAGAACCAGGAAAAGATACTGAAGCTAAAAAGAAAAAGCTTAAAGAAGGGGTAAATAAAGCTACAGGAGAAGCTAGACAAGTCAGAAATATTACAATAACGATAGGTTCTTTAAACAATGGTGGAATTAATGTTAAAAATGATGAATTCAGAGGAATGACAAAAGCAGATGTAGAAAATTGGTTTAATGAGTCTATGATGAGAGTATTACGTAACGTAGAAACTTCTTAGTATGAGTGTAGAATTTCAAGGTGAATTTTTAGAAAAATTAAGAAGAGTAAATAAAGCAGCTTTTCTTAATAGATGTATTGGGCAAGTTGGCGTTATAGCCGTCAACTTTTCCAAAGAAAGATTTGTACAGAAAAATTGGGCGGACCGAAATCGGGAAGCCTGGGCTCCAAGGAAGCGCAGGGCTCGCGGGTCTATCCTTGTTAGATCTGCCAGATTAAAAAGAAGTATCCGAAAAATAGCACAAGGCAGCTATTATGTTTTTATTGGAACAGATGTTCCTTACGCTCAAATTCACAATGAAGGTGGAAACATTAATAAAACAGTTAGAATTAAGGCGCATACCAGACGAACTTCACCAAGAAGAACAAGAGATAGTCGTGGAAGATATCAAAGAAATGAAGGAGGAGGATCAACCCAAAATGTAAGAGCACACACCAGGAGAATGAATTTTACAATGCCAAAACGTCAATTTCTTGGTGAATCGGCACTGTTAAACAGAAGAATCGAAAGATTTTTATCACGCGAATTAGACAATGAAATAAGTAGAAACAGCTAATGAAAGCATTTTATAGTAAATTAGTAGAAACCTTTGAAAAGGATGAAATAAAGAATGAATATAGTTCAAATGGACTTGATTATCCAAAGTTTATTGATTTATATGGTGGACAAGATCTAGGTCCGGAAAGCTTTGATATATATCCATATCCGGCCATATTTGTTACCTGGAGTATAGATCACCGCCAAAATCCATCATTGGTAACAGTGACCTTTAGGCTTTGTTTTGAACAATACAGAGATACCAGTAGTTTAGGAAGAAATACAGAAGAAGCTCTGAAATTCCTTGATTATATTGAAATGACGGATAGAATACTCCGAAAATTTGAAAGTCCAGATACCGGGAAACTGGAGCCTGCTACTGAAGAGCTAAATATAGAACCCATTGTAACAGATCAGTATATTCTTGTTTACAATTGTAGCTATAAAAATAAAAAAATCACCCCTGATTCCAAGGGTGAGTATAAGGATATCACTGTTAAAAGTGGCTTGTACACAAAGATATTTGATTAAATTTCGACATTATCAACGTACCATTTACCGCGTTTTTTATTAATCCGGAGTTGGTACGTTTTTAATTCTGTATATCCGTTTAAACGACGTTTAAAGAATCTTTCAACTCGCTTTTTTACTTCAGATGAAAGCTCTTTATCTTCAAAAGTCAATCCGTACATTGCTTTTTTTACAACAACTAATCCGGAATAATCTACATTTTCATAAGGATTGTCCGGACGATGCTTGAAAACTTCCCCATTGCTTCTTGATGGATTGATCTGTGCCGACACTCCAAACCAACAAAAAACCAAAATAAAAATGGAGTTTTTTCTAAAAAGATAAACGCCAAAAACCCTGGTCATCATATCTTGTAATATTAAAGTTAGCTAACATTTTAAATCCTTTTTTGCTTAAAATATCAATATCTGCTTTTGGATCTGCATATTTTTTCCATATCGGAAAAACCGCTAAATACTTTCCATAAACAGCAGATATAGCCCATTTTTTAACACCTCTTTTCTCAAGATCTTTATTTTCACCATCCATGTAGCTGCCATACTTTATTAATAGAACATCTGATTTATCTTGAGTATTTTCATACTTTAAATTATTAACATCATCGTCTGAACGATCAGTAACAAGCTGATAATTCCGACCTGTATCTGTAATCAATTGTTCAACCGTTTTTTTAAATTCTAATGAATCTAATTTGCGAAAATTAGTTTGCGAAAATGCAAAAATGGGTAGTAACAAGAATAATAATTTTTTCATATTATGATGGTATTTTGATTTCAAAATTAGTCAATTGCTGTGAAGTAGCCAAACCAAAACAAATCTGAGGGCTTTACAGTTTCACCCTCTTTCAATGTGAATTCAATTGTGGTTTCAGAGATTAACTCATAGTTCCAACTTCTTGCAACAGACATTCCCATCATGTTATTTTCTAAAGCGTCAATAACATTGACAATAATATGCTTCTGGCCGTTAATGGTAAATTTTTGCATGGTATAAAGGTATTTTTTAGTTAATAAAAATGGCTACGGTTTTCCGTAGCCGTTTACATTGTTGTTATTGTAATTGTTGGTATAACTGATTTTTGACTATTGTCAGTGTATTTCCTGAGTAACTTCCAGGTGAAGCATCAAAATAGATATCAAATTCAACCAGGTAATTAAGTAAAGCTTCAGCCATGTAGAATTTTAACTTTAATTTAAAAGCTTTTTTGCTGGTTCTGTTAGATATGGCTTTTTTTAAAAGCTTTTCCCGAAGTTCTATACATATCGAAACGATTGTCTTAAGATTTCTTTTTAACCCTGTGAATTCAATAGTATCAAGTTCTGCCATTACACTATTAATTACAGACAAATGATTGTTGTCAATATTGATCGTTACATTCATAATATAACATAGTTGTTTTTATCTCTCTTTTTTGTGGAAAGAGTTCTCCAGTTAAAGCCTTTTTTCTCAAAATGTGGAAGATCCTTAAATGTTTTCCAATTTCCGCCCCAATCCCAGCCGTTTTTTGCGAAGATTTTAACGCATTCATACCAATCTGCAACGCCATCATTGTCCCAATCTTTTGCCGTATCCCAACTGGCAGTCTTTCCATCAATAATTAAAACGATATCGACGGCCAATCCATAGTTATGGATACTCTGACCCGCTTTGGCATTAGTTACCTTTTTTCCTGCTTTTACTCGACCTATTGCATAAAGTTCATCCTGTTCTGCAAAGGTTCGTAAACCTTGTGAAATTCTTACCTGAGCACGACCTGTTAAACTGGCATTGCATTCATTGATAATCTTTGTTACTTCGTCTTTTACACTTGGGTGTAGTTTAGAAATTCTTTCCTGTGTTACTTTGTCCATAATATTTAAAAATTAAAGGTTAATTGATTTCCATTGCAGCCCTCTTTCTCCTGTAATTTTTTCAGCTCCCGTTTAGCGGGTATTCCTAAGTAAGTACCATAGGTTCTTATAGAAATATGATAGTTTGGCTCAATGTATTTATGGAAAATCTCTTTATAAGTAAATCGACCACTAGATTTATGCTCCAGTGTGATTTCCTGAATCTTTACAATTTTCTTGTAGTAATTAGTTTTATTATAAGCCATACAGAATAATGAGTATATTTGCAATTGTCAACTTGCAAGCTCGTGGTCTTTATGGCTATGGGCTTTTTTAATTTTCAGAAGGGAATGGAAGCTTATTTTTATGATACCATTCTTTAGTTCCTGGTCTTTTAGCTGAATTATTATATTTAGTTCTCAAGCTTTTAAACTGTTTAATCAGTGGCGGAAACTCTGACGCTGTATAATCTTTCAAAGCTTTCTTTGAAGGGCTTAATTCCAACATAAAACGGTTAAATGGGCCCCAATCATCCGGATCATATAATCCAATATACTGAGCATCTTTTAAAATCACAGATCTAAGGCTTTTTAAGTGCTGTTCTGCATACTGATTATTCAATTCTTCATATACTGTTGATTGCTTTGGAAAAAATGAATAATAAAGGCTTTCAAGTTCTTCAGGAGTAAGCTCATGAATATTTCCAGTTCTGTAATTTGTATGCATCCAAATCGAGCTTTGAAGTGCTTCAGGTTTAAATTTTTTAATGAGTTGCTCTCTCATAATTGCATTTGTTATCATATTTTTGTGTTTAAATGGGGTTTAAATAGCTTTTAATTCTTCTTTTTTTCAAAATATTTCATGGAAATATGATGCATTAATAGGCTGCCTATTACTGACCCTGCTAAATAAACAAACATCATAATTGTATTATCAAAGTTTTGAACCACGTTTCTTATTACAAGAAGCCAAATCCCATTACTCAAGACACTTGAAATTGCATGAAAAGTCAAACTATTGCTATTCCTAGCTCTACTAACCAACGTAAAGCTGGCATTCTGAAGCACTACAAGTGCAAACATTTTTAATATTTCAATCATTGTTTAAAAATTTGTTCCCAGGAGCGGAATCGAACCGCTCCATAAAACCGTTTGGGATATTTTTTTAAAATTCTAAAGAACTTTGATAAGGCACTTCTAAATCATAATATTTTCTGAAAGCCTTACCTAATTTTTCTTTAATTATTAGCCTTTCCTTTTCATTAACATGGTTTTGATCTGCTAAATAATTATTATGTAAAACAGCATTCCAATTTCCTTTCCAAGGTTTTTCATCAATAAAACTCTGATAGGTCGTGAACATTTTATGTCTATATATAGCATCTTCTTTTTCTTCGAGTGTCTGATACCTGGTGTACACTATAAACATCCATCTTGATGCTTTTCTCTCGTTATCTTCAGGCAATCCACAAGTATCATTTTCAAACATCACTGTTAATGCTCTTTTCTTTAGGATCTTATTGATCTTCGAAACCCCATAGAAAACACGAAGATTCTTTTTTTTTAAACAATTCCACCTTTCTTCAATTTCTTCAGGCGTTAAAGGATCATTTAACATTGTTTTAATTTTGTTCCCAAGAGCGGAATCGAACCGCCCCTTAAAACCGTTTGGGATCGCTGGACTTATACTATAAATCCTTTTGTTTTTTCTTTACCGTCAATGCTATATTCATGTAGATCTGCATCATCATTATAGACATCTTTAAACATTGAATTTAGTTTTCCATGATACTGGTCAGGAATAATCCAAAAACATTGATTGTGATGACTGCTTAAAGTTCCATCAGCTTCTCTAATCAAAACTACATCGGTTCCGAATGCTCCCATCTTGCGGCGTACCTGTACTAGTTTTCCTATTTTCATCTCCATACTACCCTGGATTAGACCAGAGAGGACAAATTTTCCTTTGTCGGAACTGATAAAAGGCTTAATAATACCTCTTGGCTCACCCTTCATATACTTTTTTAAGGTTTCTATTTCTTCTGTTTTTCCACTTTCTCTCATAGACTATATATTTATATATTATTGATGATTTAATTCTTCATTTTTTATGTTTTGAAGATTTTCAGCTTCAACAACTTCATTAAAAGTTTTATTGATAAAATCTAAATCTTGCTGAAATACAATAGGAGACCGAAGTTTTATAAATAGGTTCCATTCGTCATTTATATAAGCATATCTATTGCAGTCTAAATACATAAAATCGGTTTGGCGGTTATGGAATTGTTCCATTGCTTTGTACGTTTTAAATTCTTTAGACTTTAATTCAGAGCCACCTTCATAATACTCAAGCTTAAAGAGCTCTGCATTTTCAATATTTAATTTTCTCTTGAATTTTGCCATATTTTCTAATGATTTTATTTTGTTCCCAGGAGCGGAATCGAACCGCCCCTTAAAACCGTTTGGGATTACTTTGGATTTTCAAGGGGAAAAATTTCCTTGATATCTGTTCCTTCTGGAAAGTCAACTGCTGTAATTGACAAGGGAATAAAGATCTTTTTTCCCTGGGGGTTAGTTGTATATGCTTCAATGAAAAACGCAGACCGTACAGGCTTATATGCGGCTTGTATAATATCAACTGCATCTGTAAACTTGTCGTCATTAAACTCTTCAGCCAATTGACGCAACTCAAGGACCCTCGATGATTTTAAATTCCCTTTGGCATCCTTTTTTAGCAGTTTATTAATGGTACTAACAAGTTTTGCACTGTTATCATCCTTGGCCATGCTATCAATAACCTCCTTTATCTTATCTATTCCGGCATTTACAGTATCATCCCAACCATCAACAACACGGAATCCATAAGTGATGCCGTTCCCTTTATCATCACTAAAAGAATGTCCCTGTTGCCCTTGTTTAATGTCAAACACCTCTGATTTCATTTCCAAAAGAATGCTTAAGCCTTGGAAAACCTCTAGCTTCGCATTAGAAAGCATTGTAGAGATATTTAGTAGTGTGCTAATAAAAGTAGGAATCGAATCCTTTACTGTTTCTTTATAAGCCATTCTTGCTTCTGCTTTGCTTGCTTCTGCAACTTTAGCAGCTGCTTTTAACTCTTCCGGCGAAACACTCTGTAGAAGCGCAAGCCTATCCTCTAATGTTAGTTTATTAATGTCTAATGTGTTCATTTTGCTTTAGTATTTTGAAGTTCTTTTATTTGATGATCTAATTCTTTTATCCTGTACTGCTTTTTCTGTACTATATCCTTATCTATTGCAATACTTAGCTGCCATATAGCCATTTCTTTTCTCCTTTCTAATTCCTTTAATGCTTTTGATATATCAGGAAACTTGTCTAATATTGCCATCCTTGTAGTTTTTATAGTGTTCTTTGAAAGACTTGTCTCTTAATTCCCATACTCGGCCGTTTACATTATCGAAAACCTTAATGAAAAATTCATCTTTTAGTTTATTAAATTCAATAATCTCATCAAGATTGAGAGTTCTTGAAACAATGCCTTCTGGATTTTTTTGATTTTCAGGGATGTAAAATCCATTATTGGTAGTAAATCTTCTTTGTAATTTCTTACAATCAATTTCCAATGCAAGAATCTCATATTCTTGGTTATGCATTATCTTAGCCTTGGTTAGAAAGGAATTGCTTTGTATTATTGTGAAGCAAATTCCATTTTGTATAAATTCTTTAATTATCATTTTTAAGTGTTTTGAAATTTTATTTTTTCTCTTATTACCGTCCTTTTTAGCCGTCTTAAATCTTCAACTACTTTTACATTCTGAACTTCATCCTTGCTGATTTGTATTTCTTTAAAAACCGGACTCAATTCATTGAATATCATCTTATGTATTGCAGGATCACTCACGCCATTCGCTATACATATTTTTTGCACGCAATTGGAAGTTGCACCAATCAGATTGATATAAGCACGGCCAAAACGGCTCTCAATCTCATCAAATCCTAGTTTTTTCAGTTTTACACCTCGTGAAATTCTTTGTTCCAGGTGTGGAGTTCCGGCAATAATAAGCCCCATTTCATCCTCATTTTCATTGTACAAATGGATAAACCATCTTAGGGCTGAGTCTTTCAATTTATCAGCTTCATCTACTATTAAAAGAGGCTTAACGCTTGTTCTTTTTCTGAAGAATTCACAGACTTTCATTCCTAATTTATCAATGTGCATATAAGATTTTCCAGTATCTATACCAAGCATTAAACATAATTCTGTTAAGAATTCACGTTTAGCCCATTCACGACAACGGATATAGAACACACCACTATCTGCATTACTTTGAGAGAATGATTTTAAGGGTGCTGATTTTCCTATTCCAGCTTTATCACTGATAATCATAAAAAGATTATAAGCTTTAGCATCACTACAAATTTTTGAAACTTTTTTATAGTTGATAGTTTCAGCAATTTGCCATTCTGAATCATCCCAACCACAAGCTTTGCCAACTTTTAGCCATAATTCAGGTTTAATGAGTTCCCATTTCCCGTTAACCATCTGGGAGATAGTAGCAGTTGAAACATCGGCTTTTGTAGCTACTTGTCCGTAGCTACCAAGCCGTTCTTTTTCTGTATTAATTGCAATAACTATTGCAGATTTTTGTAAGTTTGTCATATCTTAATAATTTTGAGACGTATTTCTTAGGATTATGTCCTCAATATCTTCAGGAGAGTAGTCATCTCCTGAAGCTTTTTTAAGAGGCACACTATAGCTATCATCATTGAAGCTGTCTTCAAAAGCAGTAATCGCTTTTTTATCAGTATACATGCCCATCATTGATGCATCTTCACCAATCATTGAAGCAAGTTCATTTTCTTTCATTTCAGCAATAGCATTGGCCCTTGCTTTGGCCTGACTGATTTTGTCAAGTTGTGGATTCTTACCTTTATTCTGAACCTTTTCAAAGAATTCAGCCTCACATAATGATATTAATAGATTCCCGTTCTTTTCCCAAAGGAATACAACAGATAGGTCATTAAGATCATAAGTGATTACAACTTTTTTATTGAAATAGTTTGAAATAATATCATAATAAGATGGGCTCACCATATAATCAAACTCTACTCCGACAAACTCTGTCATAAATTGACCATTACTTTTGAGTGTTATTTCTTTTCTAAGTCCGAACAACATTGAAATTGTTGATTCTGGAATAAAGTTAACATGCGGTTTCTCGCTATATTCGTGTAGCTGTGCAGGACTTGAATGTACAGTAGAATGCTTTCTTGAATACTTTGAAAAAGACGTATTTCTATATTTTTCAATATGTACACTGGCTTCATCAATATTTGCCTGTAGATCCCATCCTGTCTTTTTTGCCTCTTTCTTAATTCTCTTCAAATATTCTGCGGATCTGTGAGCATAAACAGTTCGTGATTTTATCCCTTCACCATAGAAATAAGCTGAGTCCATAAGGAAAACAGATTGAAGGGTTCTAAACCATCTTTCAATACCTGCTTTTTTATTAGCATGAGAAGAAAATGTCATAGTAACTCCAAGTGATTCAATTCTTTCAAAAAAATTAGTCATCTGTGGAGTATTGTGACCAGGGAAACGGTCAGTTACCCATTCGTGAGGTAAATATCCTGCATTTTGGACGGCCATTTTCATCGCTTCTAAATAAACTACATGGTTTTCATCATAGTCAAATGAATAGCCCAAAATATCACCAGAATGTACATCCCTTACTGCAACAACAATTATGTATTTTTCAACTTTTTTAGTTTTTTCATCGCCATTCTTATCAATATATGTCACTTTTCCTTCGTGAGATATCATATTGACACGAGTTGCATCCATTTCCCAACAGTCACCAGCAAATAATGCCGTTTGGAAAGGAATATATGATTTATGAATATGTGATTTGCTGCTTGATGCTCCAAAACGTTTTAAACCTGTCAAAAATTGAGTTTTAGGTAGTTCTAAAATAGTTTGCCCGAACCAACGCCTTGAAGGTGTTTTTTTAGTAGTCATTTCACATAGATCAGACACTTTTCTAATAATATGCTCATTAGAGAAGTTTTGAGGCATTGATCTCAGCTGCATAACCCAACTGAACACTTCAGGATCATTGTAGATCTCAGCATTATTATTACCGGTTCTAGGCAAATGAATAATATCAACTATCGCCTTATCTGTTGTTTCAAGAAGTGTTATTTTTTCTTTTAACTTCAAATAATGGTGTGGTATGTATTGTAAATCAAGGTCTGAAATAATCGGACTTAAGTCTTTATAAATTTTATTAGCTGTTCCTGGATAATCATCCTTTTCATCCAGAATAAAATCTAAAACTGAACATGCCTTAGAAAGCGCTATCCTTTGGATTTCATTGGCTTCCTTGTAGAATTCTGCATATTGCCTTGAGACAAGGCTTAAATGCTTTTTAAATCTTGTTTCAAGATTTGTATCTTCTTTAGATTTACATGATACTTTGTAAGCATCTTTAAGAGCTTCTGAATCACCAAAATGATTTCTATAATTTTTTGGAGCTTTGTTCGGAATGTTGTTTATGCAATAATAGAACTGTCCAGACTGTTTTCCCCAACGCCAAGACTTTCCAGAGTCAGGCATGAAGTCTTTTGCTTTCGCAAGGTCACAAGCACGCACTGTTTTTTTATAGCGAATTCTTGCAACTTTTAAATAAGTGTCTTCTAATCCACAAACCGAAATAATCAGACGCTCCGAAAGCCAAATGCTTTCATTGCTCCCTGATTGTCTTACTAATATGTCTGTAGATTTAAATTCCATTTAAAAAAATTTGTTCTCAGAGCGGAATCGAACCACTCCATAAAACCGTTTGAGATTATTATTGTATTGTTTTGTAGGTAATTAAGAAGTTAACACCAAATATCAGATGATATCGAGCCATTTCTTTACAGTGAGTTATAGGATCAACAACTTGTATTTGCTTAAAGCTGTAAATTGATAGTAGTATCTTTTTCATAATATTTATTATCTAGTTAAATCTTTTAGTTCTTTAAGTATCTTTAGACCTTTACCTCTTGTAGGTATACGTTCACCTCTGGCTATTTTACCAACATATTCTGCATCTGTATTATGCTTCTTTGCAATAGTTTGATATACTGTAACAGATTTATTTTTTATTTTTTGGGCTAACGTCTCCATTTTTTATTAGATTTGTACCGTTTTACAAGTACAAATATATAACATTGTTGCGAAATATCGCAAATTATATTGCAAAAATTTGCAATTAATTTACGGTTTACCGTATGTGGAATTATAACTATGCTGAAAATCAAAGAGATAAGAGAGAAAAAAAACATTACCCAAGACGAAATGGTTGCCCGAACAGGTATACCTAAGCGCTCTTATGTAGATTATGAGAATGGTAAAAGTGATATTCAAATTAGTAAATTGCAGAAAATCGCAACAGTATTGGAGGTGACAGTAGGGTATTTAATTGGAGAAACCAAAAATGAAAATTTGGTTATCATTGAAAATGATAACCAAAATGATAACCAAAATGATAATATTCCAAAAGTTGAAAATAGGTTATCATCAAGTCCGGAAACACAACCTAATATAGAATCCGGATCAGAGTATAATAAGGTGATGAGTAAAATAAAATTTGCTGAAGAAATTAATATTTCAAATGATAGTGGAGCACCTTACTACGAATTACCAGTAAGTGCTGGTAAATTACATGAGTTAATTGATTTGCAGGAAAGGCCAACAGGATACATAAACATGCCTGGAGTAAATTGTGATGCGTTTTTTCCTATTACTGGAGCTTCATTTGAACCTTATATAAAGGCAGGAGATATAATTGGTATAAATTTCATAGATAGATGGGAAAATTTAGATCCAGATTGTATATACTTAATAATTACTCACGATCAAAGAATGATAAAGAGGCTAATGGACCATCCTACAGATTCCACTCTTTTAGTATGTATATCTCCTAACTACAGAGAATTTAATATTGATAAGTTTACAATCCGATATATTCATAAAGTTACTTTTAGAGGTCATCCACTTTAGTTTTAATTAAAATATTAATACTATAAACTCCCTTGTAATTAACATTGTTAATAGGATTTGCTTTTCAAAATTAACATTTAATGAACATCTGATTCTATAAAATTAAGCTCTTTCTATTGTTAAGGCTTTTACTTTTGGTTTTACCGTCTAAGTCAGCGAGATAATTATTAATTCTTTTCTTAACTTTTTGTTCAATCAAACGCTCTACAGTTTTAATTGAATTAGGTTGAAATAAATCCTGAGCATTAATAAAGTTTCCGGTTCTCAAATCAAAATTTTTCCAGTCTGAGAATCCTTCCGGATAAGCTCCTGAAGCTTCACCTTCCATTCCGATAGTCAGAATATTTTTAGGAGTTTCTAACTTTTCCCAACTATAGAAATAAACATAGTTAGCATAAGAAGTCGTTCCGGAAGAAACCAATTTAAAAGGATTAGGACCTGAATTCGGAACATACTCCAATTCATTGACCTGCAGAAATGTATTTATTTTCCTTTCCACTAAAGGATTCTCTGAATAAGAAATCAATGGAAAAGTGGAGTCTTGAGTCTTAGGCTGTAAATCCGATATCTTTAAATTTTTCTGTGAAAAACTTAAACCGGAAATCAGCATAAAAAATAAGACACTTTTCTTCACTATTTAGAATTTAAATACATTAAAATAAACTTGGCTACCAAAGTAGAAATCCCAAGTATAATAAACATATTGGCAAATTTCTTAGAGCTTTTAAACCCTGGTGATGTTGTTTTCTTCAAAAAGAATCCAAAGGCTAGAAATAGGATGGGCAGGATAATCTGTAACATTAGTTTCCTCTCATTCGGTTAAACTCATTGATCACCTCGTGGTGGCTAACTGTCTTATCTTTGAAGTAGGTAACAAAATGTTGTTTTTCTTCTTCTGTAGCACCTAATTGGTTCAGTATGTTCAGTAAGTGCATTTTCATATGACCTTTCTGAATTCCTGTAGTTACTAAAGAGCGCAATGCTCCAAAGTTTTGAGCCAATCCTGAAACAGCCAAAATACTCATCAATTCCTGAGCGGACGGTTTTCCAAGTAAAGCCAAAGAGAATTTTACCAATGGGTGAAGATTTGTTAGACCGCCTACTACTCCTACGGAAATAGGAAGGTCAATCCAAAATCTGAAAACTCCATTATCGGTGGTACAGTGTGTCAAAGATCTGTATTGTCCATCTCTTGCAGCGTATGCATGGGCACAAGCTTCTGTTGCTCTAAAGTCGTTTCCTGTTGCAATTACAACGGCATCCACTCCGTTCATCACTCCTTTATTGTGAGTCGTTGCTCGGTAAGGTTCAATTTCAGCAATGGTAACAGCCTGTTTAAATTTAGCAGCAAATTCTTCAGGAGAAATTCCGCTGTCATCTCTTAAATCTTCCATTTTACAAGACACCTCAGCTCTTACGATACAATCAGGGGTAAAATTGGACAGAATATTCATTACAATTTGCAATGAATTCTTTTCTTCCTGAGTAAAATCTTCACTGGTTGCAACTTCCTGTCTCAATGTTTTTCCAAACTGTTCAAGGCATGAATTGATAAAATTAGCTCCCATTGAGTCTACCGTATCAAAACTTGCTTTTAACTGGTAGTAATTAGGCATTTCTGTGGTTTTATCCACAAGGCTGATATTCAAAATACCCCCACCACGTCTTCTCATGTTAGCCGTGATGTCTTCTGTAGATTCTAGTAATTTTTTCTTTAAACTGAAATTAAAGAAATGTAATAATTTGTGAGGTTCCACATCGAAGATAAAGTGAGTATGTCCCAGCTTTTCTGTATTGATGATGGTAGTTTTAAACCCTCCTTTATCAATCCAGAATTTTGCGGCTTTGGAAGCGGCAGCTACTACTGAACTTTCTTCAACAGCCATTGGGAGTGCCAATAATTTTCCATCAATTAAAAAGTTAGGCGCAATTCCGTAAGGCATATAGAAATTGGAAATCGTATTTTCAGAAAATTCTTCGTGAAGCTTCTGAAGGTCTGCATCGTCATTCCAATATTGTTTTAATATATTTTGATATTCTTGATTACCTTCAAGATATTCGTTTACAAGCCAGTCGATTTTACCCTGCTTTGGGAGCTTGGAAAAACCTTCGATCGGTTTATGATTCATGATATAAACTTTAATGAGGCGTAAATATAATGATTTTGAGACTGTTTTTTGTTGATAACTTCTATGAAAAAAGGTTGACATTTATCAATTTTGGAACTAAATTTGAACACAATTAAAATATACTTTAGATACAAATCATATCAATCTCTTTGCCTTATGAATTTTGACCGCCTTAAAGAAAAACTTGAAATCCTTGCTGATGCGGCGAAGTATGATGTTTCATGCTCATCAAGCGGAGGAACGAGAAAGAATAAAAAGGGTGCTTTGGGAGATAGTTCCGTAAGCGGAATCTGCCATACTTATACCGAAGATGGTAGATGTGTTTCTTTACTCAAAATTTTATTGACTAATCATTGTATCTATGATTGTGCTTATTGTGTATCCAGAAGCTCAAATGATATAAAAAGAGCTGCATTTTCCGTAGAAGAAGTGGTAGACTTAACCATTAATTTTTACCGTAGAAATTATATTGAAGGCTTATTTCTAAGTTCTGGAATTTTCAAAAATGCAGATACAACAATGGAGCGGCTTGTAAGGGTTGCTAAAAAGCTACGCCTGGAAGAGAATTTCAATGGCTATATTCATTTAAAATCCATTCCTGGAGCTAGTGATGGACTCATGCAAGAGGCTGCATTATATGCGGACAGGCTTTCGGTAAATCTTGAAATTCCAACAGAAAGCGGACTAAAACTATTGGCCCCTGAAAAGAACAGGGAGGATATGATTAACCCTATGAGATATATCCAGAAAGGGATTATACAATATCAAGATGAGAAAAAGATTTTAAAGAAGGTTCCTAAATTTGCTCCGGCAGGCCAATCTACTCAGATGATTGTAGGAGCAACCAATGAAAATGACCTGCAAATTATCAAAGTTGCAGATCACTTTTACAAAAATTTCAACCTAAAAAGGGTCTACTACTCCGGATATGTTCCGGTTTTAGAAGATAACAGGCTTCCTTCTTTAACTACCGAAGTTCCCATGCTTCGGGAAAACAGACTTTATCAGTCTGACTGGCTGATGAGATTTTATGGTTTTAAAGCGGAAGAAATCTTAGATCCAAATGTTCCTTTCCTTGATTTGGAAATGGACCCAAAACTGAGCTGGGCACTCCGAAATCTACACCAGTTTCCAGTAAACATCCAGACTGCCGATTACCAGATGATTTTAAGAATTCCGGGAATTGGAGTCAAATCTGCTCAGAAAATTGTGAGTGCAAGACGTTTTCAGATGTTAACACTAGATCACTTGAAACAATTAGGAGCAGCGGTCAACAGAGCAAAATATTTTATTGACTTCAATGCCGGGAATAGCTATTTGAAATATTTGACAGATAAAAATTTTAGAAAACTATTGGTTGGGGGAAGTTCTTCTAAATTCCACAATCAATTTTCACAGCAACTGAGCTTATTTTAATATAAAAACAAAATTCTATCTCTAAATGATAACAACCCTGCTTTACGATGGAAGTTTTGATGGTCTTTTCACTGCGATATTTGAAGTTTTTGAATATCGTTATCTAGATGTAGAAATTGCAAACAAAGAAAAGTTTCATCAGGAAAACATTTTTGCGGAAATACATGAAGTCATAACCCAAACTGATAAATCTGAGCGCGTTTTAAAAAAAATAGAAGAAAATCTTGGCAAACAAGGAGTCTATAAATTTTTAAAAGTTTTTTTATCTGAAGATCCCGAATTGGAGAAAGTCATATTTTCAGCTGTAAAACAATCTGTAAAGAATCCTGAAAAAAATATCCTGGAAAATTATGCAGATGCTGACATCATGAAAATCTCCAAAATTTGTAAATCCGTAGACAGAGAAAGTCACCGAATGACTGCTTTTGTCCGTTTCGAGAAAATGCAGGATGATCTATTCTTTTCAAAAATAGATCCTGACTTCAATGTGCTCCCTTTAATAAGAAAGCACTTTAGTGACCGCTACCAGGATCAGAAATGGATGATTTATGATTTACGAAGAAATTATGGAATTCTTTATAACCTGGAAACCTCTGATTTCTTTTATCCCGATGAAAAACTGGAAATTAAAAATTATCAAGAGAAGTTTCATACTGAGGAAAAGAATTATCAAACGCTTTGGCAACGGTATTTTACCAAAACCAATATTGTTGAAAGAAAAAATATTAAACTGCATGTACAACATGTTCCTAAAAGGTATTGGAAGTATTTGACTGAAAAGTGGTGAATTTAATTGCGCGATGCTTTTTTATTAAATTTCACTGATTATTCGATTATTCATCCACAAGCCCTTGAAAATCAAATAAAAAATCATATTGTGGATAACTTTTTCAACCACATATTGCACAGATTTACACAGATAATTTTTCTTTTAAACTGATATTTTGATCTGGGAAATATTGATTGAATTCTTAATTCATATTCCGACATTGTGGATAACTTTTTCTTACTGTAAATTAGACTTATTTTCGAAAAACCTTTTCCACAGGCATATTTCGTAACCTATTAAATATGTGTTAGATATAACAGTATTTATTATACAATCTCATATTGTGGATAACTTTTTCAACCACAGATTGCACAGATTTACACAGATGATTTTTTCTTTTAAACTGATATTTTGATCTGGGAAATATTGATAGAATTCTTAATTCATATTCTGATATTGTGGATAACTTTTTCTTACTGTAAATTAGACTTATTTTCGAAAAACCTTTTCCACAGGCATATTTCATAACCTATTAAATATGTGTTAGATATAGCAGTATTTATTATACAATCTCATATTATGGATAACTTTTTCAACCACAGATTGCACAGATTTACACAGATGATTTTTTCTTTTAAACTGATATTTTGATCTGGGAAATATTGATAGAATTCTTAATTCATATTCTGATATTGTGGATAACTTTTTCTTACTGTAAATTAGACTTATTTTCGAAAAACCTTTTCCACAGGCATATTTCATAACCTATTAAATATGTGTTAGATATAACAGTATTTATTATACAATCTCATATTGTGGATAACTTTTTCAACCACAGATTGCACAGATTTACACAGATAATTTTTCCTTTTAAACTGATATTTTGATCTGGGAAATATTGATAGAATTCTTAATTCATATTCTGACATTGTGGATAACTTTTTCTTACTGTAAATTAGACTTATTTTCGAAAAACCTTTTCCACAGGCATATTTCATAACCTATTAAATTTATGTAAGATATAACACTATTTATTATACAATCTCATATTGTGGATAACTTTTACTTACGAATGGTACGCAAGGCTTTCTTGGCAATATATTGAGTTTCCTTTGTGTTACTTTCCCGTAGCCATTCATCACAGATTTCCACTACAAATTCCGGCTGGGATTTACTGGCATCATTCAGCCAATTGCCGACACTATCCTGTACATATCTTGATGAGTCTGATCTTAATGGTTCTAAAATTTCCAGTCCTAATCCTGGATTTTGTTTTAATGCTTCAATATGCTCACACCATACTCCTCTCGGTCTTGTTGATTCACTCGCAAAACGTCTGATATTTTCATTGTCGTGCTTCGTCCATTCTGATAAAATAGCTATACATTCTTTAAAATTTTTCGAAATATCCGGACGTACAGTCATCCAACAAATTTCTCTTACCCCAAAATGAGAGTCTGCAGCAAAAGACTGAATCTTTTTTAGTTTTTCTTCTGTATTAAAAGCATCATTTCTTCCAATGGTATACGCCACCCAACAGCGAATCAAGTCAGCAGGATGTGTGGATAATTTTGAAAGAAATTCTTCATCCCGGTTTTTGAGTGTCAAATCAAGAATTCCCAGTCCAATTGCTTCATTGATGGTGTTGACCGTTTGTTTTTTCAATTGGTCTAGATTTTTCAGGATAGGCTGGAAATATTCTGACCGATTATTCTGTATTAATAGATTTTCCAGCAACAGTCTTTGATCAACGGCCAACCATTCTGTAAGATTAGCTGTTTCAATTTCACCTCTATTCAATTGTATTAAAATATCGGCAGGAATATCTTTTATAGAACGGGCTCCTTTTCTTTTTTCTGTCATAATACTTTTATTAACTCTTCCACATCTAATCTATTCATGTAATTTACATCTAAAAATTTATATGTGACTACTCTATTTTCATCCACGACCAAAACAGCAGGAACCGGTAAAATATTACCATTATTTTTATTGAAATCAGAAAGATTAATTCCAAGTTTATGATAATAAGGAAGTACAAAATCCTGCAATTTAAAAGTTATACCTAATTGTTCAGCAAAATGATTATCAGTATCTGTTAATACTTCAAACTCAAGGTCATTTTTCTGAACCATACTTAGAGAATGATCTGGATTTTGCGGAGAAATAGCAATTAAAGCAGCTCCTTTTTCTTTTATTCTGGAAAGATTGTCCTGTAAAAATTTTAGTTCCAGGTTACAATAAGGACACCAGCTTCCTCTGTAAAAAGCCAAAATTATTTTCCCATTGTTAAGAAATTCTTTGGAACTTATTATTTTGCCCAAAGCATTGGACAATAGAAATTCTGGCATCTGATCTCCTACCTGAATGCTATTTTCTTCAATCTTCATTGTTTTTAAATCCTGAATAGATTTTCCAAATGCTTCCAATACCTCCTTCGGAAGCTGCGAAGATAATTCCTGATTCAACTGTTCGATCTGTTTTGCCAGTGTACTCATTCTTTTTAATTTTTATTATTTTTACAAAGGTCTAAAAGCCTCTATAAATAAGCAATAACGCATATTTTTCACCCATAGGGATAAAAAAGTCAATTTTATGGAAATAAAGGGAAGAGCTGAAGAAAATAAAATTTGTCCGTTGGAAGTTGCCGTCAATACCATCAGTGGAAAATGGAAAATTCCAATTGTTTGGCAAATTAATGACGGAAAAAAACGTCCAAGTGAATTTTTGCGTGGAATCGCAAAAGTAGATCGCAGAGTTCTTAATCAACAGCTTACAGAAATGGTTGACGATGGCATTTTGACAAAACAGTCTTTTAATGAGCTTCCCCCTAGAGTTGAATATACCCTGACTGAGCTTGGTAAAAAGCTGGTAACGATTCTTTGGCAGCTGAATGATTGGGGAAAACTGTTGATCCCTGAAGAGGAAAATGCAGATGAGTATCTATTGGAACATTCAAAGACGCAAAACTATTCTGAATAAACAGTGCTTTAAGGTGGAAGGATTTTATCTTCGATAAAATTGTATACTGCAAAAAAAAATCATCAAAAATGCACGAATACTTTAATTTACACTTATCATCTATGTTCCTATTATGATTCATTTTTTTACTGGATAGACCCATAGATTTTAGAGTTATCTTATAAATATTAATAAAAATAAATTCGTGGCTAAAAAACACTTGTAAATCTATTTGTTTCTTAGCGTTTTCCTACAATACCAGAGGTAGGTCAACTCACAGTTTCAATATCTCACAAAAATTCTCATATTTGTAGCCTAATCAAAAAAACACCATGAAGAAAATCACATTGAGTCTTATCATTATCTTACTGGCCATAAGCTGTGGCAAAGAAAAATCCGGTGACAGACTTTTAGAAGAACCGGATAAGGATGAACATCTCATCACAGAGAATGCTTTAAAAATCAATAAAGATAAAAATACGATCAAGGAAAGATTCACTTCTCCGAAAGATTATGAATGGATAGAGGAAAATCCGGATTCCTTCGGCTATTTCATTGAAAATTTTAAACTGAAACCTTATGGAAGCCAGATTTTAAGATATGACAACTCTCCTATTTCCACACAACATCTTCATGAAGCCGTTTTTGATATTGATACAGGAAATAAAGATCTTCAGCAATGTGCAGATGCAGTGATTCGTCTGAGAGCTGAATATCTATACAAAATAAAAAAGACGGATGAGATTAAGTTTCATTTTACGAGTGGACATCTTCTTAGCTGGAATGATTATAAAAATGGAACAAGAGCTTTTGTGAATGGTAATTCCGTCACCTTTAGAAAAACGACTGGTTTTGATGATTCTTATCAGGGTTTCAGGAATTATCTGGACCTCATCTTTAATTACGCAGGTACTATTTCACTCAATAAAGAAACTCAACCGGTGACAAAAAGCTCAGATTTAAAAACCGGAGACATTCTGATCACCCCTGGAAGCCCGGGCCATGTAGTTTTTATTGCCGGAGTTTGTAAAAACAAAGAAGGGAAAAAATTATTTTTACTGGGAGAAGGATTCACGCCCGCTCAATCTATACATCTGTTATCCAATCCTTTTCAGAAAAAAAATTCGCCCTGGTATGATCTTGATGTGAATACTCCTGAGACCAAAACAGCGCGATATATTTTCAAACCAACAAATTTCAGAAGTTTTTAATTCTATATATTCAAAACTAATGGAAAGTTACTACGATAATCTGAACTTGTTTTTGTAAATTTGTGTTCGAAATTTTTTACTAGATGAAAGAGAGTGCTGTAAAAAAGATTGCAGTTCTTACTTCAGGAGGAGACTCTCCAGGTATGAATGCAGCATTAAGAGCGGTAGTAAGAACCGCCAATTACTATAATATTGAATGCTATGGAGTAAGGGAAGGCTACAATGGCCTTATCTGCAATGATTTCCTAAAAATGGGAGCCCGTTCCGTAAAAAATATAATCAACCAGGGTGGAACGATTCTAAAGTCTGCCAGATCCGCTGAATTCAGAACCAAAGAAGGCCGTCAGAAGGCTTATGATAATTGCGTAAAGCTAGGTATTGATGGTTTGGTATGTATTGGTGGAGACGGAACTTTTACGGGTGCCAAGATCTTCAGTGAAGAATTTGGAATCCGAGTGATTGGTATTCCGGGAACGATCGATAATGATATCTTCGGAACAGATAATACCATCGGATATGATACTGCGTTGAATACCGCCATGGACGCGATTGACAAAATCCGTGATACGGCCACTTCTCACAATAGAGTTTTCTTTGTGGAAGTAATGGGTCGTGATGCAGGATTTATCGCTTTAAACAGTGGATTAGCAACAGGTGCTTTGGATATTTTAATTCCTGAGAAAAAAGACAGCACGGATGATCTTTTTGAAAAGTTTAGAAAAGCAGAGAAAACAGGAAAGGCATCCAGCATTGTAGTAGTAGCAGAAGGAGAAAAACTAGCCAACGTTTATGAACTGGCAGAAAAAACAAAGAAAATATTCCCTGATTATGACATTCGTGTAGCAGTGTTGGGGCATATGCAAAGAGGAGGATCTCCTAGTTGTGCAGACAGAGTATTAGCCAGCAGACTTGGGTATGGTGCAGTAGTAGGATTAATGGATGGGCAAACGAATGTAATGGCAGGAATGCGTTCCAACGATGTGGTGTATACCCCTATTGAGGAAGCTATTAAAAAACATAATGAAATCAATAAAGATTTAATGTTGATTTCAGAAATTTTAGCAATCTAATTATTTTTATAAATCTAATAAAAACAAACTATTATGTCAACAATTAAAGTAGGTATCAACGGTTTTGGTAGAATTGGACGTCTTGTTTTCAGAGCAATGACTGAAAGAGACAACATTGAAGTTGTAGGAATCAATGACCTAATCAATGCAGAATACATGGCTTACATGTTAAAATATGACTCTGTACACGGTATTTTCCCAGGTGAAGTTTCTGTAGAAGGAAACGATCTTGTAGTAAACGGAAAAAAAATCAGAGTAACTGCAGAAAAAGATCCTAACAACCTTAAGTGGGACGAAATTGGTGCTGATTATATCGTAGAATCTACAGGTCTTTTCTTATCTAAAGATTCTGCTCAGGCTCACATCAACGCTGGTGCTAAGAAAGTAATCCTTTCTGCTCCTTCTAAAGATGATACGCCAATGTTCGTAATGGGAGTAAACCACAAGGAACTTACTGATGATATCAAAATTTTATCAAACGCTTCTTGTACGACCAACTGTTTAGCTCCTTTAGCTAAAGTAATCCACGATAACTTCGGAATCGTAGAAGGTTTAATGACCACTGTACACGCTACAACAGCTACTCAGAAAACTGTTGACGGTCCTTCAATGAAAGACTGGAGAGGTGGTAGAGCTGCTTTGAACAACATTATCCCTTCTTCTACAGGTGCTGCTAAAGCGGTAGGAAAAGTAATCCCTTCATTGAACGGAAAATTAACAGGTATGTCTTTCAGAGTACCAACTGTTGACGTTTCTGTAGTAGATTTAACAGTGAGAATTGAAAAAGCTGCTTCTTATGAAGAAATCTGTTCAGTAATCAAAGCTGCTTCTGAAGGTGAATTGAAAGGTATCCTTGGATATACTGAAGATGCAGTAGTATCTCAGGATTTCGTAGGAGATAAGAGAACTTCAATCTTCGATAAAGATGCTGGTATCATGCTTTCTCCTAACTTCGTAAAACTTGTTTCTTGGTATGACAACGAAATGGGTTACTCTAACAAGTTAGTAGATATGCTTGTACACGCTGCTTCTTTATAATAAGTAATGAGTAATCAGCAATAAGTAATATAAAGCCTTCCCAATGGGAAGGCTTTTTTTGATACATTATATTTTTTAAAAAATGTACTAGTCACTTATCTTTTTTTAAAAGCTCTTTTAAGTATTCCTCAGCTTTTTCTTTACTTAATTTTTCATCCATTTTTTGAATAACACTCAGAATTGCCTCATATTTTTTGGCTTCGGTTTTTGCCTTCTCAATATTAGCATCACTTTCTGCTTTACTAATCGTGCTCTCTGCCTCAGCCTCTGCTATTGAAATCAACTTTGTATTATCAATAATTGTTGTAAAAAGTGTTTGCAATTGCGAGTCACTTAATGTTTTTTCTACTCTTATAGTACTATTAAGTGCTTCAAATTGAGCCGCATCTATTTTCTTATTAATAAATAAGCTATTAATATCATCTTCTTGATCTATCGAAGCATAGTACAATTCATTCAACCGATATAAAGCATCCCTTAACATGTTCACAGCAGCTGTTCTTTTTCCTAACTGTGCAATAGTTCGTTGTGTGTTTAAAGCAAACTCGGCATCTATCTGTCCTTTTATATTTGCTTTTGCCGTAATCGCAGTTATAGACTGTATTGCAGCATCAGGAGAATTCTCTGCAAGCACTCTGATTTTGCCATCTTTTACATACATCACTGAACCTCTTTTGGTAGCATCATAATAAGACCAAAGGAAAGTTCCGTTATCTTTCTTGATAGTATTTTTATCATTCTTTTTAGATTTTCCTATTTCTACATTTATAGAATCATTTTCTACATATTGTGGGATCCTCACAATTCCAGCACTTCCTCTGGCTCTATTATTCATAAAACAACCACAACTTAACATACAAACGGTCAGGATAATAAACGAAATTATTTTCATGATGATTAGTTTTTTCAGGTTAAAGTTTTTTTGATTGGAAATAAAGAAGATGAATAGAAAGCTTCAACCGTAAAACAAGAGGCTTTAGAAATTGAGCTTCCATGGTCATTAGTTTCACATAAAGCTACAATACTTTGAGGCTACATGAAATACCACAAAAGGGGGATTTTTTTATCAAAATTTTATTAATTTTATGAAAACATCAACCATGGATAAAAAATTTATACCCCAGGCTAAAAAGCCACATCTTCTGACCAGGGTCTGGAACAATTATCCGGAGCTCTTTCATAACGAAAGCACAATGATGACGATCCCTTCCATTGAACGTCTTATCGGAGAAATCTTTGCTCCCGGAAGATTTTATCATTACATCATCAACTTTGCAGACAGCACGATCTACAACCATCATGAAGACATTCTGAAAATACATGGATTGAGTAAATATCCCATACATCTTAAGGAAATCATAGACCTCATCCACCCTGATGATCTGGAGTTTGTCATGGAAGCTGAAAGAATGTGCATGGCGAAAATGATAGAAATAAATGCTTCCGACCGACTTTCAGAACTGAAATTCAGCTATTGCTTTCGGATGAAGACCTTCAAAGGAAATTACGAACTTTTCCATCATCAGTCTTTACATGCTTATAGGGATGAAAGTGGCAGAATTTTGCAGGCTATTAATATCCATACCAATATTGAGCATATCACCCATCAGAATTCTTACACCGTTTTAATCTCCGGCATCAACGGTAGTGAAGATTTTCATCAAATGCAATGGCAAAAAAATGATAAAATAACCGAACCTCTCCTTGTCAACTTTACCAAAAGAGAGGTTGAAATTATTACCTATATCGCACAAGGCTATTCTGCCGGAAAAATCTCTGGACGATTGAACATTTCCGAAGAAACTGTAAGAACCCACCGAAAAAATATTTTAAGGAAAGCAAATTGCAAAAACTGTTCTGAGCTCATTAAAATGGCCTTTGAATGGGGATATTTATAGAATCTACTCCCCAGCCTGATAAATCTCACGATACCATTTCGGTGTAAAACTTGTACTTTTATATACCTAAGGAATGAACAATGATACAACCGCGGTTTAAAGATGCTCCACATTTTAGAAATTTTTGGGAAAAAGGTAATGGAAAACAGCTTATTGAGTTTTCCGGTGCTGAAGTAAGCTTTAAAAATTTTGAAAAATACGCTCCTTTCTTTTATCATGTAGATGAAACCGGAGATGATGTGGTAAAAGAGGTTTATTTTACTAAAAAGTTCCACGAAGCATCCAAAGAAATTGAAGGGTATATCCGAAATGGAATTTCTGAACATGATCCTGTGACCGAAAGTGTAAAAAAATTGTTCGCTCAAACCCAAAGTATTCCAGATTGGCTGGATTATAATTTACTAAAAAGCGGTGCTGAGCTCTGCATGCGCAGCAACCTCGATTCATTGATTTCTTTAAGAGACTATTGCCTGATAGGAGGCTATGATTACGCTTACCTCAACAAACCGCTTATTGTTACAGAAGCATTAAAAAAAGGAGCGGTAAAACGTCTTTCTGAAACCTTAGATTTCTGGGTGAACGTTACCCGTTATCATGCATTGGAAATTCACGCCAAAGGCTATGAATTTGCTATCAAAACCCGCTTGATCCATTCCTATGCCAGACTTTCTATCAAAAAACATTATAAAGCATGGGATACTGAAAACTGGGGTGAACCCATCAATTCCTGGGATATGATGGCAACCTATATTGGTTTCAGTTTAGTTTTTCTTCACAGTCTTCAAAAATTAGGAAATACATTTTCCATTGAAGAAGAGCAGGGCATTTTTCACCTGTGGAAATATGTAGGATATCTTCTTGGAATCCCGGAGCAGCTTCTTCCTGATGATAAAAAACAGGCTACAGAATATTTTCATTTATGGACTTCTGTGCAGCCACCGTCAGATAAAGATTCTGTTCTCTTGGCTCATTCTCTATTAGATGAATCGTTGGAAAATCCGATTTTAAAATTTGAATTCCAAAGAAAAAATCTGAGATACCTTCACGTCTGTTGCACCTGGTTTCTGCTGGATGATGAAGTCTGCAAAAGACTACAAATCCCTGAAGTTTCCAACAGAATGTTGTTTCCAAAATCAAAAATACTTTTCAACAGAATTTATGATCGCCTTGTGAGCAGAGATTCAAGGATAAAAAGAGGAAATAAAGATCAGATGAAGGTATTGAAAGATTATCTGAACATTACTAAGAACTCAAATTTTCATTAAATTCAGCCTTTTAAGGAAACGAAAAGGGGAAAATTACATTTGTTCATCTTCCTTAGCACTATCCGAAGAAAGTTTTCTGTTTCTGAAATTCCAGATCAGGTACAATAAAAACAACATAAACCAGACACCAAAGACTGCACTAATGAAAAATCCTACGATAGAAGGGTGTAGATAGTTCGGTTTGTAAAACAGACGATCAAGGATTGCAAATTTTTCTTTTAACTGGCCTCTTTCGTAAGTATTTCGTATTGCATTAAGAGGCTCCTGCTGATGATCTCTGTAATAAAAAACATCTTTAGTCAGATCTTTCGGAACGATCTTCGTTTCTATATTATATTTTTTTAAAAGGACATCCAGTTTCTGAAATGAGGCAAGCAGTGAATCCTGGCTATATTTGTAAAGCAAATTGTACCTTTTTGTCGCATTTTGATACTTTTGTTTCTGTTCAGGAATGTTATGCAATGAAGAGAACAAAATATTATTTTTAAGAAAAATACACATTTTATCATCGTAATCGGGATGTACTACTGTTCCTTTAAATATAATTTGAGTACTATCCCCTATATTCTTTTTAGAAATAATCCTTTTTTCCATCTCACTGGTATCAAGTCCAAGAATGTCGAGTACTGATCTTGCTTTATTGCTTATTTTTTTGTGATCGGTACTTAGCACAGTTAATGTATCAATACTGTAATAAGTCGATTCTATTGAATAATAATCCTTATTGTCCGGATAATAATACAGGGTATCTCTCTGTTCTATCACAGGATAAGGTTTGGGATATAAAATATTTTCGGGGTTAAACAGTTTCTCTGAACTGTAGGAAGTATAGTTATATAGAAAAGGCTGTAAGACATTCAGCAGCGTTTTATCTTTATTAAGGTCCTTTTCAGGCAATTCAGTTCGTAGTTTTGCATTTAATCCGAAACTATAACTGATGAAAAAAGTCAGGGACAAAAAGGATATCAATAAAAGCACAATACCTATTCCCAATTTTTTTGATAGATCATATTTCTTTTGGGAATGATTCCTAAGGAGAAAAATAACAAAGAAAAACAGAAAAAGACCAGATACGAAAACGTGAGAAATGGAAACGTCATCATAAAATTTGAACCTGTAAAATTCTGTATAAATATAAATTCCCTTAAGACCCTCAAATTTTACATATCCGTAAATAAAGTAAGCCAGGTGGATGACAGCTAATACAGCAAAAGATTTAATCAGGAATAATTTTAATTTTCTGTCCATAAGAATGATCTTAAAAAATAATGTTTTAAGATAAGCATTTTTTATATCAGATGGATGAATTTCTGGTTGAACCCATCAATATAAAAAGTAGTATAATCATTAAAAAACAGGCTAACTCAATAGGTTGTAAAGACTATAACTCTTAGAAATTATCCGGTCAATATTAATTTCCAGCCTCCTGTTTCCTGCTTCCAGCCCTAACTTTCTTTATTTTTTCAATATCTCCATACCACATTTTGCATCTCCTTCGTTATGAATAACATCAGTCTTAAAATTTTATCATTTTTTAACTCTAAAAACCGGTTTCAGGGATAAATAATATTAGTTTTTGATCTATAAATTATGTATTTTTGAGAAATTATTTTAATAGAGATGAGTAACATTGATGATAAGAAAAAAGCACTCGCATTGGTGCTTGACAAGCTAGATAAAACATACGGAAAGGGAACGGTAATGACTTTAGGTGATGATTCTATAGACAATACCATAGAAGTAATTCCTTCCGGATCTTTAGGATTAGATATCGCATTAGGTATAGGAGGATATCCAAAAGGAAGAATCATTGAAATATATGGACCTGAATCTTCAGGTAAAACAACATTAACACTTCACGCTATTGCTGAAGCTCAAAAAGCTGGTGGTATTGCCGCATTTATTGATGCTGAGCATGCTTTCGACAGAACTTATGCTGCGAAATTAGGAATTGATTTAGAAAACCTTATCATTTCTCAGCCAGATAACGGAGAACAGGCTTTAGAAATTGCTGATAATCTGATCCGTTCAGGAGCAATTGATATTGTTGTTATTGACTCTGTTGCTGCGCTTACTCCAAAAGCGGAGATTGAAGGGGAAATGGGAGATTCTAAAATGGGTCTTCATGCAAGATTGATGTCTCAGGCATTAAGAAAATTAACGGCTACCATTTCAAGAACGAAGTGTACTGTAATTTTCATCAACCAGTTAAGAGAAAAAATCGGTGTAATGTTCGGTAACCCTGAAACAACTACCGGTGGTAATGCTCTTAAATTCTATGCTTCTGTAAGAATTGACATCAGAAAAGCAAGTGCACCAATCAAGCAAGGTGATGAAGCCATCGGAAGCCGTGTGAAAGTTAAGATTGTGAAAAACAAAGTTGCTCCACCTTTCAAACAGGCAGAATTCGACATTATGTATGGAGAAGGAGTTTCTAAAGTAGGAGAAATTCTTGATACAGCGGTTGATATGGGAATTGTGAAGAAAAGCGGTTCTTGGTTCAGCTACGAAGAGTCTAAATTAGGCCAAGGGCGTGATGCTGTAAAAGATGTTTTAAAAGATAATCCTGAACTTGCCGAGGAATTGGAAAACAAGATCAAAGAGGAGTTGAAAAACAAATAATTTTTTAAAGTCATTAATAAAAAAAGACAGCCTTCAGGCTGTCTTTTTTTATTAATGACTTTAAAATGCTGAAAGCCTATAATGTTTCCATAGGAACGTAATACGCCTGTAATGGAAAAAAAAATGATTTTACAGATTCATCCTGTACAAAAGAATCATTAATCACAGAGATATGGCTTTCTCCTTCTTCTTCATATCTGTAAAATTTATCGACATTTATATTGAATAAATGATCATCCATAACTTTGAGAAATTGCTCCATAAAAATGAGATCAACAGCATAAATTTCTTCAAAGCATAAACTTTGATTATGAAATTGGGCATCATTCAACAAAGAAAATAGATCTTCTTTCTTTAAAATATACTGAATAGGAAATTCCAGCCTAATCTTTTCTAAAGTACGGGAATATTCTGCAATCGGAACTTCAATGCCATTCTTTGTCAATTTCATAAGCTTATTTTCGGATTTTGAAAATAACAGAATAGAATCAAACTTAAAAAACTTTGATAAATATTTTGTCTGAACACTGTATAATTTAAGAATGTAATCATTTATTTCATCACAGGAAAGCAGCACCTCAACAGATGAAAAATCTATTCTTTTTTTATCAAGCTCCTTTCTTTTCTCTATAATTAAATTCACCACTGGAAAACTGCAGTTCTCTTTTGAAATGGTGGAAAAATCATCATACCATGGAGCATACGTGATATATTTTCCTTTCTGAAATATTTTAGTTGTGTTATTCTCTGGGGAACCTGTATAATGTAATATTGCGTTCTTTTCCCATTCTTCCAGCGTACTGTTTATCCACGAAAAATGAAGTTCTTCACGGACCTCCACTTTTTTACCTATCAGCCAAAGATTCCATAGCAGTCCCCACATATCGGATAACCAGGGATCTATTATTTTAACATTCAGTCTTGAAACTTTATGAGTCTCATATTCTCTTTCCCATTTATCATGATTGATTTGCTGAATAACAGAATATAATTTTTCGGAATCAGACTCAAGCTTATCCCAAAAACCCGCATCAACCAACTTTAACATATACTGAGCACCTCCTACCTCTTTATCATTCTCAATAATCAATTCTACATTAATTCCCACCACATGAGCCATAGTCTTTAAGGCTTCTATGCCAGCGTTCTCAATAATCGTATGAGCTCCCGTATAATCTCTCGTATCGGAAACATAACATATTTCAGTTTGAGCCAGGTAATCTAAGTTGTCAATTTTTTTACTGAAAATAATATCTGAATCATGATAAAACACACAGGATTCACTTAAATACCCGAACTCCAGCCAATGTTGTTTTAAAATATTTGGTCTGATAGACGAGAGGTATTTCTTTTCTTTTCTGGTATCAGGATAAAAGAAAATTAATGCATTTTCTTCTTCATTTTCCTTAAACAATAAAGCATCTTTACTAATGCCCTTATCTGGGTCATATCCGATAATTACATGAATATGCTCACGGGAAATACTCAGTTTTCTAAAATTTAAAAGCTGAATTTCAAGTTGCCACAAAAAATATTTCTCATCAGGTTGAGCCGATAAGTAGATCATAATATGATTTCTTTTTACATGTTAATCTTAAATTTAAAATCTTTGCCAGACATCTTTTGGGCACGTAACAGAATCCAATCCCCTATCTGTTCTTTTTTAACTTTATAATTTTTTTCCAGAAAGTTATAGATATCCTCATCAGTTTCTATGGCGTCCAAAGATTTTATAAGAAGGTCGATGCCTCCTTTTTCTAATATGGCATCTATAACGATTGCTCCCATCAAATAGTCTATACTGATATTCTTATCAAATGATGGGGTATCAATCAAAGCTGGTTTTATATTCTTATGTTCGTTATAATAATTATTGAATTTTGTAAATAGCTCAGAATAAGAATATCCAATATGTGTATTTTTCTGACTGCTATAGATACTCAATCCTGATAAAAGTAAATAATGAGCATAGGGATATTGGATATTGATTCTATGAATTAACTCATGTTTATGATTCTCACCATTCCTGACAGTAGTATAGATGATATTATTTTTTGAATCAAAAAAAGCACAATCAGCTACATTATTCATAGATGGAGCAAAATCAAATCCTGAAATGGTATAAACCTGACGACAATTGTCAGCAAGAAAATATTGTATATCATTTGGAATCGTAAGCTTAAACAATTTATCTAAATTTTCAATTGTAACATTAGCTTGTTTTGCCTTTTCTTCATTTAAAATATAACCTGTTCGATAATGATAGTTAATCCGTCCTATTTTATGGCTTTTCCAATCCTTTGTTGCATAGGTAAGGTAATCTGAAAGTAAAAACATATTATTATTTTTCTCCGCCATCACATTGGTAATAGCAAATGGCTGAAGTGCCCCATCATTAATAGTATAAAACTGTGAAACAATCTTATATTGCTCAGAATTAACCGATTCAATTGAAATCACCTGGTTTTTGAAAGACAACTTAAATAATGATGGATTATAATATCCTTGTGAAGATAATGCATTACACCTCCCTTCTGTTAGATATTTATCTTTTTTCCATAATGAACAATCTCCTTCATTACCCTCCTGAAAAGAATTTAAATATTTATTCCATACCTCATTAATAGCCTTCTGATCATCAGTATACATACCCTCATAAGGATTTTTTTGCACACTAACCTGCGCGTAGAACGAGGCAAAAAAAGCTGTAAAAAAAATGATGAAAACCTTATTCATGTAATATTTTATTTAGATTATTTGGTAACTCCAGACATAATATACTAGGTACTTTGTCCCATTCTGAAAAGCGCAATAGCTGAAATACCTGCCCTATAACTCCTGTAAATAAACCTAATACCTCAGTTGTTCCTTCATTTCCTTCTCTCAAGATGGATCCTTCTAAAATCTTCTCGGCAACTTTATCTATATAGGCAAGTATTTTAGCCTGCTGTATTTCATCCTTTGCCTGTAAAGCCATAGCATACAGCACCTCAAGATTTCCTAAGTCTCCATGACATATACATTGATTGTATCCTATCCCATGTTTAATGATATTTTCTCTGGCAATAGCGATTTCATTTTCAATGATCTCATCTCTATAATATTCGGATAACAATAATCTTCCCAATCCAATTCCTGCTGAGCCATGACACCATGCAGCAGAGTCTCTGGAAGAAAGTATATCTTCCCTATTATCAATCCATCCTTCAATTTCTTTATCATAAAAGGAACGGTCATGATTCAGTATTTCATCAACCTCAATATCAATATCTTTATGTAAAGCTTTCACCTTACTGATGACCAAAGCTGCAGACGATGATCCATGGGCAAAACCTCCAAAATCTTTAACAACATCATTATCAATAGATTCCCATAAAAGCTTATTTTCTGTTCTTTTTGCCTCTCTTTCTAATTTTTCAATGCATTTATCGATAAGAGATTTCAACTGCTCTTCGTACTGAACAGGAAAATCTTTCTTCAGATCAAGAAGCATTGATAAGAGTCCCAATGTTCCGAGCAAAAAGTCATTTTGTCTGGTTGAGCCTAGAATAAAACTCAATTCGCTAAGCATAATCGGAATAAGGCCTATATTTTTTTCAGTATGGAGCACAGAGTTCTGAAATAGAAGATATAGAAGTGATGCTGGGTAATAATAAGGAGATACAGGAGTATTTTCTAAGATTTCAGGCGAAAGATTAGGATAATATTTATCATGATGCCTTCTCAATAAAATATCTGATAGTTCGTCAAAAATACTTTCAGCTGCCCATTTATATTTTGCCTCACTCGTAATATCATAAAGATGTAAATAAACAAAGCACATTCCTGATACTCCGTCATACAAGTCATAGTTCAACAAACTGATATTATACTTGTTATTATTTTCCCGAACTTTACTGATCCAGTTTATTTTACCATGATGCAAAATTTTTCTTTCCAAAATTTCATCTGCAATTTTAATGGCTGCAGCTCGTGCTTTAGTATGAACTTCATTAGTTTTCTTTATCCCATCTACAGAAATTTCAAAAGGAATTTCCTTCTGAAGAATTTGTTTTTTCCTTATATCACATTCTTTACCTAATAAATCAAAGGCATAATTGGTTGTAAGATCAAGAATTTCCAACTGGATTTTAAGTTTATCCTCATTAAGGGAAGCAAAACGATTCTTGTTATAATTTACAATATCAAACTGCCAGTCTTCACATAAAACATCATCATTTCCATCATATAATCCTCCATTTTCAGTATTAAAATAAAAGAAAGGAATATCATTAGTATCAAATTGTCTTGCTATAGATGCTTTTAAGGTATGGGGAGCTACCAGCATTCCATCAACATAGGTAATTTGTATAAAACTATCAAGAATCTCTAAAAACTCTGTGTTATCAATCAAATTTTCAGGAACAATAGATTCTCTTAGTAATTGGGTATATACAGAGGTAGCATGAAGAATAACCCTAAGTTTCTTTGGAAGTTCTCCCAATTTTTCTATAAAATAGTCTTTGTTGTCAACAAAGAACAAATACATCTCTTGAAATCCTTTTTTAACACACTCATAATAAGTGTCATTAAAATCTACATATTCATTATTAATCCGGGGAACATGAGTATCTGTTCCGGTAAAGGCTCTTCCTTCTTTCTTTTCAAATGTTAGTGATTCTTTATCCCAATTGGAAAAGGTAGTTTCCTGATTACTCAATCTAAAAAATATTGAACTCACCAGATAAGAATTATACTCACCATCTATCATGAGCAGACCTGTGAGCGCATCTGTTTTAATAACACTTTCCTTAAAAATACCTGTAACTGTATCATAATTTTTAAGCAAAGGCTTTGATATGATACATTCAAGATCAAAAAAACCAATTCTATTATTGGTTATGATTAAATTATCTGGGATTATATCTGAGGTTCCTAATGCATGGAAAACGCATAGCGTCTTCCCTAAGCTCTCATAGAATTTTTCGACTTCAGCCTTTGTTTCAAAATTGTTTCCGTATTCAAGATGTGACATCCAGGAATAGTCATCTCTTGTTATAATGGATGGAATTTCAATATTAAGTTCTTCTCCTTTCTCGCGAATTAATGACAATACATGACTAAAAAAAAGCTCATTATAAGAATCTCTGGGTTTAAAATATAAAATACTTCCTTCCTCAAAGGTTACAGAAATCACAAATTTCCCACCACGATGGATATCTCCTTTAAAGAGTTCCAGTCCTATCATCATATCTGGAGTGATATTAATTTGAAATGAATCATTAATCTCCAAATAATCCTCTTTAAGCTTATGAAGGAAAAATACGCAATATTCTAATCTCTTATCAATAATTGCTGTAATCTTATCTTCAATATCAGGATATTTTTCTAAAAAATATTCCTTCCATTCAAAGGTGTTGGTAAGAATAATAAAATCTTCCAGCAATGAATCTTCATTAAGCAGTTCAGCTCTATTCGCTATTTCGAATTCATGAACCATTGTTAATGACAACAACCCATTTTTTAAGCTTAAGATGATCTGAGATGAAATACTGTCTAGAATTTCAGAGGAATAATCTAGGTTGTATTGAGAAATTAAGCAAGCTAAAGATGATTCAACATAACTATTGATATCATAATTACAATAATAAAAATCGGGAGTTACATGATGAGGAACTGCCGTATTTTTTAATGAAAATCTAAACATATTAAAGATAATTGATATAGTGTAAATGAATAAGGAACGGAGAACCGTTCCTTATAATTATGTGTAAAACTTACTGGTAAGTTATTATTCCATTCCATCTTCAAACCCTTTTGGTCTAGGAATTCTAATAGTTTGCGTTACGCAACCGCAAACAGCAGTTGCATCACATCCAGAGCTACTTCCTGTAGCCCCGCAAGAACCTCCTCCAAATACACTTAACATACTTTTTTTAGTAAGTTTACCGTAGTTGCTTTCAAAAGAAGCAACTTTCAATTTTTTGTTTAAATCTTTCATCTGTAATATTTGTTTATAATAAGTATTTCAACAAATATAGATTTAATTACTGAAATTAAGCAAATAAAAGCAAAGAAATTTAGAATATTTCTTGTTATTCAAAAGGATTTGTGGATTTTCATGATTAAAATGAATATCCATTATTTCCCCTAATAAGAGGGCATCACTGGATTCTTTAGAGTTGGAGAGCATACTTTTCACCGTTTGGTAAAGCACTGATGTTTTCTCCTCCCACACTTTATTTTTAGCCTGTTTAGCTGCAATCAATAAAAGTAAAATACTCAGAAGATAATCTTCATCTACTGCAGAGTATTCTTGTTCAAAGTAGTTGAAAATATTTTCAAATATTTCAAATAACAAAATATCTGAAGCAAAACCGGAAAGTTCCGAAATATACGTAAGCTTCAATGTGAATGCTGAAACAAAAAGCAATTCTTCCGGCTCCAGCCTTCTTTTATCAGTCAGTAACGGTTCAATTCTATGTACTTTAATTTTTCTTAAAATTAAATTGGCACAAATAAACAATGAAAAGGTCCTGTTGATATCACTATTTTCATTTTTACTCCGGATACGGGCATAGTAATAATTAAATAAATCAAAAAGTACCCCATAATCTGTATTATCTTCACTTAAATAGTGAATGGTAAATTTATAGATCTGATCATCAAAATCTGCGAGAGACGATTCTGTATTAATTTGAATGATTTTTTTTTCTTTACAAAATTCAATCAGCCATCCTAAACCTGCTATTCCGGAATAAAAGGAGTAATCTGTAATATCCGTATTTTCAATAGACTCATCTAGCAAATTATCTATTTGAGTAGTATAATCCTCACATTTATCATTTTGAAAATATAGAGTAATTAAATCGTTTGACTTGAATCGTATTTCATTTCCGGTAAGGAGATACATTTTAGTTTTTTGTTTAAAAATATTAAAATATTTTTGATATTACAGAAATGAATAAACTGACCAACTATTTATAGTCTTATGCTAAGTGTATAGCCTTTTTATAATTTATCAATAAATGAACTACAACTAAAAAACGGTCTGAACATTCAGACCGTTTTTATTTTATATAGATATTATCTTATTTTATTCTGCAATCTTACCCTGTAACTGCATGGCTCCTGCAACCTGCATTCCTAGGCTAAGGGCAGCAAATCTCATATTTTCTTTACTTACAAAAGCATCTACTATGAAGAAGTCTTCCACTTCTGTATTGGTAATCAGTCTTAGTTTCAGAATAAATCCTTTTACACTTCCATCCGGCAACAATTCACTCTCTTTAATATCCAGTACCTTACCAATAAAGTCAATACATCCATAATCAGGAAGATCCTGGCTTGGTTTATAAGCGGTAAATTCTTCATCAGTCTTCGTACCATCCGGTAAATCAAAACTTTGATGAAGATCTAACACGAAAATAATTCCACTCAAATTAATATTTAGCTTATTCTGTGTCTGATATTGAGTTTTGTTTTCTGCATAATCTGTAGGGAAAAACCAAAGTCCGAAAGTATCTCTTCCAAGACCTCCTACGATAGCTTCATTATTATCCACATTTTCCCATTCACGAATTTCTTTAGTCTCGAAATCAAGAGAGAAGTTGGTTTTTACTTCCGGATAAATGGTATTAAAATCTTCAGAGATAATCGTTTTGAATCTTATATCTGCAAATTCTGTATGCTTAGTCTTTTCTTCCGCAAGTATTTCATCTACTCTGCACAAAGCCATTGTTTCCATCAAATATTGAGAATATTTTTCCTGAGTCTGGAAATTTTGAAAACCAAAAATCCCACCCCACATATTCGCAAGAGAATGAACATTTGATTTCTTCATGATAATTCCAGCTTCATTTGTACTTTCCGGGCTTTTGATCTCTTCTCTGTTTGTAAAATAATCTTTACCGTCTACCAGCTGGTTATTCATGATCTCATTGTTTTCTTCATGAGAGAATTCAGCAAAGCCTTTGAAAGTAACATTTTCATTCTCGAAAGCATAAGGCAATGCAATATTATTTTGCTCACCATCATTAAAATGATAAGAAACTGTAATCGCTTTAAGATCTTCCGGGTTTACTGCCAATGCATGGTTACCATCATTATTGAACTGAGAATGATAAAGAATAGCATACGACTTGATTTTCCCTTCTTTCAACTCGTTTTCAAACTTTTCTTTCATGTTGCTAAGCACGACTTGTGGTGAAAGCCCATAGGTAGGATCTGTAATCATATAAGCAAATCCTTCTACTTGACCATCTTCTTTTTCAAACGCTGAAATAGGAGCAAAATCTCCTCTTAATTGAAGGGCAATAGAATACACGATATAATCACTATAAATCTTGATCTTTTCATATAATTCATTCACCTTTTTCTCTTCCATAGGTTGTGGTGGTACTGGCGTTTCCAATACTGGATCCTGTATTACCTCTACCACTTCCTCTATTTTCTCTTCTACTATTTTCTCCTCTGGCATTTCTTGCTGCTGAACCGGAGCACTGACATTTTCCTGTCTGTTGTCTTTCTTCTTAAAAAAATCAAAGATTCCCATATTGTTGTTAAAATTGGCGGTAAATATAATAAAAGCTCGCAATAGGCCCATCATAAAAAAAATGCCATTGTGTCAGTTTATTATTTGTTATAATGTTATCAAAATAGTTTAAACAAAAACTCGGCGGAGCCTTTGGCTCCGCCGAGTTTATTTTAATTAGGTTTATCATCTGTTAACTCAAACCCCCAATCTTTTCCTTTTTGGGTGGCCGGAATTCCTTTAGTCATCCAGACCGGAGCTTTAGCTCCTTTAAGATAATAATCAAAAAACTGCTGTTCTCGAATTTGAATATCTTTTCTGTTCTGGCGTTTGATAAGGTTATGATCGTCACCATTATAATTCAGAAGCCATGCCGGTTTTCCGAGACGGCGTAATGCTGTAAACATTTCGATTCCCTGATACCATGGCACTGCACCATCCTGATCGTTACTCATAATAGCTACCGGAGTTTTTACTTTATCAATAGCAAAAAGCGGTGAATTTTTAATATAAAGATCCGGTGCTTCCCATAGATTCTTTCCAAGTCTGCTTTGCGATTTTTCATATTGAAACTGTCTGTTCATTCCTGAACCCCATCGGATCCCTCCATAGGCAGAAGTCATATTGACTACAGGAGCACCGCTCCAGGCAGCGGCATACATATCAGTATGTGCAATAAGATAAGCTACCTGATAACCACCCCAGCTTTGTCCCTGAATTCCTATTTTAGTACCATCTACCCAAGTGTTTTGCTTCAGTTTTTCAACTCCGGAATTAATATATTCCATTGCTGATTCACCGGGAAGTCCGTCTGTGTAAGAAATATCAGGTGTGAAAACCAAATATCCGTTGCTCACAAAATAAGAAATATTTAATCTTGAAGGGGTTGGTGAAGGAGCCACATAACGGTTCAGATTATCAGAAAGTTTTTCATAAAAATAGACAATCATAGGATATTTTTTGTTCGGATTGAAATCTTCCGGCTTGTATAAAACTCCTGTAGACGTGTTTCCTTTTGGTGTTGCCCAATGTACCAATTCGTCCGTTCCCCAATTATAAAGGTTTTGTTGCGGATTGGTGTCGCTTATTTTTTGTTGTTTTGAGAAATCTGATGTTGTAAAAATATTCGGCGAATCTGTATAGGATTCTTTTACTACAATATATTCTTCTGCATTTTTTGCTTTTTGAAGACTACGATATCCCCATACCTCTTCCATTTGAATTTTTACAGGATCTGTATTTGACTGGATAGAAGTTTTAAAAATCCCGTTTGCTTTAGTTGTATTATCAAATGCAGACAAATAGATAGAAGACTTTCGGTTTAGACTCTTAATATCTTTATCTAAATCGTAAGTATCAAATGTTACTTTATTTTTACGTCCAAATCCATTCGTAATATTTCTTGGTTTCTTTGAGCCGTTCAGGAAAAATTCCCAAAGGTCATAGCGGTCTCTGATAATGACAGACTCATCATTATCCGTCCAGGAAGCAATTCCGTAAGGGTTTGGAAAATCCGGCATATCAAACTCTTCATCCACAAAAGAAACCGGCAATCCACTAGTAAGAGGCAACGTTTGTTTTGTCTTAACATTATAGCTCAACCATTTTCCTTTTTCACTATCAAAAATTACAACGAATTTCCCCAATGGAGAGACAGCAACCGAACCATCTAAGTTTTTAACGATTTCTGTTCTTTCTCCTGTTTTGTTATCAATCACAAAATAGGTTTTCTTTGTTGAACCTTCCCATTGCGAAGAAATACGATTATTCAAGCTGGTAACTCCCAATGCAAAATCAGCATTTCCTTCGTTTACCAATCGTAAAGTATCCAGATCTGCCCCATCAATATTCCTAAAGAAATCAGGTTTCTCTGTTTGCATTACTGCAGCGTAAGATTTTTTCAAATCATTTTTCAATTCTTTAAGCTGTACCGTTTGTAGATAATCATCTCTGTAATTCCAGATATCCACCACAGCATGGTCATTCGCAATCATTGCGGTATCTTTTGCAATAGGTCTTGGAGCAACACCGAAATACAGTTGCTTTCCATTTTTACTGAATAAAGGTGCACGATTTTCAGAAATTACCCAGTCTTTTTTCATTTGGGTATTTTGATTGGTGATTAATTCCTGCTTATTTCCTTTAAAATTAAAGTAATACAAATTGTATAGCTTCACTAAATCATTTTGCGCAGAAGAAGTTCCTACGAATGCCAATTGGCTTCCTATCTCATCAAAAGATAATTGTGAAAAATCACCTTCCATTTCCGAAACTTTAGTTATCGTTCCTTTTTGCAAATCTACTATCTGTACGGTTTCAAGAGTGTATTTCTTTGGTTTTGATTTATCAGTATCTTTATCTTTTTTATCTTCAGATTTTCCATCCGTTGAATCCTTTTCCTCTTTTTTATCCTTTTTCTCCTCTGGTTTCTTGGTCACAAAAGCGAGTTGCTTACCATTTTTACTGAACTCATAGCGGATTACATTATCATATGTCGTACTTTTCCCATCCAAAAGATTTCGCACGACCAATTGCAAAGGTTTTGCATTTTTATCTTCTTCTTTATTTTCATCACCATCTTCTTTATCTGAAGACTTATCTTTTGTATCTTCCAGAAGATAGGCCACATAAGAACCCGTTTTTTCAGGAATTTTAAATGTTTTTACATTAGGAATTTTCTCCGTCTGACCATTCAAAACATCCATTATTGCAAGACTGTCTTTTGTGAGTTTATTCTTTTTAAGCTTTTTATCTTTTACCGCTTTTATATCTTTATACAATGGGCGGATCTGAAAAACAGCAAATCTGGAATCACCTGTAAAATCAACTTTTGTCCCTCTCTCAAATTTCTTTGAAATTTTATTTTTAATTGAATATAAAAAAAGGTTAGGATTTCCCTCCTGAACATCTACAGAATAGGCAATCCATTTTCCATCATCTGAGATTTTTCTCGCACCTATATTTTGCCAATTGTCATAGACAGAATGGTCCAAAGGCTTCTTCTGCCCATACAGACTGCAAGCCATGATGAACAGAATAAAAATTGTACATTTCAACTTCATTTTTAATTTTTTTTAAAGGATTAAAAATAGGGTATTTCTTTGACAAATCCATACGATTCTTCAGTTCTATCTATCGAAAAAATGTCATTCTGTCACTTTCTTCCCAATGGTATTTTTTTTGAGAAAGATTTGAAAATAAAAAAATCTAAAATATTATGACGAAAGGAAATATTAATGTATCGGTGGAAAATATTTTCCCACTTATTAAAAAGTTTCTTTACAGTGACCACGAAATATTCTTAAGAGAGCTGATTTCTAATGCTACGGATGCTACTTTAAAACTAAAACATTTAACAAGTATTGGTGAAGCAAAGGTAGAATATGGAAATCCTAAGCTTGAAGTTAAAATTGATAAAGAACAGAAAACGTTACGTATCATCGATCAGGGTATTGGTATGACCGGTGAAGAGGTTGAAAAATACATCAACCAGGTTGCATTCTCAGGAGCTGAAGAGTTTTTGGAAAAATATAAAGATACCGCAAAGGATTCAGGAATTATCGGACACTTCGGACTTGGGTTCTACTCTGCTTTCATGGTAGCTGAAAAAGTAGAAATCCTTACCAAATCTTATAAAGACGAACCCGCAGTAAGATGGATCTGCGACGGAAGCCCGGAATTCACCCTTGAAGAAACAACTGATAAAACTGATAGAGGAACAGAAATCATTCTTCACATTGCAGAAGATTCTATAGAGTTTTTAGAAGAAGCAAAAATCCGTGAATTGTTATTAAAGTATAACAAATTCATGCCTGTTCCTATTAAATTCGGAACAAAAACACATACACTTCCTTTACCGGAAGACGCACCGGAAGATGCGGTTGCTGAAACTGAAGAAGTAGATAATATCATCAACAACCCTACTCCGGCATGGACTATCGCTCCAAGTGATCTGACCAACGAAGATTATATGAAGTTCTACCATGAATTGTATCCAATGCAGTTTGAAGAACCTCTATTCCATATTCACCTGAATGTTGATTATCCATTTAACCTTACAGGAGTTTTATTCTTCCCTAAATTAAGCAACAACTTAAATATTGATAAGGATAAAATCCAGTTATACCAAAATCAGGTATTCGTAACGGATGAAGTAAAAGGGATCGTTCCGGATTTCTTAATGCTTCTAAGAGGGGTAATTGATTCTCCGGATATTCCGTTGAACGTATCCCGTTCTTATCTTCAGGCAGATGGTGCAGTAAAGAAAATCTCTTCTTACATTACTAAAAAAGTAGCTGATAAAATGGCTTCTTTAATCAATGAAAACCGTGAAGACTACGAACAAAAATGGAATGATATTAAAGTTGTCATCGAATACGGAGTGGTTACAGAAGAGAAATTTGCTGAAAAAGCTGATAAATTCACATTATATCCAACAACAGACGGAAAATATTTCCTTTGGAATGAGTTAGTTGATAAAATCACGCCTACTCAAACTGATAAAGACAACAAGCTTGTAATTCTTTACGCAACCAATGCGGATGAACAGCACAGCTATATTCAGTCTGCAAAGGATAAAGGATATGAAGTCCTGTTATTAGATTCTCCAATCATTTCCCACGTTATCCAGAAACTGGAAACAACAAAGGAAAATATTTCATTCGCAAGAGTGGATGCAGATCATATCAACAATCTGATCAAGAAAGATGAGCCCGTTATTTCAAAACTGAATGAAACTGAAAAAGAATCTTTGAAAAAGAATGTAGAAGAAGCCATTCAGGATTCTAAATTCACGGTTCAGCTTGAAGACCTTGACAGCAATGATGCTCCATTTACCATTACTCAACCCGAATTCATGAGAAGAATGAAAGAAATGCAGGCAACCGGTGGTGGTGGCATGTTCGGAATGGGTGGATTCCCGGAAATGTACAACTTAGTTGTAAATTCCAACAGTGAACTTTCTAATCAGATTTTAAAAACCGAGAATACTGAAGAGAAACAAAGCTTAATCAAATACGCTTTAGATCTTGCTAAACTTTCTCAAAACCTACTGAAAGGAAAAGACCTGACTGATTTTATACAGAGAAGCTATAAGCAACTTGAAAAATAATTTACTTAAGACTGTTTCGAATGAAGCAGTCTTTTTTTTGTATTAAATGTTGGAAAACGCTAAGGCGCAAGTTTTTTTCATACAGGATACTTTAAGGCGCAAAGATTTTATCTACTATAAAATTGTATAATGCTTAAAAATGCCACGAATGCACGAATAATTTTAATTGCACTTATAACCTATGTATCTATGTGGTAAAAAATTTGAAACCAAATAGGTACATAGAATATAGTGTTTCATATATGAGCTTTAATAAAAAATTCGAGTGTTCGTAGCAAAAAAATAAATGTAATTTTTTTTAAAGATGTGTTTCATCATAAAACTTTTGTGACTATTGTGGTTTATCATCCCACAATAGTGAAACTTCATCAGTATTTTTTCAGTTTTCTATTGTATACATTGTGCTTTTTTGCCATTTTTGTATAAAATGTAGGTCATGCAAAAAGAAAAATTACGTATCATCAGAAAGCAAAAAGGCTATACTCAGCAGCAGGTAGCTGACTACATCGCTACAGATGTATCTAATTATAGCAGAAAAGAAAGTGGTGATGTAAGAATCGTCCAGGATGAATGGGACAAACTTGCCCGTTTCTTAGAAGTACCTGTTGAAGATATTTATGAAGATGAGGAAGCTACAGTAGTTGTTAATTATGACCATCCTGTTTTTAATGATAAATCTATTTCTGCAGGGGCCATCACTAACCAGAATAACTATGATAATATTCCAGGGGCTGTTATTGAAAGTCTGCAAGGATATATTACTATATTAAAAGAAGAAAACGAAAGGCTTAAAGAGGAACTAAAGAATTCTCAAGCTCCTACAAGAGCTAAGAAATAATGCAGTTTTAAGCTGTAAAAATATTTGTGTCACTCATATCAATGATATGAGTGATTTTTTTTACTTATTTTTTCACGCAAAGAATTAGCGATTCGAAAGTTTTATTTTAGAAGACTAAGAGAGTTCAACTTTGTTACTGATTAAGCTTTATAATTATGCGTTCGCTTAATAAGAATCAATTCCATTGATTCAATCTTTGCTTTCTCAAAATATGGCAGCTTGAAAATAGAAACTTTGCATTATAATAGGCACTTATTTTTGACCACGAATGCACAAATCTATTTTGTATCTGATAGTGTTATGAAAAACTTATTATAAAACCTGATTAAACTTAACCACAGATTCCACAGATATACACAGATGATTGAGAATAATTTTTTACCCGCCGATCAATACTCAGACAAAAAATCTTTGATTTTTTAACTTAAGTGCTCTTCTCAACATTTAGTTTGTCACTAAAATAGACTAAAGTGTTTAAAATCTTTTGTGCCTTTTATTGCTTTATAAAAAGTTTAAGCAGCTTTATAGTTCGTTCATTGGGTCCCAAAATAATTTCTTGAAACCTTTTATTCTTAAGTTTTCTACAGTAATTCCTTCCGCTTCCAACTTCTTCTGGAACTCCGGAACAGATAATGTTCCTGAGCTGGAAATGACGCGGTGAGCTGGAACATCTTCAGGACAACCTCCCATCGCTTTTCCTACATGGCGGGAATGATTGGGATAACCTACAGCTTTTGCTATAGCTCCATAGGTAGAAACTTTTCCTTTTGGGATAAGTCTGGCTACTTCGTATACCTGTTGTTTGAAAATTTCGTCCATATCTAAAGTCTTATGAAAAATAAGTTGAGCTTTTGCATCATTTTTGAACGCTTATAGCATTAATGATGTTTCATTAAAAGATAAAGATATGAAAAAATCACTTTTCCGTTTACTGAATGTAATTAATAAAAAGGTTCTTCCGAAGCTGAGTAATAAGGACCCAAACACACTGACAAAAGTTGAAAAGGGAATTCTGGCGTACCGATATTTTGTACTGGTTAATTCGTTGGATTAACTTTTATTTTCCCGCGAATAACACAGATTTTCACAGATTCCAATGATGCTTAAATATTGGCTCGCAGATTTTGATGATTACGCAGATTCTGTGAGATTAAAAAAAATGAAGCCTAAAAATAAAAAGCGCTCCCAAAAATGGAAGCGCCCTATTGTACTCTCGTAAAGAGTTTATTTCTTAAGCATTCTCTAGAATATAAGAGAACATCAATGGTGCACAGATGGTCGCATCACTTTCAACGATAAATTTCGGTGTAGTGATATCTAATTTACCCCAAGTGATTTTTTCATTTGGAACTGCTCCTGAATAAGAACCGTAAGATGTAGTAGAGTCAGAGATCTGGCAGAAATAAGACCAGAATGGAATGTCATGCATTTCCATATCCTGATACAACATTGGTACTACACAGATAGGGAAATCTCCTGCGATACCTCCACCAATCTGGAAGAACCCAACTCCTTTTCCAGCTGAATTTTTAGTATACCAATCAGCAAGGTAAGTCATATATTCGATACCTGATTTCATTGTCGTAGCCTTAAGCTCTCCTTTGATACAGTAAGAAGCGAAGATGTTACCCATTGTAGAATCTTCCCATCCAGGAACTACGATTGGTAAATTAGCTTCTGCTGCAGCAATCATCCAAGAATTTTCTCTAGGAATTTCATAATACTGCTCCAATACTCCTGAAAGAATCATTTTATACATGAATTCGTGTGGGAAATATCTTTCTCCTTTAGCTTCGGCATCTTTCCAGATTTCTACGATGTGCTTTTGTAATCTTCTGAAAGCTTCTTCTTCAGGAATACAAGTATCTGTAACTCTGTTTAGACCTCTCTCTAAAAGATCCCACTCGTCCTGAGCAGTCAAATCTCTGTAATGAGGAACTCTTTCATAGTGAGAGTGTGCTACAAGGTTCATTAGATCCTCTTCAAGATTGGCACCTGTACAAGAGATAAAATCTACTTTCCCCTGACGGATCATTTCAGCAAGAATCTTTCCTAGCTCAGCAGTAGACATTGCTCCTGCCAAAGTAATCATCATTTTTCCGCCATCTTTAAGATGTGCAACATATCCTTTAGAAGCATCCACCAATGCAGCTGCGTTGAAGTGCAGGTAATACTTTTCTATGAATTCAGTTATCGGTTTGCTCATTTTTTTAATTTTTGCAAAGATAAAACTTAAAAACGGAATGCAGCCCAAGCACTTGAAGAAAGTCTCATAGAGGAGTGATTTTTTATCATTTGTTAAATATTTTAAAGTTGTTTTATAATATTATGAATGATAAAAAGTCTAATAGAATACAGTAAATAGAGATATAAAATAATAAAAAATGTTTTTTATCCCAAAAAAGTGATAAATTATTTTTTTTCAAAAAGAAAGTATATATTTGTATACTAAAAAATAATCCGCTCTGCAAAGCGGACTATTTAAATTAAAAACTCAATGAAGTGATTGTGTACTATTATTCGCAATCACTTTTTACTTTCCTGTCCTTTTAGAAACAATAATAAAACTTATCATTGCTAAAATAATCAGGAAAAGCATCCCTAGAAAAAGTATAGACTCATTCATAATTAAAAATAAATTTTCCAACATTTATTCACTTAAAAGTGTATAAAAAATTTATTTACAAACATGCAAATTGACTAACTTTATAGCAAATATAATACATACAGAGAAAAAAAACATTAGAAAAAATAAACTCCCTTTAAAGAGATATATTATTTTTCATAAAATTGAGATTTAAATAGACAAAAAAAACAGTATACTCTCGATCAATAGGAGCTTTTTGAATTCTATTTATTTCATAAAAAAAATTGAGGGTGAATTAAAATATAAAACATTTATTAATTTTCTTAATAAATCACTACAAATAGAGTTAAAAACATCTTTAATTTACCAAATTTTGAACTTTTAAACTGTGAAATATAGATCTTGACTAAATAATTATTTAATGTAATTAATAAGAAAATAAAAATTTATTTATATAGTATAAAATTATGGCCAAAATATTCAAAGGTATTCATTCTAAAAACAGAAAACGCAGCCCAAAATGGACTACGTTTTCTTCGTAAATTCAACCCTATATGACAAAGTGTTATCCTTCCCAGGCTTCCACTTTTACAATTTCAATTTTTCTTTCACCTTCTTTAAAAGGCCAGTCGATGATATCTCCCACTTTGTATCCAACTACAGCTAAAGCAATATTCGAAAGAATGGAATGTTTATTCTTTTTAAGTTTCTCTCGGGTAGAAGGCACAAAAATATATTCGTGTTCAAAATCCAGAGTATGATCTTTTAAAGTCACTTTTTTGTTAACTGTAACAATATCTGCAGGTAGATCTCTTCTCAGTACCTGTTTGGCTTTTCTCAATTCATTAGTTAATCTTTTCTCTTCATCGATGCTTACTCTTTTTCTTCTGAGTGTATCTTTTATAGCATCATAAATTCCTGTAGTTACTGTAATATGATCGGACATTTTTTCAATTTTTAAGATTAAAAATGCAGTATTTCACGAACGATCCAATGTAGAATCCAGACAAAAACCTGCCTTCTTCTATAGAAAACCGCAAAAAAAACAATAAATAAAATTTCAGAATATTTTCCCTGTCTTGGATCCTGACAGGGCTTAATTGATAAAGTCCTTGGAACTTTTCAGAAAAGAATCAGTATGTAAATACAGTAATGACAGCAGCAATCCTGCTCCTCGGCGCTCTGCTGATAAAAAGATTGTTGCTGTCATTATTTTGTTATTTTAATTCTAACAAAGATAGAACTTAAAAATGGAATGTAGCCACTCCACTTAAAGAAACTCGGGTTAATCCTTCTTTTGCATCACCCAGTTCCATTGTTGTTCCATTAATTTTCATTTTGGTTAATGTTCCTGCTGTCACACTTAATTTCGGTCCTATAAAAATATTTTTAGACAGAGCATATTGATACCCAAAACCTGCATCCAATCCTATGTTAGATCCGGTTCCTTTTACATTGCCGGTTTTTGTGGTATAGGAAATAATCCCTAATGATCCATCGACAAACAGTTTATGTTTTGTTGGCTCGTTATAATTGGAATACATGATAGAAGTCCCTATAAACGTAATATTATCTGTTGTACTTACCGGCACGGAGATGGTACCTCTTTGAGAATTATTTACAGTGATCATTCCATTGCTTGATGCGCTATAATTAGAAAATTTCACCCCGATTCCAACGTTGTTCACGTGATAATAAGCAGAAAGATCAAAATGAAGTCCGCTTTTTAATCCTTTGATGTAATCTTTTTCCTGTTTTGAAAGTCCCGAAGGTGTTTCAGCAACTCTCCAACCATATCCTACAGAGGGGATAAATGAAAATTTTTGGGCGTAAGAAAGTAAAGAAGTCGAAATAGCTCCCAGTAGCATTAGTTTTTTTATCATTTTTTAAAAAAATTTCCGGCAAAAATAGGGCTTTCCGTGAAACAGGCAACTCAAAATTTAAATCTTCTATTTTCTTTTTTATCAGAAAGCTTCTTTTTGCTGTCCAACCGCTTTTGTTTTTGAGCTCTGGACGGCTTTGTAGCGGTTCTTTTTTTAGGAACAATAAGGGCTTTATTTACGATCTCCATTATTTTCTCAATAGCTTTGTTTTTATTCATTAATTGAGTTCTGCTTTCAGAAACAGTCAGGAATAAAAAACCTTCAGCGTTGATTCTATTTTTAAGTTTTTCCTGAATCAATGCTTTTTCATCTTCATTAAACAATTCAGAAGCTGTGACTTTCCAAAGTACAGTCACGGATGTCTCTACTTTATTGACATTCTGCCCGCCCGCTCCACTGCTTCGGGAAGTTTTGAAACTGAGTTCTTTTGAAAATTCTTTCATTGTTTAAAATTTTGATCATTTAGATCCCGAAGATCATAAATCGGGAAACAAACATTCTTAAATATCTTCTATAATAAGTTTATACAATTCCAGCCTGCTTACCTTTCCATTAGGCGTTCTTGGAATCTTATCTACAAAAATAATTTCTTTGGGCTTGTGAAAATTCTTATCAAAAGGAACTGTAGAAATTTTCTGAATAATCGCATCAGACTGATTTCCTTCAATGATTAAGACCAATTTCTGGCCTAAACTTTCATCAGGTAATCCTATAAAGATGGCTTCGTTTGGAATTTCTTTTTTGATTAATGCCTCCAAAGCTTCCGGAAAAATTTTCGCTCCACCTGAATTAATTACATTATCTATTCTTCCCAAAAATTTAAACTGTCTACTATTTTTAATTTCAACTAAATCATTAGTTACCAATACTTCTGCATTCACATCAGGAGCAAAGATAGTCAAACAGCCTCTTTCATCTAAAGAAATGGAAACATTTTCAAAAACGGTGAAATATTCTTCCGGTTCAGGCATCAACTGTTTTAAACCAATATGTGAAAGTGTTTCAGACATTCCATAGGTTTCAAAAATCCGGTTTGAACGGTCCAGATTCATCTGAAGAATTTTATTTTTTAAACTCTCGGAAACGGCTGCTCCACCGATAATCAAATTTTTGATCAGATGTAGTTTATCCAATGAGTTTTCTACCTGAAGCGGAGTCATAGCACAAAAATCTACTTCCTGGTTCAGGTTTTCCACAGGACGTAACGATGGTTCTCTGACTATTAACTGTAATTTCCTTTCCATAGAACGCACCACCATCATTTTACCTGAAATATATTCTACAGGCAGGCATAATAATGCTACATTCCCGTCTTTTAAACCTAAAAAATTGCAGGTCATGACTGCAGAATTCATCATTTTTCTTTTTTCGATCCCAAAAATTTTAGGAACTCCTGTAGAGCCTGAAGTCTGTACTTTTACAGTTTCTCCTTCAGAAGCCCATTCTTCTAAAAAATTTTCAACTTTTTTTTCAAATTCCGAATGAAAGGATAATTGATTAATATTGAGATTATTGAAGTCTATCAGCATATTTTCCGTAAATAAAATCCTCAGTAAATTTAAAAAAAAAATCAAAAAGTTCTTGCATCTAAAGAAAAAAGCTGTAAATTTGCACCACCAAAATAAAACAGACCTATAGTGTAACGGTAACACTCCGGTTTTTGGTACCGTCATTCGGGGTTCGAATCCCTGTGGGTCTACAAACCATCCTTTTTAAGGATGGTTTTTTTTTACGTTATATATCTAATTTTTCTATAAAAATTAGATCCTATTTTAAATAAAAAATCAGAATTTTCAAGAAAGAAATTTGTAAATAAGAAAAAAATATATAAATTTGCAAAACCAAAATAAAGCAGACCTATAGTGTAACGGTAGCACTCCGGTTTTTGGTACCGTCAGTCGGGGTTCGAATCCCTGTGGGTCTACAAAACCACTCTTTTAAAGAGTGGTTTTTGCTTTTATGTATGTAATCTGAGAAACAAATAAAAAACAGATACTACAAGCATCTGTTTTGGTTCTCCTTCAAATTTTTAGTTACATTTTCTACAATAACTCTTATCAACATATTCCTTATTTCCTCCGGAAGATAGATAATAACACCCTCCTTTTTCACCCGTATAAAGTGTATGCCCATTATAGGTACAATATCCTGTAGATTCTGATTCCTCGTTACTTCCTTCACAAGAATAAACGATAGTAGTTGATATCAATACCAGCAATAATAAAACTTTTTTCATGTTTCTAGCTTTTAAATTTCAACAAAACTAGAGTAAGGTTTAAATAAAAAAATACGGAAACCCATAACAAAAATAAATCCGGCTCGTTTTTAGAGTCGGATTTTTATTGATTGTTCACGGAAGACAGTATTAATGATAAGTACTTTTATGCAATGAAATCTATAGCATTCTTAAAAAGAGCTGCCAAAGAAACCACGATTAATAAAACAGCAACAACCCATCCTCTATAATAAAGCATTTCATCATACATAGAATCATCATATCTTTTCACGTTAAAGACATTTTCTTTAGAGCTTAATTTAAAATAAATAAGAACTAAACCTATCAATAATGTTATCAATGCCATTGTATTTAATCACTATTTTTTATTCTTGTTGTTTTTGATAATGGGTAATTTTACAAAAAATAAGATACTACTTTTTCTTCATAATATTATTCTTTCCCAGAAACTTTAATATTGAAGCTAATTTATACAAATCATAATCAATCATCTCCCGTCCTCCGCTTCGAAATTTTTGTAAGAATTCCCAATCTTCAGTAAGACTTCCTATTGTAAGTTTTGCAGGTTCATGGTAAGGATTATATAATTCATTATCCAGAATATTCCAATATAAATCATCATGTAATTCTACCCCATCTGCATCATCCAGTTTATTCAATTCATCTGAAAGATACCTGATAAGATTTTTGATATCTGAAACTTTCAAAACCGGATTATTGTTTTCCATAAATGTATTCTTTTTTAAACAACTTATAAAGCCTTATCATTTATAAATAGGATCACTCACTTTCATCACTATCTGATTGGTCATAACAAGCTAATTGATATAAATATCGATCAAAATCTTCATTGAGATTATTTTCAAGAAAAGGTTTTAATTTCTCAAGCTGCTCCATTGTTAACTCATATTGATCATAAATTTCATTTTCATCATCATCTTCATTGAGTACAAAATCATCTAAAACGTGTATAATTTCCTCTGCTGTAATAGTTAGTGGATAATCTTTATGGATATATCCATCATCTATATTATATTCTTCTATAGCTCTTTGTATTTTATATTTCATCTGCGTTTACCTTATCAACTATTATCATAAAAAATTACTTCAAAATGAGACTGATTTTTTATTTTCAGATCTGCGGTGAGAAGATACTTTGATAGATCAGATAGTTTATCCTGTAATTATTAATTTTTATAACGAAACGGAATTCTCACAATATCTACCACTTTCTCTCCTTTACTATTCTTTCCTGCAACCCATTTTATTTTCTCTGTAGATTTTGTAGCAGCTATTTTTACTTCATTATTAAATATCTCATTTTTCCCATAAGTTGAAATATTGATAACATTACCCTCACCATCTACTTTTACAATCAGTTCTGTGGTAAGGGCTTTCGACAAGGAGATCAAAGCATCCTTATTTAAGTTTTGCTCAATCTTTTTTATAAATGCTTTATTTCCATCAGGAAACTGAGCTGGAAAAGGATTAACCGGTGGCGGGGGAACAGAGAAATCCTGAGGTTGTCTTGTTTCATATTTGTTGACCAGTTTAGTTTCTCCTTTACTTGAGTTTTTTTGAGAAAATGCTATTGTAGATATAGCCGTACAGGTTATTAGTACTATTTTTTTCATATTTCTATGGAGTATTTAAAAGTAATTCATTTCTAACACTATCATCAAATAATTAGCTATTTCAGACTAAAGCTAATTTAATAAAAAACAAGGGAAAGAAAAGCCTGGAAAATAAGAATTAAAAATTCTGGCAAATTGCCCTTGAAAAAATATTTTAAGTATAGTGAAGATTCACTAGGAAAGACTCAATAGTCTTGTCAAGGCTATCGAGTTCAAAATCAAATTTTATTCTCATTAAAAACAACAAAGACCTCCCTTGGAGATCTTTGTTATTATTTGCTAATCAGTTATTTTTTAAGGTCATCAATTTCATCCTGAATAGATTTTATTTTATCTCTAAGTTCCTGACTTACTTTTCCAGGAATCTTTTTAACTTTTCTAAGATCTAAAGCTAACATAATAGAAGCAATTCCCATAAAAATAAACGAAACACCAGTTAAGGTTACCAAAGAAATTCCTGTAAACACAGGATTGAATATCAACAATAAAGAAAAAATTATTCCTCCTACACTTGCCAAAGCAACATTTCCCCAGCTCATTATTTTCATACTTTTCAGATCAAAAGCGAATCCCAGTAGCTGAAAAGAACGGAATAAAAGGGTAAATCCTACTACAAACGGAAGAATAGACATTGAAATCTGTGGATAAGCGATCAGATAAATACCAATTGCTGTAGTCAAAAGTCCACTTACAAGAAACCAGCCCCATCCCTGAAGAGATTTGCTGTTTTGTATGGAAAAGAATATTTCCGTAATCCCCGAGAATAGGAATGAAACACTGAAAAAGATAGAAAGTGTTACATACGTTGCAAGCGGTACACTGAATACATAAAAACCACAGATCAAAAAAAGAATTCCAAAGATCAATGGAATATACCAATGTTTAACGGTGTTGGTAAGTGTCTGAAATAGATTAGCCATAGGAGTATTTTTTGGGTCTGCCTACTTTGTGATGCGGTGTTCGGCTTGTCCGCCGGAATTGAAAAAAAGGATTATAATTTTCACTTGAATTTGAATAACCTTTCATTACTAATTTACAAAAAAATAACAGACCAAATCATAAAACATTATGTAAATCATTGAATAACTGACATTATATCTTAATCATACAACCTACTTAACAACTAATTTCCATATCTTTTTACTAACATTTTCTACAAATAAAGAAAATGAAATAGGTAAATATATATTTTACATAAAAAAATTAACAAAAAAAACATTATGATACACCCAAATTCCTAATATTATGGAAAGTATCATAATGCTCTAATGAAGACCTTATCTTACTTCATCAACTTTCCTGCAGGCTGCTGTTGAGTAACACAGTGTACCATACCACCATTTTCATATAAGTTTCTTACATCTATCCCTATTACTTTTCTGCCAGGATATTGCTTCTGAATAATCTGATTAGCTACCTGGTCATTAGGATCTCCATAATTAGGAACTAAAACTACGGTGTTGGCAACATAATAATTAACGTAAGACCCTTTTTCATCCAGCTGTTTACCATAAGCTGTCTTTACTTTATTTTTAGTAGCGGGCAAATATACTTTCTTGTACTCTTTCCCTTCAGTATTAGAAGCAGTATAAAGTGTATTAATATCTTTATCGGAAAGTCCAAGTTCTAAAAGGTCATCCTCATTCATGGTTATCATCGTAGATGCGTTGACAAACTTCATGAAACCATCAATATGCATATCTGTAACATCTAATCCGGTAACACCATCCAGCCATATCACTTTAGATACTCCATAATAGGTTTCAAACATTTCTTCAGCTTCTTCCTGTGTAATCCCTTTATTTCTAGTAGCTCCTTTCTTCTGGCTGATTACTGAACTTTTACAAGCCATCAGAACTCCGTTTCCATCTGTTTCTACTGATCCGCCTTCGTTAACCATTTCTTCATTCAAATTAATAACCTTTACTCCGAGATCTGTCCCTATGCGTTGTGGAATTTCATCACAATTTTCAAAGTCAAACTTTTCGCCCCAGCCATTGAATCCCCAATCTTCAATCAATACATTTCCTTTATTATCATTTACGAAGATCGGTCCGTTATCCCTGATCCATACATCATCAGTAGGATAAATTCTAAAATCCACATTCTTCATCGGAATCTTATTTTCTTCTAAAATCTTGATGATCCTTTTTTTCTCATCCTCATTATAAGCAATAATATGGACCTTTTCCCCTGACTGTAATGCTTTTGTCATATCAACCCAGGTCTTTTCTACTCTTTCACGGTACGTATTACCATGCTGGTAATGATGAGGCCATTGAAGCCAGGTTCCTTCGTGCAGTGAAGATTCTTCAGGAAAATGATAGGTTTGTCCCATAGTATACATAAAACCTAATATAAAAGTAAGTGTGAATAATTTGTTCATATCGTTAAAATTTCTTTCCAATAAATACTCCGAAGTTGACATCAGTCTCATAACTGTTTCCTGTCTGGGAAATGTTACTTCCTATTCCGAACTGCATTTTCTTTTTATTCTCTAATCCCAGACGAATAACCTGGCTGCTGGCTTGATGTTCTTTAAAACTGAAATCAGACTCTACAATCAACATGCTGTAAAAATTTAGCCTTTCATTAATCTTTGGCGTGTATTCCATTAAAGTATATAAACCTAATCCAAGTTCTTTTGCATCCGTAGAATACGTTAATGCTGGAAATACACTTATTCCAAAAACATCATTTGCTTTTCCGTACGCCAACCCAACAGAGGGCATAATATCTTTATCAGAAATATGGATACCCGCAGAAATCCCCAGATTCTTCCCAATTCCATAATTAATATTTTGATAGAGTTCAGGATTTACTTTTTTCAGAGTATAGTCATAACCTATAGTTCCCGATGCAAAATAATTCCATTTATTTCCGAAGTCTTTATCATAGATCCCCAATATCTCAGTTTCTTTATTGCCGGCATATGCCTGGACAGAAATCTGCGATTTGCAACCGAAAGGAATCAGCAAGATGAGGAGAAATACATATTTTTTCATTGTTTTTTTTAATTTTGCTTGATAAACTCCCGTTACCGTCATTTACTGATGCAAAATTAAAAACTCAAAAAATCAATTCTTGTCCTAAAAGGACATCTTACTCATACAATGGAAAATAAATATGAGTAACCTCTGCGTTTTCATACTCTTCAATAACATCGGAATTATCCAACAAAAACTGCTTCCCGGAAAGCCATGATTGATAGAATGAACGATAAGTCTCCAAAATATTTCCATAAAGGCCATGGTGGGTGAACTTTGCATATTTCCCACCAAAAATTTCGCTTTTTACCAATCCTTTAATCTCTTCATCTGTGATTACTGCCGCACCATATCTACAGTGTGAATGACTGGTTATCAGAGGTTGGTCACGGATGATTCCATAAGCGGCTTCAAATATCTCAGCATCCGGTTCAATTTCTTTCCATAATGCATCAATTTCCTGATTATTATAATTTTTAGCTTTTATAAATTTACAATAAACGGATACTGTATCTTTATATTTGATCTCAATTTTCAGATCTGTATCATGGTTCTCTATAAATTCTTTGAAGACATCCTGTTTCTGTTTCCTTGCTTCTGCCGGAGAAATAGAATATTGTTTTTTAAATGCCTTTGAAAAGGATTGAATATTAAAATATCCCACCTGCCATGCTATTTCAGAAAGACTATCTTCTGTATAGATCAGTTTTTTATAGGCGTTCTCCAAACGCAGACGTTTTTGAAACCCGGAAATCGTTTCATTAAAAAGTTTAAAAAAAATGCGTTGAAAATTACGGTAAGAATAATGAGACATTGATTCTATCTCATGAGCAGTTACTTCCCTATCAAAATTGGCTTCAATATGGTCGATAATTTTTTGTATCTCATTAAAATTAACCTGCATACCATAAATTTTCGCTATGAAACTGTTTTAATCTCTATGAGGCTATTCATACAAGTATTACTATAGAAATAACAAACAGATCATATTATTCTTTTACTAAGGTAAGAAAAAGAGGTGTTTGGTATTTTACTTTGCTTCAGTTTTATATCCTGACTTATCTAAAAATTTCTCTGTTTCAGTTGTATTACTTAAATCCAGATTCATGATAGTATTGATCGCCAATTTTTTATTTCCAGATCTTTCATAAAATCTTTTGGTGATGATATATCCCATAAAATATCCCAGATCCGCAGGTCTGTCTTTGATGACAGCAGTATTGGATAACCAGTTTTGAAAATTATCAGCTTTCATTTCTTTTTGAAAATCATTCCACAGAGAATCTTGATGATGCATTCCATAATCTATATAAGGAGCTTCAACTTTTTTCCCGGTTAATAGCTCTGCTATAAAATCTGCAGATCCCTCTTTCAAGCAAAGCCCTAATAAATTGGTTTTTGTTCCTCTTAAATTTTGTTGAGTATGGACCAGTTCATGGGCAGTAAGAAAAATAATTCCTGAATTGATCTTCATCCTGTCCTGATAGTTTTTGGACAGCTCAGAATAGTCCACTGTCTTATCTGAAGCAGCCAGTTCAGAACCTATGATAAGATTCCCGTTGATTACTGTTCCGCCACCTTTAAGGTTTCCCATCGTAAAATAAATCTTAGGTGGTGAAAAATCAGCATATAACCAACTGAAATTTTGATAAAGGCTTTCTATATTTTTAAAATCTTTTTGAATTTGCTCTGTTTTACTTCTGATAGATTTCCAGAATTTTGGCTTTGATTCAAAAGATTCAATCCATTGCTCAGAAGTAAAGTTCCTTGATTGAACAAAATCTTTTAAACCGGGAGTTGCTTTATCAACATATAACTTTTGAAATGTGAATATCTTTTCTTCCGGATTATTAAACTTCTCAACCTCATCATAGGCTGTCCAGAAATTCCGGATATCGGAAGTCTCAATATAAGTATTAAAATCATGCTTCTGAGCAACAGCCAAAACTGAAAACAGGCAAGTGAGCAGCAGACAGAATAAACGTTTCATCTAGGGTACTTTTAAAATAAAATATGGTTTCTGTACTACTTAAAAAGTTTCCAAAAACCATATCTTTTATTGTAATTTAAACCTGTTAATTTGGTTTATATAATTTATACATGGCGAATAGAAATCCTATCCAAATTGGAATCAGGATCACCTGGATTTCCATTCCTGTAATGCTCATTAACCCTAAAATCAATACTAAAAACGCAATACAAATGTAATTGGATATTGGGTAAAATATCGATGGAAACTTTGATTGAATTCCTTCTTTAGTGATTGATTTTTTAAATTTCAAATGGGTATAGCATATCATCAGCCAATTGATAATTAATGTAGACACCACAAGAGCCATCAAATACTGAAACGCTTTTTCCGGCACCAGTTTATTAATGATAATACAGATTCCTGCAAAACATGATGAAACAATGATCGCGTTAATAGGAACTGAGTTGTTATTCAATTTCTTCAGAAACTTAGGAGCATTTCCTTGTTGAGCCAATCCGAAAAGCATACGGCTATTGCTGTAAACACTGCTGTTATATACAGATAAAGCGGCAGTTAATACAATAAGATTAAGAACATTCGCAATCAAAGTATTGAATTGAATCACTTTACCGAAAAGACTGAATTCTAATCCATTTAGATTCTGAAATACCATTACAAACGGGCTTGAACCTTCTGTAATCTCTCTCCAAGGGCTTAATGAGAAAAGAATTACTAAGGCTCCTACATAGAAAATCAGAATTCTGTAGATTACCTGATTGGTAGCCTGTGGAATTGTCTTTTCAGGGTTCTTAGCTTCAGCAGCAGTAATCCCGATGAGCTCCAATCCTCCGAAAGAGAACATAATCATGGCCATTGCCGCAAATAATCCGGAAAATCCGGTTTCAGTTTTATTAAATAGTCCTTTCGGAAAAAATCCACCGTCATTCCATAAATTTGAAACGGTAGCTTTTTCTCCTCCGGTTCCGCTAATCAACAGATAAACCCCGAAAACAATCATTGCAATGATTGCAATCACTTTAATAATGGAAAACCAGAATTCAGTTTCTCCATACACCTTTACAGAAGCAAGGTTAAGTGCAGTGATGACTATAAAAAAGAATAAACTGGACACCCAGAGTGGTATTTCCGGCCACCAAAAGTGAATATAATGACCAATGGCAGTAAGCTCGGCCATACTTACAAGAATATAAAGAATCCAGTAGTTCCAGCCTGAGGCAAAACCTGGAAAATTTCCCCAATATTTATAGGCAAAGTGACTAAAACTTCCCGATACAGGTTCCTGAACTACCATTTCACCAAGCTGACGCATGATAAAAAAGGCAATGATACCTGCTAAGGCATACCCTAAAATCACTGAAGGTCCAGCCAATACCGCTGCCGGCCCGATTCCCAGAAATAATCCGGTTCCTATGGCACCTCCAAGGGCAATTAATTGTATATGTCGATTTGTTAATCCTCTAACTAAAGTCTCGTTTTGTCCTGTTTTATTTTCGTTGCTCATTGAATGAATTATTCGGTCGCTAAATATATAAAAACTTTTCAGAGAAATTCACATTCCATGGGGTAAATTGAGAATTCAGGTAAAGCGAAACATGAAAAATAAATAGACTCCCCTTTCTATTGGAGAGGTTATCAGGAAACTGTTATAAAAAATAGCCCTAACATATTGTTAAGGCTTGTATAATAATTTATTGTATTAATTTCTATGGTATATATTTCCCAAAGTATCCTATAAATATTCTTTCGGAACTGAAATATTATTCTTTTTCATATACTCCAGAAGTCCTTGATATTTATCTTCATATCCATCATCAGTTCCACATTTATGGGAGATGCTGCAAATATCGGAAGGCTTAATCTCTAAAATATCTGAGATTTTAGTCAGGATTTCCAGATTGATCTTCACCTTGGAATTCTCAATATCGGAATACGCTTTTTGGGAAATCCCCATTTCAAAAGCCATATATTCCTGGGTAAGATCTTTGCCCCTACGGATTTTCCTGATATTTTGTCCACATATTTTCATCATTTCTGTTTTAGTAGTTTTCGGTATATTTTAGAAGATTATCTATTAGCCTCCAACAAAGTTAATAAATACCTTTGGCAAAACATTATACACGTTACATGATATTTACTTTTAACATAGAAAACGGCAAAAAATAAACCTTTTTCAGAGCAAATATCACCTCGGTAAACACTATTGGAATTTATGGAGACGCAAAAATTTAATTATGACAATAATATTGTCAGAGCATTCCTCTATGCAACAATCGCATTCGGACTTGTCGGATTTCTGCTGGGACTTACTGCCGCATTGATGCTTTTTTATCCTGAATTACCTGAATTTTTATTCGGTACAGATGATACAACTATTAAAAGTTTAGCTTCGGGCAATATTCAGGGATTAATCAATACTCAGGGAGCGATGGGCTTCGGAAGAATCAGAATGCTTCACACCAGTGCTGTAATTTTTGCCTTCGTTTGTAATTCATTCTTCTGTGGTGCTTACTATAGCATGCAGCGATTACTGAAAACAAGAATGTATAGTGATACACTTTCATGGATTCACTTCTGGTCATGGCAGTTTATGATCGTTACCGTAGTGATTACCTTCTTAATGGGAATCAATACTTCTAAAGAATATGCTGAACATGAATGGCCTATTGATATATTAATTGCCTTCTCATGGATCGTATTCGGTATCAATATGTTCGGAACAATTGCGAAAAGAAGAGTAAGACATTTATATGTAGCGATCTGGTTCTACTTAGCCACATGGATTGCCGTAGCAATGCTTCACATCTTCAATAATCTTGAAGTTCCGTTATCTTTCACAAGCTGGAAATCTTATTCAGTATATGCAGGTGTAAAAGATGCATTAGTACAATGGTGGTATGGTCACAATGCGGTAGCATTCGTATTAACGACCCCTGTACTAGGTCTTATGTATTATTTTATGCCAAAAGCAGCTCAGCGACCGGTATTCTCATACAAATTATCCATTATTCACTTCTGGTCGCTGATCTTTGTATACCTTTGGGCTGGGCCTCACCACCTGCAATATACAGCATTACCAGCATGGGCACAAGCAGTGGGGACCGGTTTCTCTATCATGCTGATCGCACCATCTTGGGGAGGGATGCTAAACGGGCTTCTTACCTTAAGAGGAGCCTGGGATAAAGTAAGAGAAAATCCGATCCTTAAATTCTTCGTGGTAGCAGTTACCTGTTATGGGATGGCCACTTTCGAAGGACCATTACTGGCAACAAAATCTTTAAATAAAATTGGACACTATACTGACTGGGTTATTGGTCACGTACACTTAGGAGCTCTTGGATGGAATGGTTTCATGGCATTCGGGGTGGTATATTACCTGGTACCCATTATGTGGAAAACAAAACTTTGGTCTGTAAAACTTGCGAACTGGCATTTCTGGTTAGGAACATTAGGAATCATTTTCTATGCAGTACCAATGTATATTTCAGGATTCACACAAGGTTTAATGTGGAAACAGTTCAACCCGGACGGAACCCTCTTGTGGAAAAACTGGTTAGATACTGTTACAGCGATCATTCCTTACTTTAAAATGAGATTCTTAGGAGGTATCTTATATCTGTCAGGAGCCATCTTAATGGTTATCAATGTTATCAAGACTATTAAAGTAGGTTCATTCCAGAAAAATGTTCCTGCGGAAGCGCCTGCATTAGCCAATATCGGGGGATCAAGAAAAGAAGGCGAAGGCGTACACCTTTGGTTAGAAAGAACACCTACCCTACTTTCTATCCTGGCTTTCATCACCATAGCGATTGGTGGACTTGTAGAAATTGTTCCCACCTTATCACTGAAGCAAAGTGTTCCTACGATCACTGCAGTGAAACCATACACCCCCTTAGAGCTTGAAGGAAGAGATTTATATATCCGTGAAGGATGTAACTCCTGTCACTCTCAGATGATCCGACCTTTCCGTGATGAAGTAGTAAGATTTGAAGGAAAGAACGGACAGTACTCTAAAGCTGGAGAATTCATCTATGACAGACCCTTCCTTTGGGGCTCTAAGAGAACAGGACCGGATCTTCACAGAGAAGGGGGCAGAAACCCGGATTCATGGCACTTTAAGCACATGTACAATCCAAGAATTACCTCTGCAGGTTCTATTATGCCACGTTTCCCTTGGTTAATTACCAATAAACTAGACCGTACTCAAATGGTGGATAAAATGAAATTAATGAAAAACTCATTTGATGTTCCCTATACAAAAGCGCAGATCGACTCTGCTAACCAATGGGCAGACAACCAGTCAAAAGCTATTGTACAGAGAATTTATTCTGAAGCTACCGATGTAAAAGATCAGATGGCTAAAGAAAGAACTACAAAAGGAGGAGCATATATCCCGCTTGAACAAAGAGAAATCGTAGCGATGATCGCTTACCTGCAAAGATTAGGCACAGACATTAAAACGACACAGATCCAAACCGCAAGTGCAGAGTAATCATTAAAAATTGATGTAATGAAAACGAGAACCCCAATTTCAATATATATCGCAACAACCATCGGCTTAACAATCATGGCCTTTGAAATGTTCGCCAGTGATTCAGGATATTTTTCCTCCCCATTTTTCTGGGCACTGATATTGATTGCGATTATCCTTCTGATGATTATGAACTCTATTGGAGACATGATTGAAAATGAAAGCTTCAGCAGACTCTCGGAGGAAGAGAAAAAACAATACCTTCAAGAAAAAAGCGTTCCTTATTATCAAAAACTTTGGAATTCTGCTTTCAAAAAGCAATCTGCTACGGAAGAAAAAGATATTCTGATCGACCATGGCTTCGATGGAATTACGGAGCTTGACAACTCTCTTCCAAAATGGTGGATAGGCCTGTTCTGGTTCGGATGTATCTTTTGTGTGGTATATCTAATGGCCTTTTCATTCACAGATTATGCCCATCCGGAAGCTGAATACACGAAAGAAGCCAAAACCATGCTGGCATCCATCGCAGAGTATGAAAAAACAGCTCCGCAAATCAATCTGGAAAGCGCAAAATATAGTGCAGATAATATCGCAGAAGGACAGGAATTATTCAAAACTAACTGTGTAACCTGTCATGGAGACGGAGGAAAAGGAGGTATTGGTCCTAATCTTACGGATACTCATTGGATCAACATTAAAGAAAAAAGTTTATTTAAAAATGTTTTCTGGATGCTTGAAAATGGTTCTCCAAATAATCCTACCATGAGACCTTTCATCAAAGAAGGAACCATTACCGGAAGAGATGCAGAAAAAATAGCAGCCTATATTTATCACATCAACCAGGAAACTGCTCCTATTACACAAGCTCAAGGGGGTGCCGCACCCCAGGGAGAGGAAGTGAAATGGGAAAACGGAAACAACTAGAAGATTTATTATCTGATTAATACAAACCATGCCAAGCCCCCTTTACAATTACACTAACATTTGAATTTTCATTTTTGCTAACTAACCTTTTCAACATTTAAAAATGATTTAAAAGGGGGCTTTTTTTAAATACAATCCACACCTTGGCTCGTCTTACTCAACTATTCACTTGACAACTACACAACTAAAAATTCCATAATAAGGCAGCCAAGGCAGGATTTTTGCATTCATAAGGGATACCACAACAAAGACAGAATAAAATAGTATTATTATCTTTGTTAGAAACCTTCTCACTTTTGAAACTGAAAATCAACACTAGCAAACTTTTAAGGCGTATTGCAATAACCTTTATTTCAATATTGGTTCTTCTTACCCTGTTGATCCTAAGCCTAAGACTTCCAGCCGTTCAAAACTTCATCAAAGATCGATTGATTGTTTACCTGGAGAAAAAAATCAAGACCAAAGTAAGTCTGGAGAGAGTCTACATTGGATTTCCTAACAGTCTTGTGATGGAAAATCTCTACCTCAAAGGCCAGGATGTAGATACTCTTTTAGCCGTAAAAAAGCTGGATGTGGGGCTACACATGCTTAAGCTTATCAACTCTACGGCAGATATTACCTCTGTAGATATGGAAGGAGCCCGCGCCAATGTAGTCAGAAAACCAGATGGAAAATTCAATTTTGATTATATTATTGATGCCTTTGCGAGCAGTGATAAAGAAGAAAGTTCTTCCAAACCTTTCATTATTTCTCTGGATAAAATCAATTTAAAAGATATTGGGGTTACCTTCAATGACCAACAGTCAAAAAATGATATTAATCTCTATTTTAAATCTTTTGATACCAGGGTCAAAAAATTCGACCTTAATAAAAATACCTACGCTGTTAATGATATTAATCTTGATGGGTTAAAATTAAAACTGAAACAGGGAATTGTAGAAGAAGTTTCTAAGAAGGTGGAGAAAAAAGTAGATTCCCTGAATCAAAAAAAACCAATGAATATTGGATTGAGAGGAATCAAACTGACTCACTTCGATATTGATTATGGTGATGAAAACACCAAGACCTATGCTAAAGTTTTATTCAAAGAATTAAGTACAAAGGTCAACAAACTTGATCTTGAAAATAACGCTTTCAACGTTGGAAATGTATTCCTTTCAGGAGCAGATATTAATGCTAACCTTTATCTTCCTGCTCAGAATGCTAATCCAAAAAATAAAAAAGAACCTGAACCATCAAAAGCATCAGATCAGGATAAAGCCATGAGTCTCTTGTTAGGAAAGTTAGTTTTCAACGATGTAAAAGTTGCTTACAATAATACCGCGATTGCTCCTACTAAGCAGGGAATAGATTTCAATCACCTGAACTTCTCCAAAATGAATGCTGAGGTGAGAAGTTTTAAAATGGAGAATAATACTTTTGCGGGAACAGTTAATTCAGCAGAAATTCAGGAAGCAAGAGGACTGGATATTCAAAAATTCAATACGGATTTTGTGTATGCAGAAAAAGAAGCTTATCTGAAAGATCTTTACCTACAGACTCCAAAGACGTTATTACGCGATGAGGTTATTTTAAATTATAATTCCATCGATCAGCTAACTTCAAATTTAGGAGCAGTAAAAATTTCTGCCAATATCAAAGATTCAAAAATCGGATTTTCTGATATTTTAAATCTGGTTCCTACTTTAAAAAATACAGTACCATTCAATAAATATCCAAACGCCATCCTGAATGTTAATGCCAATGTGAAAGGAAGTGTTAATGACCTTTTCATTCAAGACTTAAAAGTTTCAGGACTGGATCAATTGAGAGTGAACGCATCCGGAAGAGTTAAAAATGCAATGAATCCTGATCAGTTGTATTACGATCTGAGAATCGGAGAATTTTCTTCCAACGCTAAAACGATTTTCAATTTAGTTCCAAAGAATACGATTCCTTCTAATATTTCTCTTCCTTCAAATTTCAGTGTCAAAGGAAATGCAAAGGGAACTACAAAAATGGTCAATACAGACCTTAATCTCTACTCTACCCTTGGAAATGCAGCTATTATTGCCAATGTGGATATGCGTAGAAAAAATCATGAGTTATATGATGTAAAAGCTAACCTTCAGGGAATACAGGTTGGGAAAATCATTCAAAATAAAGACATTGGCCCTATCATAGCTCAGATTTCAGCTAAAGGAGAAAGCTTTGATTTCAAAAATGCCAGGGCTAACTTGAATGGACATGTTGCTTCCGCCGTGTACAAAGGGTATCGATATCAAAATATGAATTTAACAGGTAAGATCAATAAAGGAGCTTATGATGTTATTTTAAATTCAAAAGACCCGAATGCTAATTTACTTTTGACAGCATCGGGAATTTATGATGAAAAAAATCCTACCGTAAAAGTCAATGGGGAGGTGATCAAATTAGATGTCAACAAGCTTGGCTTCTACGAAAAACCAATGATCCTGGCCGGAAAAATAGATGGAGACTTTACAAGTCTTGATCCGAATAATCTGAATGGTTATTTAAACCTTAAAGATTTTGCTTTTTCTGATACCAAAGAAGTCTATCCTGTACAGGAAGTCAACCTGAAAGCCTCTTCTAATACAGATTCTACACAGATTATTTTCAACTCTCAGATTGCAGATGTTGAATTGAAGGGTAAATATAAACTTACACAGATCTTCGGAGCTTTAACGCAGACCATTAATCAGTATTATCAGTTCCAAAAACCGGATAAAACGCAAAAAATTACTCCGGGACAACATTTTACCTTTACGGCAAAGATTAAAAATGATGATCTGATCAGAAAATTTGTACCGGATCTGAAAAGTTTTGAAACCATTAATCTGGCAGGAAACTATGATGCCGATTCTCAAAAAATTGAAATTGATGGTCAGATTCCTCAATTATTATATGGTGAAAATACGATTGAAAAAGGAGCTTTAAAAGTAACTAATGAAAATCAGGCATTACAATATAACCTGAACGTTGCGGCTTTAAAAAGTTCAAGTTTTTCGCTGAAAAAAATTAACATTGACGGGGATGTTGCTGATAATACCATCAATTATAATATCACAACTAAAGATGATAAAGATGCTACTCAATTCCTGATTGCTGGACATGCAAAATCGCTTAACGACATTACAGAAGTTTCCCTGAATCCAAACGGTTTAAAACTAAACTACAGCGATTGGAATGTTGCTGAAAACAATAAAATCCAGATCAGCAGCAAAGGAATTTTGGCAGATAATTTCACGTTGAGCAATGGTGCAAGTGAAATTTCTATTCAGTCAGAAAGCAATAGCCCAAGTAGCCCTTTGAACATCGCTCTGAAAGATTTTAAAATCGAAACGATTACAGAACTTATCAAAAAAGATACGGTTCTGGCTAGAGGAACCATCAACGGAACAGCCCAACTTCGGGATGTGATGAAAAATATGACTTTCACCTCTGATTTAAATGTTTCCAACCTTATTGTTTATGGAAGTCCTGTTGGAAATCTGGCTGTAAAAGTAAACAATTCTTCACCGAAACTTTTAAATGCTGACATCGCCCTTTCCGGAAACAATAACGATGTAAGAATTCTGGGTGATTACAATACTGCTTCCAGCTCTTTTGACCTGAATATGGCGATCAATCAACTTCAGATGAAGAGTATCCAAGGATTCTCTATGAATGCCATTACCAATACAGAAGGTTATCTTTCCGGAAACCTGAAAATCACGGGAACAACAAGTCAGCCGAATATTCTTGGAAAAGTAAAGTTTAATGATGCAGGATTGGAAATTGCAAAAATAGGAAGTGACTTCAGAAACCTGAATGATGAAATTGATTTTACCAACCGAGGTATTGAATTTAATAATTTCAAGATCAAAGATAAGGATGGAAATGCTCTGGTTGTAGATGGGCAGGTTCTCACTCAAACTTACAGAGATTTCGCATTTAATATGAACGTCAATGCCAAGGATTTCAAGGTAGTGAATTCACAGAAATCAAACGACGCTATGATGTATGGAGTTCTTGCGATTGACGCAGGTCTCCGTATCCGTGGAAACCTGGACTTACCAAAAGTAGATGGAAGACTGAGTGTTGCAGATAATACAGATTTCACTTTTGTTCTTCCTCAATCTAACCCTTCATTACAGGAAAGAGATGGAATTGTAGAATTTGTGGATCAGGATCAGGTGGTTTTAAACAAAACAATTAAAACAGATTCCCTGGATGCCCAAAGCCGTATTAAAGGAATGGACGTAAGCGTCAATATCGAAGTAAGTAAAGAAGCAAAACTATCCATCATCATTGATAAAGCCAATGGTGACTTTGTACAGCTTCAGGGAGAAGCGGAATTAACCGGAGGTATTGATCCATCAGGAAAAACAACATTGGTAGGAGTCTATGAAGTCAACAAAGGAAGTTATGATCTTTCGGTAAGTTTCCTGAAACGGAAATTTGATATCCAGAAAGGAAGTACCATCACCTGGACAGGAGAGCCCACAACCGCTATCATGGATATTACAGCGGTATATAAAACTGAAGCTGCTCCAATTGATCTCGTAGAACAACAGATCAGTGGTGAGAGTGCTTCCACAATGAATCAATATAAGCAGAGAATACCTTTCAATACCCTATTAAAAATGAAGGGAGAGCTGCTGAAGCCGCAACTGACTTTCGATATTACCACGGAAGAGAAAAACAATGCGGTATCCTCCAATGTTAAAGATGTTATTGATCAGAAACTGACTCAACTTAGAACTCAGGAATCTGAATTGAATAAACAGGTGTTTGCTTTACTGCTCCTAAACCGTTTCATCGGCGAGAATCCGTTTGAAAGTGGTGCCGGAATGTCTGCGGAAACTATGGCAAGACAGAGTGTGAGTAAAATTCTTTCTCAGCAATTAAATAATCTGGCATCTGGACTTATTAAAGGAGTAGATCTTAATTTTGGATTGGATTCTTCGGAGGATTATTCCACAGGACAAAAAAATACCAGAACCGACCTGAATGTTGATATCAGTAAAAAATTATTGAATGACAGACTGAAAGTAACCGTCGGAAGTAATTTTGGATTAGAAGGACAGGCCCGTCAGAATGAGAATATGACGAATATTGCAGGAAATGTCTCTGTAGATTATAGTCTGTCCAAAGATGGAAGATATATGTTACGAGCTTATCGTAAAGATGAATATCAGGTAGCTCTTCAAGGGCAAATCATAGAAACCGGAGTTGGATTTATCATTACTTTAGATTATGACAAATTCCGTGAGATTTTCCAAAAATCCAAAGAGAAGAAGCCTAAAAAGAATCAAAACAACCAAGTGGTAGAATTTAAATAATGAGTACTATATTTCCAACATACTGTAAATATCTGTTGATTTCCGGATTAGCTTCGGTAGTAGTTTCCTGCAGCAACACAAGGTTTCTGAAAGAAAACCAGATGCTGTATACAGGCGCTGAGGTAAAGATTGATAGTGACACTATTTCCAAAAAAGAAAAAAAGGATCTTCAGGCTGCTTTAGAAGCGAACCTTACTCCTAAACCAAATTCTACATTTTTAGGAATGCGTCCCAAGCTTTATTTCTACAATATTGCGAAAGAACCTAAAAAAGACAAAGGGTTTAATTACTGGCTTAAATATAAGATGGGTGAAAAACCTGTATTATTGGGAGATGTAGACCGTGAGTTTAATAAAGACATCATTGAAAACTATTCTGAAAACAAAGGTTATTTCAATGCCCGAGCCACCTATGATACTGTTTCAAAAAATAAAAAAGCAAAGGTTATTTATACTTTAAAGCCAGGTGCAAGGTACCTGATTGATGGTGTAAAATTTCAAAAAGACTCTAGTCTTGTTAATCAGGAAATTCAGAATGTAGCCGGAAAAACACTTCTTAAAAATGGAAGGCCATTTGACCTGGATGTTATTAAAACAGAAAGAGAAAGAATTGATAACAGGCTAAAAGAAAGAGGATTTTATTATTTTCATCCGGATAATATCATTGTACAGGCAGATAGTACCGTCAACAAAAACCATAAGGTAGAGTTGAATGTAAAGCTTAAGGAAAATACTCCTGATCTGGCAACTCAACAATTCAGCATTGATAAAGTTATTGTATTTCCGAATTATAATATTCAGGATGTAAAAGCCGGGAAATACAGCGTTCCTATGAACACAGATTCTTTGAGCAAATATGCATTTGATGATATTTACGTCATTGATCCGCAGCATAAATTCAAACCGAAAATTTTCGACAGAGCTTTATACTTTAAAAAAGGAGATCTTTACAACCGTTCCAATCATAATCTTACCTTAAACAGGTTGATTAGTTTGGGAGTATTTAAGTTTGTGAAGAATGAATTTGTAACTTCGGATTCTTTGAATCATAAATTTGACGCTTATTATTTATTAACTCCAAGACAAATTCAGTCTTTACGTCTTGAAGCATTAGGAAGAACCAACTCCGCCAACTATGCCGGTAGTGAACTTAACCTGAACTGGACGCATAGAAATTTCTTTAAAGGGGCAGAACAATTTAAAGCTGCCATTTTTGGAGCTTTTGACTTCCAGATGGGAGGTGCTCAGAATGCAAATAATATTTTCCGCGCCGGAACTAATGTTCAACTTTCCATACCAAGAATTGTAGCTCCATTCCGCTTTCATTCTTCCAGTGAATTTGTTCCCAGAACAAATATTACATTAGGATATGAATTCCAGAACAGAACCCAATATTATACGCTTAATAATTTCACCGGATCATTTGGATATGTGTGGAAGGAAAATGCCAGAAAGGAACATGACCTGAAAGTAATTGATATCACTCTTGTTTCACCACAAAAGGTTACTGCAGAATATGAAGCCATTGCAGCGACTAATCCTGCAATGAGGCGAATTGTTGAAAAACAGCTTATTTTTGGTCCTACTTATTCGTATACTTATACCAATACTATGTTTCCGAAAAAGAATACCTTTTATTATAAAGGAACTCTAGATCTGGCAGGAAATATCACTGGCTTGGTGACAGGGGCTAATGTAAAAGAAGATAAGCAAAAAAAGATTTTTGGAGTTCCTTTCAGCCAGTACGCTAAGATTGAAAATGACTTCAGATTCTACCATAAATTCACGGAAAAATCGTCATTGGCAACAAGAGTTATTGCAGGAATTGCTTATCCATACGGAAATTCAGAATTTGTTCCTTTTTCCAAACAATTTTTCTCTGGAGGAAGTAACAGCATCAGGGCCTTCCGTGCAAGAACATTAGGACCGGGAAGTTTTGATCCGAGAACAATACAACAGGGTGCTTATTTTGATCAATCCGGGGATATTAAATTGGAATTAAATGCCGAATATCGCGCCAACTTATATAAATTTTTAAACGCAGCAGTCTTTGTGGATGCTGGAAATATCTGGTTATTGAATAGTGATCCAGACAGACCGGGAGCTAAGTTTTCAAAAGACTTTTTGAATGAAATTGCTGTAGGAGCCGGAGTTGGTCTAAGACTTGATTTCTCTATCCTGATCTTAAGATTAGACCTGGCTATGCCATTGAGAGTACCTTACTATGAGAAGGGAGACAGATGGGCTTTCGATAAAATCAATTTCGGAGATTCAAGCTGGAGAAAAGATAACCTTGTTTTAAATATTGCCATCGGATATCCTTTTTAATATGATTAATAATGCTAAATTTTTCTGGGAAGTTTTAAAAGAAACCTTTACTGAGTGGAACAGTTCTTCTGCATCCAAAGATTCAGCAAGCCTGGCTTATTACGCCATTTTTTCTATCCCGGGATTATTAATTATTATTATCTGGGTATTGGGTAACTTCTTTGGAGAAGAGGCTATCCGTGGACAAATCAGCACTCAGATCAGTGGGATTATGGGACCTGATGTAGCCAAAAGTATCGAAGGAATGCTTGCCGGAGCCTTAATTGACAAAAAAAATATCTTCATGAAAGCTGTAGGAGTAGGAGCCTTGGTTTTTGGTTCTACTACTCTATTCTTCCAACTTCAACATACCTTGAATTCGCTTTGGGATGTAGAGTCTGCTCCCAAAAAGGCCTTACTCAAGTTTTTACTGGATAGAGCTAACTCCTTAGGAATGATCCTGATTCTTGGATTCCTCCTTATGATTACCATGGTCCTTTCTTCATTAATCAGCCTTTTTAATACAATCATCACCCAATATTTTGGATTTGAAACGTATCTACTTGTTGAGGTCGTCAATTTTTCCATCGGATTTGGCCTTGTCATGCTTTTATTTGCCCTAATGTTTAAAGTGCTTCCGGATGTACAAATCACCTGGAAATCTGTTTGGCGAGGTGCTTTTTTAACAACAGCCTTATTTACGCTGGGGAAATTTTTACTGAGTCTTTATTTCAATCAGTTTAAACCTACTTCAGCATTTGGAGCTGCCGGAACTGTTATTCTGATTATGATGTGGATCAACTATTCTTGTATGCTCATATTTTTTGGTGCGAAGTTCACTAAAGTATACACCTATAGAAAAGGGTACAAGGTCATTCTCTCTAAGCATGCAAGATGGACTCCTGCAAAACTCTATGCAGATAGTTTGAAGCAGATGCATGGTGAGAAAAGTGAATGATTATTGTGCAGCTATCATTAAAATACAAAAAAGCCTCCTAAAATCAGGAGGCTTTTTTTACATTCTGTTTACTGTTCCAATTCCCAGTAATTCTAACGATTTTTTGATCGTCTTTGCTGTAAGGTCTGATAAATTCAGACGGAATTGTTTAATATTTTTATCATCCTGATTCAAAATAGGATTATTCTGATAGAATGAGTTATAAGATTTTACAAGGTCATACACATAGTTCGCCACTAAAGCAGGGCTCAATGTTTCTGCAGACTTAGCCACTACTGTTTTAAAGTTAGCCAATTGCATAATCAATTCTTTTTCAAACTGATTCAAAGTTACATCAGCAGTTTCTGCGTATGCAAACTCAGCCTTTGTCAACAACGACTGAATACGAGCATAGGTGTACTGAATAAACGGCCCTGTATTTCCATTAAAATCAATACTTTCAGCAGGATTGAAAAGCATTTTCTTCTTAGGATCCACTTTCAGCATAAAGTATTTTAATGCTCCCAATCCTACGGTTTCATAAGATGCTTCTTTATCTTCTTCAGAAAGGCTTTCAAGTTTTCCTAGTTCCTGAGCTTTAGATTTTGCGGTTTCATACATTTCCTGCATTAAGTCATCAGCATCTACTACAGTTCCTTCACGGGATTTCATCTTACCTTCCGGTAATTCAACCATTCCGTAAGAAAGGTGGAATAACTGATCCGCCCATTCATATCCTAACTTTTTCAGGATCTTAAATAAAACCTGGAAGTGATAATCCTGTTCATTACCTACGGTGTAGATAAGCTTTTGGATATCGTTCTGCTTAAAACGTTCCACAGCCGTTCCTAAATCCTGAGTCATATATACTGAGGTACCATCAGAACGTAACAATAGTTTTTGATCAAGCCCTTCATCGGTAAGATCACACCAAACAGAACCATCTTCTTTCTGGTATAGAACTCCTTTATCTAATCCAGCATGGATAAGGTCTTTTCCTAAAATATAGGTATTACTTTCATACTGAACCTGATCAAAGTCAACCCCCAATCTCTTATAAGTATCATTGAATCCTTTGTATACCCAGGAATTCATTTCTGCCCAAAGTTTTCTTACTACTTCATCTCCATTTTCCCAATCCAGAAGCATTTTTTGAGCTTCTTTCATTACCGGAGCATCTTTTTTAGCCTGTTCTTCGGTTATTCCCTGGCTTACAAGTTCAGCAATCTCTTTCTTATAGTTTTTGTCAAATTCTACATAGTAGTTTCCGACAAATTTATCTCCTTTAGTATTGGTTGTCTCAGGCGTTGCTCCATTTCCAAATTTCTCCCAGGCCAACATTGATTTACAGATATGAATCCCTCTGTCATTAATGATCTGAGTCTTGATAACATCATAACCCGCCTCTTTTAAGATCTGAGCCACGGAAAACCCTAACAGGTTATTTCTGATATGCCCTAAATGCAGTGGTTTGTTAGTATTTGGGGAAGAATATTCCACCATTACGGTGGCATTTTTCTTATCTATTGTCGAAAAACCATTGTGAACAGATCTAAAGTTATCCACAAACAGTTGGTTTTTAACTTTAACATTAAGGAATCCTTTAACCACATTAAAGCTTTCGAAAAGATCCGTTTGCTCTGTTAAAGCTTCTCCTAATTCAACCCCGATACTTTCTGGGTTTTTCTTCAATTGTTTTACCAACGGAAAAGTAACGATTGTAAAGTCACCTTCAAATTCCGTTTTATTTTCCTGAATTTCCAGATTGATGTCTTTTAATTGAAATACATTTAAAATGACCTCTGAAAGTTTTTGTTCTATAATATCTTTAATATTCATCTCAAAATTTAAAGTACAAATTTAGTGAAATTAAAAAGACAAGTCTATAATGCAAAGACCTACATTTAATTATTTGATGATTTTTTTGAACAATTATTCTGAAAATCAAAATATTATCTATATTTTCCATATATTTATTATAGTCATCAAACAAAACTTTAACATGAAAAATCTAAAAAAATTCATTAAAACTGACCTTAAAAAAATTACTGCCGGAAATGCACCATGCTGCGAACCATGGGGAAGATGTCCTGATGGTTACAAACAATGCCAGGAATGGGGAGCTTGTGTGCCTAAATCTGTAAATTGCGGTGGATAAAAAAGAGGTCATAAAGACCTCTTTTTTTGTAGTAATACAAAAAATAAAAACCGCCCGAGGGCGGTTTTTTAATTATTATAAGATTTTTATCCTTTTCTAAAAACTAAAGTTCCGGTATCATTGCCTGGTACTCCATCTAAATTTTTATTATTATCTCGAATTCTAAGTTCAGTTTCAGAATATGATTCCACTTCTTTTCTCAAAGTTTTAGTTTCAGTTCCTTCTGTATAAGTAAGAATCAGAACATTATACAATTTGTCATAACTCCATTTTCCGCTATAAGAATCTACTAAATTACAATTATCACTAGCCATTTCATATCTCCCATAATTTCCAGAATAATCCGCATTAATTACTAACTGCCCTTTCCCTTCACAGTCATTTAGAGCAATAGTCTTTCCTCTAAATTCATAATTAGAAGGTTTCCAGGCCCCAGTTATATTTGTATTATCCATTACTGTAGGAGTATCATCATTACTTGAACATGAGACCATCCCGACCAATAAAAGAAGTCCAATAAAATTTTTCATAATTAAGTATATCTATATCCACATTAATGACAAATGCCAATAACTTGAATAATAATTAGTTTAGTATTTATCCCAGAAGAGTTTTGTTGAAACTTTATCTCCTCCAATTTTCGCAGCTGCCGCATTCACATACTTAGCATTCACAAGATATTCATCCTGAGAATATTTCATTCTGATTGGAACTGCTTCTACTCTTGAATTTGATGGATTTACAAATACTGGGAAATCTAATCTTCTTGCAAAATTCCATGCTTGGAATCCCTTATTAAACATAGCAACCCATGATTGGAATCCTACAGACTTCTTCCAATTAGTCGCGTCATACGGAGTTGCCGCAATAATTGCATCTGCAGTAGTAATATCCATTCCATATTCTGTTACTGAAGCCTGAATGGCCATCTTATACAAATTAGCCGCAGTGTCTCCTACATTAAAATTTCTGGCAGCAGCCTCTGTTTTTAAAAACATAATTTCTGTATAGTCCAGTAAGAACCCCTGTGCATTTTCATTGGTAATCGCATCTGTAAAGTGCGAAAATAAACCAAAAGTATTAGTTTTAGCATATTTTCCTCCAACATAATTTCCTTCATATAGTGTAAACCAAACCGCTCTTCTTGGATCGCTCGTTGAGTTCATATAGTTAACTAAAACATCTGAAGGTAAAAAGTCATTTCTACCAGACTGGATTACATCCTGATAAACAGGGTTAGATAACAATCCTGAAGGGAAAGTCTGAAGTCCGAAGTTATCACTCTTATCAGCGAATAACCCACCGCTATAAGCTGCTTCAGCATAAGTTTTAGCAAGAGCTGGCTCTACGTCTGACAATGTAACAGCCATTCTAAATTTCAAAGAATTAGCCATTTTTTTCCATTTAGTCATATCTCCTTTATAAATCAGATCTTTATCGTATCCTCTTACAGAAGTGTCCATCATAGCAAGAGCAGCATCAATTCTTTTGATAAGATCCAGATAGATTGTTTTAGCATCATCATAAGGAATTTCTGCATTACCAGGATTCTCAGCTGTCGCTTTTAATGCTCCAAAATAAGGAATATCTCCAAATGTATCTACTAAATTAGCCCACGCATACACGTTTACTAATTCTATCATGGCTATATTATTCTTTTTCTGAGCAGGACTTACATCTTCTGCATCAAGAAATCTTCTTGCATCTCTCAATGCGGACAAAACTCCCGGAGAATTTACCGTAGCTGATGAAGAAGCCATCATACGATTGTAATGATTGGTAGGAATTGGTCTTGCTACCATATCATATCTTGTTTCGTCAATATATGTTGTTTCTGACCATTGTTGAGTAAAGAAACGAGTAATATTACGGTTAACGTTAGGAGTTAATAATTGGTCAAGAAGGGCTTGTTCAGCACTTGCAAAAAGTACCCCCGAAGGAACTTCTGTTGGGTGTTTTGGGTCTTCATTCAGGGAAGTAATATCTCTTTCACAAGAGGTAAATGTTAACGTCAATGAAGCCAAACCTATCATTAAAAATATTTTTTTCATTTTTCTAGAATTTTAAAGTTACATCAATACCAATATCACGAGTTGTAGGCAGAGATCCAATCGACTGGCCTTTAGCTGCTAAACCATTACCTGTTCCTGTTTCAGGATCTGCATAAGGTAAGTTTTTGTGAATAATCCAAAGATTTCTACCTACAATAGAAACTTTAGCATCTCTGATACCTGTATTGGCTAAAATTGACTTTGGTAAACTATATCCGATACTTGCTTCTCTTAACTTTACATAAGAAGCGTCATATATAAATCTTTTATTTGGCATCACACCATATCCGTCTATACTTCCAGCTCCATTTGGATCTCCTGCAACTGTAGTGTTCGGAGCTCCATTTGGATTTACTCCTGGATTTACAACTCCACTTTCTCTGTAATCAGCAGTTTCTACGTAAAGTCCGGTTGCCAATCCATACCCCATATCTGGAGAGAATACATCTCCTCCTTGCTTCACATCAATAAGAAAACTAAGTGAAAAATCTTTATAACGGAAACTGTTTCTGATCCCCCCAACCCAATCCGGAGTAACATTCCCTATAACTTGGTTATTGTTTCTCAGATAATTTCCTGATGTAGGGTCTACAATCTTATTTCCGTTGGCATCATATTGATAATCTGATCCTACTAAGGCTCCGAAAGCCTCCCCTACACGTGCATTAAGAGATACGTTGTTCTGATATCTTGCTAACAAATAGTTTTGAGAATTCCCATTCAGTTCAATTACCTTATTTTCATTCTTAGACCAGTTCACATTAATATCCCAAGTAAAATTATCTGTTTTAAACGGTGTACCATTTAATTGTACTTCAACTCCTTTATTATCAATCTGTCCTGCATTCACCAAAAATGTTCTATATCCTGTAGCTGGTGAAACCGGTAGATTAATAATCTGATCAAATGTTTTTGTCTTGTAAATCGCAACATCAAATCCTAATCTGTTTTTGAAAAACTGAGCCTCCATACCAAATTCTGTTTCTTTAGATCTTTGAGGTTTCAGGTTTGGATTAGCAAGGAAGTAAGGCTGATCAAATAGTCCTTCTCCTCTCGCCTTAAATGTATTGACCAATCTATAGTTTACTGTAGAAGATCCAACCTCTGCATAGTTAGCTCTAACTTTCCAGAAACTCAACCATGACTGCTTTACAAATTCAGATAAGATAACAGCTCCAGTTACAGAAGGGTATCCATAGCTATTATTTCCTTTTGGTAAGTTTGAAGATTGATCACGACGATAAGTAGCATCTACGAACAAGAAATTTTTATATCCTAACGAGGCTGTTGCATAATAACTTGAAGTAAGCCATTTTGAATAATTTTCATCTGGAGGAAGTATTGTTCTTACTGAATTGGAGATGGCAAACAACCCAGGCTTCGATAATCCTCCTTCAGTACTCATATATACATTATCAATCAAATTTCTTCTAACATTTCCTCCTGCAATACCACTCAAATTTAAGTCTTCCGTAATATTAAATTTATAATTTAAGAATACATCGAAGTTTAATTCAGAGTTTTTCAAATTGGTTCTAGCATATCCTGAAGAAACATTCAATCCCGAAGCACCGAATACCTGAGGAATTGATCCATTCATTAATCTTTCTTCTACAACCATCTGTAAATCATCGTAAGATAGCTTACCTGTAATTCCGAAATTTTTAGAAATATCATACTTTAACTGAGCATAACTAAATACCCTCGTTCTGTTATCTGACTGATAGTTTTGATATCTCTGGAAATAAGGATTATTCCAGAATTGAGGAGTTGCCTCTTCTGGTGATGTTCTATTCCATGAAAAATTACTATTTCCATTATTTGCATAGGCACTTCTTAATGCTACCAAGTCTACGTTGGTCTGCCACCATTGTCTGAATCCAGAAACAACATTATCAGAATAACCTGTTTCATTACGCCCTTTTGTATCTTGCAACGTTAAAGTTGTAAAAACTGAAGCATGTAATTTATCCGTAAAGTCGTGATTAAATTTAGCTGATATTGTATTTTTTCTTAACTCTGAATTCGGCATCAAACCATTGGAAAGCATATTGGAATATGATAAGGAAAGATTTGAAGTTTTATTTCCCTTTTCAATAGTTATTGTATTAACATAAGTAACCGGTGTCTCAAAGAATGAAATAGGCCCATTTTTAGCAGCAACCCAAGGTCTTGCCTTTCCATAATTAGGTGAAGACGGGTCATATGAATCCCACTGATAAACCAATAAGCTAGGATCAAATTTAGGTCCATAAGAAGCATCATCCTGGAAGTTTGCATAATGATATCCATCCTTACTTAAAGGGAAGTTCCAATCTTCTCCACCATATCCAGCTCCATATTTTGTCTGATATTTAGGAAAAGTAGATTTATCAATAAAGCCTGCTGTAATTCCGGAAGTTAAAGTAACTCCCCAGCTACCATCGTCAGTTCCTCTACCATTTTTAGTAACGATCAAAATAACCCCATCACTACCTCTTTCTCCATACAGGGCGGAAGCTGCAGCACCTTTCAAAACGTTGATGGATTCAATATCTTCCTGATTGATATCTGACAGGAAGTTACCATAATCAAATGGTGCTCCTGTTGAAAGGGATGTGTTATTAACAGGCGAACCGTCAATTACAATAAGTGGAGATCCTCCTGATAAGGATTTATACCCTCTGATCAACAGGTTAGATGATCCACCAAAGTTATTGTTTGTATTTACCTGTAGCCCGGCTACCTTCCCTGATAGAAGAGATGCTACGTTTCCTGTGTTAGTAGTTCCGCCGGTTAATTCTGCTGCTTTTACTTCTTCTGAAGCATATCCCAGCGATTTTTTTTCTCTTTTAATACCAAGAGCGGTTACTACTACGCCCTCGATTTCTTTTGTCTTAATAGTGTCCTTCGTTTGCTGCGCATTTGCTACTGCAATAGAAGAGGTCAATACTAAAACAAGAAGACCTGTTGTTAGTTTCTTCATATCAAATTAATTTTGTACCCTACAAATTTGTAAAACTTTCCTAACAACACAAAGAATTTTTTAAAAAAAATATCAATTATTCAATAATCACAAATTAAAACAGTCAATAAACTATTAAATTAAGTTAAAAAAACGCTTTTTAACAAAAACAAAAAAAATTAATCGATATTTCTTTTTGAATACATCAATGCTATCAATTATTGATAAATTCTATATATACATCGTCCAAATACCACATTAACACTTTGGTTTACAATAATGTAAATCACTTTTGTTAGAATAAATTTCACATTCTTTACGTACATGCAATGCTGTGCATATTTTTTTTCCACTCCAAAAAAAGACCAAAAACGTCGAGCGAGCAACGAAAAACAGTCTACTATTTCAATAAAAAATATGAATAAATTAATATAACAAAAGCAGAAATAAAATCCTTTCAAAGAAATAGATTTATATTTTCTAATATCTTTGATTTCTTCTATATTCACTGCAAAATTCAGCTTTTTAATTCACAATTTACAGTCAATATTTTTTCTCTGTGAATGTTTTCATAAAAACTGCCAAAATATAAAGCCAATACATTCGTTTTTTTTAATTTTACACCTCATATATCACATAAAAAATGGAATTATTACAAAAATGGACAAGCAATTACATCGAAGCAGGGTGTGATGAAGTAGGAAGAGGTTGTTTGAGCGGGCCCGTAGTTGCCGCTGCTGTCATTTTGGATGATGATTTCAAACAAAATCTGGTTAATGATTCAAAAAAACTGACGTTTAAGACCAGAATGGACTTGGATAGCTATATTAAAGATAATGTAAAAAATTACGCCATTGCAGAACTTCCACCTGTATTTATTGATGAGCATAATATTCTTAATGCAAGTATTCATGCCATGCACCGTGCGTTAGATCAACTCACCATAACACCGGAACTTATTTTGGTAGACGGAAATAAATTTCATCCTTATAATTATATTCCCCATCAGTGCATCATTAAAGGAGATTCAAAAGTATTATCCATTGCTGCAGCCTCTATTCTTGCAAAAAATTATAGGGACAAATTAATGATTGAACTCCACGAGGAATACCCGGAATATGGTTGGAATACTAATTTCGGATACGCTACCAAAAAGCATCAGGAAGCGCTTATCAAGCATGGACCTACAATCCATCACAGACAGTCGTTCAGACTGAAATATGATTAATAAAAATCTTTTGACAACTATAAAAACAAAAAAAGAGAAGCAGTTTGCTTCTCTTTTTTGATATATTGACTTAATCAATTATTTCTTTTTATTTTTTTCCTGAGTTTGCTGCTGCTGTTGAGCCTGCTCCATCATTTCTCTCATCTTCTTCTGGAATTTACCTTCTGTTTTCGGTTTTTCCTTGTTAGCCTGAATCTGGGCATGAATTTTCTTCTCATCCAGAATTACATATTTAATCACAAGAATAATCAGGATGTTGATCGCATTCGATACAAAATAGTACCATGAAAGACCAGACGCTGAAGTATTAAGAAAGAATAAGAATGTAATCGGGAAGATATACATTAATACTTTCATATTTGGCATTCCTTCTTGTTGTGGCTGCTGCATGTTTCCAGATGTCATTACAGTATAGATTAAGATAACTACTGTACAAGCCAATGCAAAGATACTTAAGTGATCTCCAAGGAATGGAACTTTAAATGGTAATTTAATCAAATCATCATAGGCAGTTAAGTCTTTTGCAAACCAGAATCCTTGTCCTCTCAGATCAATAAAGTTCGGGAAGAAACGGAATAACGCGTAGAAGATCGGAATCTGTACCAATGCCGGTAAACATCCTGCCATCTGATTCACACCAGCTTTTCTGTAAATTTCCATTGTAGCCTGTTGTTTCTTCATTGGGTCCGCATCCTTAAACTTAGCATTTGCTTCATCAATTTCCGGACGAATCACCTTCATCATAGCACTCAGCTTGTGCTGCTTGTACATAATAGGTGATAGAATCAATTTTACGATAATCGTCATTGCAAAGATTACCCAACCAGCTGATAATCCCCAACCAGCAATAATAGCGTATAACCACATGAAGAAATAACGGTTCATTGCTCCAATGAAAGACCATCCTAAAGGAAGAATTTCATCAAAGTTTTTATCGTAAGACTTCAATAATGGCAGATCCAATGGCATAAAATACCATGTAAAATCCTGATTCAACTCACTTCCGGTCATCTGAACAAAACCTTCGTAGTTTAATTTCTTCAGATATTCTCCTTCTTCTACATTCTCCTGATTCCCTTTACTTTGAGTAAATCCGTTCTTAGCTTCGATGACAGAAGTAAAGAACTGCTGTTTCACTCCGATCCAGTTAAGGGTTTCTTTTTCTTCCTCCATTGTGGTTCTTCCATCATAATCATAATCTTTATAATTATTGAAAGCATAAGAGAATTCTGAGTGAGATTGCTCCTGAGCTCTACCTTTTTCAAGGTTTCTTACGCTATAATCCCAGATAAAGTCTGCTTTGTTATCAGAAGTAACTGCAGAAAGACCTTGGGTTCTTACTTTAAAATCAAGAGTATATTTAGGAAGTAAAGTATAAATAAACTGGATTACAGCTCCATTATAGTTTGCTGTCATTGTTACAGCATTTCCATTAACAGTAGGTGAGAAAACTAAATCTTTAGTATTGATAACCTTTCCTGTTTTATCTTTAAATTGGAAACCGTAGTTTGAATTATTTTTATTAATAAGATAAAGGGGAAGGTCAGCCTGATCCGTTTTATTATTGTATGCTTTATATTCTGAAAGCTGAACTTTAGAAACCTGTCCTCCTAAGCTTGAGAATTCAATGTTCAATTCTTTGTTAGACAAATTAGCTGTCTGAATCGCATTTGGAGTTACATTTGGATTGATATTGGTTACCTGAGTTTGTTTTACGGCATTTTTTACCTGTTCCGTTTTCTGCTGCTGAGCTTTTAACTCTTCTTCTTTCATCTGCTTGTTCTGGAAGTAGAACATTGCACCGAAGAGAATCAGGCATAAAACCGCGAAACTAATCATCTGCTTCTTATCGATTCCGTTGTTTTGTTGCATTTTATTTTTGTTATAATTAAAATTTCCTATTTATTGGACCTCATAAGCATATAAAAAGCTTATTCATCTATGGTCAATTTGAGCTGACAAAAATACTGTTTTTTTATCAAAACTCTATACTATAATGCATTAGTATATAATAAACTCAGGCTGAGAAAAATCAACCTGAGTTTATCTATAGACGTTTATGGTATAAAATTACCTTATTTGTTTTAGTTTGGGTGAATCTCAGACTCTTCCCAACCTAAAATATCTTACTTAGAAGTTTCACAAGCTTTAATGAAAGCTCTGAATAAAGGGTGTGGTGTAGCTACCGTACTCTTGTATTCCGGGTGATATTGTACCCCAACATAGAATGGATGTCCTGGTAATTCCAATGCTTCTACCAATCCTGTTTCCGGATTTGTTCCTGTAGCTAAGAAACCATTCTTTTCAAATTCCTGAAGATAATCACTGTTGAATTCATAACGGTGACGGTGTCTTTCAGAAATGTTCTTGCTTCCGTAGATATCATATAGCTTAGATCCGTTTTTCAAAGCACATTTCCAAGCTCCAAGACGCATCGTACCACCTTTATCAATTACGTTTTTCTGCTCTTCCATTAATGAAATTACAGGATCCGGAGTTGCTGTATCAAATTCCACAGAATTTGCTTTCGTATGTCCTAAAACATTTCTTGCAAATTCTACCGTCATGATCTGCATTCCTAAACAGATTCCCAGCATTGGAATTTTGTTTTCTCTTGCATATTTTGCAGTAAGAACTTTTCCTTCGATACCTCTGTCTCCAAAACCTGGAGCTACAAGGATACCATTTACCCCTTTAAGGGTCTCTTTGATGTTCTCTTCTGTAATATCTCCACTGTATACCCATCTTACTTTCACTTCAGTTTCAAGGTCAGCTCCTGCATGTTTGAATGCTTCAGCAATAGAAATATAAGAATCCTGAAGGGATACATATTTTCCTACTAATGCAATTTCAACTGTTTTCTTAGGATTCTGAAATTTTTTCACAAAAGTTTTCCAGTCTTTCAGATCAGCATCTTTATCACTTTTCAGATCCAGTTCTTTCAAGACTACATCATCAAAATTTTGTTTCTGAAGATACATAGGAACCTCATAAATAGTTTCCATGTCTTTACATTCAATAACGTTTTCTAATGGAACATTACAGAACTGAGCCAGTTTTGCTCTCTGGTCTTTTGGAATTTTATGTTCCGTTCTGCAAACCAATACATCAGCCATAATTCCGCTTTCCATTAACTGACGAACGGAATGCTGAGATGGTTTTGTTTTTAATTCTCCACTGGAAGCCAGATAAGGCAATAGGGTAAGGTGAATCACCATAGAATTTTTCTCTCCCAGTTCCCACTTCAACTGGCGAACAGTTTCAATGTAAGGTAAAGATTCAATATCCCCCACTGTTCCTCCGATCTCAGTAATGATGATATCGTAGTTCTGCTTGGACAGGATTTTAATTCTACGTTTAATTTCGTTAGTGATATGAGGAATTACCTGAACTGTTTTTCCAAGGAAATCTCCTTTTCTTTCTTTTTCAATTACAGTCTGGTAGATTTTTCCTGTAGTAACGTTGTTGTTTTGGGATGTGGGAGCATCAAGATAACGCTCATAATGGCCTAAATCCAGATCCGTCTCTGCACCATCTTCAGTCACATAACACTCTCCGTGTTCATAAGGATTCAAAGTTCCCGGGTCGATATTGATATAAGGATCAAGTTTTTGGATCGTTACGTTAAAACCGCGTGATTTTAGCAATAGTCCCAGAGAAGCAGACACGATTCCTTTTCCCAAAGATGAAGTTACACCTCCTGTCACAAAGATGTACTTTGTATTCTTTTTACTCATTAGATTAGGTTTGTGCAAAGTTATGGGAAAAAGAAATACAAAGCAATCTTTTAGATTTTGAAAATAAGAAAACAGGCATTAAACATCTATAAAACCTGGATAAATTTTATTTTTTTTCATTAAAAGCCACCTTAATAAATTCATATAAAAAGAGAGCATTTTTCAACGGAAACACTCTCTTGTAGTATTAATTATAAGCAAGGATCTAACCACGTGTCTCCCGGTGAATTCAGGATACATTTATAATTATCTCTTAACATTCTCAATTTCGTTGTTCCATTAACAAACCTGTAGTCAATATATTTCGAATTCAGGACCACATTATTCTCAATCTCATGAGTAGACTGCCCAACTCCCCCTTCTGAGAAGATACCCCATGTCATCATTCCGTTTCCTCTGATCTTGTTGTGTCTGATGGCAATTTCATAATTATTTCCTTCCACCAGCTTTATCCCTGCTAATCTGCCTTCATTTCCTTGGTTCTTAATACCTGGATTTTCAACAATGTTAAAGGATACGTTCAAAAGATTATTATTGGATTCAATCAGAATACCATTTTCTCTGGAGGTCTGAATATTGTTATGGGAAACATCCACCCCTTTGGCATGAGAAACGTAGAGTCCTACATTCCCGATATCATTGATTACATTATTGGAAATCACCCCACCTTCAACATGCCTGATATTAATTCCGTGCTGCTTTGCATTTCTCACTACATTTCCAGTGACTACCACATTGCTGGCAATAAGTTTATAAGGCGCTACTTCATTGGTATTGTTAATAAGGATACCGTCTCCCCCTGCCGGAATATAATCTTTTAGAGGATCAAGTGTTGCAACGAGCGCCTCATCAATTATTGTTCCTGCATTGTCTACGATATTATTTGAAATCACAATATTATGGCAGACATAATCCGGGTATTTCTTCTGATCATAATTCTGAACTTTGATTCCGATTCCTTTTGTATTGCGGACTCTGTTCCCCAATACCGTCATATTTGAAATTCCGGCATCCAGGTACATTCCGTGTTCCAGGATGGTATTTTCGATATCATTATCAGAAATCATCACAAATTTTGAATTTTCAGCAATGATCATTCCTTGTGATGAATTTTCAAAATAGTTCTGAACAACGCTTATATTTTTTCCGCCAACGGCAATTCCGGCGTTGTCTTTTTTTCCGGTCCCAATTTTCGCCCAGTCTTCTGTAAATTCATTTTCAACACGGTTCTGTTTAAATGTAAGGTTAACCATATTTCTTAAACCTGAAACTCCGGCATAGGTAAAGTTTTTAAACAGGTTTTTTTCGATGTTGATGTTCTGAGTTCCATAACAATAAATTCCCACGGCTTTAGAACTGGACGCCTGAGCATAATCATAATCCTCTTTAAACCCTTCCAGGAAAAATCCTTTTATTGATATATTCTTTTTTTCTTCACAATTAAAAATCTCGGTGTTCTTTTTATTCTGTTTTATTCTACATTGGTCAGATAATACCCTTTGATTATTCTGAAGAAAGAGTACCCCGGAAATTCCAATGTTCATTTTTCCAAAGAAGGTATCATAGCCCAGCTGCAAAATTGTGTTGAGGCGGTCTGTTCTTAACTGATCTGAAAGCCCTTGAATACCCCACCATAAGACATTGACATATCCGGTCCATTGTCTTTTATAAAAGTCATTTCCTTTTTTACGGAAAACCGCACCATCTCCGTCTCCGGCAGCAGGCACTCCTACATTTGTCTTTTTATAAATAACAGGTTCAAAGGTGTAACTGTCTATCAAGTTTACCTCATCATCATTAGGGAAAGTACTTCCTTGTGCAAAAAAAGCTTCTGTGTAAATCATATTTTTGTTGTTAAATGGTTAATCAATTCTTAGAAGAATCTGGAACAAAAATATCTATCCACAGCGCCAAACTATGACGTATTTTCTTTCAGAAAAAAAATATTTTCCATAAAAAAAGCTTCCGCTTTATCGGAAGCCTTTTATTTAGCTATTGTCTGTCAATTATCTTTTAATCAATTCAAAATAAGTATTCATCTCTACCCACTTAGCAATACCTGCTGCTGTAGGATCATAGTTCACATTATAATCGAAACGATTAATCGTAAATTTCGCACGAAGTCCCATAATCTCTTTACTTTCCTTATTTTTTGTAATTCCTCCTAAGGTTACAGGTACACTAAATTCTTTTGTAACATCTTTAATAGTAAGTTTACCCTTAAATATATAGGTTCCATCTTTCTCTTTGGAAACAGAAGTTCCGGTAAATTTAATATTTGAATACTCTCCTGCATCAAAAAAATCTTTGCTTTTAAGATGTTTGTCTCTCATTTCTACTCCTGTATTAATACCTTCAACATCAATACTGATATTAAATGCAGCATTATCAAGACTATTTCCTTTTGTGGTAAGGTCTCCACCAAATTTATCAAATCTACCCTGAACAAAGCTGATTCCCATGTGCTCAATGGTAAAATTTACTGAAGAGTGCATCTGATCTATGTCCCAAGTATTCTGTGCAAAAGAAAAAGTACTTAGAAGCGCAAATACGAAGGATAAAAATAGTTTTTTCATTATAATTATATTTTAAATTAATATTTTATTTCAGCAAAGCTAAGATATAAAGATATTTCTATCATTGACCTATGATAGTATTTCATATTTAAATCCATTTAAGTCTCGGAAAAAAAATGCTTTTTTTATAACTTCGCAGTATGGCAAAACTGAAAACGGCATATTTCTGTCAAAATTGCGGAACCCAATATTCCCAATGGATGGGACAATGTAAAAACTGTGGACAATGGAATACCCTGGTGGAAGAAGTGATAGAGAAGCCCAACAGCAAGTCGGTGCCCTTCTCAAAAACCAAGCAACATGTTATCAACATTATTGAGGTAGAAACCAGTGAAGAACCGAGATTAAAAACACCTTCCGAAGAACTGAACCGCGTTCTGGGAGGCGGAATTGTCTTAGGTTCCGTCACCCTGATTGGTGGAGAACCGGGAATCGGAAAATCTACCCTATTGCTTCAGCTTGCCTTAAAAATGAAGAAAAAAATCTTCTATGTTTCCGGGGAAGAAAGCGCTTCTCAGATTAAAATGAGAGCCGATAGACTAACAGACATTCAAAATCCGAATTGTTTTCTTTTTACAGAAACCTCCCTGGAAAAAATTCTTCATGAAGCCAAAAAACTGGAACCGGATTTCATGATTATTGATTCTATCCAAACGCTTCAATCCCAACTGATCGAAAGTTCTCCCGGAACGGTTTCTCAAATCAGAGAATGCTCCAACGAGATCATTAAATACGCTAAAGAAAACAGTATTCCTGTATTTTTGGTAGGCCATATTACCAAAGACGGTCAGATTGCCGGTCCAAAGGTATTGGAACACATGGTAGATGTTGTTTTAAATTTTGATGGAGACCGAAACCACCTTTTCAGATTATTGAGAGCCAATAAAAACCGTTTTGGATCTACTTCTGAAATCGGAATTTACGAAATGATTTCTCAGGGATTGAAGGAAATTAAAAATCCTTCGGAAATACTTATCACCAAGAAATTTGAAGAACTTTCCGGAAATTCTGTTGCTGTAACACTGGAGGGAAATAGGCCGATGCTTTTGGAAATTCAGGCATTAGTAAGTACAGCAGTGTATGGAACTCCTCAAAGAAGCTGTACAGGGTTTGATTCAAAAAGACTGAATATGCTTCTGGCAGTGCTTGAAAAAAGAGCAGGATTCCAATTAGGGGCAAAAGACGTCTTCCTTAATATCACAGGAGGAATAAAAACAGATGACCCAGCTCTGGATCTGGCAGTCATAGCTTCTGTTCTTTCATCCAATGAGGACATCGCCATTTCAGAACATTACTGTTTTGCCGGAGAAATCGGATTAAGTGGAGAAATACGTCCCATTGCACAAGTCGAACAAAGAATCACTGAAGCTGAAAAGCTAGGTTATGAGAAGATATTCGTTTCCAATCTTAATAAAATTCCGAAAAGAAAATTTGGAATCAAGATTGAAGAGGTAAGCAAGATTGAAGATTTCCACGAAAGGCTTTTTTAAAAAATGTAAATAATGCAACTCGAAAACATCCAACAGTTTGTCTTGGTACTGCTTTATGGCGGCTTGACTTTGCTTTCATTCACAGTATTAATTAATCCTATGCAGGTTAATAAAAAGGCTAACTTTTATTTTGGAGTGTTTATATTACTCTGGTCCAGCTACTGGCTCCTCGATATTTTACATTTTTGTGGAATTGTACCCAATTTATGGTTTATCCTTACGTTGTATGCTGCCCAAATCTTTACTCCGATTTTTCTGTTTTTCAGCGTTATCTTTTTTATCAATCCTAATTACAGGTTCCAAAAAAAAGATCTTATTTGCCTTATTACTCCGGTAATTTATTGGATATTACTTTTCAATATGGAAAATAATCCAATCATCCGAAGTACCGTAATGCTCATTGATATCGCTCATAATCTGCCCTACATTGCTCTTATTTATTTTAAAATCAGAAAACATCAGAAAAGGATTGAAACCATCTCATCCAATACAGAGAATATAGACCTCCAATGGTTGATCAGATTAAGCTTCCTTCTTTTCGTAACCATTGTTATTACTGTTGGTTATGAACTATTCAATACTTTCGTGTATAAAATGCATCAGCATTTGGTCATGGATCTGTTATTTTTATTTATTGTTTACAGTACACTCTATTATGTACTCAGACAAAAAGAGATCTATCCTGTAAATAAAAATCAACGTGAAGAACTTCTTTCTATTGAGGTGGAAAGTGAAGTGGAGGAAACATCAAGAAAAAAATTGATTTCCGATGATGAATTTGAGTCTTTAAGACAACAATTAATAATCATCATGGAAACCCAAAAACCTTATTTGGATGGAGACCTGAATCTATTAAAATTATCTGATCTTATTCAAATCAATGCGCATCAGCTTTCTTATCTTCTTAATACCGGTTTTCAGGAGAACTTCTTCTATTTTGTAAATAAGTACAGAGTAGAACATGCTAAAAAAATGCTTACAGAAGGTTCTTTTCACAAACTTTCCATACTAGGAATTGCATTTGAGTCAGGCTTTAATTCAAAAACTGCCTTCAACACCATATTTAAAAAAATGACCGGCATGACCCCTTCCGAATTCAAGAAAGAACAATCCAGCTAATCTGGACTCATTAAAGGTTCAATAAATCGGAATAAAAATTGTAGGAATCAATAAAATTAATAATCCTAACAGAAGATTTTTCAAATGATGAAAACAAGCATTCTGGAATATTACAGCAACCTTGCGGAATCTTACGATGAAAACAGATTCGGAAATTCTTACGGCCAATATATTGACCAGCAGGAAAGAACATTTTTAAGCTCTTTTTTCAAAGATAAAAAATATACAAAAGTTCTTGATCTAGGCTGTGGAACAGGCCGGCTATTGAATTTTGCAACTCATGGAACAGACTTTAGTGACAATATGCTGAACGTTGCCCTACAAAAATATCCTGAAAAAATATTGGCTGTAGGTGAAATTTCAGAAATCCCTTTTCATGAAGAATTTGACTGTATTTTTTGCTTTCATGTCATCATGCATCAGAACCGGAAAGAAACAAGCAGCTTTTTAAACGAATGCTACCAAAAATTAGGTAAAAAAGGAATGCTGATTTTTGATTATCCTGTAAAGAGCAGAAAAAAATCTGTTTCTCCACAGGAAGGCTGGCATGCCGGCAACAGCTTTTCAATTTCAGATATTGCAGAACTTTCAAAAGATCAATGGAAAGTTAAAAATACAACCGGAATATTATTTTTTCCGATTCATAGATTACCAAAAGCAATAAGAAAACTCTTTCTGCCTCTGGATACTTTTCTTTGCCACACGTTCCTGAAAAATTGGGCATCTTATCACATTACTGTTTTGGAAAAGAGATGAAACAGCAACTGAAAAATTGGATTCCCCATTCATGGAAACTGAATTTGAAACTTTTGCAGCGATATTTTGATGAACAAAAAAACAATTATGTTTATCCCAAGGAATACCGTTCAGAAAATATTGGAATCCATTCTGTTAAACTCCGGCAACCTATCAAAAGTGGAGTTTTTCATCATAATAAAATTCACAATTTAAGAGTTGTAAATAATAAGATCAATGATTTGGTCATTCATCCTGGTGAGGTATTTTCTTTCTGGAAAATGATCGGAAGACCGAATAAAAAAAACAATTTCAAAGAAGGACGAAACCTCATCAACAATACTATTTCCAGTGACTTTGGTGGTGGAATCTGCCAATTCTCCTCTATTCTATATCATCTGGCCCTTCAATCCGGGTTAAAGATTTTGGAAAGATATCCACATTCTATGGATATTTATAAAGAAAAAGAACGTTTTACTCCTTTAGGTTCAGATTGTACGGTTGTTTATGGGTACAAAGACCTGCAGATTCAGAATTCATTTCCGTTTCCTGTACAGTTTAAATGTATTATTAATGATGATGAGCTTCACCTCAGTTTGATTTCATCAGAAGAAATAACCTTAAACAAAATTGAGTTTAAATATCTTGAAATCGAAAAAGGAATTTGGGTAGAAACGGTAAGGAATAACCAAACTTTGTTTAAAAATTTTTATATTCGTTTATGAATTATCTGGCTCATTCTTTTCTCACTTTCACTGACGGACAAATTGTTGGTCAGTTTTTGGAAGACTTTATCCGAAACAGGGATCGTTTTTCTTTCCCAAAGGATATTCAGGATGGAATTACTTTACATAGAGCTATTGATACCTTCACAGACTCCCACCCTGCCATTCATGAGGCTAAAAAAGCTTTTGCCCCTTTGGTAAGACTCTATGCTGGAGCATTTGTAGATGTTTCTATGGATTATTTTGTAGCCAATGATCTTTCTTTGCATTCCCTTGCGGAATGGAAAGCCCATTCTTTACATGTCTACAGCGTTTTGAATGCTCATAATGAATGGTTACCGGATAATTTCAAAAAAATGCTGGTTAAAATGGAACAGGACGACTGGCTCTACAATTACCGTGAAGACTGGGGTATTAAATTCAGCATCCAAAATGTTTTGAACAAAGCAAAGTATCTGGATAAAGATATTCCTGTTTTTGAAGCTTTTCTAACTCATAAAGAGTTTCTTCAGGAATGTTATGATGATTTTTTTCCTGACTTACTCGCTCATGCAAAAGGAATCAACGCCTTTATTCAACTGGAAAGTTAAAACTGTTTATACAAATAACGGTTAGGATACGTTAATTTTTCACTCTTTCTATCTCCATTCACAATGATATGAACAATATTTATCTGGTCATCGAAAAGGTTGTACAGGAAACTTACAGCTGTTTCTACTTTTTTAGGATTGACAACAGGTTCTGATTCGAGATAGACATTTACAGATTCCTGGTCTTCCTCATATCCTATATAATTTACTTTAAGAAATTTATTGTCTGTTTTCAATTTAAAATATTCCTGACAATATTTAAGTAATGCTTCATTCAGTTTTGTCTTGTATTTTTCATCATTAAAATGAAAAGTTCCACCATACTTTTTCGCAAGTCCATTTTCCAGATCATCGAGGAAAAATCGACCTGTTACTTCAAAAGTTTTAGACTTAGAGTTATAATTGATTTCTACGGATCCTACATGATAAGGATGTACATTCTCCTTATTTGCTTTTGTAAAGCTTTGAAGAATGACTGTTAATGATAAAAAGAATATTAAAAAAAATTTACGCAACATGAGATCTTTTCTAATGACAAATATAAAAAAAGCAGCAGTTATAAAACTGCTGCTTTCTATAAATGTATATGGTAAGCAATTAAAATTATTCCTTAACTACTTTCTTAGTAATTGTAGTATCGTTTAGCTTAATTGTAAACATGTATACTCCTTTTACCAATGATGAAACATCCATTCTGTTTAAGTTGGAATTCATAGATTCTGTCTTAATCAACTTTCCTGAAGCATCATAAATAGTAAGTGTACCTTTAGAATACCCTCCCAATGAGATATTTACAACATCTTTAGCTGGATTTGGAGTAATATTCACTCCAGCATTCAGTTTTGTTACCTCACCTGTACCTAAAGTAGCATTTGTTTTAACAAAATATCCACCAAAGCCTGTAGTCTGGAAACTTACTTCCCAATATTGATAAGTATTATTCCAAACAATATCTGCAACATTAGGAGTAATAGCAGTTGGTGTACCTCCAAAAGAAGCTACAGTTCCCACATTTCCAGCACTTGTTCCCGCATATTTTTCAACAACCAGGTTGAATTTATTAGCCTCATCAGTAGGAGAGGTAGGAAGTTTAATACCACTTGTTAAATTATAAGCATCAAAATCAGCCTGTTTGAAGTATAATGTTACTTTTCCTGTAGCAATAGTTGCATCTGTAGCAGGATTCATTTCATATCTTCTTGAAACATAACCAGGCTGTACATTATCAACCCATACTTTTGAAGTTACATTTCCAGTCACAGTACTTGCCGTTTCTTTTTCTACTCTTGAAATCAACTGACAAGCATTTGTAAAATAATTATAACCAGCAGCAACAGCACTAGCTTTTGTCTGGTTGGAAGTTGCTAGGCTTTTCACTTCAGCTACATTTTCGTAAACATTCGCTCTCATTTTAAGATCGAAAGTTCTTGTTGTCCAGCTTGTACCATCTGTTGATGTTTTACTACGTCCACTTACTGCAGTAGCTTCATTTTTCATAGTTACAGTTCCCCCTAAACCATTGATAACAATATAGAAATCCTTCCCTGTTACTGCCTGAACATTTAAGCTGGATAAATCCACATAGTTCCATGTAAATCTTTGTATATTGGTATCCCATGATGCAATATTTTTTGTAGCAATAATGTCTCCAGGATCTCCGTTAGCATTCACCTTTCTTACTTGAATATCCACTGCTTGGTTGGCAGGAATTACACCCGAACCTGTTGTGAATGAAATACTTCCCAATTTACCAGTTAGGGTTGGAGTATAACGAACTGCCAATGCCGCATTGGTAAAAGTCGTATTAGCTTCTGCATTAATAGTGATATAAGGTTCATCATAAGTAATAGACTCAAAATTAGACTCTACACATCCTACTTCTTTAGTCACTGCTTTATAAATATCTAATCTTCCATATCCCCATCTTGTATTAGGAACATTTCCTGTTGCTGCATCTTTTCTTGCAGTGGAAGTAAGACGTGATTTAACCTGTGCAGCGGTCAATGTCGGATTTGCCTGAAGCAATAATCCTACAGCTCCGGCAACTCCCGGAGATGACATACTGGTTCCCTGATTCATCACATAATAGTTAGTATTTTCAATAATATTCGAAGCTGCTGGCGCAGAACTACTAGATCTTGCAGAGATTACAGCCTGACCTGAACCTGTGATATCCGGTTTTTGGAAATTATCAACTCTAGGCCCCTGTGCACTAAATGAAGAGATCGTTTCCTGCGGAGTATTACTATAGCCATATCCTCCTGCCGGAGCCATCCAGCTTACTCTACCCAAATAGGAAGCTACTGTAATAGCACTTGTTGCGTTACCTGGAGATCCAACAATATATTCATTATCCCCATTTAGCAGGGTAGTTGCTACTCCCTGACCATACAGCCAGCCATGCGTATTAATTGTCTGCGTTCCGTTATTGGTAATTTCCAGTGTATATGTTCCCTGGCAATTGGCCGTAGATCCCGCTACTCTATTTACAAGTAGCTGAACATATCGTTTATTATTATCATTCCCCCAATAATTATACATAGTAGCAGTGAAACCACCTCCTAATATATTATGAGTTGTATCGGTACTTACATTCTGTATATATTGCTGACCATCGGGAGCTGTTAATTTTGCTGTAACGGCTGTATTATCGTTAGCATACATCAGAAAACCAAATACAGATGCAGCAGAGGTATTACTTGCCACATTAAAAGTATAAGATTGTGTTCCACCGGCCTCTATATCTACTTTTCTATGGAGATTGGCACCATAATCATTACCTGCAGAAATAACGACTACTCTTCCAGGTCCTGACGATGTAAAATTATCAACAGCTACTTCATGAGAGGATGTACCATCATGAGCACTTCCCTGTCCACCAATACTCATATTTACGACGATCGGCTTGTTTAAGGCTGTTGCTACATTTTTAAAATAAGTCAATGCGTTGATTGTATTCGTTGTTGGAAAAGATCCGTTTCCTCCTTTTACAAAAACGATGTCTGCCTCCGAAGAAAATCCTTTATGTCTTTTGTTTGCAAAACCAGCTCCGTTTCCTGCAACAGTTCCTGCCACATGGGTTCCATGACCATTAATATCATTTTCACGGACAAAATTAGTAGGACTTCCATCCAACTCATCTTCAATCTGTGCTCTTGTATATTCTACACCAGTGGTAAATCCTGTAGGAGACGTTTCAGCTCCCTGAGGAGTTAAAGTCTGATCCCAAATTGAAACAATTCTACTTTTAGTCTGATCGTTAACTTGTCTGAAATCTGGATGTTTCCAGTCTATCCCTGTATCAAAAATCCCCACAAGAATTCCTGTTCCGTTATAAGCTGTATTATTAAAAACGCCATCTTGCAAAAGGCTTGCTCCAGACTGTGCTCTACTTACATCGTTATGAAGCTCATCAAATGTAGGCCCCATCACAGAGGTTACATAAGGAAGTTCCATCAACCTTTCAATATCTTCAAGGCTCACTAGTGCCGTTGAAAAAGTAGGCAGCTGGCTCTGGATTATAAATCCATCTGATTTAAGTTTTTCAGGATTCTTGGTATAAATAATACATGAATACATTGTTTGCGCCCCCTTAGAGGTAACTACTAAATGTTTATCCAATTTCATATCTTCACGTTCCAAATCTTTTAAAACGTTTTCTCTATTCAGGCTCTCCTTATTCTTCAATAAATAATTAAATCGGGAATCGAGCTTTTGTACCTGACCATAAAATCCGTACGAGTACAACCCCAAGAAAGCAACTGTAGCATTTCTAAGAAGCTTCGTTCCTCCATACGAAATGTTTACTTTTGTAAAAAATAGTTTTCTAATATCCATTGTCTTTTTTTTAAATACAATTATACAATTTTTATCTAGAATAATAATAAGCAAAATTATTAATAATCAATACAAATAAAAAATAAACAAAAACACTACAATACACTCGTTTTAACACAATATTCAAAAACCAATAATCTATTATCAAAATGCAGGATTTTCTATTTTATTTAAACCTTGGATGGGAACACATTATTTCTCTTGATGCTTTAGACCATCAGCTTTTTGTCTTGGCTCTGATTGCCGTTTACTCTTTTAGTGACTGGAAAAAAATACTGATCCTTGTAACAGCATTCACTATTGGACATTCAATTACGCTAGCTCTAAGTATTCTTGATGTCTTCAGAGTTCCTTCTGATTGGGTAGAGTTTTTAATCCCTCTCACCATTGTGCTGACATCTCTGGATAATATTATTATGAAAAACCAGAAGCAGACGCTAATGCGGGCTAACTACTATCTTGCTTTAATCTTTGGATTGGTTCACGGAATGGGTTTTGCCAATACGGCAAGAGTGATGATCGCCAAAAGCCAAGGTATTGCCATTCCACTATTAGGATTTAACATTGGATTGGAACTGGGGCAGATTGTTATTGTAGGTGCCATTTTGATATTCTTATTTATTCTGCTTACTCTTTTTAAAGTCAATAAAAAAGACTGGATCCTTTTTGTCTCATCAGGGGTCTTTGCTTTATCCTTAAAAATGACATTAGAAAGAATTCCTTTCTAAACGTGAAATATTTTTATCATTTCAACTGCTTATTACTATCTTTGATAATTATTAAATCATTTCGGTTATGAAACTAAAAGTTATTATACTTTCACTTTCTGTATTTGCCTATACAGGTTTCACCGCACAAAATATTCAGAATAACCCGGGTAGCAACCATGGAAATAAATTTGAGCAACTGGGAAGTATTCTGCGAACACCCAACATTTATAGAACTGCCTCTGGTGCTCCAGGACATGGATACTGGCAAAACAGAGCCGATTACAACATTACCGCTTATCTTGATGAGGATAAAAGAAATCTGAAAGGTTCGGAAACGGTTACTTATTATAATAATTCTCCTGATGAACTGGATTACATCTGGCTGCAGTTGGATGAAAATGAACATTCCAGTATCAGAAATGCAGGATATGATAACTCTTCTATTCTGCGTCCATCAACAACGGATCAACAGCTTAAGGTAACAGAACTCCCTGTAAAGGATAATGGCTATGGAGTGACCCTTGAAAAAGTAACGGATGCTTCAGGAAGTCCTTTAAAATATACCGTCAATAAAACCATGATGCGTATTGACCTTCCAAAAGCTTTGAAAAAAGGAGAAAAATTTATTTTCAAAGTAGACTGGAATTACAATATTGGAAACAGGATCAAAATGGGTGGCCGCGGAGGTTATGAAAATTTCCCGGAAGATGGCAACGACTTGTACACCATGGCACAATGGTATCCAAGAATGTGTGTATACAGTGATTTCCAGGGCTGGCAAAATCATCAGTTTACCGGAAGAGGAGAATTTGCCTTGGTTTTCGGAAATTTTAAAGTGTCTATGAATGTCCCTGCCGATCACATTGTAGGCGGAACAGGAGAATGTAAAAATTATGATCAGGTATTAACTTCTGATCAGCTTTCAAGATACAGAAAAGCAGAAAATGCTTCTGAACCTATAGAAATTGTCACCTTAGATGAAGCTAAAAAAGCGGAAAAGAATCATTCAAAGCAAAGAAAGACATGGGTCTTTGAAGCCAATGACGTAAGGGATTTTGCCTGGACTTCTTCCAGAAAGTTTGTTTGGGACGGCATGCGCGTTACCATTCCTGAAAATAACAATAAGGTAATGGCTATGAGTTTCTATCCTAAAGAATCTTACGGACTTTACAGAAAATTTTCCACAAAGGCAGTAGCTCATACCATTAAAACGTATTCGGAATTCACCATTCCTTATCCATATCCTGTAGCTCAATCTGTAGAAGCAGCCAACGGAATGGAATATCCAATGATCTGTTTCAACTTCGGAAGAACGGAAAAAGATGGAACTTATTCTGAAGGAACTAAAAACGGAATGATCGGAGTAATTATCCATGAAGTAGGCCACAACTTCTTTCCTATGATTATCAATTCAGATGAAAGACAATGGGCATGGATGGATGAAGGGCTGAATACTTTCACAGAGTATCTTACAGAAGAGAAATGGGATAATAAGTTTCCGTCTAAAAGAGGTCCGGCATGGACGATCGTAGATTATATGAAACTTCCCAAAGATCAGCTTGAGCCAATCATGAGCAACTCTGAAAATATTGTTCAGTATGGCCCGAATGCCTATTCAAAACCTGCTACAGGATTGAATATTCTTCGTGAAACCATTATGGGAAGGGAGCTTTTTGATAAAGCTTTCAAAACGTATGCAAAAAGATGGGCCTTCAAACACCCTGAACCGGCAGATCTTTTCCGTACCATGGAAGATGCCAGTGGTGAAGACCTTGACTGGTTCTGGAGAGGATGGTTCTATGGAACAGACCCTGTAGATATTGCGATTGATAAAGTAACCGTAGCTACTCCTAACCTTGAAACTAATCCAAAAGCAGCTGAGGAAATAAAATATCAGGTTGATAAGCCTTTAGTGAATAGTTTTGAAGACCTGTCAAAAATCAGAAACAGAGAAGACAAGAACATTACGTTCTATGTTGATAAAGATAAAGAAGCTCAGGATTTCTACTATCGATATGACAGAGGGCAAGAAAAAGTAAGCACTAAAGAATACACTACAAAAGTAGAGGCTACTCTTCCTTTAGATGCTAAGGATAAAGAGAAGTTTAAAAATATTACAGCGTATCAGATCGATTTCCTGAACAAAGGTGGCCTGGTAATGCCAGTCATTCTTGAATTTACCTTTGAAGATGGCTCAAAATTATATGACAAATCTTCAGCACAGATCTGGAGGCTGAATGAACAAAAAGTTTCTAAGACGTATTATTTTGACAAGAAATTGAAATCAATTCAGTTAGATCCAATGAGAGAAACTGCTGATATTGACACCACCAATAACTTCTGGAGCAGCAATGCTTCCGGTGGTGAAACATCAAAATTCCAGCTCTTTAAACAGAAACAGGAAGGAGGTCCTGCAAGAGGGAGCTCCAATGGAAAAGTAAATCCTATGCAGGCAGCCGGAAAAAGCTAAATAGCATAATTATTGGCAATCATTGCTATTAAAATATAATTGAAAAGCTCACTGAATCAGTGAGCTTTTTCTTTTTACATTAGAAATGTTTATAAAAGTTTAGCCTATTCTTTTTACCCCAAATATTCTTTCAGGTGTTTTTTGTAAGTTCTTCCTAATGGGAGCTGCTCTCCTCCTTTCAGATAAATTGTATTCGAATCATATGAACTGATATGAGAAGAAAGGACAATATAGGATTTATGAATCCTGATAAACCCTAAATTTTGAAAATTTTCTTCAAAATTAGACATCCGTTCCAAGATCATATATTTTTTCAAATGGGTGATTAAAATAATATATTCGCCAAATCCCTGAACCCATTTTATATCTTGAAGAAGAACTTTATTCATGATATAATTAGACTTGAACATAATGAAATCTTCCTGTTTTTTATCTTCCGCAGATTGTTTAAACTGTAAAAAATCCTTTGCTTTATAAACTGCTCTTTTAAATGTTTCAAAGTCTACAGGTTTCACCAGATAATGCACAACATCCAATTCAAATGCTTTAACGGCATATTGAGTTTCCAATGTAAGAAATATGCATAATGGTTTATAGGGAAGTTTAAGTAAAAGATCAATCCCATTAATATAAGGCATATTAATATCCAGAATAACCAGATCTACTCTATTCTTCTGCAAATATTGTAGCGCCTCTTCCGGGTTCTGAAATATCTCCAGCAAATCGATATCTTCTATCCCATCACAATAGTGCCGGATAAGTTCTAACGCGGGATATTCATCATCCACTCCTACGATAGTGAGGTTAGCCATTATAGTTTAATTTTTAAAGTAGTTTCGTATGTATTATTCATAGCCGCTTCTGATATAAAAGTAAATCTTTCAGGGTAGTATTTTTCCAGAATGCTGATGACTGCTTCATTTCCCAATCCATTATCATTAACGTTATTCACAAGATTCCGGTTCTTTGCCATAGAATTTTTAATTTCAAATGATAGTTCCTGATCCTGTATTTTATAAAATACACTGATAAAACTATTTCCTTCAATCCCCACTGCTGAATGTTTCAGAGCATTTTCAAATAAGGTAAGACAAACTGATGGAGGTACTTCAATAAGCTCCAATGTTTCTTCATCTTTTATTTCAAACCTGATATCCAATAGGTTATTATACTTTAACTGGTAAAGCCCAATCAATGATTTAATCGTTGAAAACTCCTGCATAAGCGTAATCTTTTCCTTATTGGTATCATAAATAACATACTGCAACAAGCGGCTTAACTGCAAGATAGATTCCGATGTTTTCTCGGATGGATTAAAGCTTTTCGAATAAATATTATTAAGGGTATTCAGTAAAAAATGAGGGTTTAATTTTGATTTTAAAAGGTCAAGATACAGTTGGTCTTTTTCTTCCCCTAAGTTTTTAAAATCCTGTTCAATCAGAAATTTATCCTTAGTAATTCCCAGAAATGAGGCTACCAATATAACAATACCCTGAGCAGTATACACATTGTAAAGGAATTTTGTGTTGGATAGTGTTTCATCAAATTTCATATTAAACACGGCAGGTTCCAGCAAAATTCTAAACAGGCTTGATACCAAAAAACAGATAAATGCATACAGAATAAACTCCGGATACTTATTGGAAAGATAAAACCTGGGTACCAGATAAAAATAGACCAGATAGTAAATCCCAACATTGAAAATAATCACAAATAATACGGACCAAATGAGCTCCGGAACATCCAAAAAGTAGTTTTCGGTGAAAAAAGTGATGATAAAGAAGAAGAAAAAGAAGAAAATATGCTGAAACTTCAGCAAAAGTCCCCAATGATATTCCATCAGTCTCTTTAAAATTCTACCACTAAGTAAAACCCTAAAAATCAATAATATAAATACAATATTTATAATAAAAAACATCTAAAATATCCAATTTTCAATCTTTCAAATATAAGACCTTTTTCTCCCCGGATTGCAGTTTACTGATAAAAACTGCTATTGATTGAAAAATAAATTCCCGGCTCCTTCTTATAAATATATTTGAGAAAGCAGGATATTAATTCAATTTTACATGAAAGTTAAATTATCATTAATCACCTTTTTTCTACTAGGTGCAAGTCAATTTGTGATCGCTCAAAGCCGGGACAGTTATAATATGTGGTTCCAATACCTTATGTCTGCAAAACTTACAGATAAAAGTACCTTGACAGCCCTTTCCCAATACCGGTCTTTTGACCTGGCCTATGACACCAGACTTTTTTTGGTTTCTGCTTACGTAGATTATGAAGTTGCTAATGAGGTAAGACCTGCTGTAGGAGCCATGTTTCTTATTCTGGACTCTTACAAGTCTGATAATACCAAAAAAGAGAGGTATGAAAAAAGACCTTTCCAACAAGTGAGCCTGGGAGGCAATATCGGAAGAACTTCTATTTCTCACCGGTTTCGCGTGGAAGAACGTTTCATAAGCAATCCGGATGAGTTCATTGTAAGGCTTCGCTATCTTATTTCATTAAGAATCCCATTCAATAAAACCGGGGAGAAAGAAAGATTTTATGGGATCCTGAAAAATGAAATCCGAATGAATGCCAGCAAAGAAGAAACATTCGACAGCAACCGTTTAACCGCCGGGATAGGAATAAAAACAGGAAAAAACTCAGCCATAGAAGTTGCTTTTATCAACCAGCTGGAAACCGGATCTACCAGTAACTATGCCTATATCGGCTATCGAAACAATTTTGACTGGAGAAAAAATAAAAATAAATAACCTCAAATACAAACCATCTATGCTTACATTCCTTGGATTTTTGATGATCATCATTTTTATGGTGCTTATCATGAATAAAAAGATGACTCCTCTTACTGCCTTAGTTATTATCCCGGTTGCCATTGCATTTTTAGCAGGTTTTGGACCTCAGTTGGGAGAAATGATGAAAAATGGAGTCAAGGAAATAGCCCTTACAGGGGTTATGCTCATCTTTGCCATTCTTTATTTCAGTTTAATGATAGACACCGGGCTTTTTGAGCCATTAGTCAATCTTATTTTAAAAGCAGTTGGAGACAACCCTGTCAAAACAACGATTGGAACAGCTATCCTCACCACATTGGTTTCTCTAGATGGTGATGGTTCTTCCACTTATATTATTGTTGTAGCAGCCATGCTTCCTTTATATAAAAAACAAGGAATGAATCCATTAACGCTGACCTGCATCATCATGCTGGCTGGCGGAATTATGAATATTTTACCTTGGGGAGGTCCTACAGCAAGAGTGATGAGCTCCCTGAAACTGGGACACACCGAAATTTTTGTGCCTATGATCCCTATTATGGCTTTAGGTATTATCTGGGTAATCTTTGTAGCCTACATTCTGGGAAAAAAAGAAAAGAAGCGCATCGCAAAATATGGGAAGTATACGAAATACAGTACGGGAGACATTGCCGGAGAATCTGACCCTCAACTTCTCCGTCCAAAACTAATCTGGGTGAATTTAATATTGACTCTTGTTCTATTAACGGTAATGATATTAGACATTGTTCCTCTCGGGATTGCTTTTATGATTGCCTTTTGTATTGCCTCTGTCATCAATTATCCCAAGTTGAAAGACCAGCAGAAAATTATTTCAAAACATGCCGGAAATGCTTTGTCTGTAGCAGGAATGATCTTTGGAGCAGGAATCTTTACGGGGATTCTTAATGGAACCGGCATCATGCAGGCTATGGGAAATAGTATGATAGATATTGTTCCCAAAAGTTGGGGCAGTTATCTGAATATTATTACAGCAATTTTCAGTGTTCCTCTTACTTTCTTTCTTACGAATGATGCGTACTATTTTGGGATATTACCTATTATTGAGGCTACAGGACGTCAGCTGGATATTGCCCCTGAAATATTGGGAAGAGCAAGTCTTGTTGGTCAGGCTTCCCACTTATTAAGTCCGTTGGTTCCTTCCACTTATCTATTGGTATCCTTAGCAGGTGTAGAATATTCTGACCATCTGAAGTATACTTTAAAATGGGCAATTGGATCATCGATTATCATGCTTTTAGGTGCATTAGTTCTTGGAACCATATGATAAGAATGTAATGAATAATGAGTATCTTCAATCTCAGAAATAATAATACAGCTTAAAAATTGTTTTGTAAAAACAGCTTATTTTTCAGATGAAATCCTTACAATCTCAAAAAACATTTACCGGAAAATATCTTAAAAATCTTACATTGTATGTGTTTACAGCAATGATAGGAGGCGTATTGGCTGGTCATTATGTTCCTCAGGAAAGTATAAGGCTGGGAGTGGTGAGCCGGTATTTTTTCATGATTCTGGAAACACTGATCCTTCCTGTTATATTTATGGCAGTGGTATATGGAATCAGCCAGTTGTCTGATCTCAAAAATGCCCGAAATATTGTATGGCAGACGATTTTATATTTTTTGGTAATCACTTCCATAGCTATTATCGTAGGTTTCGCTTTTGGATTAATGATGCAGCCCGGTTCTGATACAGGAATAGATGTCACCAAAATCAATACGGCGTTACCCAAAACATTTGAAATTAAAAATGATAATGTGCCCAACCTTATCTATCTCAACAGGCATGGTATTTTTCTATTCCTCTCTATTGCGATCGGAATTGCTATGAATTTTTCTTCAAAAAAAGAAAAATTCCTGAATATATTGGATCAGGGTGTGAATATTTTTTATACAGTCATTAAATACCTTTATATCATTCTTCCCCTCATTATTTTCTGTAATATCGCCTATGGTGTTTCTGTATATGGTCTCAATACCCTTCTTCCCCTGAGTAAAGTAGTTGCCACTGTATATATAGCGGATATTGTATTTATTTTTGGAATTCTGGGGGCTGTTTCTTATCTCTTCAAGTTCAATCTTTGGAAATTTTTACTGAACATCAAAGAAGAAATTATCCTGGTAGTCAGTACCTCATCTTCTAAAGCAGCCTTCCCTCTCATTTTTGAAAAAATGGAATCTGAAGGATACAGCAGGAAAATTTTAAGGTTTATTATTCCTTTAGGATATAATTTTAATCTTGCCGGAGCCTGTATCTATCTTTCCGTGACTTGTTGTTTCCTGGTTCAGTTTTATACGATTTCGTTAAGCCTCAATGATTATTTATGGCTTTTTATCATCGTTTCTATTACCTCAAAAACAGCTTCCGGTGTACCTGGTTCAGGATTTCTGGCTCTTATTTTCACTTTGAACAGATTCGGGAAAATTCCGTTGACGGATATTGCCCTTCTTTACAGTGTGGATCGTTTTATGAATGAGGCCAGATCGGTAACCAACTTTATAGGAATTGCCGTTTCCGGAGCTATTATTTCAAAGATCAATCAACAACAGAAAAGTAAAAAGATTTCTGTTTAATATTATTTAAAAAATTGTTATTAAAATGTATTCAATCCTGTAACTTTTTGAATTTCAATACAACTAACTAATAAAAAGACCATGAGAACATTCTTATTCCTTTTATTAGTAAGCAGCGCGAATCTCTTTTCACAGCAGCTTCTTATCCCAGAAAATATAAAGATCAATTCCCAATTGATCAAAGATGAAACATCAGAATCTGTATGGTATGCTGAAAATGCCGGTACAAAAATAGAAATCGGAAGTATAATTACAGAAATCAAAAAGCTGAACAAAACAGATCTTCTTATCAAAACAATAGTAAAAATAAAACAAGCTCCTGATGCTCAATGGACAGATTCTACTATTGTAAAAACCTCAAATTTCACCCCGGAATATCATTCTTCTTTTAATTCCATGCGGGACATGGTTCTAAAGTCGAGTAAAGATAAAGTGACCGGATATTATCTGGATAAAAAGACACAGAAAAAAGATGATATTGATATTCCTGCAACCCAATATTTTGACAGCAGCAGTTATGCAATGCTGATAAGATTTCTTCCATGGAAAGAACACTATTCTGCCGAAATTTCTATTTTCGACTACAACCCAAAATCCGAGAAAAAAGGAATGATGAAAGCTTATATTCTGGATACCCAAAAGTCAGAATATAAAGGAAAACCGGTCTGGGTTGTGAAAACAAATGACGATATCAGTAACAAAACCACTACCACCACCTACTATATTGATCCTGTAACAAGAAAAATTGTGAAACAGGAAATGGATATGAATGGAAGAAAAATGTTTCTGGAGATGACCTCATAAAAAGACAGATATTAAAATATCAATAGCAGCCCTCTGTCTACAAACGATTTAACAACCTGTATTAAAAACATTTACCTTTGAATCAACAATAAAAACACAAGCTGTCAAAAAAACCTGATTGACACTAAATGTTCAGGATTTAAAAAACAAAGGTATTATCTATGAAAAATGCAAAGTTACTAAACAGAGACACACAGAAATCCATTCTTGGAGGGTTATCTACAGCAAAACTTGTTTGTTGTGATTATGATGACCGTATGAAATGTATCCGCTGGATCGGACCGGGGCAATTTTGTCCATAAATCCTAATAAAAAAGATGATATAGAAGCCGGAGATTTTTCCGGCTTCTTTTTTTATATTCTCCTTTCTTGTAACGATTTTATCTCAATAAGTTTTATCGTTCATTTTTTTACCACATAAAAAAACAGGTAACAACTGATAACCAATCAATTAATTTTTAAAAAACAATTAAAATATATCACACATAATGGAAAAAAAACTTATCTTTGATCTATCTTTTAACACCAAATGTCAAAATCCTGATTGACTTTAAACGCTCAGGAAGTATACAAATTAAATATTATTAACTATGAAAAATGCCAAATTACTAAGCAGGGATGCTCAGAAATCAATCAACGGCGGTGCGGCAGGACGCTTTTGCTGTGAGTACAATTACAAAGGACAATGTATCTTATGGATCGGCCCGGGACAATATTGTCCATAAAAACAGGGTCCATAAAAATTAAACACCTAAAATAAAAGCCGGAATTTTCCGGCTTTCTGTTTTTTATTTTTCTGCCAAATTTTCACATTCCGTCATAAAAGTCTGCCATTTCAGCCGTCACCGTCTCATGGCATACATTTAGAGAATTACAACACAGAAATAATTAAAAAATAAATATATTATGTCAGTAAACTTTAAACCATTGGCAGACAGAGTTCTGGTTGAGCCAATCGCAGCAGAAACTAAAACAGCTTCAGGTATTATCATCCCGGATACTGCAAAGGAAAAGCCGCAAGAAGGTACTGTAGTGGCAGTAGGACCTGGTAAAAAAGATGAACCTACAACGGTTCAGGTAGGTGACAAAGTTCTTTATGGAAAATATTCTGGTTCTGAATTGAAGTTAGAAGGTAAAGATTACTTAATTGTAAAGGAAGCTGACTTATTAGGGATCATCGGTTAATTTGTAAAAAGTAAAATGTATTCATGTAAAATGATATTTTCAGGATACATCATTCATACATTGTACAAAGTACATTAATACAATAAAAAATTATGGCAAAAGAAATAAAATTCGATATTGAATCAAGAGACGCTTTAAAAAGAGGTGTAGATGCATTGGCTAATGCAGTAAAAGTAACTTTAGGTCCTAAGGGAAGAAATGTGGTGATCGAAAAATCTTTCGGTGCTCCACACGTAACTAAGGACGGGGTGTCTGTTGCAAAAGAAATCGAACTTGAAGACAGAGTAGAAAATATGGGAGCGCAAATGGTAAAAGAAGTTGCGTCCAAAACTAATGATATCGCAGGAGACGGTACTACTACCGCTACTGTTTTAGCACAAGCTATCGTAAGAGAAGGTCTTAAGAATGTAGCTGCCGGTGCTAACCCAATGGATCTTAAAAGAGGAATTGACAAAGCAGTAACTGCAGTTGTTGAAAACCTTAAATCTCAATCTAAAACAGTTGGAGATTCTACAGAAATGGTAAAACAAGTTGCTTCTGTATCTGCTAACAATGATGAAACGATCGGTGCTTTAATCGCTGAAGCTTTCGGAAAAGTAGGTAAAGAAGGAGTAATCACTGTAGAAGAAGCTAAAGGTATCGATACAACAGTTGACGTTGTAGAAGGTATGCAGTTTGACAGAGGATACCAGTCACCTTACTTTGTGACTAACCCTGAGAAAATGTTAGCTGAACTTGAAAACCCATATATCCTTTTAGTAGAAAAGAAAATCTCTTCAATGAAAGAATTACTTCCGGTTCTTGAGCCAATTGCACAAGGTGGTAAGTCTCTATTAATTATCTCTGAAGAAGTGGAAGGGGAAGCTTTAGCTACTTTGGTGGTTAACAAACTAAGAGGTTCTCTTAAAATTGCTGCTGTAAAAGCTCCAGGATTCGGAGACAGAAGAAAAGCAATGTTAGAAGATATCGCAATCCTTACAGGTGGACAGGTAATTTCTGAAGAGCAAGGTTTCACTATGGAAAACATCTCTTTAGATATGCTTGGAACTGCTGAGAAAGTAACGATCGACAAAGACAACACAACGGTTGTAAACGGTGGTGGTGACGAAGCGAAAATCAAAGGAAGAGTAGCTCAGATCAAAGCTCAGATGGAAACTACAACTTCTGACTACGACAGAGAGAAGCTTCAGGAAAGACTAGCTAAGTTAGCTGGTGGTGTTGCTGTACTTTACGTAGGTGCTGCTTCTGAAGTTGAAATGAAAGAGAAAAAAGACAGAGTTGATGATGCCCTTCACGCTACAAGAGCAGCTGTTGAAGAAGGTATTGTTGCAGGTGGTGGTGTTGCTTTAGTAAGAGCAATCTCAGCTTTAGATAACCTTACCGGAATCAATTCTGACGAAACGACAGGGATCAAAATCGTAAAAAGAGCGATCGAGGAGCCATTAAGACAAATCGTTGCTAACGCAGGAGGTGAAGGTTCTGTAATCGTTGCTAAAGTAGCAGAAGGTTCAGGAGACTTCGGATACAATGCTAAAACTGACGAGTATGTTCACATGCTTGAAGCAGGAATCATTGACCCAACGAAAGTAACAAGAGTTGCCCTTGAAAATGCAGCTTCTGTATCTGGAATGCTTTTAACAACTGAATGTGTAATCACTGAAGTGAAGAGCGCTGAACCAGCTATGCCAATGGGTGGTGGAATGCCGGGAATGATGTAATAGCAAGTCGCTAAGACAAATTTAATATATAAACCGTTCTGCTTTTGTGGAGCGGTTTTTTTATTCTGGTTTTCCGTAAGGAAATACTATATTTATATTTTATTTTTATTGATTAACAAATAGATAGCCCTAATAAAAGCAATATTAGCGCAAATTGTATATATAGTATTTGAACATTTAACATAAATTTTATGACTAACATTACACCAGAAGATAAGTTTAAGGAAATTTTAAAGCCATTAAAAAACGGAAGCTCATTATTATGGATTGGAATTCCATTAGTTCTAATAGCTCCTTTTCTTTTTACAAGGAGTTTTGGTATCTTAGATTTTACTGAAACAGGAACTATTGGTGACACAATCGGTGGAATAACTGCACCGATAATAGGTTTAATTGGTGCTATTTTAGTATTTCTTGCATTAAAAGCGCAAATTCAAGCTAATATACTTGTTCAAAAACAAATAGAAAGTCAAGAACAAGATAAAAAAATTGAAAATGAAAGTTTGCAGTTAAATAAATTATATGAAAACTTAAAAAGTAGCATTGATAATTTTAGTTATACAACATTAGATACTTGGGAATTTGCAAATCTAGATAATATTAAGCTAATAGGCTCAGAAGCATTCTATAAACTTTTCCAAGACTTTTATTGTGACTCACACTTAAATGAAGATGACTTAAAAACAAATCCAAAGATTACAGAAGTTATAAGTATTTTACAGATATGTGATACTTTGTTAGATAAAATTCTAAAATCAAATGTATACGATAAAGAAACGTTATATCTTTTGACAATGCATCAATTTATATATAGAGTTTTTCCAAGAATAAGTTCTGATTATCCAAATAATATTGAAATTTACTACTGTGAAAGTTGTAAAAAAAATCACGGATTTCCTTCAAAAATCTCAAGCTTGTTTAAAAGTATTATCGCTAAATGTGATAATAAAACATGCTAAAAAAATTTCTTCCAACATTGTATTGGCAAGATACAGTTAGAGTCTGGAATTGAAAATCCTTCCACTTTTTTGAAAACGTAGCTTCTGTTTTCGGAATGCTTCTACAACTGAATGTGTTATCACTGAAATTAAGAGCGCTGAACCAGCTATGCCAATGGGTGGTGGAATGCCAGGAATGATGTAGTAGCAAGTCGCTAAAACAAATTTAATATATAAACCGTTCTGCTTTTTGTAGGGCGGTTTTAAAATTATGGAAACTCATGAAAAAACATTCCGCAAAAGCAGAATGTTTTTTATAAAGACTGATTATATTTCTCTAAGATTTCAAGAAAACTCTTATCCTTTTTATATTTATTTTTAATATCTGGAAAAAATCTCTTCACATTTTGTCCTAATAATAAAATATTATCAAGAAGTTCATAAAATTTCTCATCATCACCCATTGTTCCATAAATGGCAGCTTTAGTTCCAATATAATGATTAACCGGAATACTTGTATCACTATTTGATAATTTAATCGCTTTCTCTATCATATTTAGAGCCAGATCAAAGTTTCCTTCCAATCTATAATAATTTGCCTTAGCATTATAATACTCTGAGTTATTCTTTTGTGAAGAATTCATTTTATCAAGAAGGATTTTAGCTTCAGTTAAATTATTCATTTTCAACAATATATAAACCTTATCTATCATATATAAGGGATCTTTTTTTATACTTAAAGCTATATCAATATTATTAATTGCTTCATTATAAATATCTAAATTTTCATATACTTGAGATCTAGTATGATATAATTCTGAATCTTTGGATTCTTTTGAGGCCTCATGTAATTTAATTGCTTTATTTATGTATTCTAATGCTAAATTATTGTTTTCGAGCCTACGATAAATAGTGCAATACATATCATTCAGCTCAACTTTATTTTCATAATTGAATTTTGAACAATTTTCCAATTCTTCTAATGCATTTTGATATTCTTCTTTATAATATAATATCCATGCTCTTAAATAATAAACATTAGGGTTTTTCAGATCAATTCTAAGGCATTCATCAGAAATTTTAATCGCCTCTTCATAATCCTCTCTGCCAATATATATTTTTATCAAATTAATTAAGTTATCAATATTTTCAGGATAAATATCTCTAATTCTAAATGCAACATTATCAGCATTTTCCGTTTCTTTATTGTTAAGGTAGCAGATTTCTAAATTACTTAGAATCATGAGATCTTCAGGTTCAAAATCAAGATAATTATTAAAATTTATAATTGCTTGTCCCCATTGTTTATCTTTAAAAAAATGAATCCCTAAAGCACGATATTTCTCCTTCTCATTTAAAATATAATCTTTTAAAGGTGTAGTAGTAAGTTTAATTTGAGTATCTAAAAGTTTTTTATGTTGAATTGCAGGAAATTCTCTAATAAAGCTTACAAACTCCTGCATAATGCCTGCATATGGATAAAAACTTCCATTTACTATCGAATGATTAAGAACAAAATCCTTTTCTGTTTCGTCTAATTCTTTTTTTTCTTTAGACCTGTTTATTTTCGTATTACAATAAATGTATTTTAAACAATCTGGAAATGGTGCTTTTTCTAATAGATTAATAAATTCATCAATATTCTCACCCGCATAATTCTCATATATACTATCAAATAATGGATTTTCATCTTTAAAAAACGGAAGAAAATAATTAGAAGGTTTTTGAAAATATTCTTTATCAAAGACTTTTTCAGAAAATGTAAATATTTCAATACCGAAAATTAACAAATATTCTAAAATTTTTTGGCAGCCTTCTTGGACCTTGCTATTCAGAGTTAACGATTTAACTTTAGTTCTAATAACAGGATATTTCACCCATTTGTAGCCTAAATGATTAAGTACAATAACTAGATACGTTAAAGCTTTTTGCCAAACCTTTTCTTCACTATCATTTATAAAATCTATCAATAAAGATATTTTAGTACTATCCGCTTTATCGAAAATAATCAAACTACATGCTATAGCACTGACTAATTGACTTCTTTCATACCATTGATATTCCTTTATATCATTTCGTATTCTATTAATTTCAATTATAGTTTCATTTGCCAAATTTTCATTCCCATAAATTGATTCAAATAAAACCTCTATATGTGTATTTTTATATCCATCTATCTTTATTAGATCATCTAGATCTTTATATAAAAGCTGATAAACTTTTGATTTTAGATCATGTAGTTCAGATGCTAAAATTTTATTTCCTGGCGCCTTTTTAAGCTCTGTTGTTTTATTCTTAATTGTTAACAGAAGATTACTACTATCTTCCTCTAATATACTATCTTCAAGATAATTTTCTTTTTTATTTTCTATAATCTCACTTTTTATTTTAATAAGCTCATTTAAATACGTTTCTAGTGAATCTTTCCAATCATCAATTTTTATTTGTTTAACATCAAATTGTGAAAAATCATTGCTAACACTAGTTGAAAAAATAAAATGATTTCCTATAGGATAGTTATTATATAAACGTTTTATTTTACTAAATAATTCATTTACAAATGGATCTGAAAGACTAAATCCTAAAAAAAGAAAAGTTTTATTTTTAAAAAAATCACCTAAGGCATCTTGATTAGCATTATTATCAGAATAGATTAATTTGTAATCACTATCAAATAGAATTATAGTTTCTGGATTCTTAAAGTCTCCATGAATTTTATATAAAAATTTAGAATCATCTTTTTGGGCTTTTAAAGTCATAAATGAATTTTCATTCCCAAAAATATCAATATCACGATCCTCAGGTTTATTATGTTCTAGAATATGATCATAATTAGTTGTAATAATTTTTGTTGATAGTTTCCAAAGTAGTTTATGAATATTAGAATTTAAAGAATTATTAGTATTAAATTCATTGAAAATTTTGTGGGTATATACTTTAGCTTTAACCTTATATTCATTACCGTTGTTAGAATCATTTTCAAGTTTATTTAAAATATCCAATGGACTTCTTGTACCATTACTCAAATAACTTTTTAGATTATTGAAATTTAAATCGGAAGTCTCTGAAAAATCTGAATTTAAATCATCCAAAATTCCAGAAACCAAACTTTTCCATGAAGGGTGGTTCAAAGATATCGAAGCTCCTGCACCTATAAATAGAACAAGCTTATTATCTCTAATAGCTTTCTTTAAATTTTCATCAATCATTAGTTATAAATTATTCACATTTTGACAAAAATAATGATTTTAATAATAAATCATTATTAAACAAATTAATATTTAGATTTTCAAAGCAGAATAAAAGTATTCTACTGAATTTGGAAAAAACAATATTTTCTAGAAAATATAAATTTCCGCTACGCAAAGTCTTCTGACTTTGAGACAATAAAAAAACAGCTCTCGCTAGGATTTTTTCTTTATTTCTATTTCTTTTACAAATTCATATTTCTCTTCCAAAATTGGCTGTTCTGGCCAGAAATCCTTTGGAGAGCATCCCAAAGCTTTTGATATTAAGTTTAAGCTTTTAATATTATATTTCGCTGTTTTGGAATGGGCTTCAATATCTGAAATATAACTTGTACTCTTACCAATAGCTAAAGAAAGTGAGGTTTGACTAATACCTCTCTGTTCTCTTATTTCTTTCACTCTTGAAATGATATATCGTTCTATTTCGTCTAAAGAATCATGCATAATGACAAAGTGAGCCAAAAACAAAATAAAAAACTAAGGACTATAGTCCTGTATATTAAAAATATTATTATATTTGGAAAAGATTACTCATTAGAGTAATTTTGCGATACTTCAAAGAAATATAGAAGCTATTGCTTAGAATCTTGTAATAGAAAACTGGTAATTTTTAACACACGAGACGATAAGTAAAAGGCTCACGACCTAGGCGTGGGCTCTCTTATCCTGTGTGTGGGTATACCAGTACCTCTATTACGGATATTGTAGAGTCTCATGCCGTTTTTATTTTCATGCTGTTCTGCTTTTCTACAATTATCTTTTTCTAAGCCTGCTTTACCACATACAGTATCATGATACGGTACAATGGGGTGTACAATCCATTGCGGCTTTCGGGCTTTTAGAAAAACACAAATTCTATCCTATTCATTCGGCTTGTATAGACAGGAAGTTCAGACATTGCACGGCTTACTTCTTTACTGCCCGCAGAATCGTACAACAAAAAATACACACTCATGAAAAAAAACAGAACAAACTTTCAATCCCAGCTTGGGAAAGGCTGGAAGAATCATTACGAGTTACAGCAGATGGAAACATTTTTTCAGCTCAATGACTTGGTAGCCACCAAAGAACTTTTAAACACCATTATGAGCTATGCCCTTAAAAGAAATAGCTGGATAAAGGAAGAACCTTCTGTCATTTATCATTTTCACCAGGCAATGCGGTCATTCATCCGTGCAGGTTACTTCATCATGCTGAAAGAAAAGAAATATACAATCAATACTCAGTTGGAAGAGGTCTCGCCATTGGTTCTTGGTCTGCTTTCGGAGAAAGAATACCAAAATCCTCTGCTGGTCTTTAAAAAAGCATTTAAAGAATACAGCGTTAAGGAATTTGATTATTTTATTTCAGGCATGGTCTATTTCTCAATGGGAATCTATGACAAGCTACCGGAAAGGAATATGGTAAACCCGTACATTCATCTGATTAAAATGCTGGATGCAGCATATCTTATTATTGAAAGGAGAAGGAAAGAATAAAGATAGTCTTGCTCCGCCATACACAATCTCCCGGCTTTGCACTAATAAACTAAGTAATCCTAAATTTTCCGATTTAGGATTATCTATAATATTATTTCATCTAAAATACCTTCTTCCACTCCCCCAACTTTGCCTATATTTTTTTTGTAACCACACTAAATATGCACAACCAGCTACGCAAAGTCGTCTACGTGATTACATGTTGTGTTGTTAATTCGTATTGAACTGAATATTAAAATACTTTATTAAATAATCCTCTATTGGGTCCAATCCCATTTCTTTTCTTCTTTCGTTTACAGTTTCAGGATTTTCTAATTTATACAATTTACCATTTTCTATTTGTGAACCATATATTTGGGGTTTTCCTTCGTCCATTAACATCCTATCTTTCATCAATGCATATTGCTGTTTAGATAAGTCTCCATTTTTTACCGCTTTCTCTATTTGTGGAAAATACTTTTTTCTGATTTCTTTAGTACTATGTTGCAGACCCAACCAGATTGCATCCATGTGTTTTTGATCCACCTCCTTTAATGTCGGCATACCACACTTTTCAATAATGCTAATCACTAATTCCTGATTCCTGTGATCTTCTTTAGCGTATTTGATGAGTTCATTTGATTTTCTAATCCTTTGGTCACTTTCAAAAACTTCGCTCAAGATTTGATTTTTTTTGCTGCAATCGACTTCAATAATATCTACTGAACCTACATAGACAAATTTATCCCTATTCATATAAAGGAATATTGATATCATTAAAACAAGAGCGGTTAATATGCTAAATAATATTTTTTTTATTTTCATTTCTATTTTTGTGTCATAATCCAAAATAGATTGACCATTTTTGGTTAAAAATTAATCGTAAAAATAAGAAAAAATAGAGCCATCAAAATCAAAAAAATGATTTGGTATAAACTCAGCTTCTTAATGATCTAAGAATCATTTCTCCTTTATTTTCTTTCTATGCTTCAAACCAAAATTAATTAAAGCATTGACAACCTCTTCAGTTTCTTCAGCGTGTGTAGTAAGTGCATACGAAACGGTAACAGGTTTGGTATTATTAACCGTTCGGGTGATCAGTAAATTATTTTCCAGTTCCTGCAGCACTTTGGATAAAACTTTTGGACTTATTCCCTGAGCTGTTTCCTGAAGATCTTTAAACCGCATTGTTTCGTGATGATACAAATTATGCAGAATGCAGAATTTCCATTTGCCACCCAACAATTCAATGGCATCTTTAAGGGCCAATATTTGTTCTTTACTGATGTCATTTTTTTTAGTACTCATACACACAATAGCTACTTTCCAAAAGGTAACGGATAGTAAAGGTAAAGTTTCTTTCAGATAATTTTACACTGCAAAAAAATTAAAAATGAAAGTAACAGTAATTGCCAACATTTCAGCTAATGGTAAAGTATTATTATCCGACAATCCACATCATCAGCTGCCAGCAGAAGCGATGGAGTTTTATTTAGCATTCGCGAAAAAAGTTGGAAATCTTGTCATAGGTTTTAAAACCTTTGAAAATTTTTTAACCTTCCCACTGGAAGTCAAAGACCATTTCAGCGGAATAGAAATCGTAATACTCTCTGAAAAGCCTTACCCATCAAAAGACTACAAGACTGTAAAAAGTCCTGAAGAAGCTATTGAATATATGTCAGAAAAAGGTTGGCACGAAATGGCAGTTGGCGGTGGAACAGGTGCTTTTAATGCCTTTATAGACAAAGATTTGGTAACGGACATTTATTTTAATCTTCATCCACTCATCACAGGAGCTGGCGGTGTTTTAGGAAACAGCAGTGAACTGAACTCAAAATTTAAACATAAAGAATATAACCTTAAAAACGGTTTTATTCAACTGCATCTAAGCAAAGAAGACTGAATAACACCGAGCCAAAAAGGTGAATACAGTCTTGGATATATTCTGGATGAAAAAAATATTCTTCTTTTAATCTTCCTAAAGAGGAACAGAAAGAAGCTCATCAACTTTTCCTTATCTTTGAAATACGATTATTCTCTTAAAGAATCCGGTATAAAAAATAAACCTGAATCATTGAAAGAAAATCAAATAGAACCAAACACTAAAACGCCTTCCATTGAAAACAAAATTAGTATTCCTTTCTTTTTTAGGTACACTGTTCACCCAAGCTCAAACCCTTGCTTTTAAAAATCTTGCCAATCTGTCTGTAGGCAGAGGTGCTACAGCCAGTGTAATCGTGGATGATAATATCTATGTAAGCAATGGATATCAGGAAAAGGGAGGTAATGCCAATTATATTGAGAAATATAATATTACAGATAATAAATGGAATGTTCTCAATGCTACTCTACTTCCCAAAAAATTGGCTAATTCGGAGACTTACCATAATAAAATTTATATTTTTAACGGTTGGGGAAATAGTCATCTTGAAATTCTGGACTTAGCAACCAATACCATAACGAAGGGAGCTGTTAATCGTTCCTATACAGGAAATGCAGGTTCTGCCCTCTATAACGGCAAAATATATGTGTTTGGTGGCAGCGGACTCAATGGAGCGGCAACCACTGTATTTTCTAATAGATTCCAATATTATGATATTGCTACCAATACATGGCATTCATTACCCGATATGCCCACAGCCAGAGAAACAAAGGGCAAAATTGTGAATGACAAGCTTTATGTCATTGGTGGTTTTAACGGTACTCCCTCCCGTCTGATCAATGTTTACGACCTCAACACTAATCTCTGGATCAAGCAATATACGATGCCTGCCGGAATATCCGGACACTCATTAGCGGTATCCGGTAATAAGATTTTTATTGCAGGGGGTGTTAATAATCAATCTTTTCTGGCCTATTTTGATACGACAACCAATAAGTTACACCAATTATCATCCAATATGATTCCCAGAAGGCATACCACAGCAGAAATATATAACAATAAACTATACATCATCGGCGGAAGTACAACGTCTGTTACCAGTTCAGCTATTAAAAGCATACAAGTGGCAGATATCAGCGAAAGTGTACTCACTGCGCAAAGTCTCCCGACTTTGAATAAAAATTACAAGGCATACTCCCAAAAATAGAAAAATTCAGATAGCAAAAATAATATAATGGTAATGTAGTGGTACATAAATAATAGTAAAACAATGGATAAATTTGAATAGTAATAACCATACAATACCATGCAAACAGATTTTTTCGGAACAGTGGAGGATAAAAAATTAATATTGGATTTTATATTTTCAGAAACTAATTATCTCGTTTTTGATCATTATTCTGAATTTGGAGAAGAATTAAAACAGTATTTTTCAACCAGCGAAATTCTGGAAAAATTTGATTTAGAAAACGGCAAACAAAATGCCGTTACATTTGGGCTTTGGAATCCGCTAGATAAAACCAAAAATATCGTTCGAAAAGTGACATTAGATCCTAAATATTGTAACGGACATACATTTCGATACACAAGTGAAGGCTGGGGAATCCAAAGATTATATTTTGGCGGAATCCAAAATGGTTTTCTCAATGCATCCCAGTTTATGGGATTTAACGAAAAAGGAGCTATAGCAAAAGATTCTATACACCCGGATCATGAACAAGAAGCTCATCAATTAGACTGGAAACTTATTCGCTCCGATCAAACAAAACTTAAAAATTATATTGAGAAAAAACTTGGAGCTGAAAAGCATACTCGTGGAATCATTTTAAAGAATGCCAACCAACTCATTACCCATTACGAATTAAAAATATAATAATAAAGAGCACAAATATGAACAATGGATAACCATTTAGAAAATCAAATTAATATTATTAGATTAAATTATGCATTTTAAGTTTCCAATCTATCTACTTTTATGTCTTGTCCTATTAAGCTGTCAGAAAAAAAATAAAATTGTAAAAAGAGATAACGAGCCTGATGTACATATTTTACCGGGAGAAGACAATGACATGAATATTGCAATAGAAAAGGCTCAAAACTCTTTATATCAATTCAAACAAGCAATAGAAAGCCACAATCCGGATTATTATAATTTCGCATTAAAAGAAAGATTTGCCGCAGCAGATTCCAGTTATGAACATATCTGGATAAGCGAAGTGCAATATTCTGACCATAAGTTCTATGGAATCGTGGATGGAGACCCCATTTCAACAACAGAGGTTAAACTGGGAGACATTATTGAAATTAATCCTCAGAATATCACGGATTGGATGTATATTGATAAAAGCATAGTAAAAGGAGCGTATACTACCAGAGTGTTAAGGAAAAGAATATCAAAGGAAGAGCGGGAGCAGATGGACAAGGAAAGTGGTTTTGTTTTTGAGAATGAGTAAACAAAACAATGACGTATTTGAAAGGGTTTGTTATATTTAAAAAAAACTAATCTATGAAAAGGCTTATTCTAATTGCTTTATTTTCAATCCCTTCATTTTTTTTAAAATACCCTCCCAAAATCTTGAAATATCATTATATTTTATCATAATTCCTATAAAATGATAACAAATCTGACCGAAACCATTATAAAAAATTGGGCAAGCGAAAATATCAGGCTCAGTCCTCCAGCAACAATACACTCAATTAAAACAAACGAAGAGATTATAGGCTTTCAGTTTCCTGATGATTTTAAAGAATTTTATCTAAAACATGACGGCTTCATAGATTGGGATTGGACAAAGAACATGTTTTCCGTCTGGCCACTAGCAAGAACTCTGGAGGAATACGACAACGAAAGTGATAAAAGTTTCATTGTATTTGCAGACTATCTGATCAATGCCATTCAGATCGGTTTTGTGAAAGGAAAAGATGGAGTATTTAAAAATAGTGGTGAAACACATGAATGGATAGCAGATACTTTTTCTGATACTATAGCTCTTATCCATGCGGATGCAGATATTTTGTATTGAGGTAAATCGCTTATAGATAAGGATTCCCGTAAGGTAAGCTCTGCCCCATGTTTTATTTTTGACTTTCAATTTTGATTATTAAAAATAAAACAATGAAAAGACTAGTCTTATTCTTTACCATGCTTATTTTTGGAAGTTCTTACTCGCAAAACACTCCAACATTTGAAAATGATACCCTTACTACCTCAACAGGTTTTAAGGTGTATGAAGGTTTAGACCTGAAAATCGGGACAGGCTCTATGAATGATGGCGATTTTAAATTTATCAGGACCAATGCCTCTTCCCTATTCAATTATTCTTCAACTACAGGATATCAGGGACTGGCCAATCAGGCAAATTCTTTTAAAAGAAGCAACTCCGGGCTGTCATTCAAGGTTAAAAAAATAATGTCGAGAGGGAACAAAAAAAATGGTTTTGTGTATTATGCTAAAATCGGGAGCGGTCTTATGAATTATGAAATAGATCTTGAAAACGCCATCAGATCAGGTGAGCTGATTGTTCCGGATGATTTTTTACCTAAAGAAAAATCTCAGCGTCCGAATTCGGAAACGAAATATGACAGACTGAAGAAAATTAAAGAATTGAAAGAGTCCGGCGTCCTGTCTGAAGAAGAATTCCAAAAGGAAAAAGATAAAATAATGGCTGAAAAATAGCTTTCATACATAGCCGTTCTGTTCTCAGAGCGGTTTTTATTTTTTGAATTTAATCACATTATTATTTAATCTCACTCAAGGCAAAACGAAAAAATATTAAACTTTTCCCTATCTTTGAAAAACGATGTTTTATTACAATTCGGCATTAAAAAACAATCCCCGAATCGCTTCTATAACATCTATCAAAACCAAACACTAAATCTTAACACCATTGAAAACAAAATTATTTTTCCTTTCTCTTTTGGGTTCATTCTTAGCCCATGCCCAAAACCTTCACTTTCAAAAGCTGGCAGATATGTCTGCAGGCAGAGGCGCCATAACAAGTGTAATCGTAAATGACAACATGTATGTGACCAATGGCTATACCATCGAAGGAAATACTAATTATATTGAGAAATATAATATTATAGATAATAAATGGAGTATTCTCAATGCTACTCTGGTTCCCAAAAGATTTGCCAATTCAGAAACGTACAACAATAAAATTTATATTTTTAACGGCGTAGGAAATAGTCAACTTGAAATTTTAGATCTTAGCACCAACACTACAACACATGGAGCAGTTAATCCTTTTTATGCAGGAAATTCTGGTTCTGCAATATACAATGGTAAAATCTATGTGTTTGGAGGCAGTGGATTAAACGGAGCTGCAAACACTGTATTTTCTAATCATTTTCAGTATTATGATATTGCTTCAAATACATGGAATTCATTACCGGACATGCCTACAGCTAAAGAAACAAAAGGCAAAATTGTTAATGATAAACTCTATGTCATTGGTGGTTTTAACGGAACTTCCTCTAACCTGATCAATGTTTACGACCTTAAAACTAATCTTTGGACCGATCAATATACTATGCCAGCCGGTGTATCCGGGCATTCATTAGCTGTATCCGATAATAAGATTTTTGTGGTAGGTGGTTATGATAATCAAACTTTTTTAGCCTATTTTGATACTACGACCAATGAATTGCATGAGTTATCTTCCAATATGATTCCCAGAAGGCACTCAACGGTGGAGGTATATAATAATAAATTATACATCATGGGTGGAAGCACCACTTCTGTTGCCAACTCATCTATTAAAAGCACCCAGGTTGCAGATATTAATGAAAGTGCAATCTCTTCAAACGTAATCACTGAAGATTATGAAACTAAAACAAGGGTGTTTACCAATGTTCATAGAGACGGCTTTGTCATCAGTAATAAAAACAATAGCAATCAATTTGAATATACCATTTTTACAATGAACGGAAAGCAAATCGGGAAAGGGTTTGCCTATTATAATAGAAATATAGACTTAACAAAAGTACAACGGGGGACTTACATTTTTACTTATAAAAATGAGAAGGGGGTTTTGCAGAAGATCAGGGTGATGATATAATCACAAGCGTTCAAATATCAATCCCGAGTCAGAACAAACATACATTTATATTGATTTACATTTATTCTACAGATCAATAACTTCAAACATCTATATGAAAAAAGCATTTGAATTTCTTAAACAATTAGAAAAAAACAACAACCGGGAATGGTTTGCACAGCACAAATCTGAATATGATTTGATCGTAAAAGAAAACAAAGTTTTTTTCAATCAGGTATATACTGAACTTCAGGAATATGATAATTTAAAAGGCATTCATATTTTCAGGATTTACAGAGATGTTCGTTTTTCTAAAGATCAGACTCCTTACAAAAACAATTTTGGAGTTGGATTTTCCCGTTCAAAGCCCATGCTAAGAGGCGGATATTATATTCAGTTGGAACCCGGTAACAGTTTTGTAGGCGGTGGTTTTTGGGGACCTGATGCCAAGGATTTACTTCGTATCCGCAAAGAATTTGAAATCAGTACTAGGGAAATCGAAAAGATTACCGCTGATGAAACGTTTGTAAAATATTTTGGAGAACTCAAAGGGGATGCTGTAAAAACAGCTCCACGAGGCTTTGATAAAAATCATCCGGCTATAGACCTTATCAGAAAAAAACAATACATCGTTATGCGAAAATTTACCGATAAAGAAGTTTTATCTGATAATTTTCAAAAAGAAGTAGTGTTGACCCTCCTGGCTATGCGTCCCTTTTTTGATTATATGAGTGAAGTGCTGACAACGGATCTTAACGGAGAACCTTTATTTTAATTTCTCTGACATACAATAACCATGCATTACCATAAACAATTCTTTTTATTTTTCACCACACTCCTGCTCCTAAGTTGCTCTGCATTTGCCCAGACAAAAAAGGCAGCTCAAATTGATTCTTTAATGAAGCAGTTCAGTCAAAATGGGACTTTTAACGGAAATGTTTTGGTTTCAAAGAATAATAAGATCATTTACAACGCTTCCTTTGGCTTTACAGATGCTGCAAAAACAAAGAAACTAACCACTGATTACAGGTTTAATATCGGTTCTATTACCAAAGAATTCAGCGGTGTTGCATTATTACAGTTACAGGAAAAGGGCAAATTGAAAATAGAAGATCATATCTCCCAACACATTCCGGAATTACCCAAATGGGCCAATGAAGTCACTATAAAGGATTTATTACAATACACAAGCGGACTGCCCAATGTAAATTGGAAAAAAATTAAAAGTAATAAAGATATTTTCGATGATTTAAAATTAATCGACAAACTTGATTTTGTGCCGGGAACTCAATACGATTACAACATGAACAATGTTTTTCTAAGACAGTTTATAGTTGAAAAAATTACCGGAATGCCTTACAAAAAGTATGTAAGTAAAAATATTTTCCAGCCATGTAAAATGAATTCGTCTGAAATTACGCCTATTGTTGATGAAAAATTGATTGCAAAAGGATTTAATAACAAATTAACAGAAGATAAACCTGATTTTTTGGTGGGTGGAACTTTCTTACCTACCACTGATTTGCTAAAATGGTCAGATTGCCTCTATTCCAATAAAGTCATTAATGAAAATTCATTGTTTGAATTGGGACAGCAGTTTGATTTACCGGATACTCAGTCCTCTTTGGGCGAAGCCAAATTTAAAAACAAAAAATTAGTTACTCACTCTCATGATGGAAGAGCCGGAAACTATGAAGCCCTTTTGGTTTCTGATCTGAATGAAAAACTAACCATTATCTTACTGGGCAATAATTACAACGGAAAACTATTTGAAATTTCTGATGCGATTACAGTAATTTTAAAAAAATAAAAAATATAATACTCTAAAAAATAACAATGGAACACAAAATCATTGACAAACTAGCCTGGATCGAATTAAAAAACAAATCCATTTTGTCCACAAAAAGCTACGGAAAAGACAAATATTATATTCCTGGTGGAAAAAGAGAATCCGGAGAAACAGATGAACAGGCTCTGATTCGTGAAATAAGTGAAGAATTAAGCGTTACCATTGATCCTAAAACACTTCACTATATCGGAACTTTTGAGGCTCAGGCCCATGGACATGCTGAAGGTATCCTTGTAAAAATGACCTGTTATTCCGGAGAATATTCCGGGGAGCTAAAAACCAACTCTGAAATTGAAGAAATGAAATGGCTTCATTATTCAGACAAAGATAAAATATCAGAAGTAGATCAAATAATTTTTGACAGCTTACACGAAAATAATTTATTGGATTAGCAGCTGTTATTTTTTACCCTTAAAATAGAAGCTGAAACATAAACGATAACAACACTATGAAACAAAGTTTTTTCGCATTATTTTTTTTGTTGTCCTTTTGGGCATTCGGGCAGAAAATCAGCTTCAATATTAAGTATTCTGAGCAGTTGGCCGTCTTTGTTTTTATACAGAACCTTTCCGATCATTATCCGGAAAATGTATTTAAGACCGCATTCACTCAATCAAAGTATAATACTCAAAAGTACAAGGATCTTATTGTAAAGTTCGAGCGACTGCCAATCGATTACAGTTATTCATTTGATGAATATCCTTATGGTTCAAAAATACCCATGCAGTCCAGAGACATTCTGAAAAAGAATCTGATTGAAACAAATAATTTAAATGATTTTAAGCTTCGTTCTATCGGAATCCTGCCTAATGTAACTTTGCAGAGTATCTCTGAAATTATTTCAGCATTTACCCCAATTTACAATGAGCTTATTTATATTCCTAATAAAGATCAGTTTGAACCACAACTAAAGAAAATCAGCATGTACTCCAGGGAGAAAAACATGGAATATTATTTTCAGACAGGTTTATTGTTCTATAACTCAACCTGGGATGTTTCGATCCCTTTTGAAATCGCAATGTATCCTTTGCCCAATTCAATGGGGTTTACAGCCCAGGCTTTTTACAATAACTTTATAAGTGCCGTTCAAACCAATTTAAAAGATTACACAGGCTTTTTCAGTGTTATGCTGCATGAAACCTACCACATCCTTAATGATGAACAGTCTCTTGCTGTGAAAAAAGAGATTGCAAAAAACTTTAAGGACAATCCATCGAAATACAGCAACTATGCCTATCAATTAATGAATGAAGCACTGGCAACCGCTATGGGAAATGGATACGTCTATGAAAGCCTTAATGGGAAAACAGACACCAATGACTGGTATTACAGCCAATACGTTAATCTGATGGCAAAGAAAATATATCCGACAGTAAAGGAATATATCGCTCAGAAAAAACCTATTGATAAAAATTTTATTAATACTTATATCAGGATTTATGAGGAAAACTTTCCTGGATGGATCAACGAACTTGACCATATTATGACATACAGATATATCCTGTCTGAGAATAAAAAAGATTTTAATAAGATAGGTCAAATGTATCCTATGCGTTCAAGTGAGGAATCTGAAACACAAATTACCATGCTCAGTCTTGAAAAAATGAAGAAAACTCCTCTAACAAAAATCATTATTATCTCCCAAAACCATAACGAAAAACTTAACCTCGTTAAAAGCCAATTCAAAGAATTGAACCAGTGGAGCTTTAATCCTGACAAAGAATTTCAGTACAAGATTCTTTTGGATGACAAAAGCCAGCTTTTGATCATTAACCAACAGCAATCACCTATTGAAACTTTTTTTGCCAATTCCAAATAAAATAAGACATGAACATCCAGGAACAGATCAAAAAATATATTGCGGCACAATCTGAACCCAAACGTTCCGAGATGTGGGAACTTCACCACATCATGCTCGAACTTATGCCGAATCGTAAATTATGGTTTCTGGACGGTAAAAACGATGAAGGTAAAACGGTTGCTAACCCCAATATAGGCTACGGGTCTCAGATCATGCAATATGCCGATGGAAAAAGCAAAGAATTTTACCAGATCGGAATGAGCGCCAATACCACCGGAATATCTGTTTATATTATGGGAATAGATGATAAAACTTATTTAGCCAGAACCTTTGGAGAAGGAATAGGAAAAGTCATCATAACCGGATATTGTATTAAGTTTAAAACATTGAAAAATATCAACATTGAGGCTCTTAAAGCTGCCATACAATATGGCTACACTCAAAAATCCTAATTCCATTCAATAATCTAAAATGAAGTTCAAATTATTTATCTTATTTTTTACTTTTTCAGTCATAAAAATTCTAGCTACAGGTCAGGAACCGGACAGGATCATCATCAACAATAAAGAATATAAATTACTCAATAACCCACTAGAGAAATATTTTACAGACCATCCTGAGCACCATCCTATTTATGGATCTAAAAACACCATTAAAAAAGAGGGTAAAGAAGAAACGATTTTTATTGGTTCAACATCCAACCATCGTGGTTACATTGCGACATTTAAAATTGAAAACAATCTTTTAAGTCTTGTTGATATTAAGATTCAAAATCCGACCTCTGATGAATATGAATATATTTCTGTTTTTAAAAAAACATTTGGTGATAGGAAAATAGTCCTTAATTATACCGGAATATTAATCATTCCAATAGGCAAAATGCTTGAGGCTGCTAATTTTGGATATGCTTCACTATATGATAAATATCATCTTATAACGATTCAGAATGATAATATTATAAAAGAAAAAGAATTGGATAAAGATGGTTTTATGGACTTTAAAGTCAGACAATTTATGGATTTCAAAAAAACTGAAGAATATAAAACTGAAGTAAAAAACTATTATGAAGACTGGAATACAAGTAAAGAATGGGATCTATCAAGAAAAAATACCCGTGGAATGTCAAAAAAGGAGATTGCTCAGCTGAAAAAGAAATATGAGCTTCCACCCAATGAAGACTATATTGACAACTATCTTTTTGTAGTTTCGAACCCTGATTTTGTCATTACAAACTATTAGAAAACTGTTGTATCTTCATTATCCGATGCCAAAACAATATAATTATCTGCTCGCCCTCCTACTCTTTCTCATCATCTCCTGTAGCGAAAAGATACAGGATAAAAACAACTTTATCATGTATCAGGTGAATCCTAAAAAGCAAACGGTAAAATTGTATTGGAAAAACAGTAAAAATGAAATACTGAAAAGCATCGGCAATCTCAAAAATGAAGCGGAATCTAACAATGAAAAATTAATTTTCGCCATGAATGGCGGAATGTTTGAACCTGATAATTCACCAAAAGGACTTTATATAGAGAATTTCAAAATTCTAAAACCTATTGACCCATTGCAAGGCTCCGGAAACTTTTATCTTCAGCCTAATGGAATATTTTATATAACCCAAAACAATGAGCCGGGAATTGTTGATACTAAAAAATATAAACAAAATCCCACCATTAAATATGCCACTCAATCCGGACCGATATTGTTGATTAATGGAAAAACAAATCCCATCTTTCAAAAAGATTCTAAGAATCTGAACATCAGAAACGGCGTTGGAATACTGGAAAACGGAGAAATTATTTTTGCCATGTCTAAAAAAGAAATTAATTTCTATACCCTTGCCCAATTTTTTAAGGAAATGGGCTGCAAAAAGGCATTATATCTCGACGGTTATGTTTCCAGAGCGTATCTTCCTGAGAAAAACTGGCTGCAAGTTGATGGAGACTTTGGAGTAATGATAGGAATTACAGAACCCCAATAAAAATACCTATTAATCAGTTTCTCTAAAAAGTAAAAATATGTTATCTTTCGTTGGTATCAGAAAAATCACCCAACACTTCTTACTGACGATTATTATGAAAAGCATTATTCTTGATTTAGCAACAACCTTAGACGGATTTATTGAAGGCCCCAACGGAGAAATCGACTGGTGCATTATGGATGATGATATGAATTTTGATGGCTTTATATCTGGAATTGACACCATTTTCTATGGAAGAGTAAGCTATGATGCATGGGGAAATTACCGACCTGATGAAAATGCAGCTCCGGAAGAACTGGAATTCTGGAAAACCATTCATGCAAAGAAGAAGTTTGTATTTTCAAGTCAAAACCGTGAAGATGAAAAGGCAACATTTATTCACTCCGATCTTGTGGAAAAAGTTTCAGAGATAAAAAAACAGGACGGAAAAGATATCTGGTTGTATGGCGGAGCAAGTCTTATCAAAACTTTCATTCAAAATAATCTCATTGATGTTTACCGAATTTCTGTACATCCGGTTGCTTTAGGAAGTGGAAAACCCCTTTTTGAAGATTTAAAAGAAAGATTAAATTTAAAGCTCGTTAAGACCAATATATTTAAATCCGGTGTGGTACAGCTTATTTATCATCCATCTCCTGTAATTATCAAATAAAGCATGCTCTTTAGCTATGAATATAAAATTAGATTCCATCATCCTGTATGTACAAAATATCAGTTTACTCAAAAAATTTTATGTTGAAAACTTTAACTTAAAAATGATTGAAGAAGATTCCAGCTGGGTTTTGATGAACGCAGGGACAGTAAATATTGGTCTTCATAAAATTGGCGATCAGTATCTGGAAAAAATAGAACCCGGTTACCAATTTGATAACAATACCAAACTTGTTTTTGAAGTAGATACAGATATTGAATCAGCAAGAAATGAATTGGTCTCAAAAAGAATAGAAATGAGAGCCATTAAAACTTTTGAAAACTATGATTTTTGGTTGTGTGATGGCATAGATCCTGAAGGAAATGTATTTCAGCTAAAATGCAAAAAATAATAAATTGGATTAAAATTTTTCAACTTTATTTTTTAGCATTTAAGTTGATGGAAAATCAAACTACTTCTTAACAAACTAAATTTAATTCCATGAAAATAAAGAAAATATTGGGGTTTGTGTTGTGTATCACTACTCATTTCTTGTTCGGCCAAAATATGTCCGTTATTGAAAAACAACTGAATGAAGCCTTCCAAAAAATTAATTATTGGTCTTCCGATGGCAGAGATCATAAAGATTCTTATGATTCTTTAGCTGTTGCCAACACAAAGTTTGAAAAATTATTAGTACGATATACCTCTTCTCAACCTCAGACGATCAGTCATGATTTTAAATCTCTGGAGAAAAACGGGCTCATTGTGAAGACCTCAGAAGATGGCAAATTCCGGATATATTCATGGGATACATGGACAGGAGGAACGATGCATTTCTTTAAGAATGTCTTTCAATACGAAACCATTGATAAAAAAATATATTCTAAAGCTGTAGAAAGTCAGGGAGAAGGTGATCCGGGATGTTATTATTATCAGATCAATGATATTATTTCAGAGAACAAAAAATATTATCTTACTCAAAGTAAAGCAATACTAAGCTCCGCAATGAGCTACCATGTTATCAAAGTCTTTTCTATTGATAAACAGCAGCTGAATGATAAAGCTCAGCTCATCAAGACTCAAAGCGGAATAAAAAATCAGCTAAGCTATGAAGTAGATCTTACAGCTTCAGCCAACAGAAACTATCAAGGCAGAGATTATGAGATTGAATATGATTCTAAAAATAAAATTATCAGTATTCCTTTAATACAGGCAGATTCTAAAGTTACCAATAAAAAGATCAGGTATCAGTTTAAGGGAAAATATTTTGAGAAAATGTAACAACTTTTTAGCAGTATTATTTTTTTATTTCCATCAATTTTGAAAAAAAATTAAAGAATGTCAAAGATTATTAAAATAAAAAATAGAACGAATTGGTTGATAGCCTTTATTATGGGGTTAGCATTAATAGTATGTCTTTTTATTATTTTAATTATAGTTCCTTTGATTTCAGCTGAAGAAAGTTATTTCTTATCTATATTCAGCTATATCACTAAAGTCATTCCTTTTGCAGGATTTTTTACCCTTTTGTTATATTTCTGGCTCTGGAATACCTTCGGAAAGACCATTCTTAGTATTGAAACAGATTTCATTACAGTAAAATATAAAAACAAATTATTTACACGTCCAAAAACATTTCTAAAACAGGAAATTAAAGATATCCAGACAAAAGATCTTACCATCGAAGAATATAAAAATGGTACTCGTTATCATTTTTCATGGACAGGCTCTACCTACTCTGTTGTACTGGTAAATAAGGATGGTGAAAAAAGAATTGTAGATTGGATCACTAGAGAAAAAGCAGATGAGATCATTGATAAAATAAAAAAAGTATGGTATTAAAAAATATGAAGCCATGAAAAATATTTTTAGACAGCCAGCAGAACCTTTTTCTTTATTCAGTTATTTTGATTTTCTAATTCTGAGCATAATGTTCCTTATTATCTATTGGATACTCGAAAAGAGAATACTTAGATGGAATGCAATGACTAAAGTAATTTTGGGAATATTGTTATTCCTCATAATTCCTGTTCTGTCCTGTCAGATTGAACTCAATAACGTTCACAATAAATTTGAATTTGTAGAAGCATTCAATGTTTTATATGTATATCTTAAGTTTCCGATATGGTGGATGATCGGATTATTTACTATTCTTTTCATCAGAAAAAAAATGATAAAATCTATATAAATATTCTTCATATGTCTACTAAAATCCTTTTATCTGCTTTTATTATGATATCAACTTTCAGTTTTTCCCAGGAAATAAAGGAAAGTGAAAATTTATATATTTTCATTGGTAAAAAAATTAGCGTTGAAGAATTTAATCCCAATACAAAACAAGGAGAAAAAAGAACAAAGGAAGTAGATTCGGAAACAGCAGATACGCTAACTGTTATACACCACTCATATGTAATGGACAATGCATTTCATTGCAAATATTCTGTGCTGAAAAATTTAATTAACCAACTTCCGAAAGAAACTGTTGAGTTTAATGCCTATGATCACTATGGTCGCCCAGGTTTTGAAGAATATGAAAATGTAATCCTGTACATTTCTAAAAATAAAAACGGTGATTTTTTCCATCAGAAATACATCTATGATCCGGTTTATAAAATTGATGGCAAGTGGGTAGGTTTATTAACCTCCCTCAATGGCCATAAACAATTGAAGACATTCGATATCAACAAAGATGGTATAATAAAAATAGCATTGGGAAGTTGTGGTAAAATATGTCAGAAGATGTATTATCCTTCTCCTTATTTCAAAATTAAAAATGGGTTTGCTTATCCTAAAAAAGCTTTAGAAATTAATGATATCGTTTCCTACAGAAAAACAGTTACATTCAAAATTAAAGAGAAAGGAGATCAAAAATAATCACTTATTAATAAAGTCCTTCGCTCGGATTTAAATTTCCTGAATCAAAAAACCTTATATCAATATTGAATCTAATAATAATTTATTTTGTACATCAATTTATATTAGAAATCTAAAATGATTACCATGAAAAAGTTATTTTACATCTTAATTTTAATCATATTGAGCAGTAGCCTAACCGCCCAGACTGAAAACTACAGCCATAGCATCGACCAGTTTCGGAAGAACTTCAATACCGGAAAATATGATGAGATTTTCAACAGCTTTTCCCCCGAAATGAAACAATCATTACCCATTGATAAAAACAAACAATTTTTCTCTGACTTAAAAACTCAGGTCGGAAATGTTAAAAGTACGGAATTCATAGGGTATGAACAATCAACGTATGCAGTTTATAAAACGCAATTTGAAAAAGGAATTCTGGTGGTTAATATTTCATTGAATTCTCAAAATAAAATCAATGGTTTATTGATTAAGCCTTATGAAGATCCAGCTAAAATAATCAATGCCCTAAACTCTTATCCAAAAGAAATAGCAGAAACTATTTATTCCACAGCAGTCAAATTTCCTGAAAAAACTCAACTTTCTATTGCGGTTATTCAAAATGGAAAAACAGATTATTATGGTGTTATAAAAGACCATGACTCAATAAAGCCAGTTGAAAATCAAAATAAGGTTTTCGAAATCGGCTCCATTTCAAAAGTATTTACATCTAGCGTTCTTGCTTCCCTGGTAGAATCTCACAAGATAAAACTAACGGATAATATCAATTCATATTATTCATTCCCCTTTAAAGGCAATAAAAAGATCAGCTTTGAAGATCTGGCCAATCATACCTCCGGACTTCCTCGTTTACCTCAAAACCTGGATTTATCAGATGTAAAGAATCCTTATTTGGCATATCACACAAAAGACCTTGAGGATTATCTTAAAAGCTTAATGATCATTGAATATAAGGATGGTAAAAGTTTTTCTTACTCTAATCTGGGCGTAGGATTATTAGGATATACGCTGGGATTGTCACAAAAAACTACATTTCAAAACTTACTGCAAAAAACGATTTTTGACCAATATGGAATGACTCAATCTTTCACCTCTTCTCAACATTTAGATGATATACTTATCAAAGGACGTAATATCAATGGAGATCTTGTATCCAACTGGGATTGGGATGTGCTTTTCGGGGCCGGAGGTATTTTATCCACAACCGAAGACCTTGTAAAATTTATAGGTGCCCAATTTAACCCTAAAAATAAAGAATTGGCTTTAACCAGAAAGCCAACCTTTACAGTGAATGATAAAACTAAAATTGGTTTAGGCTGGCATATTATTACCACCAAAAACAATGAGGAAATCCTTTTTCACAACGGTGGAACGGGTGGATATTCATCTTCATTGACTCTTAATATGAAGAATCAAACAGCCGTCATTATTCTTTCCAATGTTTCTTCAATCAATGAATCTGTTGATCATCTGTGCTTTGAATTATTAGCCCAAACAACAATAAAATAATTATTTATTTCTTACTGCCAGATGTAATAACTCTTCAGTAACAATTGTCTTATAATAAAAATTACATGAGAACTATTTTAACCTGCCTTATGGTACTATTGGCAGTGAATCCTCTTTTTTCACAAAAAACGAAACAGCTGGAACAATTATTAGCGGCTTACGATCAGGCTGGTCAATTCAGTGGCACTCTATTGGTTGCTGAAAAAGGAAAAATTATTTTTGAAAAAAGTTATGGTTATAGAAATGCTCCCAAAAAAGAGAAAACTACTAATAACAGTCTCTATCGGATTTTCTCTACCACAAAAATGTTTACTGCAACAGTTATTCTGAAACTGGAAGAAGAAGGAAAACTATCTCTCAATGATAAGCTTTCAAAATATTACCCAAAATTTCCGAAAGGAGATAGCATTACGATAGCCAATCTTCTTTCCCATACTTCCGGAATTCCCAATGATACGGCATCAGAAAATACAGTGGATGAAGAAACATTCATGAAATTCATTTCTACAAAACCATTAGACTTTTCACCAGGAAAAAAATGGGATTATTCAAACTCTGGCTATTATATCCTAGGATATATCATCAAGAAAGTGACCGGAGTGGATTATGATAAAGCTATCGAAAGTTACATCCTGAAGCCTTTGCAAATGAATCACACAGGTTTTCATTTTAACAATGTCACTGATGAAAACAAAGCTTTCGGATATGAGTTTTTATCAGATAATACTTCCAACGAAGCCTTACGTTTTAAAACCGATCATCCTTTTGCTGCCGGGGCCATGTACTCTACCGTTGAGGATCTATTCAAATTCAATGAGTCTTTTAAAAGCAACACTATCCTTAAAAAAGAAACTATTGGAAAAATGTTTACCACGTATCTTAATGATCATTATGGATTGGGCAGTACTGTCTTAACCGTTGACGGAAAAAAAAGAATTGGACATGATGGTGGCGGACCAGGCTACCGAAGCAGATATTACAGAGTTCTGGAAGATGACATTTGTATTATTGTATTCTCAAATTCTGATTTATCACATACAGATGATATTGTTCCAAAGATTGAAAACATATTATACAATAAACCTTATAAGATCCCTACAGTCGCAAAAACTAATCCAAAACAACTCAAAAAACTGGAAGGAATTTATTCTACAGGGGCTACTGATTTTTATGTAAAAGTTGTGGACGGACAAGTTCTTTTCAGGGAAAAGGGATATCCAACCTGTTCATTATTCCCTATCAGCAATACATCATTTCAATTGGATGAAAATTTCACTTTTACCTTTAAACCGGATCAAACAGGAAAAATGAATGCTCTTGTGGTTAAGTTTCGTGATGGAACTATAAAAACAGGAACAAAAAAGAACGCCAATTATTTATGGGGAATCATCGGAAATGCAACTCCAGGCGGATGGGATGGAAAAGATACCCCATTACAGGTAGATTCTCATCATCCGAATCTTTATTTCCTTAAAAACTTTCATTTGAAAAAAGGGAATTTAAAATTCAGAGTTGATAATGATTGGGGATATAATCTTGGCCTCAACAACGATGGCAAAACCATAGCCCTTAATGCCTATGATTTCCCGATAGCAGAAGACGGCCAGTATGATATTGTATTGGATATGTCTGATCCTATAAAACCGCAATACAGTATTAAAAAATCTGCTTTGTAAAAATTAATAGTATAAAAACCGTTCTATTTTGAGCGGTTTTTTATTTGAAATTCAATTCAAATTTTTCTTATTTTTACATGACAAAAATCATATCACGACATATTCCGTATGCCTCATTTCATTATAGAATGCTCGCAGGATATTCTCCAACAAAAAGCGCCGGATGAGATCATGGATGCTGTATACAGTGTAGCTGAATCAGCGGGTTTATTTGCAATAAATGACATTAAAGTAAGGCTTCAGCCTTATCAATACTATCGGCTGGGAGAACATAAAAATAACTTTCTGCATGTCTTCGGATACATTATGCAGGGGCGCAGTACTGAGCAAAAAACTAATCTCTCAAAGCAAATAAGTACCCAGCTTACGGAATTACTTCCTGACATTTCATTTCTGTCTGTGAGTATCTGTGAATTTGAAGCAGCAACTTACAGTAATAAAGCCCTGATTAATCCTGAAAACAAGAACCATGATCGACATTTTGGGCTTTGATTCTCATTTGTAAACCACCAAATATTAATATGATGAGCTTAAAAACTTTAATCAACAAAACCGTTCAGTACAACAATTGGGTAGTCAATAAATACATTGACTGGTTATCCACAAAATCTGATGAACAACTCAATCAAGAAGTAATTTCCAGCTTTCCAACGATTCTAAAAACCCTGCATCATATCTGGCAGACTCAGGAATATTGGTGGAGTCATATTTCTGAAAACAACGATTTCGATTTTGCCAAAACAGCCGCTGAGACCAGTAAAGAAGAAGTTTTCAACAACATAAAAAATAACTCTCAAAAGCTGGTAGATTATGTGGAAAGCTTATCCGAAGAGGATTTATCTAAAAATGTAAAGATAGAGTCTCAATGGTTTCAATGTGACTTTTCAAAATATGAATATATCCAACATGTAGTTCTTCACGGAACTTACCACAGAGGACAAATCGTGACAATGGGCCGTAATGTAGGAATTACAGATGCTCCTATGACAGACTTTAACTTCTGGAATATTTATAAAGATAAAGTATGAATCTTTGACCTTTAAAAAAGAGAAAATTTAAGAACATGGCTAATTCACAATCTGATATTGTGGATAACTTTTTCAAAGCTTTTTTCAAGATGACCATTCAGAAATAAAATTCAACCATTCGGTCTATAAAATATCTTCTCATTCTCTTTTTTATAATATATTCGTCTAAAAATAACCCATGAAAAAAGTTTTCAAATTCTTCAAATACTTTTTATTCTCTGTATTTGCCATCATTTTAATTTCTATTTTGTACGTATTTATCAGTAATAAAATCTTTATTGGCGGAAAAGATTCTGAATTGACAGACTATCTGAAAAATAACCATACTTCACTTCATGATAAAATAGACGGTAAATTATTTGATGCTCCTTTTTATAATTCACAGGTTATCCTTTTGGGTGAAATTCATGGATATGCAGACAATCAAAAACTGGATCTGGATTTTTTAAAATTTTTAAACCAAAAAACAGGTGTTAAATATTATATTGCTGAAATGGACAGCACTTATTCACATAAGCTGAATCTGTTCCTTCATGGAAGTTCAAAAGACCAAAATTTGCTTAAGGAAGTGGTACTAGCCGTAAAAAAGAGAATTCCACAGCAATCCAGTAAAGAATTGATGGAAAAATGGAATGCCATCTATGATTATAACCAAACCCTAAAAGATTCTTTAAAGATATCCGTCATTGGAATTGATACAGATTTCAATGACAATTCCCGCAAAATCTCCAGGGATTCTGCCATGATTATAAATTTTAAAAACGCCGTAAAAAAACTGAACATTGAGCATGAGAAATTCTATGGACTTTTCGGATTTTATCATGTTTTACAGCATGGAGTAAAAAAGAATGAGAAACCTTTCGCAGAAAGACTTAAAAACTCAGGTTTTAAAACCTCAAGCATTGTAAGCTTCCCTCTGGACAGTGAGATGTATCTTCCAAAAAATCCACAGTTCCCTACTCCAGAAGATGAGAAAATAGACTGGATCAATGCAGACGGCCCATTCATGCTGGTAAAAGGAATTAATGATTTTAAAGACTTCTCTCCATCTAATTCTGTAACACTATTCAAGCTCAATGCTAAGAATTCTCCTTACCAACAGGCTGATCAATTAATCTCCATAAAATCCAGAATGTTTGGAGAAAGCTTCACTCCACAACAAAATACTCATACACTTGATTATTTCCAATATGTTGTAATAACAAGGAATTCCAAAGCTTTAACGCCTATACAATAATCAGAGACCTTTTCCATGAAAAAAAATATTCTATTTTTATCAATGCTTACCATAATTTCTTGTTCTACAAGAAATTCATCCTCTATTGTTAATAAAAAATTTGATTATAGCAGATTAGAAAAAGTTTCCGATAGTGTGAAAGTTGAAAATATTGTCATTAAAAACTTATTTAAACATCAGCTTCTTGCCCATAAAAACCAACAATACGACTCTGCAAGGATTGTAAAAAATGTTTATTTACCTCATAAAAAATTATGGGACAGCTGCTATGGTGTTATTTTCGGAGATGAAAATGCCCAGTTTTTCAACAACCCTAAAGGCATGATTGCCTGGAACAAAACTTTATATGAAAAAAATAAGCAGGAATTTGAAGAGAAGGCCAGTATTATTTTGAGTATTGATCTCCAAAAACATTTTCAGGAAACCCTTATCAGATTCAACAAACTGGTTCCTTATCAGCCTAAAGCTACAATCAGTTTAATCTTCACACCCATCACAGGAATTTCATTTGGGGGATGCAATGCAGAACAATTTGCATTAGAACTTAATAATAAAAATGTAGATATACCCTACACGCTTGAAAAAGGGCTTCCCCATGAATTAAATCATCTAGTTTATGAACATTTCAGAAACGCTGATAACAATGGAGGATCTGCATTGAGCCAAACCATAGATGAGGGCTTTGCCTGCTACTTCACCTACGTTTTCTTTACCCATAAAATAGAAAAATATGAGGCAGTGGAAAACATGACAAAGGAGAACTGGAACTGGTACCTCAACAACGAAAAAGAAATATTTACAAAATTAAAGCCTTATTTCTCTGATACCTCCGGAAATAATCCATTATTAAGAAATGATAAGCTTAAACTATTTCCGGATGCTCCAAAATCTATGAACTATTGGCTGGGATTCCGGATCATCGAAAAATATGTTGACAAAAACGGTCCGGATTCTTGGAAGGATGTCTATCATTTAAGTGCTAAAGATCTTTTGGAAAAAAGCGGTTACGAAAAATACATAGAAGGATTATAATAAACAGAACTCACCAATCGTGTCGTTATTCCTTTCATTATAAGAATACAAAAATCTATGGTTTGTCAGACCAAGAATAAAACATGTGGATAACTTTATCTTAATCAATTAATGTTTATTAAAAAATGTGGATAACTTTTTTAAACCTCTCTTAAACACTAAATAAATATTTAATAATCAACAATTTAAAACAAATAAATATCCACACAAAATTTTCCACATCCAACAATAAATGTGAATAAATTTATGTGGATAACTTTTTTATAGATCTATTATTGCCCCTTTATCTTGTGCAAAAACTGCTTATTTTCAAAGCCCAAAAAACACTAGACTTTTCATGTTTTTTATGATGTGTTCTATACAAAATGTATATTTTTACATCACACACTAATATCTATCATCAAAAGACTATGAGAAAAATAGTATTTGGAATTTTACTTTTCTTCTTTCAATGGGGCTTTTCACAAAACACTCCGTCTTATAAACATTTTAAGCATCATTCGATCTTCAAAAAGAATGATACCATCAATTATTATGTTTATTCCCAAGAAGAGATCAACAGCACAACAGGAATTTTATTATTCATACATGGATCAGGAGCTTTCCCGATGTTTAACGTTACCAAAGACAAAAAAACAACATCAGTAGTTTCCACGATTCCTTTTGAGCTGGAAAAGCTTCCAAAAGATTATGCTTTTATCGTGGTGGCTAAAAAATGTGTCCCTTTCGTTACCATTAATCAAGAATACCATCCTTCAAAATGCTTTTATGAAAATGAATCCCTGGATTATAGAGTTTGGCAGTATGATCAGGTAATTAACGACCTTAATAAAAAAATAAAAAATCCTAAAAATATAATTGCCATTGGACATTCAGAAGGCAGTGATGTAGTAGCGAAACTGGGAACTGTTAATAAAAAACTAACACATGTCGGATTCTGGTCCGGAAGCGGAAACAGCCAATACAATGATTTTGCACTGATGATCAGAAAGGATGCAAGCGAAAAGAAAATTGATGAAAAATTGGCAGCTATGAAACTGGATAGTCTTTATGAAAAACTAACTGATATAGAAGCTCATCCGAATGATATCAATAAATTCTGGATGAATAATACCTATAAAAGATGGCATAAGTTTTCAGAACCCGCTGTTGAAAATCTCCTAAAAATAAATATTCCAGTATTTGTCGCCATTGGAACCCAAGACCAGGCAGTTCCTATTGAGTCTTCATTAATCATCAAATCCGAATTTATCAGGAAGCACAAGAAAAATTTGACCTACAGAATATATCCGGATTACGACCATGGATTCGAAACGGTCCCTTCTAATCCTGATGAAGAACCACAAGATATGTGGATGAGCGTCTTCAGTGAATTTATGGATTGGGTTAAAAAAAATAAATCCTGACTCATTTTCATCACTTAATATTTTGTAATTTAAACTACATAATATCAATCAAAAAGACCCTGTAAAAAATAAAACAATGAGGATCATTAAAAGTTTATTCATCATCTTATTTTCTTTTATCATCTTAAGGTGTGGTTCTCAACACGCCAACAACTTTACAGCAAAAGAAATTTATAAATCTGAAAACCTCATCATTACGCAGATTTCAGAAAATGCTTTTATCCATACCTCCTTTAAACAAACTAATGACTTCGGGAACGTCCCCTGCAATGGGCTTATTGTAAAAAACGGCACAGAGACCATTATTTTTGATACTCCTACAAACGACAAAAGTTCCGAAGAACTGATCCAATGGATCAATAAAACACTTCATGCTAAAATCAATGCTGTTATTCCCACCCATTTTCACGATGACAGTTTAGGTGGCTTACAGGCATTTCACAATCATCATATTCCTTCTTATTCGTATTCTAAAACCATTGAATTAGCCCAACAAAATAATTTTGTGATTCCTCAAAACAGTTTTAGTGATTCCTTGATATTAAAAGTTGGGAATGAAAAAACGATTACTAAATTCTTCGGAGAAGGACACACAAAAGATAATACGGTAGGTTATTTTCCCAGTGAAAATATTCTTTTTGGCGGCTGTCTGCTAAAAGAACTGGAAGCCAGCAAAGGATATCTGGGTGATGCCAATGTTTCCACATGGTCTGCCACTGTTGAAAAAGTAAAAAAGGAATATCCCAATGTAAAAATTGTCGTTCCGGGCCATGGTGAATATGGAAATCATAAATTACTTGACTATACCATCACCTTATTCAAAATTCAATAAAAAAAGATATAAACAGACTCTAAAAAAGAAATAGTCTTCCTTTTTACAGGCTTTTTGTACCTTAGTTTCATAATCATTCGCACACCAACATAAAATAAAATTTCTATGGAAAAATATGCAGTTTCTTCAGATAGCCAAAAAATTCATTACAAGGAATCCGGAAACGGAAATACAGCCATAATTCTAATTCATGGCTGGCTTGGAAATACTGAATGGTGGGATGACCAACAGAAATTTTTGGCTCCCAATTATCATATTATACAAATGGATCTCGCTGGACACGGAAAATCTGATTCTGCCAGAAATGACTGGAATAGTTCCCGATACGCTGATGATATAAAAGCTGTAGCCGATGCAATAGAGGCTCAGGAAATTATCCTCGTTGGTCATTCAATGAGTGGTGCTTATGTTCTTGAAGCTTCTTTAAAGATTCCAAAAGTAAAGGCTTTGGTTTTGATAGACACTCTGAAAAACCTAGATGAATCTTATACTGAAGAACAGGTAGAAGAAATACTATCCATGTATCGTTCCGATTTTAAATATGCTGTAGAAAACATTCTTCCTCAATATCTTTTTGCAGAGCAGACACCGCAAGTTGTAAAGGAAAGATTACAAGAAGAGTTCCTTCAGAATGAACCTGAAAAAGCGATCAATGTACTCAAACCTTTATACGTAACAGATTTCAGAAATATTGCAAAGCAGGTTCAGGTTCCTGTAATAGCCATTAATTCTGATACATCTCCTACTAGTCTCGAAAATAATCGTAAGTATTTAAAGGATTACCATTATGTAACGATTACAGGAGTGGGCCACTATCCTATGCTCGAAAAACCAGGAGAATTCAATACGATTCTTGATGAAGTATTAAAAAAGTTAATCTAAACATCCGATACAAAAGCCATGCAGAATACAAGAATCTTCACCACAGCTTTTGCCAGCGTTTATCCACATTATATTCAAAAAGCAGAAAAAAAGGGACGGACAAAATCTGAAGTTCATGAAATTATTCACTGGCTGACAGGCTATAATGAACAAGGACTTCAGGAACAATTAGATAATAAAAATGACTTTAGGACTTTTTTTGAACAAGCTCCTCAGATGAATCCTAATGTGTCATTAATCAAAGGTGTTATTTGCGGATATCGTATAGAGGAAATAGAAGATGAGCTGATGAGAAATATCCGCTATCTGGATAAGTTGATTGATGAACTGGCCAAAGGAAAAAAGATGGAAAAAATATTAAGGGAATAATTTTAGCTAACCTGTAATAATCACAACTAAAAACAAAAGACAGAAATAATTGCATACGTGATAGCAACATATAAAAATCAACATAAGCAGTTTGCAATTATTAAAAAAAACACACTTAAACACCTCAATGAAAAACCTACAAAGAGAAGACATTCAGATCCTTAGCAGGCATAGCAACCTCAACGAAAAAGAAATTAACACTCTTCTTAAAGACCATATCTACAGCAACGAAGAAGCATGGCTAAAATTTCTTAAATTATTTCTTATCAGCCTGGGAATCGGGTTTACCGTATCCGGGATTATTTTCTTCTTTGCTTATAATTGGGCAGAGCTGCCAAAATTTGCTAAAATAGTACTTACGGAAGTACTGGTTATTGCAGCTACCGTCTTCGCATTATTGCCTAAAATTAATAACAATACCAGAAATATTATTCTCACTGGAGCCTCAGCCCTTATAGGAGTTTTATTTGCTGTATTCGGTCAGATTTATCAAACCGGCGCAGATGCCTACGATTTCTTTCTGGCATGGACTATTTTTATAACACTTTGGGTCATTATATCAGATTTTGCTCCTTTATGGCTACTGTATGTGGTTTTAATCAATACCACTCTTATTTTATATTCAAATCAAGTGGCCAAAGACTGGGATGACAGTATTATTATTCTTTTACTTTTTGTTCTTAATGCAGCTATTTTGATAGGCTCGATCCTGCTTTCTCATTATAAAAAACTCAGCATTCCTAATTGGTTTACCAACATTCTATCTCTGGCCGTTGTGAGTGTATCCACCTTTGGACTTTGTCTTGATTTTGTTGATAGCCACAGAACATTATTATCTTTTTTAATTCCACTTAGCATTGTTACTTACACTTTAGGAATCTGGTACGGTTTCAAAACAAAAAACAGTTTTTATTTTGCCATTATTCCGTTGAGTATTGTCATTATTATCTGCTCCTTGCTATTCAAAACAGGAGATAATGAAGCCATATTCTTATTGGTTTTCTTCTTTGTCATCGTGAGTATCACGTTCATTATTAAAAATCTGATGAATCTTCAAAAAAAATGGAAAAATGAGAAATAAAGAAAATATCATAGAACTCATGAATCATCTTCGTACAGTAAGCAACAAAGAGATTCATTTTGATGAAGAAGCAATGATAGCTGATTATCAGGAAAAAGATACTAATCATCAATCATTATCTATCAAAATATTATCCATTTTTGGAGGAATAATGGCCTGTCTTGCTTTTTTAGGTTTTGTTTTCATGATGCAGATTTTCGATTCACAAATAGGAGCAGGAATATTGGGAGTTATCTGTATTGCCGGATCTTCTTTGATCAGTAGAATATCAGGAAAAACCATCATAGATACCCTGAGTGTCTCTTTTTTCATTACCGGATTTTCACTGCTGGGTCTTGCCCTCTCTACGGAAGGGGATACTATTTATCCTGTATTCATAGCGCTTGCATTATGCACTTTATTTTTGGTACAAAGCTATATTCTTTCCTTCATTTCCATATTAATTATCAACGGAAGCATATTTGCATTGGCTCAGGTCAACCATATTTATCATTTAACCTCTGCAATTATTATACTTCAGACGATCTTCACTACTTATCTGTTTCTTCAGGAACCAAAAATAATAACTAAGAGCAAAGTTCTATCTAAATTGTATGATCCGATTCGTACAGGAATGATTTTTTCATTTATATTGACCCTTGCATTTTTGGGATTTGGATCTTTTTTCCGTGTTACAGAATATTATTATGACTGGATAACGTCTGTTATGATTGTCATAACAATACTTTACGTGATATCTCTCCTGTTCAAAACATTACAGGTGACTAATACACTCTATAAAATCGCTATTTATGCATTAACGGTTCTGGTTTTATCACCCACCTTATTAACACCAACCATTGCGGGAGCTATTCTCATAATGCTGTTAAGTTTTTATACCCATTACAAAACCGGATTTGTTTTATCCATCATTGCCTTGATCTGCTTTATCGGAAGATTTTATTATGACCTTCAATTTACATTGTTGACCAAATCCATACTTCTGTTTGGATCCGGGATTTTCTTTTTGGCAATGTATTTCTTCGCTCACAAAAAACTGACAGCTCATGAAAAAATATAAATGGCTTATCATTATTTTCAACCTTGTTCTTTTATTAGTCTATTTCAATTATTCAGTCATGGAAAAAGAGACTTTATTAAAGAACGGACAGCCTATCTTATTAAAATTAGCACCTGTAGATCCCCGTTCACTGATGCAGGGCGATTATATGACCTTACGATATGATATTTCCAATACTGTTAATGCTGAAAAGATTCCAAAACGCGGTTACTGTGTTGTAAAACTTGATCCGCAAGGCGTTGCTCAGCGGGTTCGTTTTCAAAAAGATGCCACTCCATTGAAAGCAGGCGAATACCTCATCAAATATTCTTCACCCGACGATTGGAGAATTAATATTGGAGCAGAATCTTTCTTTTTCCAGGAAGGACAGGCAGAAAAATATAATAAAGCCGCCTATGGAGGAATAAAAACAGACAAAGACGGAAATAGTCTGCTCATAGGATTATACGATGAACAGCTAAAACAGATCAAGTAAAATCTATTCATATTAGAAAAAAACGCATACAAAATCCGCTCCTGTTATGGGAGTGGATTTTTATTTAAAAAACCAATCAGCCATTGAAAATTCCTATCGAAAAACCCTTTCTCATTTCAGAAAACTTTCCGAAATTAGCGGCTTGTGTATTAAATATTTTTAATGATATAAAAATTTAAATCAAAACATACAGTAAAACTTAGTATAAGTTTTCTTCGGGGCAGGGTGTAATTCCCTACCGGCGGTTACAGTCCGCGACTCCTTTCATTTGAAGGGACTGATTTGGTGAAATTCCAAAACCGACAGTTAAAGTCTGGATGGGAGAAGAAAATGAGACATACGGTAAGATCCTTCATGGGCTCTTGCGGTATTGTATTTCATTTCCATGTACCGAAGACTATTTTAACTTTTAAAAGTAAAATAACATGGAAAAATTATTAGAACAATTCGGAGCAACCTCCAAAGAACGTGTAGAAAAAGCACTTTCAACATTACAACAGGGAAAAGGTATTCTTTTAGTAGACGATGAAAACCGTGAAAACGAAGGTGACATCATCTTTCCCGCTTCCACTATTACAGAACAGGATATGGCACTTTTGATCCGCGAATGCAGCGGGATCGTTTGCCTATGCATTTCCGAGGAAAAAAGCAAGCACCTGAACCTTCGTCCGATGGTGGAAAACAACAATTCAAAAAATCAAACAGCATTTACCATTTCTATTGAAGCCAGAGAGGGTGTAGAATCCGGAGTTTCAGCGAAAGACCGTGTAACAACCATCAGAACAGCTGTTGCAACAGATGCTATCGCTGAGCATATTGCAAGTCCGGGACACGTATTTCCTCTGATCGCTAAAAAAGATGGAGTATTTGAAAGACGTGGACATACAGAAGGAAGTGTAGATCTTGTAAAGATGGCTAATCTTGGTGATGATGCCGTACTTTGTGAACTGACCAATGAAGACGGTTCCATGGCAAGACTTCCGGAAATCGTAGACTTTGCAATCAAAAAAGGGATGAGTGTGGTAACCATTGAAGACATCCACGCCTACCGTACAATGATTATGAGTAACTAGACTTAGCCTTATTTAATACACAGAATAACCGCCCAACACTGTTGGGCGGTTTTTTTTATTTAATTATTTCATTAGAAACAACTTAATATAAAAATTATTTCATCTTTTTAACTAACTTTAATAAAAAATTTGACCATGAAAAAATCTATCCTTTTTCTGTTGGGAACTTCTGCAATGTTTTCAGCTCAGATCACGCTTACAAAAGCATCCCATGATCCTATTCTCAATGATATTGTTGATAATAAACTTGTTACCGGAACTGTGGATAACTCTGCAATCGGAGCCAATGTCGTCTTTTCAAACGGCAGTCTTACCTTGGGAACTGCTTTACCTATGAATTATACAGCACCAACCGGTACTGAGATTAGCACTTTTCCTGGGTCTACTATTAAAATGTCTGACGGAACCAATACTATATTTTATAAAGCTTCTCCTACAAAGCTAGAAATTACAGGAGTTATAAATCCACAAGTCACTTTAAATTTAAGTATGGATAACGGAACTTATATCAATTATCCCACCACCTTCGGGCCCGCACAGAATGATACTGCCAAAGGAACTTTCACTGCCTCTTTAGCCAGCGGAATATGCGTAGGCACCTTATCTACACAGGCTGATGCTTATGGCACATTGATTTTGAATGGCCAGACTTACAACAATGTCCTTAGGGTAAAATTTGTACAAAATTTTAATTTACACTTACCTATCGACATAACATTTACTAATCCTTTAGGCTCTGTTACCAATACCGCCTATTCGTATTATGATGCCACCCACAGATATCCATTGCTTAGCGCTACTACCGTCAATTTATCAGTACCTGGATTAGGGATCAATCAGACGACTTCAAGTGCAGCTGCATTGAATATTGCTACACTAGGAGTAAATACTATAATTAAAAAAGAAAACTTTAGCATATACCCTAATCCTGCACAGGATTTTATCAGAGTTAAAGGAAATACAGATCAGTATTCAAAAGCGAATATTTACAGCTTGGATGGAAAACTTCTCAAAACAACTGATCTCAATTCCGGAAACATACAGATCTCGGAACTTCCACCAGCGTCCTATTTTATTGAAGTAAGTGGAAAAAATCCTGAAACTAAGAAGAATATAAAATTCATCAAAAAATAATACAAAAAAACTCGCTCACAGCTGTTGAACGAGTTTTTTTATCCTTTTGGTCTAAAAGAAGTTCCCAAGGAATATCGATATCTCTTTTTACGCCTTTAAATAGCTTACTACTTCCCACTCCCAGCTTCCTGACTTTCTAAAAAGTAGCAGCCGGAGCTGTATCATTATTCAGTTTCTTCTGAATTTCAGTTTTCTTTCCTTTAGAAAAATCATAACTTAATCCCAGTACAAACATTGATTTATTGTTCATAATCTGGGTATGAATCTTATAATCCACCAGACTCTCAGGTAAACTTTTTGTTTTATACTCCGAAGGCATTCCTATCCAATACATTCCTGTAGAAAAGGTAAGACTTTTATGTTTATAGCTAATAAAAATATTATTCTGGTTTTCATTAGTATTCAGGAAAGCTCCGCTAAGGCTATACGTCGGGATATTGAATTGATATTGGGCTGAGAAATTCTTATATTCCGAAGACAGCACAAAATAATTGGCGAGATAATCATTTTTAATCACAGCTCCGGTGCTGGTCTTTATCATTTCATAAGTAGGAGCTAAATTAGCTTTTATTATCAAAAGATTATTTCCGAAAGGTTTATACGAGCCTGAAATAAAAGCTCCAACCTGCTGAGAATATTGTCCATTTTCATAAGTCAATGCATACCCTCCAAAAGTATCACCCAAAACATAATACTGATTAATCACCCGATTCGTATAAGAATAAGATACATTCAAATTAAAATCAAAATACTTATTATTCAATGAATACATTAAGCTATTGGTCCATTTCTGCTGAGATTTAAGAAAGGGATTTCCTTTCTGTACAATATTGGGCGCCAGCTGTACAACATTACTACTGAGTGCGCCACTCATTGGGCTTATCGGTTTATAACTGCTTGTAAAACGGAGACTTTGATTGTTTTTAAGCTGATAAGCCAATACTACTTTGGGAGTAAAAGACCATTCATCAAAAGTATTTTCAGCACTTTTATTATGAATATTCGTCAGCCCTACTCCAATACGATAACTGAACTTATCTATTTTCCCTGCAAATTCACTATATAGATATTGCTCCAAATAATTTACTTTATACCGAGAATATCCTGAAAGATTATTCAGATCATTGGATATTGAAGAGTTTGAAATACGATATCCCGATGAAAGTTTACCTGCCACAAAATCGTGTGTATGCGCCAGTTCACCTACAAAACTTGTTTGTTTTGCTTTTAAAACCATATCATTATCATATACGGAAAGGCCAGTCCCTGTTACCCATTCTTTAGCCGTTTCTGAAGTATAGGTAGTATAATCAGAACCTACAACATTAATACTTATCTCATCCTTTGTTCCGATCTTTTTAGAATAATAAAGATCCAGCTTTGGAATCACATAATCTGAGCCATTATTTTTAAACATAGCATGCTCTTCTGTAGCATTATCTACTGTAAAAATACTTTGGCCCGTTCCTTTTGAAAACCTGCTGAAAATATTCATGTTCAACTTTGCCTGAAAAGCATAGTCATCAGGAACCAGACGGGTATAACGCAATGCCACCGTCTGAAAAGTATACCCAAAATGATCTTTTCTATCCTCATTAGAGCGGTAATGCTGATCCTCCAACTGATAATCATAGATACTGTTTACCCTTCTGTCTGTGTAATCTCTTAAATAAATTGAATATTCCAGTCCTATATCATTCTTGCCTTTTGTATAATTTGCGTAAGCAGATGCATTCACAAATCCGGTATTCAATGCTGAAGTGCCCTCAGCACCAAAAACATATCCCGTTTCAGTAGATCTTGTCAGAATATTAACAACAGTATCTGCTCTTGTCGCCCATCGTGCCGGCGGAATATCATAATACTCCACTTTGACCACTTCACTTGGAGCTACACTCCTGATCTGCATATCTGTAGCTTCAACTCCGTTAATCAGGAATAAAGTAGTACCTCCTTTTGTACTCATAATAGTATTAGAAACCGGATCCAGATGCAGTTCCGGAAGTGTACCCAGTAAATCCTTTGCATACCTTGCTTTTTCCAGCGCTTCTTTATCAAAAGTATATACCGCTTTATCAGCAAACTGTTTCTTACGTTGTGCCTTTACAATGATTTCCTGCAGTTCTTTTGTCCCGGAATAACTTAAGGTATCATTTTTTGCTTCCTGTGAAAAAGCCATAATTCCGGAAATAAAGCAAATGGTATATATCGTTTTTTTCATGTCAGAATGGTTATACTTTTAGAACAATCTATTGGTACAATCCATTACATTGATTTTAATTTCAAAATAAAAAAACACCATTATCATTAAGAATTTTAATATTTTCTTCTACAAATTCAAATTATTATGTTAAATTCAGCCCGTTTTTTGCTGTTATTTGTTTACACCACAAAATATAAGATTATGAAAAAAGTAATCCTATGCACACCATTTTTCCTGTTCTCGGTATTTCAGGCACAGGAAAATCAGAACGTTTCGAATGAAAAGATGAATATCATCAAGACGAATGTTACTGCTTATGCATTCAGAAATATCAACCTGTCTTACGAGCGGGCTATCAATCAATGGTTTTCCCTAAATATCGGATTCGGAACCATGCCGGAAGGAAAAGTTCCTTTTATCAATGCATTTCTGAAAGATAAAGATGAAAAAAGATTTGAAAACTTAAGGGTAAAAGCTACCAATTTCACCATTGAACCCAGATTCTATATTGGAAAAGGGTATGGAAAAGGATTTTATTTTGCTCCTTATTACCGGTATTCTGATGTTTCTTCCAATACTTTTGATTTCTACTATGATTATAACGGACCAAATGGAGTCACCTATCAAATTCCATTAAAAGGCCAGGGAAATACCAAAGGAAATAGTGGTGGGCTTATGGTTGGCGTACAGTTTTTCCTTACCCGAAGCCAGAACCTTGTCCTTGATTTCTGGATTGCGGGCGCTCATTATGGAAGCGGAAAAGGTGATTTTACAATGAGTTCAGATTATGTTCTTACTCCTGATATGCAGGTACAATTAAAAAAAGAAATAGAAAATCTGGATATTCCGTTTGTAAAATACACTGTAGAAACCAATGCTACCGGAGCAAAAATAAAAGTAGACGGGCCATGGGCTGGTTTCAGAAGCGGACTTTCTCTGGGATATAGATTTTAAGAATCGTAATAAAAATCCAAAATCATCACAAATTATTCTTTTGTGAACGGTTTTTTCTATCTTTAAACCAAATAATTGCTTATTTTGGATTAATACCGGTATGAAAATCCTAATCATAGAAGACCATAAAGAACTTGCAGCAAATACGATAGATTATCTCAAGAAAGAAGATTATATCTGTGAAATAGCTTCTACCACAAAAGAGGCCTTAGAAAAAATTGAACTCTTTGAATATGATTGTATTCTTCTGGATCTTATGCTGCCTGATGGTAATGGGCTGGAAATTTTAAGGCATATCAAAAATGATATGCCACAGGCAAGTGTCATTATAGTTTCAGCAAAAAATTCGTTGGATACAAAATTAACAGGATTAGACGATGGAGCAGATGATTATATTACTAAACCTTTTTCCCTTCCTGAGCTTCATTCAAGAATCAAAGCTGTTCTGAGGCGAAAAACTCCTGAAATGAATCATCTTCTCACGTTCAATGAAATTACAATAGATCTGGAATCCAAAGGATGTAAAATTAATGGGCAGCTAGTTAATTTTACTAAGAAAGAATTACATCTTCTCATCTATTTTATCAACAATCAGAATAGAATGCTTTCTAAGCAGGCTATTGCAAGCCACCTATGGGGAGATTATACCTATAGTGTTGATAATATAGACTTTGTCTACCAGCATTTAAAAAACTTACGCAAAAAAATTCTTGATGTAGGAGGACAGGACTATCTTCATACCGTATACGGATTAGGCTATAAATGGATTGACAAATGAATTTAAGTTTTCGTTTTGCCAGAGCATTTACCATTCTTGTATTTTTTGTCCTTATTACGGGATTTGCTATTCTTTATTTTGCTTTCGAAAGAGCAACCATGCGATCAGCCATTCTTAAACTCGAAGATTTGAATGCGTATGTGGCTAACAAACTTAAATACGATCCTGATTATGACTATCTTACAGCTCACAGACAAACCCAGGTAAAAATTCTTCCTTCTACTTCCCATTATACAAAAGAAAAAATCATTACAGAAAAATACATCTGGAATAAAAGTATTCAGTCATATATCAACAAAATTACAGTGGTTACTTATCCTGTAATTCATCAAAAAAAATACGCCATAACAAGTGTACGGTACATTACAATTATTGAAAACAATTTTTTGGTTAGTATCATCATGGTTGTCGCATGGATTATGGTATTTCTTATTATTCTCACCATTATTGTCAGTGTTTTAGTTTCCAAAAAAATTCTTGAGCCTTTTTATCATGCGATGGACGAGATCAAAAAGTTCAGTTTGAGAGACAGCCGCTCCATGAATTTAATGGAGACTCAAACAGAAGAATTTAAATCGCTGAATACATTTCTCAAAAAAATGTCTGAAAGCTCTAAAAAAGATTATCATTTATTGGAAGAATTATCAGAAAATACTTCTCATGAATTACAGACTCCTTTAGCCTCTATCAAAGGAAAAATAGAACTCTTAATGGATAGTGAACTTTCGGAAAACCAACTCATCACGCTTTCATCAATGAATGATGAACTGGACAGGCTATCATCAATCAATCAGTCTCTTATCCTTTTAGCAAAATTGGATCATTTTGAAAAAAAAGATGTACATCTTCTCAATTTTTCCACATTATTAAAGGAAAGGCTCTGCTATTTTGAAGATCTGTTTGAAATTCAAAACCTGACAGTGACAAAAGATATCAAGGAAGAGGTATTTCTTGATTTTGATAAGAACCTGGCAACCATTGTCATCAATAACCTCATCAATAATTCTAAAAGACACAATGTACATGATGGAAAAATCTCTATAATTCTTACAGAAGCATCCTTACAGATTTCAAATACCGGAAATCCACCTAGTATTCCTACGGAGGAATTGTTTAAAAGATTCAAGCGCGGAAACCCTAATCAAAACTCTATTGGGATAGGTTTGGCACTTGTGAAGAAGATTTTGGAGATTTACAACACAGAAATCTATTATCATTTTGAGAATAATCTACATACAATAAAAGTAAATCTCCCAAAACAAACCACTGATTAACAAAAAGATAATAATAAAATCTCAAATTCCGTATAAACTTCAGAATTTCTTCAGAATTTATATCTTGTTTAGGTGCAAACAAAAGCACTTATGAAAAAACGACTCATTATTTTATGTGTACTCGTCATGCAATACAGCTATTGCCAGGATACGATCAGTATCAAAAAAACTACCGAGGAAAATTCTTTAGAGAAAACTCCTCTGGACATTGGAGAGCTAAAAGTAAAGCTCAACTCTAAAGGCGATCAATGGATTAAATTTGGTATTTCCAGCCAGATCTGGCTTCGAAGTATTGAAAATAATCCGGGCACCAGTGTCAATGGGGTATCCCAGGAACAAACTTATGATGCTGGAATCCGGAGAATGAGGTTAACAATTCAAAGTCAATTGACTCCCTATTATTCTGTCTTCCTGCAAATGGGGATTAATAATCAGAGTTTTATTTCAGGCGGGGGAACCGGAACTGGTAATAATGGGGCTGGAAAAAAAGCACCATTCTTTTTCCATGATGCCTATAATGAGCTGGCTATTATCCCAAGAAATAATTTTCACACAGGAAAACCCAATAAGAATACTCTTTATCTGGGAGCAGGTTTGCATTCATGGAATGGGGTTAGCCGCCTTACCAGTGCCAGTACTACCAAAATGCTTGCAGGTGATATTCCAATTTTTAATTTTCCTTCCATTGAAATTGCGGATCAGTTTTCCAGACAACTGGGAGTATTTATCCACGGAGAGCTCAACAGGCTTAACTACAGATTCAGCGTCAATAAACCTTTTGCTACCAACTTGAAACCTGTGGTTGAAGGACCTTCAGTAGACAATAATCAAAGTGGAAAATTATCTTACTCCGGATATGCCTTTTATCAGTTCTTTACTAAAGAAACAACTGTCACTTCTTTTTTAGCCGGAAATAACCTCGCAGCGAAAAAAGTTCTGAATATCGGAGCCGGGTTCTATACAAGTAAAGATGCTACACAAAGCCAGCCTTCAGAAAATGTTTTTAAATCTCATCCCGCCAATATTTTTGGAGCTGACGTCTATTCGGAAATACCCTTAGGCAATAAAAGCAAGGAAATGGGACTTACACTCTATTCGGTATATTATAATTACAATTATGGTCCCAATTATTTAAGAATGAGTGGACTTCTTAATCCCGGCACTCCAGATCCTTTATTTACAGGGCAACGAGCAATGGAAGGAGCCGGAAATAACAGAGTGTTGATGGGAACGGGAAACATCTGGTTTTCACAGGCAGGTTTTGTTATTCCGAAATTCAGTAAAGTGCTAAAAATTCAGTCTTTCTTTAATTACGCTCTTAAAAATATGGAGGCTCTCAACCAAAGCGGAAGCTATTATGATATAGGCGCCAATTTTTATTTATATGGTCAGAATGCAAGAATTGTTGCTCAATATAGCAGCAGGCCATTATATGATATCGCATCCAAAACTATTTTTGACAGAAAAGGTGAATTTCTTCTGTCACTGCAAATTGTACTTTAAAAAATTTAATATCTTACTCATTATGAATACGACTCCAATTAATACTGCTCAGAGAATAAAAGCCATTGTTGGCGGATCTATAGGAAATCTTGTTGAATGGTATGACTGGTATGCTTATGCTGCCTTTGCCATCTATTTTTCCAATTCCTTTTTTCCGGATTCTGACCTCAATGCCCAATTGATGAATACTGCCGGAATATTTGCTGTGGGCTTCCTTATGCGTCCTATCGGAGGATGGCTATTTGGAAGTATCGCTGACAAAATCGGTAGAAAAAGAGCAATGACTCTTTCTGTACTGCTTATGTCATTTGGATCCTTACTTATCGCACTTACCCCAACCTATGAAACCATAGGGATCATGGCTCCCATCATGCTTTTAATTGCAAGGTTATTACAGGGATTAAGTGTGGGTGGAGAATATGGTGTTTCAGCCACTTATCTCAGCGAGATGGCAACGGAAGACAGAAGAGGTTTCTATTCGAGTTTTCAATATGTGACACTGATAGGTGGGCAACTTATCGCATTGGGAATTCAGCTGATTTTACAGAAATTATTATTAACAGAAGCTCAACTGGAAGATTGGGGTTGGAGAATTCCTTTCGTCATCGGAGCTATGCTTTCTATTATAGCATTATACCTGCGTGCTAATCTCCATGAAACAGAAGCTTTTGAAAATAAAAAAGAGCTCAACGAAAAGAAAAAAGGAACCATTAAAGAGCTTCTCAACCATCCTAAGGCTTTACTGACTGTGGTAGGTCTTACTTTGGGAGGAACACTTGCGTTCTATACCTATACAACTTATATGCAGAAATTCCTGGTGAACACGGTTCATCTCAGCAAGGAACAATCCACCTTAATTTCTTTTATTTCTCTATTTATATTCGCATGCCTCCAACCTGTATTCGGAGGGCTCTCTGACAGGATCGGAAGACGTCCTTTACTTCTGGGATTCGGAATATTGGGAACGGTTTGTACTGTTCCGCTTCTCACCGCATTAAGCACCACAACTTCGATGTGGGGTGCATTTTTCCTGATCATGGCCGCATTGATCATTGTAAGTGGATATACCTCTATTAATGCGGTTGTAAAAGCAGAACTTTTCCCGTCTGAGATCAGAGCTCTGGGTGTAGGCTTGCCCTATGCTATAACAGTAGCTGTTTTTGGAGGAACTGCAGAATATATTGCACTTTGGTTTAAAAAGATTGGTTCTGAAGAATATTTTTACTGGTATATTACAGGTTGTATCTTATTCTCCCTCGTAGTATATATTGGAATGAAGGATACTAAGCATACTTCAACACTGGATAAAGATTAATGACTGTTTTCGTTTATCCTACTGTCTTAATAGAACCTGACCTATTCGCAGATATTTAACTATACACTTTATAAGAAAACCGGCGCCGCAGAAAATCTGTGGCGCCGGTTATATTTTAGTGATAAGCTTGTTTGAATTTTTCTATCATATTGTCCAGATTATGACGCTGAACATACACAGTCTTCACCTCTTCATATCGCGGTGATTTGTAGAAAACTTCATGAAAATCCATACTTCCATTTCCTACTTTTACTACTTTCTGTACTTCGATATTAAGTTTTTTTAGTTCGTCCTTAAAAACTTTAAATTCATCTTGAATATTATTACTCATTTATATTTTTTAGTTTTTAGTTAAAAATTCCATTTTTGTCTACCTACCCCATCACTTCCCGGGGCAGCGACTTAAACTTTCAATAAATTTAATAATTTTTACCAATATAAATACTATTAACTCATTATTTTTTAATTTTAAACACCCAAAATGTAAAAATTTAATTTATTTCACAACCACATTAATCACATACCAGAGAGGAAATACAGATAAACAGACCTAAACATCGCATGAATCATGATTTTTATCATATCTGTCTCTAAAAATCTAACCGTAGAGAAAGAATAATTATAAAATTTCAAATGGTATTTTTCCCTTATCATAACGGATTGCACAGAAGAGATAATATTTTTTCAAAAAAAATAAAAAAACAGTGTAACATTTTAAAAAGGCAGGTCTCTAAAAGACAAATAAACCTTAAAACTTTAGAAATCATGAAAAAATTTACATTCCTCCTTATCATCATGTTATTTTTTGCAGCAGTATGTAATATATTTGGTCAGGAAAAAACATACCCGTTTGAGGTAAAGAAAACCGGAAAGGGAAAACAGTCTTTAATTCTTATTCCCGGATTTGCTTCTTCAGGAGATGTATGGAATGAAACAACTGCAAAGTTTGAAAAAGATTTTACCTGCTATACGTTAACCATGGCGGGATTTGCAGGAGCAAAACCTGATGCTGATGCCAGCTTCAAGGATTGGGAAAAGGGAATTGCAGCTTATATAAAGGCTTATAAAATTGAAAAACCTGTTATCATTGGACACAGTATGGGAGGCGGTCTTGCGCTGGCCATCGCAGCGGATTATCCGGAGCTGGTAGGCAAAATTGTTATTGTAGATACTTTACCCTGCCTGGCTGCAATCTCTAATCCTAATTTTACGTCCAAAGAAAACAACGATTGCTCATCAACCATTACTAAATTTACAACAATGACCGATGAAGACTTCCGTAAAATGCAGACTCAGTCTATCCCTCGCCTTCTTGCAGATACTTCTATGCAGAGTACCGTCATTGACTGGAGCATGAAATCTGACAGAAAAACATTTGCCAAAATGTACTGCGATTTCTATAATACTGATCTCAGGGAAACCATCAAAAATATACAATGTCCTTCTCTTATTCTTCTGGAATCTTATTTTGTATTTATGAAACCATCAATTGAAGCACAGTATACAAATCTTAAAAACGCCAATTTTCAATATTCCACAAAAGGACTTCATTTCATTATGTATGATGATAAAGAATGGTATTTTAATCAGCTCAATAACTTTTTATCTTCGAAATAATGGTATTTGAGGATATTTACGAACTCTACTGGCAAAAGATATTCCGTTTGTGTATGGGATATGTCAATGATACCGATCTAGCTCAGGATCTAGCTCAGGAAACCTTCATCATCGTATGGCAGCAGCTCCCGAAATTTAGAAATGAATCCAGCATCGGAACATGGATCTTCAGAATCGCTTCCAATAATTGTCTCCGACAGATTGAAAAGGAAAAAAGATTTTCCAAAACAGACCTCCCCATCAATCTGGAAGAAAAAAAACAGGAATCTATGGAGCCTCAGATACAAATGCTGTATCAGTTTATTTCCGAGCTTCCGGAAACGGACAGAATCATTATCTCTCTGGAACTGGAAGAAGTAAAGCAAGCTGAAATAGCACATATTGTAGGACTTTCAGAATCCAATATCCGGGTAAAAATTCATAGGATCAAAGAAAAATTAACACAAAAATTTAAGCACAATGGATACTAATATTGATTTTAAAAATATCTGGAAGCAGCAGGCTTCTCCAAAACCTAATATAGAAGAACTCCTTAACAGACTGAAAAAGTTTAAAAATGAAAACCTTCGCAAACTGATCCTTACCAATCTCCTATTGATTGCAACCAGTTTATGCATTGCTTTTATATGGTATCGTTATCAGCCCCAGTTTACCAGTACAAAAATCGGGATTGTGCTTGTCATTCTGGCTATGGTTATTTTTTTGCTGGCTTACAACAGAATGTTTATGATTTTTTATAAAATTGACAATACCCAATCTAACAGTGAATATCTCCAGAATCTATATCTGGTTAAGAATAAACAGAAGTTTATGCAAACCACTATGCTTAATCTGTATTTCATTATGCTGTTCCTTGGAATATGCCTGTATATGTATGAATATGCTCTAAAAATGTCATCCGTTTCTGCCATTTTAGTATATACCATAACTTTGATATGGATAGGTTTCAATTGGTTTTATATCAGACCTAAAACTATAAAGAAACAACAAGGAAAAGTTGACGAATTAATTAATAAATTTGAACAAATAAATAATCAATTAAAGGACTCATGAATTCTTCCACCAATAAAAACCACTGGGAAAATGTGTATGAAACTAAAAATCCTGACCAGGTAAGCTGGACACAGGAAAAACCTCAAACATCCCTTGATTTTATTCATTCTTTCGGATTGGGAAAAGAAGCTAAAATCATTGACATTGGTGGTGGAGATAGTACTCTGGTTGATTTTCTGCTTGAAGAAGGTTATGAAAATATTACTGTATTGGATATTTCTGCCAAGGCTTTGGAAAAAGCAAAAGAGAGGCTCGGAGACCAGGCAAAGAAGGTAAAATGGATTACTACAGACATTACAGCATTTGAACCTGCTGAAACTTATGATATCTGGCATGACAGAGCGGCCTTCCATTTCTTAACAACTCCGGAGCAGATTTCAGCATATATTGATATTGCAGAGAAAAATATAAATAAATTTTTAGTTCTAGGAACCTTTTCCAAACATGGACCAACTCAATGCAGCGGACTGGATATTCAGCAATATGATGAGGCTTCTCTTTCTGAAAAATTTATAGAAAGTTTCGATAAGCTCCAATGTATTATGGAAGATCATACGACTCCTTTCGAAACCACTCAAAACTTTGTTTTCTGCAGTTTTAAAAAGCACTGACCCTTATTGTTTTTTTATTTATTTTTGGTGTAGAAAAAACAACACTTAAATAAATAACTTTGAAAAAACTATTATTTCTGCTTATTACAACAACTTTATCTTCAAATTTTTATTCACAGAATGTAGAATTTTTAGAATGTGGAACTGACGAATTAATGAGAAAACATTACGCAAAGTTCCCCAATGAAAAGGTTCAGGATGATACCTTCAATCTGGAATTATCAAAAATGGTCAAGAGCGGCAAATTAGCGGCGAAGAATGGTCAAAACCAGATCTATGAAATCCCAATTGTTATACATGTTGTAGGAGATGGAAGCCCAATAGGAAGCATTAATAACAAATCCGATGCTGATATCATTGCCTGGGTAAACTATACCAATGGTGTTTTTGCAGGAAATGCATCCAGTGGAATGGCCGCTACAAGCTCTCCTTTACCTGTAAAATTTGTTTTTGCGAAGGTAGACCCTAATTGCAATCCTACCAATGGTATTAATAGAATTGATGCTTCCAGCCTTCCAAAATACGTAAGTGGCGGAGTAAATGATGACAATACCACCAATGCTGTACCTGCAACACAAATTACGGCAATGGGGCAATGGGACACTAGCAAATACTACAATATCTATGTTGTGAAAAAACTAACATCCAACGCAGGAGCATTAAATGGATATGCTTATTATCCGGGAGGAAGCAACGATTATTCCTTTATGGCCACCAGCGCCTCGGCAGTCAATGCACAAACCCTTGCTCACGAGTTTGGCCATGCTTTAGGCCTAAGACATACCCACGAAGGATATAATGCTACTACAGGAGATTGCCCTGCCAATACAGATTGTACCCTGAATGGTGATTTGGTATGTGATACTGAACCTATGAAAAGTCTTTATCATACCTCTGTTCCTAGAAATTGCCAGACCGGACAAATCAACCCATGTACCAGCCAGCTTTATGCTGGTGGGGAAAGAAATGTAATGGCTTATACCTTTTGCTTCAGAGATTTATTTACTCAGGGACAAACAGATCGTGCAACAGCACAACTTCTGAAGTACAGACAATCATTAATCAACTCTCCGGTTGCTGCAAGTATAACTCCTAATAACAGTGTATCTCTTACTGGCGCATGTACTCCAACAACAATAAATGCTCCTGGAAATTATAACATTGGAATTACTTCAGTAAAGTTTGGGAGCATCAATAACTCTTCCAACAGCTACAAACAGGCAATTAATAACTTCTATGAAAACTTTACCGGCAACTACTGTATGGGAATCAGCAAAACGACAATTCCCAGCAATACAGCCACTACCATCCAGGTTGCTCCGGGACTAAATAACAGTCACAGAATAAAAGCATATATTGATTACAACAATGATGGTCAGTTTAATGAAATTACAGAAGCGATTTTAAATCAAACGGGAGTAACCAGTGGTTCATTTGCGACTGCTTCTGTCACCCCTCCATCAGATGCTGTATTAAATACTCCTTTAAGAATGAGGGTTATCGGTGATTTGGCAGGTATTACCATTACGTCATGCTATACTCCAGAATATGGGCAAGTGGAAGATTATTCCGTAACCATAGTACCGCAGGCTTCATTATCTGTAAATGATATAACTTCAAAAAATAGTTCATTCATCACCAAGGATGAAAATTCAGTATATGTAAAAGGGGAATCAAAAATTGCTTCATTTCATATCTATGATGCATCAGGAAAGCTATTGGTAAACAGAACAGACATCAATGCTTCTGAATTTAGATTTCCTGTCAATCAAAGGAGCACAATCATCATAGTGAATGTTGTTCTAAAAGATGGAAAGGTACTGACTAAAAAATTAAAATTCTAGATCCTTTCAATAACAAAAAAGAGAGCATTTGCTCTCTTTTTTTATAGATTCAAATACGTTTTTATTTTGCTTCCTTTTCTTCTTCCAATTCCACTTCATGTCGAAGTTGTGCCTTGTATAAAGTAGCGTAGTATCCGTTTTTATCCAAAAGTTCCAAATGCCTTCCCTCTTCTACAATTTTACCATGCTCCATCACAATAATTTTATCTGCTTTTTCAATAGTGGAAAGTCTATGGGCAATAATAATGGACGTTCTGTTTCTGGTAATTTTTTCCGTGGCTCTCTGAATCAGTTTTTCACTTTCATGGTCAATGGAAGAAGTGGCTTCATCCAGAATCAGGATCTTTGGATCTGATAAATAAGCTCTCAGGAAAGACAGTAATTGTCTTTGACCTAAGGAAATAGATGACCCTCTTTCACTTACAACATAATCATAGCCGCCCGGAAGCTGTTCAATGAACTGATCTACTTCAATTTCTTTAGCTCCGGCCTTTATCTTTTCAAGGGTGATACTATCGTCTCCAAACGCAAGGTTTTCAAAAATACTTCCATGAAAAAGAAATACATCCTGCAATACTACTCCGATATGACTTCTCAGATTATAAAGCTCATAGTCTTTTAAATCCACATCATCGATAAGAATATTTCCTGAATTGATATCATAAAGTCTTGTAATCAAACTGATAATGGTGGATTTACCCGCTCCGGTTGCGCCTACAATGGCAACGGTTTCCCCAGGATTCACCTTAAAATCAATACCTTTCAGTACTTCCTGTTTTTCATCATAGGCAAAGTGCACTTTCTGGAATTCAATTTTACCGGCAAAGTGATCTTTTTTCACTATCCCTGTATTGGTCATCGAATTATCTTCATCCATTAACCCCAGTACTCTTTCTGCCCCTACAATTCCTCGTTGGATATTATTGAATCGGTCTGCAATCTGTCTTAAAGGACGAATCAACATTGAGATATACTGAATAAAAGCAATCACTACCCCGGCACTGATCGTAATATATCCACCATAAAACAAGATAAATCCAATAAATAATGAAGAAATAAGTTCTACCACAGGAAAGAACAATGAGAAGATGAAAACAGTTCTCAACAATGCTCCTTTCAGCGTAATATTGATATCATCAAATTTTTTAAATTCTGACTCTTGCCTGTTGAATACCTGAATGATAGACATTCCTGCCAACCTTTCCTGTACAAAAGAGTTTTGTGTAGACGTCCAGTTTCTTTCGTCCCCAAAAGCTTTTTTAAGCCTTTTCTGGAAAAACCTTGTGATCATCACCATTAAAGGCAGAATAGCAAGCGTAATATAACTCAGATGAACGTTTGTACTGAACATCATCACCAACACAAATACAATTCTCAGAATATCTCCGAAAACCATCAGAAATCCGTCTGTATACACTGTTGCTATAGTTTCTACATCTCCTACCGCACGGGTTACTAATTGACCAATCGGTGTTTTATCAAAGAATGATGTTTTGAAATAAATCAGTTTAGAATATAAACGCTCTCTGATATCCCGGATTACATTCTGTGAGATAAAGTTTGAAAAATAAACCAGGAAAAAATTTAAAATGGTTTCTGCAAACACCAATCCCACAAGGATATAGATATGTTTCATCATCAAAGCTTTATCCTGCAGCTTTGTGATGTCATTATCCACCACTTCCATGGTCAGATATGGTCTGTAAGTAGAAACTATAGAGAGTATTACGGAAATTATTAAAGTAAGGATGAACCAAGAACGAAACTTCATTCCAATAAAGAACAGCCTTTTTACAATTCCCCAGGTATCTTGTTTTTTCATTATACGAATCGAAGAAAAGAATTAAAATTCTATGCAAAAATAAGACTTTATAAATTGTCAGCCTGTACAACTTTTGCAAATCATCATAGAAAATGTAAGATACCTATCATTTACAGAATGAATATCTTTCACAGATAAGCTTATTTTTACGGATACTTTTGAAAGCTTTATTTTTCAATTCTTTGAATCTTCCGAAATCTTCCCGATCTGTTGAATTTCTATGGAGGGCTTTTGCAGATTTTCATTCTTATATCTTCTTTCAAGAAGCAGATAAACACCCCATACCGCAAGAAGAGAAAGTAACCAACCAACAAGATTAGCGGCAGAAAAGCCTGTATAATTTAGATTATTTACTGCCTCTGGATCAGTAGAAGCTAAATAAACACCATAAGACATTCCTAAAATAATCTGAGTACCCAGGTAAACCCCTACAGCTAAAAGCCCCAGCTGCCATTTTACTTTTCCGAATTTTTCTGCTAACCGGGCATAATATCGATACGCTCCAATAAGAATAAGAATTGATAACATGATTATAGTTTTTTAGGTTTTATTTAAAATTCATAGCCTACATCTACGAGATATAATCCATGGGCAGGAGCAGAGGTTCCAGCAGCATTACGGTTTTTATCTTCAATGACCCTCCGAAGATCTTCCGGTTTTAATTTTCCTGTACCAATCTCCACCATTGTTCCTACAATAGCGCGAACCATATTCCTCAGGAAGCGGTTGGCAGAAACGGTAAATTTCAGATCTGCCCCATTCTGTTCCCATTTTGCGATATACATTTTGCAGATGTTCGTTTTATTATCGGTTTTTAATTTGGCAAAACTTGTAAAATCTTCATATTCAAAAAGAATTTTACAGGCTTCGTTCATTTTATTGAGATCCAAAGATCTCTTCCAATGCTGCCAGGCAGATTCTTGGGTAAACGGATTTTTCTCCAACGAAATATAATATTCGTAGGTTCTATAGGTTGCGTCGAAACGGGCATGAAAATCATCTTTTACCTTAAAAATTCTATCAATTGAAATATCAGGTGGCAGAAAACTGTTCAGTCTTCGTGGAAGCTGATCGCTCAGCTCTTGCTCCGTATCAAAATGTGCAAATATTTTTTTAGCATGAACACCAGTATCCGTTCTTCCGGCACCGGTAGTTTTAATCTCTTCTCTTAAAATGGTGGAAAGTGCTTTTTCCAGTTCTTCCTGCACAGAAATAGCATCCGGCTGTATTTGATAGCCAAAATAATTCTTTCCGTTGTAAGAAAATTCTATAAAGTATCTCAATGTAATGGTATAACTCCACAAAAATACTTTAATTTAACGAAATATTTGTTGAAAAGTCTTTGAGAATATTACTCCAATGCTTATGAAAATTCCTATTTTTGCATTCGTATGAAAAGATGGTACCTTTATCCTTTTTCCCTTGCTTATCATATGGTAACGGGTATCCGAAACACAATGTATGATCTGGGGATTTTTAAGTCGACAAAATTCAAGACACCGATAATTAATGTCGGTAACCTCTCTGTGGGCGGAAGCGGAAAATCGCCTATGGTGATGTATCTCGCTCAATATTTATCCAAACATTACAGAACCGGAGTCCTTTCACGAGGTTACGGAAGGCTTACTAAAGGCTATGAAGTAACGAATTATGAGAGCAACTACAAGGTTGTAGGGGATGAAGCCATGCAGCTTTTTGAACGTTTTAAAAACCGTTTTGTGATTGCTGTTTCAGAAGAACGTGTTCCTGGTGCCAAAAAAGTGATTGAAGACATGGATCTTGGAGTACTGATTTTGGATGATGCTATGCAACACCGCGCTATTAAAGCGGGATTCAATATTCTGATGACTGATTTTAATGATCCGTTTTTTAAAGACTATCTTCTTCCTGCCGGAGATCTTAGAGAATCCAGAGCGGGCTCAAGAAGAGCAGATATCATTATGGTCAGCAAATGTCCTGATGAGCTTACAGAGGAAACCAAAAGGTATTATATTTCAAGAATCAGACCTTCTCATAACCAAAAAGTATTCTTTTCATCTATCGGTTATGACGAAAATGTATATGGAAAGGATAAAATGCTTCCGGATAACAATCTGAACTATTATGATATTCTACTGATTACAGGGATTGCCAATCCAAAACCACTGTTGGAGCATCTGGCAAAATTCTCAAAAAGGGTTACCCATCTGAAATTCAGAGATCATCATAATTTCACAGATGATGATATTAAAAAAATCCTTGCGGAATATAAAAAATTAGGAGAATATAAGCTGATATTAACCACAGAGAAAGATTATGTTCGTCTGAAAACTTTTGATTATCTTAGAGAAATTGTTTACTACTGGCCTATCAATGTAATTATTGATAAAAAGGAAGAATTCAATCAAATCATCTTAGATTATGTTAGAAAAAATTAAAGAGACAGCAAAGTTTATCAAGAATATCATTCAGGACACTCCTGATTTTGCTGTTGTTTTAGGATCCGGACTTGGGAAGCTGCAGAATGAAGTAGAACCGATCCAAGTTTTAGACTACAAAGATATTCCCAATTTTCCACAAACTACAGTGGTAGGACATACCGGAAAACTTATCTACGGAATATTGGAAGGGAAAAAAGTACTGATGATGAGTGGCCGTTTTCATTATTATGAAGGACATTCTATGGAAACTGTGACTTTCCCTATCAGAATTTTTCATTCATTGGGAATTAAAAACCTTATTCTTTCCAATGCTTGTGGTGGTGTAAATCCTGCCTATAGTATTGCAGATATCGTTATTCTAAAAGATCACATCAATATGATGCCTGAACATCCGCTTCGAGGCAAAAATATTGATGAGCTCGGACCACGATTTGTGGATATGAGCGAACCTTACAACAAAAAAATGATTGCTGTAGCGGAACAGGCTGCTGCAGAAAACAATATTAAAATCCATCAGGGAATCTACGTTGCCCTGCAAGGCCCTACTTTTGAAACTCCTGCCGAATACGGAATGATTAAAGCTATTGGCGGTGATATGGTAGGAATGAGTACCGTTCCTGAAGTGATCGTTGCCAGACACATGGGTATGAATGCATTTTGTATGTCTGTAATTACTGATCTTGGAGGACCAGACATTGCCTTTGCTGTTTCTCATGAAGAAGTTTTGAATGCTGCCAATAAAGCAATGCCGAATGTAATTACCATAGTAAAAGGCTTGATTAAAAACTATCAATAAAAAGTTTTACAGTTATTCAATCGAAGACGTGATATTCCACCCCTCTGGAGGTTTTTCAAATTAAGGGTTTGGCAGATGTTTTTTTCCTCAACTATTTGTATAATTTCATAGAAATTGTCAATAATATAAATTTTTCCCAATTCATAAAAAAATAATCTTGAATTGGTATTCATTGCTTAGTTTTGTGTAAATGAAATTGTAGAATGAGAAAGTTGTTATTAATTTTTATGATGGGTGTGTTTGGCTTAAGCTATGCACAAAAAATTCCTACTGCTCTTAAAACAGGGTTTTCCAAAGAAGCCTTAAAACAAAAACTGGAAGATGAGGATGGAAAAGCAATTACCATCCAGGAAATATTAAATCAGCATAAAGGAAAAGTTTTGGTGATCGATTTCTGGGCCGGATGGTGTAGAGACTGTCTTCAGGCACTCCCAAAAGCTGAAATATTAGAAAAAAACAACCCTAATGTTGACTTTGTTTTCTTATCACTGGAAAGATCTAAAGAAGGATTTGATAAGAGTCTTGTAAGATTCAACATGAAAGAAAAAGATAATTACTGGTTTGCATCAGGCTGGAAAAATGATTTCAACAATTATGTGGATCTTAACTGGATTCCAAGATATATGATTATCGATCAGAAATCTGCTATTGCAAAATATTACGCTATTTCTCCGGAAGATCCTGAGATTCAGCAGACCATAGACAAACTTTTAAAATAATTTTTAAAACATCAAAACCTTGAAGTTTAAACACTCCATAAAAGCGGAATGTTTAAACTTCATCTATTTCTTATACCATGATCACAAGAGAAGCCACAGAACAGGATTTAGAAATCCTTTTAACCTTTGAGCAGGGAATTGTTTCTGCAGAAAGGCCTTTTAACAGTACATTGATTGATGGCGAAATCCATTATTATGATCTGAATGAATTCATACAATCACCGGAGGCAACTTTAGTTGTTGTAGAAGACAATAATGAAATTATCGCATCCGGTTATGCTCTTATCAAAAATTCAGAGAAAGATTATAATAAATTTAAGAGCTATGCTTATCTGGGTTTTATGTATGTAAAACCTGAACACAGGGGAAAAGGTGTCAATAAAATAATTACTGATGCGCTTATCAACTGGGCAACATCCAGAGGAGTTTCAGAAATAAGACTGGATGTGTATGCTGAAAATGAATCTGCTATAAAAGCTTATGAAAAAGCAGGTTTTGAACCTCATCTTCTTACCATGCGACTAAAGCCGTGAAAGGGCGGGAAGATGGAAGCAGGAAGTAATTTGATACTATGATTGTCAATTTCCTCTCTAAACTTCAAGCTTCCTGATATAAAAAATTTACCATAAATACAGGAATCCATATCTTTGTCATATGGATTTTTCTTTGCCGCTTCGTAAAATTATTCACGTAGATATGGACGCATTTTATGCTTCTGTAGAGCAATATGATAATCCTGCACTTAGAGGAAAACCTATTGCTGTAGGTGGTCAACACCGAGGTGTAGTAGCTGCTGCAAGTTATGAGGCTCGAAAATATGGGGTTCGTTCTGCTATGCCTAGTAAAACAGCCAAAGAGAAATGTCCAGATCTTATCTTTGTTCCGCCCCGTTTTGCACGCTATAAAGAAATCTCAAAAATGATCCGTGACATTTTCTATGAATACACAGATCTTGTAGAGCCGCTCTCATTAGATGAAGCCTATCTTGATGTTACCGAAAATAAAAAAGAAATAGAATCTGCCAACCAGATTGCAAGGGAGATTCGTCAGAAAATATTTGAACAAACGGGTTTAACTGCATCTGCAGGAATTTCTGTGAATAAATTTTTAGCCAAAGTAGCTTCCGACATTAATAAACCTAATGGTCAGAAAACCATCCATCCTGACAAAGTGGAAAACTTCTTAGAAGAATTACCTGTGGAAAAATTTTATGGTGTAGGAAAGGTTACTGCTAACAAAATGTTTAGTTTAGGCATTTACAAAGGAAAAGATTTAAAGAAAAGAACCTTGGAAGATCTGGTAAGAATCTTTGGAAAATCAGGAAAGCATTATTATAATGTCGTTCGCGGTATTCATACTTCTGAAGTAAAACCTCATCGGATTCAGAAAAGCGTGGCTGTGGAAAGAACTTTTTTTGAGGATCTTTTTGATGAACAGCAAATCAATGAAAAACTGGAGAGCCTGAGCCAGGAACTTCATCAACGTTTACAGAAAAATAATATTCTCGGAAGAACTTTAACCTTAAAAATTAAGTATAAGGATTTCTCGCTTTTTACAAGAAGTGTAACCAGAGAGGAGTACTTTACGTCTCCGGAAGAATATTTCAATACAGGAAAAAAACTTTGGGAGCTACGCCCATTTGATAAAGCTGTTCGCTTGCTTGGGCTATCACTTTCTCATTTGAACACGGAAGAAAAAAAGCTGGTTTCCGTTCAACTAAAAATCCCGTTTAAAGAATTTGAAAATTAACAGGTCATATTTTTTCGCTAACTTGTATTCCACAAATCAGCAAATTATATGAACCCAACAATGATTCAGTTTTTCCACTGGTATTCTGAAGGTGATGGAAAGCTATGGAAAGCAGCCGAAAAACAGTCCAAATACCTGGCGAAACTGGGAATAACTTCTGTATGGTTTCCTCCTGCTTATAAAGGGGCAAATGGTGGATACTCGGTAGGATATGATACCTACGATCTTTATGATCTCGGAGAATTTGACCAGAAAGGAACCCTGCCAACCAAATATGGAACTAAAAAAGACTATGTAAAAGCAATCAACGCTTTAAAAAAACAAAATATAGAGGTTATTGTAGATATTGTTTTGGGCCATAAAGCCGGGGGTGATGAACTGGAGAAGTTCAATGTGGTAAAAGTGGATGAAAACAACAGAGAAAAAGTGATTTCCGATGTTATGGAAATAGAATCCTATACCAAGTTTACTTTTCCGGGAAGAGGAAAAAAACATTCTGATTTTGAATGGAATTTCACTTGCTTCAGTGGTGTAGATTATGCGGAAGGTATGGAGTCTCATATTTATAAGATACAGTCTGAATATGGCAATGATTGGGAGGAAATGATCCACGATGAAAAAGGAAATTATGATTACTTGATGTATAATGACATTGAGCATAGAAATCCTTTTGTTCGCGAAGAGCTTAATACCTGGGCCAAGTGGTATTTTGACGAAACAAATTTTGATGGTGTTCGACTGGATGCTTTAAAGCATATTTCCTTTGACTTTTATAAGGAATGGCTCACGCTGCTCCGCTCCAATACCGGAAAAAACATTTTTGCTGTAGGAGAATACTGGGCTCCCGGATATCTTCATCTGCTTCAAAAGTATATTGAAGTAACCGAGGGCTGTATGAGTCTTTTTGACAGCTCACTGCAAAACAATTTTCATAATGCATCTAAAGAAGGGGCTTCCTATGATCTCAGAAGAATTTTTGATGAAACCCTCACCCAAGCTGATCCTTTACATTCAGTGAGTATAGTTGCTAATCATGATACGCAGCCGTTGCAGGATTTGGAAGCTCCTGTTGAACCTTGGTTCAAACCTATTGCCTATGCTTTGATTCTATTGCGAAAGGATGGGTATCCATGTGTTTTTTATCCGGATTTGTATGGTGCCCATTATACTGACAAAGATAAAGAAGGAAATGATCAGGAAATATTTATGCCTAAAATAGATGGTATTGAAGAGCTTCTGAAAGCCAGAAAAGATCATGCTTATGGAGAACAGCGAGATTATTTCGAGGATGCCAACTGTGTTGGATGGATACGCGAAGGTGATGAAACTCATACAGGCTGTGCTGTAGTTCTTAGCAATAAAGATGCTTACAATAAGCCGATGGAAATAGGAAAGCGATATGCCGGAAAAAAGTGTAAGGACCTATTAAAAAGGTTTAAAAATAAGATCCCCATCGATGAAAATGGTTGGGGAAATTTTCCTGTACCTGCCGGCAATGTAAGTGTCTGGATTCCGGAATAAATAAAAAAGCGTACCCAATAATAAGTACGCTTTCTTTTTTCATATGGTTGTATTAACATTTGATACCTCTACAACTCCATAGATCAGGAGCCCACTCACAACAGATATTGTCTTCGTTATAAAAGCAACAAGTTCTGTCTCTGATGATGATTCCACCATTTACATTTTTTAGTTCCTGACGGTCAATTTTTCGTGCATTGGAAGTTTTTTTGATTTTCATAATTATTATTTTTTGAATTTGTAACTCAAATATAAACAATATATTACAATTATTTTTAAATAAAATCTACCAACATCACAATTTCATCTACCTAATTATTAAATAATAATGTACAAACTAAAATTATTGAAATTTTAGTTTGTATCATTCTGCAGAACCTGAATTTTTCTGAGTTCTAAAATTTCTGGACGTTCTGATGAGTCTGATATTGTTCCGTTTCTTGCAAATTCAGCCCACAGCGCTCTTAATTTTCTTCCGTGCTTTTGAATACGTTCCCAGGGAATATCTTTTAGCAGTTCAGAGGATTTCCAGGCAGATTCGTTACCGAAAATTAGAGGAAGGTCAATACAATGGGGGGCTCCAATAACATTCTCTTTTAGGTTGGAATGGATCTTAAAAAAATAAATATTACCTCCTCCTTTTGCATAGTTTTCTGCAAATTGCCTGGCTGGAGCTCCATAGATAATGTCTGTTGTTTTTTCAACAGTTTTATCCATAATTTTTAGCCCCAACCCTTTTCCAAAGTATTTATTTAAAGCTTCTGAAGTTTTGAGATAAAATGCAGTTTCATCATTATTGAAGCCAATAAGTACATCATATCTTTTAGCATTTTCACTCCATTGTTCAATAGATTCTTCTTCATTACATAAAGGAGGAAATCCATATTGGACTCCAAAAGGCATAGCAGCTTTCAATCCATATTTCATAATAGACGGAACTAATTTCCCATAATCATCCATCATCTTATACACATCCACTTCATCTTTAATATCTTCTGTTTTCTTCAAAAATTCAGCAGACATTTTCTTTCTATTATGACGTAACCCTAAAGGTGCACTCTGAATAATTACCCTATGAAACAAATGAGCAGCTCCTTTTGATATCATCAGATGAGCAATGGCATCTCCTCCTGAAGACTGACCAAGCAGGGTAACATTTTCCGGATCTCCTCCAAAATCTGTAATATTAATTTTGATCCATTTCAATGCTTCGATCATATCTAACAAGCCTAAATTAGGTGGTCTTTTTTCATCACCCCCTAAAAAACCAAAGAGTCCCAATCGATAAGAGACCGTAACCACAATGATATGTTGTTCTTTTACCCATTCTGCAGGATCAGCAGTGGGCAGATCACCACAACCAATCTCGTGAGAGCCCCCGTGAATCCAAACAACTACAGGAAGTTTTTCATTTTCCAAGATATTTCCGGGACGGTTTACAGAAAGATATTGAGTAGATTCTTCAGGCACAAATTCTTCAACAGGGGTCCTGCCAATCATTTTTTCTACAAGGGGACTCAATTTTTGTGGACAAACCGGAATTTTATCCTCAAGCCTGTTATCATAGATAAAATGTTTAAGAGGAACAGGTTTTTGAAACCTTTTGGAATAGGCGTAACGAATACTTTTAGCTTTTATTATTCCATCTTTCTTCAATCCTGTAATAATCCCAAAGCGGGTATTGAACACATGAGTTTCTTGATGCTGTGATTTCATGGTGATTGGTAAAACTTCTACCTTTAAAGATAACTTTGTTTTTCGAAAAAAGAAAATTTATATGATTAATTAAGCACGAAAAAAGACTTGTGATAATTGTGCTTAAACTCAATTTAGGATTTTATATTCACTTGGGGAAATCCCAACCTTTGCTTTGAATAACCTTGTAAAATGCTGTGGATATTTAAAGCCTAGATCATAGGAAATTTCACTGATTGATTTTCCCTGATCCAAAATTTGCTCTTTAGCAATATCTATCAGTTTATTGTGGATTAATTCCTGTGGGGAAATTCCCAATTCTTTTTTGATAAGGTCTCCAAAGTAATTAGCGGAAAGATTCAACTTTTCTGCAAAGTAATTCACCATGGGAAAACCTATATTTTTAGGATTATCAGATTTTAAATAATCATCAACAAGATTCTCAAACTTTCCAATGACTCCTTGATTAATATGATCTCTGGTAATAAACTGGCGGTCATAGAAACGCATACAGTAATTTAAAAACAATTCAATATTATTTACAATTAATGACTTGCTGTGTTTATCAATGGATTGTTCAAGTTCATGTTTTATATTTTTAAAACAATCCAGGATAATCTCTCTTTCTTTTTCAGAAAGATGTAACGCTTCATGTACGTCATAGGAAAAGAAATTATAATCTTTTATATTTTTTCCAAGATGAGTTCCTTTTAAAAGATCGGGATGGAAAATCAACGCAAAACCTGCCGGTTGAACAGATTTATCTTTATTATAAATCCCATACGTCTGGCCTGGTGCAATGAAAACTAATGTCCCTTCCTGATAATCATAACTATGTTTTCCATATTGCATATCTCCACACATTACATCTTTCAGGAAAACAGTAAAAAAACCAAATTTCCTTCTGTATTGACAGATGGGATCTGATTTGGAAAAATCAATCACGCTCACCAACGGATGCAATGTTTCGTGATGGGCCATTTTATTGTATTCTGAGACCGTATTATAGATTTCAACCTCCTGATTTTCCATGAAATATATTTTTTACCATTCAAAATTACCAATTTCTGACATAACAGATAGGATGTCTGTAAAATTGGTAAGTAATTCGGTAATCCGTATAAGTAATATTTCTCTGAAAGTTTCGACTTTTGTACCGTTATGGAAACTTTCAATACAACCATCTTTCCGAAGGGAGAAAAAGCTCCGTCGGATTACTTTTCAGGAGGAACTGCCTGGGTTCAAATTCTGAAACCTAACGAAGATCAGCTGAACTGTCAGATCGGAAATGTAATTTTTGAACCCGGATGCAGAAATAACTGGCATTCTCATGGAGGTGGACAAATTTTAATTGTAACTTCAGGAACGGGGTTTTATCAGGAGAAGGGAAAATCTGCACAGGTATTACATCCCGGAGATATTGTAAATATTCTTCCGAATGTGATTCACTGGCATGGAGCAACTCCGGACAGTGAATTCACTCACATCGCCGTCAATACCAACACTCAGGACGGTATCGTGAAGTGGCTGAACCCTGTAACGGATGAGGAGTATAATAATTTATAACATCAACGTATTAATCCAAATAAAATAAATAATCAAATGAGCACATTTACAGTAAAAGCTTTTGGGGCAGAGTCTACCACAGCAGATCTGAAAGAAATGAATATTGAAAGAAGAGAAATTACTTCCAAAGATGTAGAAATTGAAATTCTATATTGTGGAGTATGTCATTCTGATCTTCATACAGCAAGAAACGATTGGGGTGGTACCATCTACCCTGCGGTTCCCGGGCATGAAATAGTGGGAAGAATTACAAAAGTAGGAAGTGAGGTTTCCAAATTTAAAGTAGGCGATCTTGCAGGGGTAGGATGTATTGTAGACTCTTGTGGACATTGTAATAGCTGTCAGCATGATCTTGAACAATATTGTGAGAATGGATTTACCGGAACGTACAATGGAAAGGATAAACATTCGGGAGGCCATACTTTTGGTGGATATTCTCAAAAGGTAGTAGTAGATTCTCATCACGTACTGAAAGTGCCTGAAAATCTTGATCCTGCTGCTGTAGCTCCACTTCTTTGCGCAGGAATTACAACATGGTCACCTTTAAGACACTGGAATGTAGGTCCGAATTCTAAAGTAGCCGTTGTAGGTTTAGGCGGATTGGGACATATGGCCATTAAACTTGCGAAAGGCCTAGGCGCTGAAGTGACTTTATTCTCAAGAACTCCTGGAAAAACTGAAGATGCTAAGCAATTAGGAGCCGATCATGTTATCATTTCTACAGATGAAGAGCAAATGAAGTCAGTGAAAGGAAAATTTGATGTGATTATTGACACCGTTCCTTATGTACATGATGTAAATCCTTATGTGACCACTTTAAATATCAGCGGAACTCATGTTCTTGTAGGGTATTTAGGAGGTCTGGAACCTATTTTGAATACTGTTCCTATGATCCTGGGAAGAAAATCAGTAGCAGGATCAGTGATCGGTGGTATTGCCGAAACCCAGGAATTACTGGATTTCTGTGGAGAACACAATATTGTTTCAGAAATTGAAATGATTAAAATGCAGGAGATTAATGAAGCGTATGAAAGAATGCTGAAAAGTGATGTGAGATATCGTTTCGTTATTGATATGCAATCTTTATAATTTCTTCTATAGAATATAATAAAAGAGGTTCTTCGGATTGAAGAACCTCTTTTATTATTTTTTCAGGTTTTTACTAAAGTCATTCTGATTTTTATCAATCATATACCTATTTGCTTCAGTACATTTGTTATCATTTCTTTCCATATCCTGAAAAGCCCATGCTGCCATTGCATCTATAACAGGAGCCAATTCATTGCCGGCATCACTCAATTTATAGGTTACATGAGGAGGTACTACAGGTTTAGCCGTTCTTATAATAAGGCCATCTGCTTCCAGTTGTTTCAGATGCTGAATCAGCATTTTTTCTGTTACTGCAGGAATTGCTTTTTTTAATTCACTGTATCTTTTTTCTCCTGTAGAAAGATTAAAAAGGATAATGGGTTTCCAAAATCCACCAATTCTTTCCATGACATACATTACAGGACAATCCTGCACTGTTTTTTTGTTCTCCTGGATCGTTGAACTTTCTTTGATTGCTGTCATAGTTACATACTTTAGGGTAAGTACTTGTATAAAAGTAAGTACAAATATAACTTTGTCTCAGGAAATAAAAAAATATTTACATATGAAAATTATAATCACAGGATCATTAGGAAATGTAGCAAAACCATTAGCACAACAATTAATTGCTGAAGGGCACAATATTACAATAGTAAGTAGTAGTGACGCTAGAAAACAGGAAATTGAATCTCTGGGAGCAACGCCAGCCATAGGGTCTATTACAAACGTTCAATTTTTAACTCAAACATTCGAAGGAGCGGATGCCGTTTTTGTAATGACACCTCCCGCTATCAGCCCAGATAAGATTGTAGAAAACACAACCAATGTGGGAAAAAATTATGCTGAAGCCTTAAAAAACGCCAATATAAAAAGAGCGGTAATGCTAAGTAGTGTAGGCGCCGAATCTCCAGTAGAAAACGGTCCCATTGCAGGTCTTCACAATATTGAAAAATTATATAATGAAGTAGAGAATATCTCTTTTACTTTTTTAAGAGCCGGGTATTTTTATAATAATTTTTCCAATGATATTCCTTTAATTCAAAATGCAGGAATCATAGGAGGAAATTACCCAGCCAATATTGAAATACCGGTTGTACATCCTAATGATATTGCCCAGGCAGCTGCCGAAGAATTAGTAAAAGACGATCATTCTAACAAGATTAGATATATTGTAAGTGACGTAAGAAAAGCATCTGATTTCGCTAATGTTTTGGGAGCATCTATCAGTAAGCCTGAACTTCCATGGGTAGAATTTACTGATGACGATTCTTTAAACGGAATGCTGCAAGCCGGGCTTCCGCAAGATATGGCTAATTTATATGTTGAAATGGGAAGAGGGATAAGAACAGGTGTTGTACAGAAAGATTTTATAGATCATGGGTCTCCCATTACAGGAAATATTAAGTTGGAGGATTTTGCAAAGGAATTTGCTAGTAAATTCTAACAATAATTTTGTTTTTTAAACTTCTTCTTTTAAAGCTGAAATAAAATTAACGAGTATCGGCGCACCAAAGGTGCGCCGATATTGTTTTAAAAATTCATAAAAAAATTGCAATACACTTTTGTATTGCAATTCTATTAAACTTAATTTACTTTTTTTCTTTTAATATTTTTCCTAAAACCTTCAGTTTTCCATCGATCGGCTGATTCACTTTCAATCCTAAAACTTCAGCAACCAAAGGATAAACATTGATATTAGCAAATTCACCGATTTCCAGATTATTTTTGAATTCCGGTCCCCATGCGTAGAAGGTTGCCTTCATTTCAGGAACTGTTCTTGGATTGTATCCATGTTTCCCTACGGAAGTTTTCTTTCCTTTTTCCAGAAATATTTTTGGTGCTTTTGGAAGGAGAAGAATCTGTCCTATTCTGTTGTATTGATCATCTCTTGTCGCGAAGTGCAGATATTTTGGTAGTTTTTTATCCAAATATACTTCATAGTCATCTGTTTTTTGAGCCTTTAATTCTTTATAAACAGATTTCACCTCATCCGGATTTTTAACATATACTCTTAAAAGCGTCTGAGAATTGTAAAAATCAAATCTGTCTTTATCAAAAAGAAGAGCCGGAATTTCCAATGGAGCTCCACCATCAACCTTAATCATACCATGGTCGGAAACAAAAATAAAATTGACATCTTTCAACCCTAAATCACTGACTTTCTGAACAAGATCTCCAATCGCTTTATCAATCAGATGAACAGCTGTTTCTGTTTCTTTAGTATCCGGACCAAAGTGATGCCCGCTTCCATCCACTTCCGGGAAATATAATGAAATGAAATGGGGTCTTTTATCTTCCGGCAGCTTTAGCCAGTTCACCACTTTTTCTACTTTTTCTGATGGAGTAAATTTTTCATGGTAAGGATAGTAATAAGTAGGTCTTATTCCTCCGGCATCACTGGCAGATCCTACCCACATTAAGGATGCTGATACCATTCTCTGTTTTTCGGCTAATCCCCAAAGAGGAGTACCTCCGTACCAGCTTCCATCTTCTGCATTTTTTTTATTACTCATTGCATAAGGCTCCTTTCTCTTGTAATCATAGAAAAAGTTATCAATCAAACCGTGATGAGAAGGATAGAGTCCGGTGATAAGGCTCCAATGATTAGGAAAAGTGATACTTGGGTAACTAGGAATCATAGCTTTTGCTTTCACTCCATTTTCAGAAAGTTTCAGGAGGTTTTCAGCATTGTATTTTTTCGCATAATCATATCGGAAACCATCTGTAGAGATCATGATAACATATGGTTTTGACTGGGCTTCAATACTATTCTGACGACCTGGTATCACTACCTGTGCTGTATCAATAACTCCCTGTTGGGCAAAAACAGTTAAGGAAAAAAACAGCAGTAAAAAATGTATTCCTCGCTTCATTATTTTAAAATTTTCGGCAAAGTTACACTCTCTACTGCTCCCTGAAAAGTTTAAGAGGTTAAAAGTATATTAAAACCTTTTATTTTTAATGTCAATGGAAACGTTGGTTAAATACTCCGTTTCATTTCAAATTGTGATAACCAGTTTTGAAGGCCTATTTTTTGATCAAGGAATGCTTCTGCTTCTTTGGAGGTATCCTCTACATTATTGATCGCGATTGGCTGTCCATCAGCAATAGCTGTAAAAAGCCTGGAACCTATCCCTTGTTTTCTATAATTTTTATGCACCGCCACCTGAAGCACTCTTCTTGCGGCAGGATTGTAAATGATGTACCCTACCAGATTTTCACCTGAATAGGCTCCCAAAGCTTTATAAGTATTTGGCATAGGATTCAATACATAAACAGATCCCTGCCAGGAAGGTTCAATATCCCAGAAGGAACAGAGGTTTTCCCACGAAAAGGTGCTCATCTCTTTTATTGATATCTTAGAATTTCCAATCCCAGAGTTGATATTTCCTTTAAAACAAAGCAATTTTCTAACTACTGTAAAACCTAGATTTTCATAAGCTCTAATCGCGCCTGTATTTCCTTCAATCACTTCAAGCAGCAATACATTAGCTTGTCTTTCTTTTAAAACAGGAATGATAAAATCATACATTTTTCTTACCAGCCCTTTTCCTCTACTTTCTGGAACAACTCCTGTCCCACCATTATAAATAATTTTCTGTCCCTCTTCCAATTTTTCAGACTGAAGAATGAAGCTTATTAATTTTCCATCTTCAAAAGCACCTACGGAAATATTCAAATTTAATTTTTCAGCAGCTATTTTTGAGATAAGCATTTCTTTCGTAAGATAAAAGGGAACAATATAATCAGAAAAAGAATGATTAAATACGGCTAAAATCTCTTCTACATTTACATGGGCTAACGTTTTAAACTCCATACATCTTTATTTTTTAATTTATTTATCTTACCATTCTCGGCCAAGATCTTCCTTCCAGTCGTACGGCATTAATTCTTTCAAGGTTACAAAAACTCCATTTTTAACTTCTATTACAGCATTGAGATTTTCTTTGGACAACTGACTCATCAACTCTCTGCAACGTCCACAAGGAGGAACAGCATTGCCATCATTTCCCACTGCTACTACTGCTTTGATATGATATTCTCCATTCTTCAACATTTCCGCTACAGCACTATGTTCAGCACAAAACCCCATAGAACATGCGGTATCAATACTGATTCCAGTATATACATTTCCATCTGTGGTTTCTATAGCAGCAGCAACCCCACCATATTCTATAAAATCATTCAGCATTTTTGATTTTGCAAACTGGCTGGCTATCTCCTTTAAGTCTTTTCTCATTGGGTAAAGTATTAAAGTTTCTGATTATTTAAATACCATTGAACAGCATTTTTCTCTTCTCTTTTGATAAACGGATCTTTTCCTTTATTATAATCATTACCATCAAACCAATCCATTGTGCTGAGTTGCCCTTTTAATTGCTGATATTCCTCTCTTACTTCGGGATGGGTACGAAGATAATCACGAAATGCAATATGACGAAGCCAATGTTCTGATGAAATAGGGATGGTATGGATATGAGCTATCCGCAAGTTATGATTATGAAGTTCTTCGGGAATTTCATCTTCTAAATAAATAATTTCCGGAAATCCTAAGTTCTGAGGTTTATCTGTCAGCTTAATAAAAAATCGGCGATAAGGCATATCTTCGTTGTACTTTTGATAATAGACGTAATCTTTCCCTTGCAATGATGGCGGAACCTTATCAAGTTCTAATTCGTCCTTCACTCCAATCATAATGTCTATAATGGGTTTTGCTGATAACCCCTCTACAGAGGTACTCCCGATGTGTTCTATTTCTGGATTTAAAAAGCCTATACTTTCTTCCAATTCGTTTTTAATGGATTTAAACTGATTTTTCCAGAATGGGTTGTATTTTTCAAAAGTAACTTTCATGAAGAGGCCTTACTACACAAATATATAAAAAATCAAGCAAGAAACCTCTGGATAAAGCCAACAAGTCCACTCCAATAATAAAAAACAATACCTCCGAAAAATCAGAGGTATTATTAAAAATATTTGGATGTGTTTTTTTATTCTTTGATTAACTTTTCGTAGGACAGGGTTCCGTCTTTCAGTTTGATTTCAAAATAATAAATTCCCGGTTTAAGATCTTCAACGCTTATATTTTCTCCATCTGGTTTTACAGATTTCACTTTTCTCCCTGTTGTATCATAGATCTCAAGAGAGCTTATCGTGTCAACATTTCTGAAATTCACAGTTGTCTTGGCTGGATTGGGATAAATAAAAGCTTTATTTTTTTCAGCAGCAGCAATTTCATTTGTTGATAAGGTACTGGAAATCATTGTTAAAGTCGCATAGTCTCTTCCTACATCATGATATCCTAAAGTATTACCGGTTTTACGTGCATAAAAGATATTGATTGTTCCTGCCGCATTCGCAATGGCAAAATCACCGGCTCCCCCGGAAAGACTTCTTGTTGCTACAATAGTTCTTGTACTTCCGGAAACTGTATTTGAGGTTTCCGTCCAATCCTGACTGGAATCTGCGTTAGGTGTCGTCTTCCCTATAAATGTATAATCTCTGTTAGCAGAAGCATTATAGATAAATCCATCAGATCCTGAAGCCATCCCTACAGTTCCAAACCCGATTCCAAGCATGGAATTACTATCCCCGGTTAACGTAAGGGTTACCTCCGTGGGGCTTGTATCTAATTTCACCGTCATAGCCGTAACCGGAAGGGTTACCGTTCCTGACGAAAACTGTGCCCATGTAAAATTCGCTATGAGCAATCCTAGTGTAAGTAAAGTTTTTTTCATGCGTCATTTTTTTAAGATGTTAATAATTTCTTCTTTATGCGTTTGTAAGGCATATTCAAAAGGAGTCATTCCCATTGAATCTTTTATTGATTTATCAGCCTTATATTTAAGTAACAGTTCAATTAATTCTTTATTTCCAAATTTTACAGCCCAAAATAAAGGTGTGGAACCTGTATCATCTGCAATATTAGGATCAGCATTTTTCTTCAGTAAATCTTCAGTCAGCTTTCTATTGTATTTTACGGAAAGACCTGCCAGGGCTGTTCCCTCTTTGCTTTTATAGTTTACATCCTTTACATGGTGTATTAAAAATTCAGCCACTTCTACATTTCCTCTGTAGCAAGCCAGAATAAGAGGGGAAAAACCATTTTCATTGGTTTGATTGATGACATCAGGATTCTGTTTCATTAGGTCTTTTACTTCCGCTACGGTTCCGCTTCTGGCAATATCAAATATTGATTTTGCCTTTTCCTGGGCCAACAATAAAGATCCCAGAAATAGACTTATTGTTATAATCAGGCTTCTCATTTTATCAGTGTATAGGTATATTCAACATTTACATTTTCAGCAATTTTTTTAGTAACCATCTTAGGTATGGTTACTTTATAATCTGCTGGTTTTGCCACAAAGCTTCCTTGCATATAAATTTTACCATCCTTTGTATACATTGAAGCGGCAGAGGTTATGGCTTTATCTACTCCATGGAAATTTAAGGTTCCCTGAACGGTATATTTCTGTGGGCTGGTTGTTAACTTTGACTTGTCAAAGCCTACGATTTTTCCTTTAAATGTTGTTTTAGGATATTTGGCAGACTCAGCATAACTCTCATTAAAATGTTCTTCCATTAATTTTGTTTTAAAATGGAAATTTTTAACGACAGAAACAGATGCCATTTCTCCGGTATCAGCATTAAGAATAATCATATTAGTATCATCCTGGGCATAGATATCATCAAAAAGAGGCACTGATGCTTCAAATGTTAGTTTACCAGTTTTGGAGCTGTATTTCTGGGCTGAAACATATCCAGCAAAAAGCAGGAAAATGCTCAATAGTGTTAGTTTTTTCATATCATTTTTTTTAATTTTCATTTAATCCGTCAGCTTTCCACTTGATGAAAATATTGATCTGGGCTGCAGATAATGATCCTCCTTGTGGCATTTTCCCAGGATCACCGTTAGGTCTTTGGATACGGTCCAGAATTCCGTTTATGTTATTTTTTACCTGATCATAGGTAACGAGAGGTTTGAAACTTCCTGCAGAGTGGCAACTTACACAGCTGTTATCTACAATGGGTTTTACATCTGCTATATATTTTACTGGTGCAGTGATTGGTGTATTATCAGAAATCTCTTCATAAGTTCTGCTGTCACAAGCCGTAAGTATGATTACAGATAATAATATCAATAAGGATGTTAGCTTTTTCATATTAAAAAACTCTATAAAGATTAAACCCGAAGAAAATATGTCCTTTTCCCCATGCTCCTGTAGCATTGGTAAGATATCCGATATCTGAATTTATCTGGGAATTTGTCAGTAAAAGCTGGAAAATATGTCCTCCTGTTTCTATATCTACCCCTAATGATAAAGGATTTTTATAAAAGCTGTGATCATCAAAATTCACAAAGTATTCTGCATTCAGAGAAACTCTTTTTGAAATTTTATAACGTCCTCCCAAACCTGTCAAAAACTGGTTTTTATTTTCAATGGTAGGTTCATACAAGTTTTTATGTACAAAGGAAGGGGTAAGCTGTAAGGAAAGCTTATCACTGAATCTTCTTGAGATAAGTGCCTGAGTAAGATAAGAAAGCCTATCGCTGAATCTAAGGTGCGGATAAGTATCTTTATTTAGCTCTGTATTGGCAGCCATTACATTGTAGCCCACAATATCTACAGGAAAGTTCTCATTTTGTTTTACCAGTCTGTATTTCACTGCTCCTTCAAACGTTTTCAAATTCGTTTCTCTGGAAAGGCTTATAGATACAGCATCTGAAATACCATAGATAACCCCTAATTTGGTTGAGGCATGATCCAGACCGAAAAAATCTTTAAATCCTGCACTTATATCTCCAAATCTATGGGCTACGATGATGTACCATTCTTTTTTGGCAGCCAGTTTTGTAGATTGTCCTGTAACAATCTGAAGGGCTTTAAAGGCAGGTTGTGAGGTTTCTGTGTTGGTTTTTACCGTGTCAATATCTTTCAGCAGATCTTCTTGTGCAAAGACAAGACCTGAAGCAAATACGGACAAAAATAAGAGAGTTTTTGTCATATACAATTTTGATTAATTATTGCTATGACAAACTTATTGAGTTCTCAATTCAAAAATAGGTGATAAAAGTCACCAAAGAAATTGTTTTTATCAATTATGAAGGTAAACTTTCCAAACAATAAATATTAGTCAAATCTAACACTTTCATTTACAGACACTTTTATCCCCTCTTTAGTCTGAACAATTTCACCTTCGCTTTCAATTTTTTTCAAAACTCTGCTCACCACTTCTCTGGAAGTTCCTAAGCTGTTTGCAATTTCACGATGTGTGATCTTAATAGGATTGTTTCCTGTGGATGAAATTTGTTGTTTGATATAATTCAGAACTCTTTTATCCAGTCTATGAAAAACAGCATCGTTAACCATATTCATAACTTCTGAAAATCTTCGGTCATATTCATGATAAAACAATTTATTGATTTCCGGAAATTTGATCAGCCATTCATGCATGATGGAAACGGGAATCAAAACAGCTTCTGAGTCTTCTTCTGCAACGGCATACACTCTGCTGATATAATCTGTCAGAATGGAAGAAAAGGTCATAAGACAGCTATCTTTTGGTTTAATATAATAATAGATTAATTCTCTTCCATCATTAAGGGTAAAAACTCTGATAGAGCCTTTTATTAAAAAAGGTACAAATTTATTTTTTTGCCCTTCTCTTATGATTTCAGTTTTTGCTTTTATATCCATTATAACAGCATGCTTTTGTAGTTCAGATAAAAAATCCGCACCTAAAAACCCAAATTTGCTTACAGCGAATGAGTTATCAATCATATCTTATATTTTCTGCTTTTTCTAAAACAAAGATATAAAAATGCAATATCGTTATCATATATTTTTATTTTATTAAATAAAATTAACAATTAAACAAATTTAATCTTCATTTATTTATTGCAGAGTTTCGCCCATAAAAAATGCCCTGATAAAACCAGGGCATTCTTATTTTATTGTAAGAAAAATCTTAAGCTTGTACGTTGTTTCCTCCTAATACGAAAGGCTCAACTTCTTTGATTTCTCCAAACTGCTGCTCGTAGTTAGCGATGTTCTGTTGAAGAGCGCTTAATACTCTTTTAGCGTGAAGTGGAGCAAGAATTACTCTTGATCTTACTTTAGCTTGCTGAACACCTGGCATCAACTGAATAAAGTCTACTACAAATTCAGATGGAGAGTGGTTTACTAAAGCTAAGTTAGCATAGATACCAGCAGCTACCATTTCGTTTAATTCGATGTTGATGTTTCCGTCTTGTGGATTTTGATTGTTGTCCATTGTTATAAATTATGTTTTTAAAATTCGAAATTTGAGATTGTGAAAATATAAAAATAATTTCAAACCCCAAATTTCAAATCATTAATTTTAGTTAAGGTCTTCGAATTCTTTCTTAGAACCTACGATAACATTCTGATACTCTTTAAGACCTGTACCTGCAGGAATTCTGTGTCCTACAATTACATTTTCTTTAAGACCACCAAGAGCGTCAACTTTACCAGCAACTGCTGCCTCGTTAAGAACTTTAGTTGTTTCCTGGAATGATGCTGCAGACATGAATGACTTAGTCTGAAGAGCTGCTCTTGTAATACCTTGTAATACAGGAGTTGCTGTAGCAGGAAGAGCTTCTCTTACTTCTACCAAACTTTGATCTTCACGTCTCAACTTAGAGTTCTCGTCTCTTAATTCTCTTGCAGTAATCATCTGACCTGGCTTGAATTCTTTAGAATCACCAGCATCAACGACTACTTTAAGACCGAATACTCTGTTATTTTCTTCCAAGAAGTCATACTTGTGCTCAAGAGCTCCTTCTAGGAATTGAGTATCACCTCCATCCACGATAGATACTTTTGTCATCATCTGTCTTACGATGATTTCGAAGTGCTTGTCGTCGATTTTTACCCCTTGTAGACGGTAAACTTCCTGAATCTCATTTACTAAGTATTCTTGAACAGCTGTTGGGCCTTTAATTCTTAAGATATCGTCTGGAGTAATTGAACCATCAGAAAGTGGCGAACCAGCTCTAACGAAGTCATTCTCCTGTACTAAGATCTGGTTAGATAATTTAACTAAGTAAATTTTTCTTTCTCCAGTTTTAGCCTCAACGATCAATTCACGGTTACCTCTCTTAATTTTTCCGTAAGAAACTACCCCGTCAATTTCAGTAACAACCGCTGGGTTTGAAGGGTTTCTTGCTTCGAATAATTCGGTAACTCTCGGAAGACCTCCGGTGATATCCCCCGCTTTCGCAGATTTTCTTGGGATCTTAATTAAGACTTTACCAGCCTTAATCTTTTCACCATCGTTTACCATCAAGTGGGCTCCTACCGGTAAGTTGTATGCTTTTTGCTCAACTCCTTTAGAGTCTACCACCTTCAAGGTAGGTACGGCTTTCTTATTTCTTGATTCAGAGATTACTTTCTCTTCAAATCCTGTTTGTTCATCAATTTCAAGTTGGAATGAAATACCTTGGATAATATCCTCGTATTCTACCTTACCTGAAGTTTCAGCAATGATAACCGCGTTATACGGATCCCATCTACAGATCATATCACCTTTCTTCACTTTATCACCTGGTTTAACAGATAATATAGATCCGTAAGGTACGTTAGCTACCATTAATGGAGTTTTTGACTCATTATCAGCAACTAATCTGAATTCTGTTGAACGAGAAACTACAACCTCAGCTGTATTACCGTTTTCATCTTCAGAAGTAATTGTTCTTACTTCATCCATTTCTACGATACCATCTCTTCTTGCAACAATAGATGGGTTTTCTGATACGTTTCCTGCAGTACCCCCTTGGTGGAAAGTTCTCAACGTAAGCTGAGTACCTGGTTCCCCAATTGACTGTGCTGCAATTACACCTACCGCTTCACCCATGTGGATTACTTTACCTGTTGCTAAGTTTCTACCGTAGCATTTTGCACAGATTCCTTTCTTAGCTTCACAAGTTAATGGTGAACGAACCTCAACAGCTTCTAATCCAGCCTCTTCGATTTTCTTCGCCAATTCTTCGATGATCACCTGGTCTGCACTTGCAATAAGTTCATCAGATTCAGGGTCATAAATATTATGAAGAGATACTCTACCTAAGATTCTTTCAGAGATTCTTTCAACGATCTCATCATTTTTCTTAAGTGCAGTAACTTCTGTACCTCTTAGTGTTCCACAGTCGTCTTCTGTAACGATAACGTCCTGAGCAACGTCTACTAATCTTCTCGTTAGGTAACCAGCATCGGCTGTCTTAAGTGCGGTATCCGCAAGACCCTTACGAGCACCGTGGGTAGAGATAAAGTACTCTAGAATCGAAAGACCTTCCTTAAAGTTAGCAAGGATCGGGTTTTCGATGATCTCCGCTCCGGTAGAACCGGCTTTTTGCGGTTTTGCCATCAAACCTCTCATCCCTGATAACTGACGAATCTGTTCTTTAGAACCCCTCGCTCCAGAGTCAAGCATCATGTATACAGAATTGAATCCACCTTGGTCAACTTTCATTCTGCTCATGATCATTTCAGTTAATCCAGCGTTGGTATTTGTCCAAACGTCAATTACCTGGTTATAACGTTCTGTATCTGTAATTAGACCCATGTTATAGTTGGCTCTAATTTCGTCTACCGTTTCAATTGAAGTAGCAATCATCTGCTTTTTCTCAACAGGAACTACAATATCTCCAAGTGAGAACGAAAGACCTCCTTTGAATGCGTTTGAATACCCTAAGTCTTTCATTGCATCCAAGAATTTCACTGTTGTAGGGAAATCCGTATCTGCAAGGATCTTACCGATAACGTTTCTTAATGATTTCTTAGTAAGAAGTTCATTGATATATCCTACTTGTTTAGGGACAATCTGGTTAAATAAGATTCTACCTACAGAAGTTTCGATTAATCTTATAACGATTTCACCGTTTTCTTTAACTGGTAGTTTACATCTTACTTTAGCATTTAATGAAACTCTACCTTCTGCATAAGCAATTTCTGCTTCTTCAGGAGAATAGAATGCAAGACCCTCTCCTTTTACTTTCATATCTTCTGTAGAGCTTAATTCTTTAGTCATGAAATAAAGACCAAGAACCATGTCCTGAGATGGTACTGTAATTGGAGAACCGTTTGCAGGGTTCAAAATGTTTTGAGAACCTAACATCAATAACTGAGCTTCAAGGATTGCTTCTGGTCCTAACGGTAAGTGTACCGCCATCTGGTCACCATCGAAATCGGCGTTGAATGCTGTTGTTACTAACGGGTGTAGTTGGATTGCCTTACCTTCGATCATCTTAGGTTGGAAAGCCTGAATACCCAGTCTGTGAAGAGTAGGTGCTCTGTTCAATAAAACAGGGTGACCTTTCATCACGTTTTCAAGGATATCATAAACTACTGGTTCTTTTCTATCAATAATTCTCTTTGCAGATTTTACTGTTTTTACAATCCCTCTCTCAATTAGTTTTCTAATGATAAACGGTTTGTAAAGCTCAGCTGCCATATCTTTAGGAATACCACATTCATGAAGCTGTAAGTTTGGACCTACAACAATTACAGAACGCGCAGAGTAGTCAACCCTTTTCCCTAGTAAGTTCTGACGGAAACGACCTTGCTTACCTTTCAATGAATCAGAAAGTGATTTCAATGGTCTGTTTGATTCAGATTTTACTGCAGAAGATTTTCTTGTATTATCAAATAATGAATCTACTGATTCCTGAAGCATACGCTTCTCGTTTCTCAAGATTACTTCAGGAGCTTTGATCTCCAATAATCTCTTTAAACGGTTATTTCTGATGATAACTCTTCTATAAAGGTCATTTAAGTCAGAAGTTGCAAAACGTCCTCCATCCAATGGAACTAATGGTCTTAATTCTGGTGGAATAACAGGAAGTACACGCATAATCATCCACTCCGGTCTGTTGATCATTCTTGTATTAGCACCTCTTAATGCTTCTACAACGTTCAATCTTTTCAGAGCTTCAGTTCTTCTTTGCTTAGAACCTTCATTGTGAGCTTTATGTCTCAAGTCGAAAGATAATGCATCAAGATCGATTCTTTTTAATAATTCCTCAACAGCTTCAGCACCCATTTTAGCGATGAATTTGTTTGGATCAGAATCATCAAGATACTGGTTTTCTACAGGAAGAGTTTCCATGATATCAAGGTACTCTTCTTCTGTTAAGAACTCCATATTTTCAAAATCAGAACCGTCTAATTTCTTAGCAATACCTTGTTGAATCACTACATATCTTTCGTAGTAGATGATCATGTCTAATTTCTTAGAAGGAATTCCTAAAAGGTATCCGATTTTATTAGGTAATGAACGGAAGTACCAGATGTGAGCAATAGGAACAACCAAACCAATGTGTCCGATTCTTTCTCTTCTTACTTTTTTCTCGGTAACTTCTACACCACAACGGTCGCAAACGATCCCTTTGTAACGAATTCTCTTGTATTTACCACAAGCACATTCGTAATCCTTTACAGGACCAAAGATTTTCTCACAGAATAGCCCGTCTCTTTCTGGTTTGTGAGTTCTGTAGTTAATAGTTTCCGGCTTTAAAACCTCCCCTCTTGAGTCTTGTAAAATAGACTCCGGTGAAGCTAAACCGATGGTTATTTTATTAAATCTACTTGATTTATTTTTATTTGACATAATTTTTTTTAGATTTTAGATTTCAGATTTCAGATTTCAGACGAAATCATCATTCCAAATTCAAGGATTATAAAATTCTTAGAGTGTCATAGTCTGACATCTTGTGTCTGACATCTGATATCTTACTCCTCTAATCTTACGTCTAATCCAAGACCTTGTAACTCGTGAAGTAATACGTTGAATGATTCTGGAATACCTGGTTCAGGCATAGATTCACCCTTAGCAATTGCTTCATAAGTTTTTGCTCTACCAATCACGTCATCCGACTTCACTGTCAAGATCTCTCTCAAGATGTTAGATGCACCGAATGCTTCAAGTGCCCAAACCTCCATCTCTCCAAATCTCTGACCACCGAACTGAGCTTTACCTCCTAACGGCTGCTGAGTAATCAATGAGTAAGGACCAATAGAACGTGCGTGCATCTTATCATCAACCATGTGTCCTAGTTTCAGCATGTAGATAACACCCACTGTAGCTGCCTGTGTAAACCTTTCTCCGGTACCTCCATCATAAAGGTGAGTGTGTCCGAATTTAGGAAGACCTGCTTTTTCAGTATACTCAGTAATCTGCTCAAGAGTTGCTCCATCGAAGATTGGTGTAGCGAACTTCATACCCAATTTCTGACCAGCCCATCCAAGAACTGTTTCATAAATTTGTCCGATGTTCATACGAGAAGGTACCCCTAGTGGATTCAATACGATATCTACCGGTGTTCCGTCTTCTAGGAATGGCATATCTTCTTCACGAACGATTCTTGATACGATACCTTTGTTACCGTGACGTCCTGCCATCTTATCCCCTACATTCAGTTTACGTTTCTTAGCGATGTAAACTTTAGCCAACTTCATGATACCTGCTGGAAGCTCATCTCCGATTGAAATTGCAAATTTCTCACGGTTTTTAACTCCCTGGATGTCGTTATATTTGATTTTGTAATTGTGAATCAACTGTTTGATCAATTCATTCTTATCAGCGTCTACTGTCCAATCTGAACCGCTAACGTTTACATAATCTTCAACTGAAGTTAATAACTTATGAGTAAACTTCACCCCTTTACCGATGATCTCTTCATCAAGGTCATTTTGTACCCCTTGAGAAGTTTTACCGCTTACCAGTGTATTTAATTTTTCAATTAAAGTGTTTCTCAACTCGTCAAACTTAGCCTTGTAAGTGTTTTCAATCTCTTCAAGTTTAAGTTTTTCTTCAGTTCTTTTCTTTTTGTCTTTAATGTTTCTAGAGAACAATTTCTTGTTGATAACCACTCCTCTTAATGAAGAGTCAGCTTTTAATGATGCATCTTTTACATCACCAGCTTTATCACCAAAGATCGCTCTAAGAAGTTTTTCTTCAGGAGTCGGGTCAGATTCACCTTTTGGAGTAATTTTACCAATCATGATATCTCCAGGCTTCACCTCAGCACCGATTCTGATCATACCGTTCTCGTCAAGATCTTTAGTAGCTTCTTCAGATACGTTTGGAATATCTGCTGTAAGCTCTTCCATACCTAATTTAGTATCACGAACTTCCAGTGAATATTCATCCACATGGATTGAAGTAAACCAGTCTTCACGAACCACTTTCTCGTTGATTACAATTGCATCCTCGAAGTTGTACCCTTTCCAAGGCATGAACGCTACTACTAAGTTTCTACCAAGAGCTAATTCTCCTTTTTCAGTAGCATAACCATCGCAAAGTACTTGTCCTTTTTCCACTACATCACCTACTCTTACGTTTGGTCTTAGGGTAATTGTTGTACTCTGGTTAGTTTTTCTAAACTTAGTAAGCTTATATGTTTTAGTAGCAGACTCGAATTGTACTAAATCTTCATCTTCGCTTCTGTCATATTTAATAACGATTCTGTCAGCATCTACATACTCTACAGTACCAGTACCTTCAGCGTTAATTAAGATTCTTGAATCTCTTGCAACTTGTTGCTCAAGCCCTGTACCAACAACTGGAGCCTGTGGCTTCAATAGAGGAACGGCCTGACGCATCATGTTAGATCCCATCAATGCACGGTTCGCATCATCATGCTCCAAGAATGGAATAAGTGAAGCGGAAATACCAGAAATCTGGTTTGGTGCAACATCAATAAGATTAACCTGAGCAGGTTCAACTACCGGGTAGTCACCATCTAATCTTGCAATAATTCTATCTGTTAAGAAGTCTCCATTATCACTCAATTCAACGTTTGCCTGAGCAATTACTTTATCTTCTTCATCTTCTGCATTTAGATAGATAGGATCTGCATTAAGCTCAATCTTACCACCTTCTACTTTTCTATACGGAGTTTCGATGAAACCTAGTCTGTTGATTTTCGCATAAATACCTAAAGATGAAATCAAACCGATGTTTGGTCCTTCCGGAGTTTCAATCGGACAAATTCTTCCGTAGTGAGTATGGTGAACGTCACGAACCTCGAAACCTGCTCTTTCTCTTGATAAACCACCAGGCCCTAGTGCAGATAATCTTCTCTTGTGAGTGATCTCTGATAGAGGGTTGGTTTGGTCCATGAACTGAGATAGCTGGTTGGTACCGAAGAACGAGTTAATTACAGATGTTAACGTCTTAGCATTAACAAGATCAAGTGGAGTAAAGATCTCGTTATCTCTAACGTTCATTCTCTCCTTGATTGTTCTAGCAATTCTTGAAAGACCTACTCCGAACTGTCCTGCTAATTGCTCACCAACAGTTTTAATTCTTCTGTTGGATAAGTGGTCAATATCATCAACATCAGTTTTTGAGTTTACTAGCTCAATTAAGTGTCTTACAATGGCAATGATATCTTCTTTTGTAAGAACTTCAGTGGTAGTTGGGATGTTTAGACTTAATTTTTTATTCAATCTGTAACGTCCTACTTCACCTAAAGAGTATCTCTGCTCAGAGAAGAATAATTTTTCAATGATTCCTCTTGCAGTTTCCTCATCTGGTGGATCTGCGTTTCTTAACTGACGATAGATATATTCTACTGCTTCTTTTTCAGAGTTCGTAGGGTCTTTTTGTAATGTATTCTGAATGATAGAGAATTCATTGCTGTTTTCTTTGTGAATCAAGATTGATTTCACACCAGCATCCAAGATAAGATCTAAGTGTTCTTTTTCAAGGATTGTCTCTCTATCTAAGATGATTTCGTTTCTTTCGATAGAAACCACCTCACCTGTATCTTCGTCTACGAAGTCTTCGAACCAAGTGTTCAATACTCTCGCAGCCAATGTTCTCCCTTCCACTTTTTTAAGGGCAGCCTTAGAAACTTTCACTTCTTCAGCAAGATCGAAAATCTGAAGGATATCCTTATCAGACTCGTAACCGATAGCTCTTAATAAAGTTGTTAATGGTAACTTTTTCTTACGGTCGATATAAGCGTACATTACACTGTTTATATCTGTTGTAAATTCCATCCAAGATCCTTTGAAAGGGATAATTCTTGAATAGTAAAGTTTGGTTCCATTCGCGTGGTAAGTTTGTCCGAAGAATACACCAGGTGAACGGTGAAGCTGCGTAACGATAACTCTTTCTGCACCATTGATGATGAAAGATCCACTAGGCGTCATATAAGGAACCGGACCTAAATATACATCCTGAACCACTGTTTGGAAATCTTCGTGTTCCGGGTCAGTACAGTACAATTTAAGTCTTGCTTTTAGAGGAACTGAATAAGTAAGTCCTCTTTCCACACACTCATCGATTGAATAACGTGGAGAATCTACCAGATAGTCTAAGAATTCTAATACGAATTGGTTTCTTGAATCCGTAATTGGGAAATTCTCTTGGAAAGTCTTGTAAAGAGCTTCTGTCTTTCTGGCTTCAGGAAGTGTATCAAGCTGGAAAAATTCTCTGAAAGACTCGATTTGGATGTCCAAGAAGTCTGGAGTAACAATTTTTCCTTTCGCTGATGAGAAATTAATTCTCGGATTTCCTTGAGTTGTTGATTTTGTTTTACTCATAAAACTTTTAAGAAAGGGTTAAAAAATATTTTGATTCATTTAAAAATATCAGGGTAGAAAGAAGAAAAGAGAGAAAAGATAAAAGACTTCAAATGTTTGGCGCTATTAGAAATCGTCTTTATTCTTTGTTCTTTATTCTTAAAATCTAATCCTAACTGCAACACTGGTATATCTTTTCACAGCGTAATGCAAAATATTTTTCTTACTTTTGAGGCAGCATTACCGCAATATCTATAAACACGAAATCCCTTTCATGCTTCACACAATGAAAGAGTTGATTTTCAGTATTTTATAAATTTACAAACAATTTTTCGCGCCAAAAGAGGGGCAAAGATACAAAAAGTTATCCACAATTACAAATAATCTATCTCATTTTGAGGTCATTAAAAAACAAAAGGTTGCCCATCTCTGAGCAACCCTTCTTTAACACTAAGTTTTCTTATAGCTATTTTACAATCACTTTATAAGATTTTACCGTTGATTTAGTTTCTATGTTAATGATATAAATTCCTGTAGGCAACGCAGAGGTATCAATACCTGAACGTACAGAAAATTTATCAGACTTCACCATTTTCCCTTCTGCAGAGAACAAAGTGTAAACTCCTTCTTCTGTAGCAGTAATTATAAGGCTTTCTCCAGCTTTCACAGGGTTAGGATAGATCTTCACATCATTAGCTACTTGTGATATTTCAGAAGTTCCTTTCATTTTTGCCGAAGTTGTCAACGCATTTTTCAACAATGAAGCATACGGTGAAAGTGGAGAATTTGGTGCTCCTCTTTTTACCAGATCTGTATCTACTACAGCCTGAATACCATCTTTATCACTATCATTAATTGTAGAGATAAATCCTCCACCCAATGTATCAAAATTACCTTTTCCTATCTGATACAGATCAAAGTCTGAACCGTTAGATGTAATATCAAGGAAATCAGGCAAATTATCTCCATCCGTATTTTTAATTGGATATTTTAAAACTCCGGAATCAGGATAAGTTTCCAAGATATCTGCTAACCCATTTTTCCCTACAGCCACACCACTATCAATAATACCATTATGATCTGTATCAATCTGGTTAATTACTGAGGTTGGAATCCCTGATTCAAAAAGATCTAGAATTCCATCGTTATCTGAATCCAGATCACGGTAATTTGGAATAGCATCTCCCAATATAGGAGTAATTAAGATATCTCCCTCCAAGTCATCGTCTTCAAATTTTCCGTTTTTATCAAAGTCTTCCATAGAATCTGGAATACCATCATTATCAGAATCAAAATCACACGCATCTACAATTCCGTCTCCATCCGTGTCCAGTGTTGGCGATTTATCATTCACCACTGTACATCCTTCTGCACAATCCGGAATACCGTTACCATTATCATCAATACTGTCATCTCCCCCAGGGCAGCGATCAAAACAATTCGGAACCCCATCATTATCATCATCTTTACTAGCAAATGCATTATAAATATAATAGTTCTGAGGAATACGAACAGCAGTACCACTATTGAAGGTAATCTTCATTCTGTTAAAAGGTTTCGTAGCCTTCCCACCTACATAAAATTTATTGGAGTTTGTTGTAAAGAAATTTCCGCTGATAAGACTTCCTGAGCTGGTAAAAGTGTCTGTTACAGAGTTTCCATTATACAATGTTACGCTAATATTTTCAAGAACGCTTACCCCAAGAATATTTCCTGCTTTTTCCACAGTAAACCCGGCCATCGTATTAGCAGGAAGCATACTATTACTGCTTACGGTAGCAAATGCGGAGAAAATACTGAAAATAGAGGCAGCCGGAACCGTTGCCGTTGCATAATTGGACGGATTGTTATCTACAATTGCTTCCGGATTTGTCATTTTAGCTAAAATAAGACCAAGGAATCCAGGCCCTGATGTCCAGCTTGATCCTGTTACTAAATTTCCAGGTACTGCTGAACCGCTGGTCTGAATTTTATCATCACATTCACAAGATACCGGCTCTTCAAAAGCATAATACACTTTAAGTGCTCCCAGATTAAATCCTACCGTCTGCGTAATCTTCAATCTTACTTCATTGAAGGGTTTAGTGGTTGTTAAAGTTATTTTTTGTTTCCCTGAACCATATCCAAGAACTTTAATATTAATTAATCCGCCACCATCGGAAAGCTGTTTAGAGTCCTGGAGCTGCCCGAATAGATAAGTTTCAATTGTAATATTCTTTAAAAATTCAGCACTTAACAGTTTACCTTGGTCATCTGGTTCAATTACAAATCCGGTTCTGTTTCCTGACGGATAGACCTGATTTTTATCTAAAACTCCTACTGAATAGGATCCTAATAATCCTATAGGAAGAACTATTTTCCCAAAAGAGTTTTTATTTCCGTCTCCAATATTTTCTTTATTCTGAACATAAGAAAGCGGAGCAAGGAGACTACTGCTTCCGGACACGTTACCATCCACACCACTTCCTGCAATGATATCATCACAAATTCCATTGTTATCTACCGGTACCCTGGAAGGATCAAATGCAAATGCATAGTACACATTCATGGCACTGAATACAGAAAGAACATTGGTTTGGTACAATCTAACTTCATTAAACTCCTTAGTGGTCTTAAAATGTAAGAATATTCTGTTTTTACTACCCCCGAATGCTGGTACTGATAAAAGTGTACTGCTGGTAGTCGTTTCCTGAAGAACGCCATTTTTATACGTACTGATTCTTAAAGAGCTTAAAAGATCAATCGTAATAAAACTTGTTCCAAGATCCACATTAAATCCGGTAATATATCCTGCCGGATAAGTAGTATTGTTATTCTTTACAGAAATTCCATTTCCACTTACTAAAGAAGCGAAGTTTCCCATATTCACACTGTTATCCAGACTGGCATCCACCACTGGATTCATACTTCCGTTATAACACGCCAAGCAAATCCCGGAATTGTTTACCGGTTTTGCCTCCACCCCCATTCCACGGATAGGTTCATACCCTTGCTGCGCAAATACCACTGCAGACATCATCAATGTCATAAGCATTGCAGCCAGTTTCTCTAATAATTTTTTGGTCATTTTTTATTGTTTTATAAAGTTTGTATTTTCTATTAAAGGGTCTGCCATGCAAAAGCACTGGTACCGGTTTGCTTACAACCCACAAAACTCCCTACAGATAATGATACTTCATATATAATAGTTCCTGCATTAGAAGCATCACACGTTGGTCTTGCATTCGCTTTAATTTGTATTGCTTTACTTACTTCCAGATCTGCAAAGTTTACTGAACTGGGAATCATATTGATTCCTACATTAGTAGTTGCAGCGTTATTCTCATTAAAAAAGACCTGCGTTCCGTTTGTAAATACGGTTTGTCCTGAATTAGCAGTTCCGGAAAATCCTATTACAAATGCTTTTCCCCCAACAGCCGAACTTGCAGAGCCCATGGCAATACTATTGGTATCCACTGTATTTCCGCTACCTATGGCAATTCCACCTTTGTTATTATGCAAATTTCCAAGTGTAAGCCCTGTCGCACCACTCACTGTATTTGAATTTCCAAACACAAAATGATTAGCTCCTGATGCTGTATTAGAATTCCCAATAATCTTCGCACCACTGGTTGCCAAGTTATTAGCACCAATAGCTACAGCTGGAAAATTAGCATTGATTGCAGTAGCCGTATTATTTCTTCCGATAGCAACATTAGAAGAGGTCGAATTGGTTGTATTATTTGAACCCCAGGAAAAAGCGGCATAGGAGCCCGTGGCATCGTTGGAATTGCCACCTTGCAATGTTCCGTTTACGTCCAATATTGCTTTTACATTTTTTTGAGTCCCCAATACAAGATTCTGTCCATCACTTGTTCCCAAATAATTCCCGGTAGAAATATCTGTTCCTAACGTTGAGGAAGTTGCTACTGTACCACCGTTACCTACAATACGCCAGTCTCCATTTAAATTCCCCCATCTTGTTCCATCGAAATAATAATAACCAGGTGTTATAACATTTACTGTTTGCCCGGTAGGAGTTGTTTCGGCAGAAGTAACATATACTATTGCTCCGGTTTGAGCAGCTGTATAATTTTTAGCTTTCAGCTGTACTCCTGTAAGTCTTGGAGCAATAGCTCCATCAAGTTTATTAGCATCCGAAGGAAAACCCACCACATCAAGAGTAGCCTGAGGTTGTTCTGTACCAATCCCAACCTGTGCTAATGTGAGATAGCCGATAGATAAAAATGTTAATGTGAATAATTTGCTTTTCATTTTAGTTGATATTTGTTGTTTTTTTATGTTTTATAGAAAGGGCAATCCAATGGCTATTTCATTTAAATTTATAAATGAAATGAAGCAAACCCATCCAGGGATCGAAAAAAGAAAGGAATATTATCTAAAAGAGACCGTATTCAATTTATCAGGAATTTTAATGATAAATTGAAAGCCATCAATCAACTTGACAGAGTTAACGTAAAATCTCTTCACCTGCTTTACTATATTAAAAACATCTGCATGAACACCAGCGTTAAATATTCTCCATTTATTTCCAACAGAAATAGACTTTAAATCCTTCATAGGTAAAAGAAAAAAATTCCAGTCATTAACAGTAGGGAGATGGCTTTGTAAAGAGTGTTCTAAAAATATAGGTTGAGAATGAGCATTGATCTTTACCTCATGATGTCTGTATTTCACAGAACTCAGAGACTCCTGTGAAAAAGTATCATATAAGTGTGGGTAAAGTTCAGTATCTTTTGTATCTGTGTAATGCAACAACTCAGACATACCCATTGTAGCAGATATGATTCTTGCGTTTAATTTTCCTATAGTCAGCAGAAGCAGAAGAAATGCTATTTGACCATAGGAAAGAATATAATTTCTATCCAAGTTGTTGTGTTTTTTATTATTACAAATATAATACTTTTTCAAATAAAACAATATTTTAACAATAAAAATACACTAAAAAAGTAAAATACATAAAACAAAGATAAAATATTATGTTAATTATTAGTAAATCATCAACTATAACAAAATATAATAAAATACACTGTAAAAATATTCAAATACACTTATAAATAAAGTGTAGAATATAATTAGTGTTTACAACAAAAAAGCCTGAGCTAATTGCTCAGGCTTCTTATATTTATAATAAAATTGAAAATTATTTCAATTCTACTTCAGCACCAGCTTCTTCTAATTGCTTCTTAAGAGCTTCAGCTTCGTCTTTAGAAACACCTTCTTTGATTGCAGAAGGAGCACCGTCTACGATATCTTTAGCTTCTTTAAGACCAGCACCAGTTAAATCTTTTACTAATTTAACGATAGCTAATTTAGAAGCACCTGCAGACTTAAGAATTACGTCGAATTCAGTCTTTTCTTCAGCAGCTTCACCTGCACCACCTGCAGCAACTACTACAGCAGCAGCAGCTGGCTCAATTCCGTACTCATCCTTAAGGATAGTAGCTAATTCGTTTACGTCTTTTACAGTTAGGTTTACTAGCGTTTCAGCTAAATTTTTTAAATCTGACATTGTTGTAATGTTTTTGTTGATTATTTATTTAATTTTTTGAGTATAATTATTCAGCACTTGTTTCTTCAGTGCTTTCTGCAGCAGCTTCTGGAGCTTCAGCAGCAGGAGTTTCTTCTACCGCAGGAGCAGCTTCTTCAGCTTTAGCTTCTACAGTTTCAGGTTTGTTTTGAAGAGCAGAAACAACTCTCTGGATTGGAGACTGAAGTAATCCGATGATTTCACCGATCATTTCTTCTCTAGACTTGATGTTAGCCAACATGTCTAGGTTGTTGTCACCAATATAGAAAGTTTCTTGAACAAAAGCAGACTTTAAAGCTGGCTTTTCTTCTTTCTTTCTGAATCCTTGGATAAGTTTCGCAGGAGCATTAGCTGTATCAGCAATCATTAATGCTGTGTTTCCTTTGAAAGATGGGAACATTTCAGAGTAATCTACTCCTTCAATTTGTTCCATTGCTTTTTGTAAAAGTGTATTTTTTACTACTTTCACTTTGATATTTTGCTTGAAAGCCTGTCTTCTGAAATCTGAAGATTTACCAGCGTTCAAACCGTCTAAATCTGCTACGTATACTACTTTTGCATCCTGAAGCAAATCTTTGATCTCTTGTATTGCTACAACTTTTTGGTCTTTTGTCATTGTCTTAAGGATTATTATTAGTTAACAGATTTAGTATCAATTGCAATACCTGGGCTCATTGTAGAAGACAAATAGATAGACTTCACATAAGTTCCTTTAGCAGCAGTTGGCTTCATTTTGATCAATGTAGAGATCAATTCCTGCGCATTTTCTTTGATCTTAGCAGCATCGAAAGATACTTTACCAATACCAGCGTGGATGATACCATACTTGTCTACTTTGAAATCAATTTTACCTGCTTTCACCTCAGTTACTGCTTTACCAATTTCCATGGTTACAGTTCCTGATTTAGGGTTAGGCATTAAACCTCTTGGACCTAATACTCTACCTAATGGACCTAATTTACCCATTACAGCTGGCATAGTAACGATAACGTCAACATCTGTCCAACCATCTTTAATTTTTTGTAAATATTCGTCTAGACCTACATAATCAGCACCAGCAGCTTTAGCTTCTGCTTCTTTATCTGGAGTTACTAAAGCCAAAACTTTAACATCTTTACCAGTACCGTGAGGAAGAGATACAACACCTCTTACCATTTGGTTTGCTTTTCTTGGGTCTACACCTAATCTTACAGCGATATCTACAGAAGCATCAAACTTTGCAGTGTTCACTTCTTTTACAAGAGCTGAACCTTCTTCAAGGTTATAGATTCTTCCTTTTTCTACTTTGCTTAAAGCTTCCTTTTGCTTTTTAGTCAATTTTGCCATTTCTAATAGTTTTAAGCGTTAAAAGTTGGTTTAGTTCCTGTTACTCTTAATCCCATAGATCTAGCAGTACCTGCAACCATAGAAACAGCAGAGTCCATTGTAAAACAGTTAAGATCCGCCATTTTATCTTCAGCGATTTTCTTTACTTGTTCCCAAGTTACAGAACCTACTTTGTTTCTGTTTGGTTCACCAGAACCTCCCTTGATCTTAGCCGCATCCATTAACTGAATTGCTGCAGGTGGAGTTTTAATAACGAATTCAAAAGATTTGTCTTCGTATACTGTAATTACTACAGGTAAAACTTGCCCTGGCTTATCTTGGGTTCTTCCGTTAAATTGCTTACAAAACTCCATGATGTTCACACCTGCAGAACCCAATGCTGGACCTACTGGTGGAGAAGGGTTAGCTGCGCCACCTTTCACCTGAAGCTTTACCATTTTAAAGACTTTCTTAGCCATTGTTTGTTTTTTAAATTTGAATAATTAATGAGTTTGGAAGCATTTATTATTCAGCAGCTTATCGCACTCACTTATGATAAGCCTGCTTTTTGGACTGCAAAAGTATAAAATATTTTTGAAACTACAAACGGATATTGCTGATTTTTAAAAAGTTTTAAAAAAATAATTGATATTCAGAAGTTCATATTTCAGATTTCATGCTGGTCAATATGTTTCATTATCTATTAAAAGGAAAAGAGAACAGATTCCTGCTCTCCCTTCTTCCTTATTAAACTATTACTATTATGGAAAATTATTTTTTGATCAACTTCAGGCTTTCTTCTTTTTCTTTCATCTTTAAGATATAAGTTCCTTTTATAAGATCTCTAACATCAATAAGTCCTTGTTTCATAAATCCAGATTTCACAAGTTGTCCAGCTGTATTATAAATTTTGAAATCCTGATCTTTTAATCCATCTATATGAATAAGATCTACTGCCGGATTTGGGTAAAGCTTAATATTGCCTTTTTTCCCTGAAACATCTTGTGTCCCCATCGTACCATCAGGAAAAATTAGATTCTGTGCATAAATTCCCGTTGGAGCCTCTTCTGTATTTTTAGTTTCCTTAAACACGATTACTGCTTGTCCATTGATTGGCCTTAAAACGGTTGTATAAGCTTTAGATGCAGGAAAGGTTGCCATTGGAAGATAGTGCTGCGCCCATTCAAAATCGCCGCTATCTTTTAACAGAACAGCATTCAGAGATACATTAAGTGCAGTACCTTCTTTTTTCTGTACCACAAAAAAGGGTTTATCATTTACCAGCTGTAGATTACTATAATGGAACATAGATGTGTTATCTACCGGAAATACTTGCTTGGCATTATCAGTAAACAATCTGGTCCCCGTATTTTTATCGAATTTCTGTACAAACTCTCCATTTTCTCCCTGAGAAGAAGAACTATAATTTGCAATAGACCAGATGTAAGGAGATCCTTGTGTAAAAGCGACCTTCATATCTTTTTCAAAATAAGTCTGATTGGTATCAAAATCCACTCCGGAAACACCCCATGGAAGAGAACCATCTGGATTGACTCTTTGAAGAAATCCATCAAATCTCATATTCTCACCGGTACTATAGCCATAATACACCACATCCCCATCTACTGCCCCTGTATATTTTGTATTATAAACTGTAGATTTAGCAGTAATCTGTTGAGGGATATCCCAAATCAATGTACCACTTTTCAGATTTATCTTTTGGGCAAACAAATAACTGGTAGTACCAAACGATATTTGCTTATGAAAAATAAGCTCACATTCATCTCCGCTCAGTTTAAAGAGATCAGCAGGTATTGTATTTTTGGTAAGATCATTTGAAACAACCTGAACAGGATTTGCCCATACTGGCTGGCCATTAACATCAAACATCTGTACTTTAGTATATTTTTGGCTTGGAGGAAAGTATCCAACCACAATATTCCCTTCAGGCAATGGCAGAATTGTTGGTAAATAAGCTTCTCCCAAGCTAATTCCGGTTGGCCATTCCGAGATACCTTGAGGAGTAATTTTAAAAATATACCCTGGAGTTCCCGCACCGGTTCCAGTTACCCCGATGTAAAGGTTATCTGATGTATCTACAGCTGTTTTTTCTACAACGGTGTAAGTTCCCATTGGAATCTGATCTGTAACTTTAATTCCATTTGGTCCTAATTGTTTATTTCCATTTTGATCCAAAATTTGCACCCAAAGTTCAAAATTAACCGGGGCCGGTACACTTTTCCAGAATCCAATATAAGTTTTTCCATCACTCATGGTTTCAGCAAAAGAGCTCCCACCTACACTGGTTATCAATAGATTTTGATCCAATGCGGGATTCCATTGTGCTTTTCCCATAAAACCTATGGAGAGACCTATAAAAAGAATAAGTAATTTTTTCATTGTGATATTGTTTTAAATAGGAGACAAAGGAATACAATGTCACCCATCCTTATTAAAAATACCACACACAATTACCACACAACAGAAAAAAAACACCACATCATCTCCACACACTAAAATGTAAACAACTATAATACAATTAATTAAAATTCATTCAAATATTGAGCAAGATCTTCTTTAGTATTGGTAAGATTCATTTTTTTCCTTAAGCGTGTTCTTGAATTTTCAATTGTTTTTGGCGTTACATTTAGTAAGTTTGAAATTTCTTTTGTAGATAATTTAAGTTTCAGCATCGCCGCCAATCGTTTGTCATAATTAGTCAATCCAGGATGTTTGCAATCCAGATTTTCGTAAAACGATTCATGGATATTCAGAAAATGGTACTCAAAATCTCCCCATGAATCATTTTTAGTATTCAGCTTAATTTCATTGATAATCCTAGAAACCTCATTGATTTCGCTGTCTTTAAGTTTAGACTTCAGAACATTTATCCGCTCCAGCAACGATTTAAAGATCTCCTCTATTTTAGATTGCTCCATTGACTTATAGACCAGCATTTTTTCTTTCATCTGATTATCTATTTCAAGTTGTTTTTCTCGGTTCTCAATCAGTTTTTTTTCAAGACGGAGCTTTTCTGCTTTGTTTCTGAAATTAATCAGCAATAAAACGCTGATTACTATAAACAACAGGAGAATAATAAACAGAACTACATACAGCATGTTCTTTTTATCCTGTTCTATTTTATCCAGCTTATTTTGCAGTTCATATTCGTGCTGTACTTTCAGTCGTTCTACATTCACTGCTTTTTCTTCTATATTCAACAGCTCTCGGATAGAATCATATTTTTTAAAAGTTTCTACAGAATGTTTATAATCTTTATTCAGCTGAAAGGCTTTATAAAGGGTTCTTAAATAATTTGTATTATCAAAATTTACTCCGTTAGAAATTATATATTTTCCTACATTTTGAGCATAGAGTAAAGCTTTTTCAGGATTTTGGGTTTCTATATAGAAGTTAGCTAGATTGTAATTAACCTGATAATTTGATTTATGATCTTCAATAGTATTCTTTTTTAAAATAGTATTGGCTTCAAGCAGATAATTTTCTGCCTTAATCTCATTCCCTTCAAGAAAGTTAAGCTTACCAAAATTTGAAAATACAAATGCTTTTAAAACCGGATTATCATAAGTTTCAAAAGATTTCAATCCTTCTTCAAAATAGTATCTTGAAGAATCCAATTTCGACAAAACCAAATAGGCATTTCCTAAGTTATTAAGCGCTTTGATAGTTTCTGTTTGCCTTTTTTGTTTTTGATAAAAGCTCAAAAGCTTTTTATAGTAAGTAACAGCTTTCCTGGTATCATTGAGCTGCGAATAAATATAAGCGAAAACCCCATCTATTTTAGCTGTTTTTTCTTCATCTTTCCCCCAAAATATATGATAAGCTTTGTTTAAATAATCCAATGCCAGATCAAAATAATTTACATCGCTGTAGATTTTCGCTGCTTCAAGATAAAAATCTCCCAAATCATCATCACTTACACTTTTTTTTGCTTGTTGTATATTAATTTCTGCCTTTTTCCAATCTTTGAACTTTAGCTCATTGGCATTGTTCATATGTTGTTCATATTCCTCCTTCTGCCCATAGCACAATACAAATGAAAACAGCAGCAGCCATATAAAAGACAGTTTTTCTCTCATTCCCTGTATAATTCCATATAAAATTATAAAATCATTTGAGAAAATGACAATTAATCTATAACCAAAGCTAAAAATATACAAACATTATAAAAAAGATAAAGATTATTAAAATGAAAAACCAGTCTAATTATTAATAGACTGGTTTCTTAAAATCAATTTTATTTTACATTAAAAACCGGATGGTTTATTAATCGTTTGAGTAGAACCATCAGTGCCTCCTAGATTGGCATTAACATCATTGATGTTATGTTTTGTAATAAGTCTTTTGTAGGCCATTAGATAAAGATCCACTGTAAAATTATTGTATGTTCTTGATGGACCTCCTGAGATATTGGCAATAATTCTACTATCTGTAAATCTTGCCCTGATATGCCAGGTTCCATTACTTTTAAATGCAACTACATCTGGAGATCCCTGCTTGTTATCATTTGTTCCATTGTCACCATAATCAAGCATCACATTAGTATTTCCATTATTAAGTTTGAAAGAATAATTGTGCAGCACAACCAGAAAATTATTTACATCTATTTTAGTATCATAATCTGCAATTCCTGCCCCTGAAACATTGGTAAGCGTAAGTTTAATATAATTGAATAATCCACTGCTTTCTAAATTCGGATCGTATAGTTGCAACGCGTTTTCTGAAGTTGCCAGAAAACTTCCCCCTGTCATGGTAGGTTCTCCAGGATTTCTAAGATATAGCGAGTTCATATATGTTTTTCCGTTTACATCAAGTGTTTCTGTAGGTGTATCTGTTTTAATTCCTACTTTACCGGTCTGAGCATTCAAAAGTACACCCAGTCCTATCATCATTGTAATATAAATTTTTCTTATCATATTGTATTATTGAAGCCCAAGAGGCGTATTAGTTGATACTCCGGAAAAAGATGCTCCAGCTGATACTGAACCGGAAAATGTTCCCCAGTCTTTGATCAGAGATTTTTCAAACACATTTAATGTAAGCGTCCAGGTTCCGTTTTGCGAAGACACAGTTCCAGCTCCTTTAAAACTTAAATTGATAGCCTGATAGCTTTTTCCTCCTTTTTCCACTTTAGTTACTTCTGTAGAATACGCTCCGTATAATCTTGAAGTTGCAGTTGTAGTTGCTGATACTGCATCTGAGAATATTGCGCCGGTAATAGCTACAACATACTTATCTGCATCCAATCCTGTATTGAGGTTAATAACTTCATCTTGTTTTACATTTTTTAAAACTACAGTATACATATTGACAGGAGCTACATTACGAAGCGTGATATCAAGAAGTTTCACTTTTCCTACAGGAGAAGTATCTTTTGAACGGGTAAGCAGTAAATAATTTCCTCTTGCGGTTGCATTTTCGGTATCCACCAAATAAGATTCTACCAGAGTTTCCCCTTCAACATCAAGAGTTCCTTTTGGATTAGCTGTATTAATTCCAACTTGTGCACTTAAGCCTAGAGAAGCAGCTGCTATAAAGAATAGTGAGATAATTTTTTTCATATAAGTGTTTTTATTGAATTAGAGGAGCTGCAGCAGCACCAGTTGTAGAAGATCTTAAGTCCTGGGTAGAATTGATTTCCTTTGCATAAGATCTATCATAAACTAACAAATTAAGGGTCCATTCACCAGTAGGCAAATTGGAAGTTGGAGAAAATCCTTCATAGTCAGCTTTCAATTTCCAGGTACTCCCAGTTGAATAGGCAAATATCTGAGGAACCGGAGTCAGCCAGTCTGCAGTATTCGTTCTTACAGGTTGAGTAAACCCAAATGAAGAAATGACCACTAAAAATTTTTTAGAATTGATCTTTGTATCAAACTCTTTTACCCAATCCTTATCTGAGGGATCACAGGTGATTTTAAACTGAATGATATTGATGGGGGCCGGGGAATTCGGAACAAAGGAATCATTGTATGCCGTAATTTTATTTTCCGGTGCCGGAGATTTGATAATAAAAGTATAATTTTCATCTGCTCCCAATTTCTCCATGGGCTTTTTGAAAACAATACCGGATGTCTTCATCGTTCCGTTTACTGTCAGTTCCTTTTCAGGCTTTGAAGTATTAATTCCAACCTGCGCATTCATTAATACTGCTGAACCTGCTAAAAGGATCATCGAAATAATTTTTGTCATTGTCGATTATGTGTTTGTAAGATTTTTATTAGCCACAATTCATTAATCACATTTAAAGTTTTAATTAAAAAACATTAAATCTGCTGTACATCTGTAAACAGTGTACTTAATGAAAAAACAATAAGTTTTGTGGGTTAATTACCGGATAAGTTACAAGAATTATGCCATCAAAAATAAATTAACCTTCTCAAATACCGTTAAACAAAGGGAAAAACCAATTTTATCCCAAAAAAGTGAGTATTAAACACTGCCAAATCCCTTCATAGAAGCCATTAACACTAATTAATAATTTAATAAAAAAAACTATTGAAAATTATAAAAAATAAAATAAAAGAGAGTAAATCAGGCGCTTTTTTAGCAATATTGAAATTTAGAAATGAGCACCGCTGAAAAGGATTCAAGTCTGATATCTTATATTCATTACCTATACCCTGTATCTTATTTTGCTTAAAGCAATGGGATGGTTTATTTGATCAATGAGTTAGAGCATTGCTATTAAAGTTTGAGTTAGCATATATTAAATCTAGATAAACAGGGAATACAAAGCCTTGCTTTGAAATAAGATACCATATGGAAAAGAATAATTTATATTATGAAAGTATCCAACCTCCATTGCTTTATCATTTTTCTGAATTATTAACAATAAAAAAAGACTGCTTAATAGCAGTCTTTTATATCTTATATAAGTAAATATTATACTTTTTCTACTTGCATGTAGCTTAGTTCCATTGGAGTTTTTCTACCGAAGATTAATACAGAAACTTCAATTTTCTTTTTGTCTTCAAGAATCTTCTCAACTGTACCATTGAATCCGTTGAAAGGACCATCGATCACTTTTACGTTTTCACCTACTACATATGGAATCTCAACATCGCTTGCGAATTCTGAAAGTTCATCCATTCTTCCAAGCATTCTGTTCACCTCTGATTTTCTCATTGGAACAGGATCTCCTCCTTTGGTTAAACTTAAGAAAGAAATAACTCCAGGGATATTTTTGATAACGTGAGGAATCTCTCCCATCAGTTCAGCTTCAATCATCAAGTATCCAGGATAGTAAGGTTTTTCTTTAGGAACTTTTTTTCCGTTTCTAATTTGAATAACCTTTTCCATAGGAATAACCACTTGAGTAACGTACTGTTCAAACCCTAAACGTTTGATTTCTGTCTCAATATAGCTTTTCACTTTATTTTCCTGTCCGCTGATTGCTTTCAGCACATACCATTTCAATTCGCTCATTATGGGAAAATACTTTAATTAGTTGAACAAGTTGATTAGCATTCCAATGATGTTGCTGATTGCTTTAGAAAACAATTCATCAACTCCAAAAGTAAATAAAGCCAAGATCACTGTCGCAATAGTCACTACAATTGTAGACGACTGAAGGTCAGCCCATTTTGGCCATTCAACTTTATGTCTGAATTCGTTATAAGAACCTTTTAAAAAATCGACAAATGAACTCATAATTTATATTTGCACGGGCACAAGGATTCGAACCCTGATCAACGGTTTTGGAGACCGGTATCCTACCATTGGACGATGCCCGTAGTTAAAAAAGCTTCCGAGAGTTTCCTTTCGGAAGCTTTATTTATTTTAAGATGATTAGTCTAAGATTTCAGTAACCTGACCTGAACCAACTGTTCTACCTCCTTCTCTGATCGCGAATCTAAGACCCTCGTTAAGAGCGATTGGTTGTAACAATTCTACAGTGATCTCTAAGTTATCACCAGGCATTACCATTTCTACACCTTCTGGTAAGAAGATCTCACCTGTAACGTCAGTAGTTCTTACGTAGAACTGAGGACGGTATTTGTTGTGGAATGGAGTGTGACGTCCACCTTCTTCTTTAGAAAGGATATAAACAGATGCTTTGAATTTTTTGTGTGGCTTCACAGAATCTTTCTTAGCGATTACCATACCTCTCTTGATGTCAGTTTTTTCAATACCTCTCAACAATAGACCTACGTTATCACCAGCTTCACCTCTGTCTAGGATTTTTCTGAACATCTCAACTCCTGTAATTGTAGAAGTTAATTTTTCATCACCCATACCTACGATATCAACTGGGTCACCAGTGTTGATAATACCAGCTTCAATTCTACCAGTTGCTACAGTACCTCTACCTGTAATAGAGAATACGTCTTCGATTGGCATCAAGAATGGCTTATCAGTATCTCTTACTGGCTCGTCAATCCACTCATCAACTGCATCCATTAATGCTTCAACAGTTTTGAACCACTTATCTTCTGAGTCACCATTAGTAGCTGCAGTAAGTGCTCCAAGAGCTGAACCTTGAATTACTGGAGAGTTATCTCCATCAAAGTCATAAGTAGCTAATAGATCTCTAAGTTCCATTTCAACAAGCTCTAACAATTCTGGATCATCCACCATGTCAACTTTGTTCATGAAAACAACGATCTTAGGTACGTTTACCTGACGGCAAAGTAGGATATGTTCTCTAGTTTGAGGCATTGGACCATCAGTTGCAGCACATACTACGATAGCTCCATCCATTTGAGCAGCACCAGTTACCATGTTCTTAACATAGTCGGCGTGACCTGGACAGTCAACGTGAGCATAGTGTCTTTTTACAGTTTCGTACTCGATGTGAGCAGTATTGATAGTGATCCCTCTTTCTTTTTCTTCTGGAGCAGAGTCAATTGAAGAGAAGTCTTTTTTCTCAGCAAGACCTTTGCTAGCTAATACAGCAGAAATAGCAGCTGTAAGAGTAGTTTTACCATGGTCAACGTGACCAATAGTACCAATGTTCAAGTGTGGTTTGTTACGATTAAACGTTTCCTTTGCCATGATTTAAAATTATTTATTTATTGTTTTTCAAATTTTCGGTGTGCAAATATAATGAATTTTTAAATACCAAAAACTTTTTATTCAAAAAACTTTCAATATTCTCATCCAATGAAGGACAAACCTTATATTTCGATGCATTGAGACTGCAAATTTACATATTTTTCCCGATTCAAAAAAACTTTCTGATACCTTTTACAGCTCCTTTAACAGAAAAGCCTGAAATACAGAATATTTCAGGCTCAATTAATATATAAAATGAAAGGTAATCAGGCTTTGGATACCCTTTTAGTCCTGTTAAAAATCCAGAAAATAATAGGAAAAATAAGCAACGTAAGTACTGTGGCTGTTATAAGTCCACCAATAATTACAATGGCTAAAGGTTTTTGAGATTCGGACCCGATCCCTGTGGACAATGCTGCCGGCATCAATCCTATAGATGCCATAAGAGCAGTCATAATAACAGGTCTGGTTCTGGATTTTACTCCACTTAATATCGCATTATCTATATCCAGTCCATTTTTAACATTCTGATGAAATTCTGTAATCAAAATAACTCCGTTCTGTATACATATTCCCAACAGGGCAATCATTCCTACTCCTGCAGAGATTCCGAAATTAATTCCGGTAACATGTAAGGCAATAATACCTCCAATCAAAGCAAAAGGAACATTCGCCAAAACCAAAAGAGAATCCTTCATATTTCCAAACAAGATAAACAGAAGGAAAAAGATCATCAGAATACTTACCGGAACCACCTGAGTTAATCTGTGTGAAGCACGTTGTTGGTTCTCAAACTGACCTGTCCAACCTACTGAATATCCATCTGGCAGTTCAACAGTAGATACTTTTTTCTGGGCATCTGCAATAGTACTTCCCAAATCACGATCCCGGATTGAGAATTTCACTCCAATATATCTTTTAATATTATCTCTGTAAATAAATGCAGCTCCATTATCTTTAACAATAGTACTGATCTCTTTTAAAGGGATTTTTGCGCCGTCCTGGGTAGGAACCATCAATGCTGCAATATCATTCTCATTGGTCCTGTATTCCTGAGAGTAACGAAGTCGGATCGGGAACTTTCTTTCTCCATCAAACATTTCAGAAGCGGTTTTTCCCCCAAACGCCATTTCCAGTACAGCCTGCGCATCAGCCGGCATTACCCCATAGGCAGCCATTTTATCTCTGTCTAAAACGACACTTACTTCCGGCTGGCCGATATTTTTAATAATTCCCGGATCTTTTACTCCTTCAACATCTTTAATCTTACCTAAAATCTCATGAGCCAATTTGTCTAAGGTTTCTAAATTATCTCCGTAGATTTTGATCCCATTTTCTGCTTTAAAACCGGCTACAGCTTCTGCCACATTATCTGAAATCGGCTGCGAATAGTTGAAGGTAATTCCCTGGTAACTTCTTAGCTTTTGATCAATTTCATTGATAAGTTCATCATAAGTGATTTTTCGTTTCCATTCTTCTCTTGGTTTTAGATTTACAGCAAACTGCACGAATCCGAATCCATTCGGGTCTGTACCATCATTACTTCTTCCTGTCTGGGCCAAAACATCTGTTACTTCAGAAAAACTCATAATATCCTTTTTCAAAAGATCTGCTGTTTTTAGAGATTCTTTCAATGATGAGCTCATTGGCATTTCTGCAGTGATCCAAAGTGAACCTTCATTAAGCTGTGGTAGGAATTCTGTTCCAAGGAATTTTCCTGAAAATAATGTTACTGCAAGAAACGAAATAGCAACAATCATACTTGTTTTTTTATGCTTAAAGGTTAAATTAAATCCTTTTAGCACAATTCTATCCCAGAAATTAACAAACGGGTTATTTTTTTCTCTTACATTTTTATTTAAAAGAATATGAGAAAGAACAGGAACTAATGTTAAAGTAAATATCAATGCTCCTATCAATGCAAATCCCAAAGTAAATGCTAAAGGCGAGAACATCTTCCCTTCTACTTTCTGGAATGAGAAAATTGGAATCAGGGAAGTAATAATAATCAGCTTTGAGAAGAAAATTGCCTTTCCTAAACCAGTTCCGGTCTGTTTGATCCAACCTCCTTTTGCCAGTTTATTGAATTTTTCCATTCCATATTTATGTGCCTTATGGTCCAGCATTACAAAGAGTCCTTCCACCATGACGACGGCTCCATCAATGATAATCCCAAAGTCTACAGCACCCAGAGAAAGCAGGTTGGCACTCATTCCGGCCAGTTTTAAACATAAAAATGCAAACAATAAGGATAAAGGAATGATGATAGAAACAATCAACGTGGTTCTCCAGTCTGCCATAAAGATCAAAACGATCACAGTTACCAATACAATTCCTTCAATTAAGTTATGCATTACCGTGTGTGTAGTGAAATCCATCAGGTTATCTCTGTCATAGAAAGTCACCATTTTTACATCTTTCGGCAGGATCTTTTCGTTCAGCTCTTTAATTTTGGCTTTTACCCCTACCAGAACTTCTCTTGGATTCTCACCTTTTCTCATCACTACAATTCCTTCTACGGTATCATCATGATTATTCAAGGCTGCCTGTCCTACCCTAGGCATAGAGCTTTCATGAACTTCCGCCACATTTTTTACCAGAACAGGATTTCCGCTGTCATTCTGAATGGTAATATTTCCGATATCTGCGATAGATTTTACCAAACCTATTCCTCTTACCACATAAGCCTGTCCATTTTTTTCAATCACATCTCCACCCACATTCAGATTGCTCTTGGTAACAGCATCATATACCTGAAGGGGAGTCAGATTATATTTATCCAGTGCTCTGGGATCGATACTTAATTCAAATACTTTGTCCTGTCCTCCGAAAACATTAATATCCGCTACCCCAGGCACTCCTCTTAGGGCACGGTCTATCACCCAGTTTTGCAGGGTTAGCAGTTTACGGGAATCTTTTGTTTTGCTTTCCAGCGTATATCTAAAAATTTCACCGGTTGGCCCGTAGGGTGGTTGTACTTCAGGATCTACCTCATCAGGAAGGCTAATGGTTCTTAATTGGTTATTGACCTGATTTCTGGCAAAAGTATCATCCACCCCATCGTCAAACAGAATTTTAACAATGGAAAGTCCAAACATCGTAGTACTTCTCACACTGGTTTTCTTCTGAACCGGGCTCATCGCCAATTCTATGGGGGTAGTAACAAAGCGTTCTACTTCCTCTGCACTACGCCCATTCCATTGAGTAATGATTACAATCTGGGTATTGGTAACGTCCGGAAAAGCTTCAATAGGCATGTTTTTGAAACTTATAAATCCGGCAATCGCTAAAATAGCCACCCAGATAAAGGTAAATGCTTTATTCTTTAATGAAAAAGCGATTATATTTTTTATGAATTTATTCATGATAGATACATTGATGACCTAAAAAAGCCGTTGAAAGAATTTATTTTAAATCACTACAATTTTCAGCTGTTTAGAGAACGGTATATCAGAAGCTGGTTGTTGGTAATGACTTCTTCTCCTTCTTTAAGGCCGTCTGCAATATAAGTTACATCACCTACTTGTTTCTGTACTTTCACTTCTCTTATTTTAACATCAGTTCTGGATTTAAAAATCACCACAAAACTTTTGTTATCATCAAAAATCACCGCTTTTGAAGGAACGGTAAGCATTGTATTGCTTTCAAGGCTGGAAACTTTTATAGTGGCCTTACTATCCGGGATTAATAATCCATTGGCATTATCCAGAACTACTCTTGCCTGCATGGCATTGGTTTGCGGATCAATGATTTTAAAAATTTTATCAATTTTTCCATCAAAAACCTTGTCCGGGTAAGAAAGTGTAGACACTTGTGCTTTCATTCCAAGACTTATCTTTTCAATATCTGATTCGTTAACATTCATAATCGCCCATACATTGGTAGTATTGGCAACATCAAAAATATTATCACTTCGGTCACTTCTCAGCTGCATATCCTTATTGATACTTTTCTGAACAATAAATCCGTTAATGGGTGCTACAACACTGTATATATTTCCTGACTTTACATTATAAACAGTACTTACAGCTGCTGCTCGTTGTAATTGATCTTCGGCTTTTTGTAACTGGCTTTTTGCCTCCAATACATCTCTTTCTGTATTTAGTTTCCCTTCGTAGAGTTCCTTAGCAACTCTAAGGTTATTTTTGGCCACTACAAGGTCCGTTTTAGCATCACTCACATCTTTTTGAATTTCTGCAAGCTCCGTACTTCTGATGGTAGCCAATACCTGTCCTTTTCTCACATAGTCCCCAAGCTCTACATTTACACTCATCACATTTCCTCCTACCAATGGATAAACGTCTATATAGCTGTTCTTATCTGCTGAGATCTTTCCATAAAAACTATATTCATCTTCTATGTTTCTTTGTTCAACCTTTGCCAAGGAAATAGATTTCAGCATGGTATTGCTGAGTTCGAAGCCTTTTTTAGCCGGATTGGCTTTTTCTTCCTCCTTTTTTGAGCAGGCCATCAATGATAAAATCATTAATACTGGAATAATATATGTTTTCATGTTTAATAGAAGATTTTCGTTTGTACTAATTGGTTAAGTTGTTCTGCTGCCTGCATGATCTCATTCTTCATATCATAAATCTGAAGGGCAGTTTCCCTGTAGCTGTCCATGAAGTCTGTGAATTCAATAAGGTTCACATTTCCTTTTCTGAAATTTGTCATCATACCATTATAAACAAGATCCATATTCTGAAGATCTGTTGTTTTGATATCTGCAAGCTGTTCGTATTGTGCTTTCCAGGTTTTATAAGCTGCCTGGACCTTTGTTTCAAGGGTTAGTTTCTGAAAATCTGCGTTTTTCTGATTCTGCTGAATCGCATAGTTCGCTTTTTCCACATTTCCCTGATTCACCCTCCATAATGGTAAAGGGATTCCTAATGTCAGATTGGCTTCATTATTAAACGTCCCTCCTGCCTGATCCCATGCTGCGCCTACATTAAGATCCGGTACATTCAAGGATTTCTGCCATTGCGCATACAGCTTACTGTTATCTATTAATTTTAAATTATATCGATAATCTGCATTATTTTCCAGTGCCTTAGTTTTAAGTTCATCTTCATCTCCAAAAGGCTGAGTTGCCAGTGCTTCTTTAGCTTCAGCTTCAGGCATCAAAGGTTCTATATCTTCTGAAATCCCGGTAAGAACTTTTAAATTCTGTTCAAAGCCAAGGATATTTTTATTAATTTCAAGCTTATCATGATTCAGCTGAATGACTAAACTTTGTAGTCTCACTGCATCTTTAAGGGATACATTTCCTTTTGCAGACTGTACACGATAAGCGCTTAACAGGTCATTCATATATCCTAATTGCTTATCGGTGTTTTCAAGCTTTAATTTTTCGTAGTAAAGATTAAAATAAGTGGTACGGAGTTGGGCTCTAAGATCAACAAGAAGTTGAGAAAACTGAAGCTGAGCCAATTCTTTATTCGATTTTGCAAAAGCAATTTCATTTTTCTTTTTACCCCCCATATAAATTAACTGGGTAATGCCTGCTCCTTTTGAATGACCAACATCAAAAAACTTTTTATCCTGAGGATTGTAAGCATTGAATTGCCCACTCAATTGTGGCAATTCCCAGATTTTAGCCTGCAGAATATCAGCATCAGCCATATTGATGTTGTATTGTTCCGCAAGCAGCTGGAGGTTGTTCTTCTGGAAAGCTTCTTCGCAATCCAAAAGAGACATTTGCTGTTGTGCCGCCATGAATGAGGAAACGGCCAGGCACAGCACTGCAATTCTGTTCATTATTTTCTTTTTAAATTACAAAATTGCTTGGCTACAATTAAAAGAAACTTAAATGAGGATTAAAAAAATATTAAAATTGCCTTAAATAGGAGCTTTCGGATAAGATCATGGAACTCTAAAACTTAAAATTTTTCTCCAACCTTTGATTTTTTTTAGAAAATTTAATCTGAAGTTTAACAAAAATGGTAACAGCTTTTAAGTAATAAGTAGTTCTGAAAATTTATTTTTTAAAAATCACGGTGAACATATTCATGTATTCATCAGGAGAAGAATAAATAATTTTTGCATCATGATATTCAAGAATCCTCTTTACAATTCTCAGCCCTAAGCCGGAACCGGAAATATTTTGAGCATTATTACCTCTTGTAAAGGCTTCAAATAACTTCGTCTGCTCTTCTTCCGAAATGGTAGCACCATGTGAAATAACATCAACACTAAGATTATTGTTTGTTTCTGTTATCAATACTTTCACTTCTGTATTGTCAGAATAAACAGCGGCATTTTTGAATAAGTTGATAAAGACAATCACCAATAATGATTGGATACCGCTAATGATAAGAAAAGCATTTTCGGAAGTATCTTCAGCAATGAGAAAATCCAGTTTAAGATCAGGATAGCTTTTTTCCACTCCTTCAAAGGCTTCAAAGATCACTTCATCTATTCTTACATCCTCATAAATACTTTGAATATTTTCTTTATCAAACTTCGTCAACAGCAGTAGTGAATTCGTTAAATCTGACAATTGATAAACATCCCGCTGAATTTGCTGTAATGAAGACAGCGTCTTTGGAGAATGTTCTTCGAATTTAATCAGGTTTTCCAATTGAAATGCCATTCTTGTAATAGGGGTCCTGATTTCGTGAGAAGCACTTGCTGTAAAATCTTTCTGCGACTGAAATACATCATTAAGCCGTACAATCATTGTATTAAAAGATTTTGCAAGAACATTTACTTCATCATTAGATTCCTGAACGGGAATCTGAGTGGTTAATTTATGTGCTGTTACCTCTGAAATCTCTTTATTCAGGTCTTCTAAAGGACGAAGAAACTTTTCTACAAAGTAATAACTGAAAAAGCCGATAAGAAGTGTGCTCATCGCATAAGCAGTAATCAAAAGGTATTTTAGAAAACCCAACTTTGATTTTCCGTTGGTATCAAAGGCACTGGTAAGAATATAGTAATTCTCTCCATTAATGTTTCTAAGTGCTGCATAAATCTCCGGAACGGTTTTCTCTGTGTAAATAATCTTCTTTTTGTCTAACTCCTTAAGCATGGCACTATCCCACGTAACATTTCTATCTTTAATAGTACTATAGATGAGTTCTTTCTGTTCATTGAAAATTAAAATCTTTTCATTCAAAAGAATATTATCTGAATTTTCATTGAAAAAGATGGGAGCCTCTTCTTCAAAATCTTTAGACTTTGAAATAAAATGGGTCGTAAATTCCAGTCTTTGTCTGAATCTTTCCTTAAACTCATCTCTTCTGAAATCATTGAAAGATAAATAAATTACCGCCATCACCATTCCAAAAAGCAATGAAAAGGCGATACTAATTGTTAAAGCTATCTTTCTCTTTAAAGACATTTATAATGGACTTAAATAATATCCGAAACCGGAACGGGTATGGATTAGTTTTATTTTAAAATCTTTATCAATTTTTTTTCTTAAAAAATTAATGTATACTTCTACCGTATTGGTATTGGTATTAAAGTTGTGCTCCCACACATGTTCGGTAATTTGCTGTTTCGAGACAGTCCTACCCTGCGCTTCTGCCAGATAAACCAGTAACTGAAACTCTTTTAAAGTAAGGGTTATTTCATTTCCACCACGATACACTTTCTGTTCCGTTTTGTTGATGATAAGGTCATCTACTCTGATAATATCCTGATCGGAAGTATCTGAAGGCATTTTTCTTCTCAATAAAGAATTAATTCTTAAAAGGAGTTCTTCAAATTGAAAAGGCTTTACCAGGTAATCATCAGCCAATCGGGTGAAAGCATCTTTCTTATCTGAAATATCTCCATAAGCAGAGATTATAATGATAGGGGTACTCTTATCAAAAGAACGAATAGTCTGACAAACATCCAACCCATTTATTTTGGGAACGTTGATGTCAAGCAAATACAGATCATAGGAATTATTTTTAATCTGACGAAGAAAGGTTTCTCCGTCATAGATTTTATCGCAAGTAAAATTATTGGATTCTAAAAATCGGCAAAGTTCTGCAGAAAGAATGAGATCATCTTCTAATAAAAGAATATTCATCAAAAATTATTTTACACGAATGTAACGAAAATTTTTATGATGATTACCGATTGGGGACAAAAGTTGAGAAGAATAGAAGACTGTAAAGTTTTCAACACAAAAAATCTGACTTATATTTAAGTGTCTAAGAAAGGAATTCTTTTTGTTATTTTTTAAACAGTTGTATAACTATTTTGCTTTATCAGCCTCATGATTTTTCTTGATCTAAGATTAATAACAAAAATTTGGGCAAAAAAAATTCCCGAAGAAATTCGGGAGATTCGAGAGCCAACTACGGGACTTGAACCCGTGACCTCTTCCTTACCAAGGAAGCACTCTACCGCTGAGCTAAGTCGGCATTAACTAAAAAAATCACACTAAGGAGCGTGATTTTTGTTGAGCGGAAGACGGGGGTCGAACCCGCGACATTCAGCTTGGAAGGCTGACGCTCTACCAACTGAGCTACTTCCGCAATTTTGTTTCCAAAATTATTGGTAAACGCTTTGCAAAACTAAGAATTAATTTTTAATTCTGCAAACTTTTTTCTAATATAAAATGTGGGGAGAGCAGGATTCGAACCTACGAAGCCGAAGCAACTGAGTTACAGTCAGTCCCATTTAGCCACTCTGGAATCTCCCCAGATATTTTATATTAAATTGAGCCTCCAGAGGGATTCGAACCCACGACCCCGAGATTACAAATCACGTGCTCTGGCCAACTGAGCTATGGAGGCATTTAATAATTAGACTGAAAGTGATTGAGAGACTCTACTCTACACGTTTCAGTGTTAAAAAAAATCAACTTTAATTATTGATTTTTGGAGCGGAAGACGGGGGTCGAACCCGCGACATTCAGCTTGGAAGGCTGACGCTCTACCAACTGAGCTACTTCCGCAATTTTGTTTCCAAAACCATTGGTAAACGCTGTGCAAAACTAAGAATTATTTTTTAATCTTGCAAACTTTTTTTTAAAAAAAATATAGTGGGGAGAGCAGGATTCGAACCTACGAAGCCGAAGCAACTGAGTTACAGTCAGTCCCATTTAGCCACTCTGGAATCTCCCCAGATATTTTATATTAAATTGAGCCTCCAGAGGGATTCGAACCCACGACCCCGAGATTACAAATCACGTGCTCTGGCCAACTGAGCTATGGAGGCAAATATAAAAAAGAATTCAAAAGATCGCTGTTCCTTTTTTGCGATTGCAAAGATAGAACGGATTTTTTGAATTCTCAAATATTTTATAAACTTTTTTTAACTTTTTTTTCTATGCCATTTCTTTTTTCTTGATTAGTAGCTTTTTAGCTGTATCAACACAAAGGTCCAAACTTTCTTCAAAACTTGCAGATGTCTTCTTTACGACAATATCATCTCCCGGAACCGCCAAAATAAGCTCAGCTGTTTTGTTAACTTTATCAGCATTATTTTCTACTTTCAGAAATACTTTACACTCTTGAATTTTATCATAGAATGTATCTAGCTTGCTTACTTTTTTGTCGATGTGTGATTCTAGTGGTTCGTGTGGAGTTAAACCAATTGATTGAACTGAAATCTTCATAATTCTTCTTTTTTAGATGCTCGAGGGTGAGCTTGATTAAACACTTTTTTCAATTGTTCAATATTAGCATTCGTATAGACTTGAGTACTGGCAAGACTGGAATGCCCTAATATTTTTTTTACTTTGGAGATCTCCGCCCCATTATCCAAAACGTGTGTAGCAAAGCTATGACGAAGGATGTGAGGACTTTTTTTTTCTTTCGTTGTTATAAGACTAAGGTACTTATTAACTACCACATAAACAAATTTTTCATTGAGTTTTTTCCCTTTCTTATTGACAAAAAAACAGAACTGATATTCTGTCTGCGGTTTCCTTATTTCCAAATAATTCTTAAGAAGTGCAGACAAGTCTTCAGAAATAGGAATCACTCTTTGCTTGTTTCCCTTCCCTATTACTTTTAATTCATTTCCGTCTATATTAACATTCTCAAATATTAGGCCACAAAGCTCAGCTTTCCGCATTCCAGTCTGATAAAGCACTTCCATAATACATTTTTCCAGGATATCAGGTGTATGCTCCAGGATTCTCTCATTAAGATCTTCCATTTCTTCTTTAGACATAGGAATTTGCTTCTCTGTATAGAATTTCAGAGAAGAGACACCTTCAGTAGGAGAAACCTTAATTTCACCTATCTTTAGAAGGAAAAGATAAAAACTACGGAGAGAGGATAATTTTCTATTGATACTTCTTTTGGAAATATTGTTTTCACTTAAATCAACAATAAAATTTCTGATGATCCTTTTATCAGCTTTAGAAATATCATCGGAAGATTCTGTTCTGAGATAGAAATAGGAAAAGTCTTCAAGATCTTTTTTGTAGCTTGTAATCGTGTGAGGAGAGTACCTTTTTTCGAATTGTAAGTATTCTAAAAACTTTTCCAGCATCATGGGATATAAAATAAAAATTCACTCCTCAAATATAAGAATTTAAGAAGTGAATTAATATGTGTTTAAGAAAAATTCTTAAGCCTGCTCTTCCTTGCTAAGTGCTCTTTGCTTGTAAGCAGCTTTCAACTTAGATTGTCTCAAAGTTACAGAAGGCTTGATAAACGCTTGTCTAGATCTTAATTGACGAACTGTACCTGTTTTATCAAATTTTCTTTTGTATTTTTTTAAAGCTCTGTCGATGGATTCACCATCTTTAACTGGAATTATTAACATATTTTACATCTCATTTTGGATTGCAAAACTAGACATTTTTTATTGAAGTACAAAATATATTACAATAAACCATCACTATTTTATTCTTTCTTTTCCAAAAACCCTAGTATTAAAAGGCATTACAATTAAAAATAATTTTACCCACAATGATCATACATTCTTAAGATAAGTATTTAATTTTCTCAAACTTCATCCATTTCACAGGAAAAAACAAACACTACTACCTATACTCATACATACTAGTAATCATCAAAAATAATCTACATGAATGAAATGTAAACAAAAAGCACTATCTTTGCATTCACTTTATTCATGGGGTTGACTGGTTTCGACAGCAAGACCAATGGGTAAGTAAGCATGCAGAGAACCGTAGCGCGATCTCTATAATCCCTTGCTACAAAATTTTAACTGGCAACGAAGAGTTCGCTCTTGCAGCTTAATATCGAAGTATAGTAGATCAAGCGTTTTCCCGAAGATTTCAGTAGGGAAGCAAGATATTCCACAAATGCTCTGTTCTGCGGCGTTTGATTCTGGGATATAGGAATGCGGAAATAAGGTTTCAGAAGCTTCGGCTGAAATTCGAAAAACTTAGAAGATAAGCTGGAAGTTGGGTGTCTATCCTCTGCCTTCAGTCGAAAATCAATGGTAGAATAAGCATGTAGAAAGCTTATGTATTGCTTGTTTGGACGAGGGTTCGAATCCCTCCAACTCCACACAGCTTCTTAAGTAGCTTATTTTCAATGCTTAATGTTTTTAATGTAGCGAAAATGAGTAAAAAAGAGTAAAATTTTTCAACATTTTGCCCAAGTGTTCACAAACCAAAAATTTGTGATATATGAAAAATTTTGAAGTTAAAATTTACATACCATCTAACCGTGAAGATAGATGGTATGTTTACGTTTATGACAATTCTGCTCAAAAAATAGTTCATAAAACTTACAAGGGCATAAATACAGAGCCTGATCTTTTTAAAAGAGAATTAATTTGTGAGGGTTTTAAAAAGACTCTAGAACTTGAACTTAAAAACGGCTGGACTCCTATAAAAGTAAAAACCAAAGCAAAACCTCTTCCCCAACCTTATCAAAATACATTAACAATTCCCGAAGCATACGAAAAGGCTTTCAAATTTTTATCTGTTACTAAACGTGAAGAAAAGACCAAAAGTGAATATAAAACACACAAAAAATTCTTCCTTAAAGCTGTTGAAACTCTAAATTGGAACAAAAATCTTTTTTCAGAATTAGACCAATATCATTTTAATATGATAATTGAAAAAATGTGTGAATTAAGAAAATGTTCAGATGTATATTTCAATAAACATTTAAATCTTTGTAAATCCTTTAATACAATTCTTGTTGATAAATTCATCATCAAGGAAAGTAAAGTAAAAGGATTATCTGAAAAAGACTACTCAACACCTGAAAAGAAATTATTAACATCTGAAGAACAGACCAAGATAATAAAACATTTCCGCACTATCTGTCCACAATTTATAACTAAATTAAAAGTTCTTTATCACCTGGATTTAAGACCAAAAGAAATCCGACTTTTGAAAGTTGGCATGATCGATCAGGAAAAATGGTATTTTAGACTTCCGAGTGAAATTACAAAAAATGACAAGGAAGCTATTGTTTTAATTCCTGATGATCTTAAAAATGATTTACTAAAATTGGATTTATCCAATCCGGAATATTTTTTATTTGGTATTGAATTACAAAGATCAAGAGATAGAAGTAAAATCTTTAAACCTTCACCATTTCCAATTTCTAAAAATGCAGGAAATAATTTATGGAGAAAAGAAGTCAAAGTGAAGTTGAAAATAGATTCTGATATGTATTCTTTAAAAAAGAAAAATAACAACGATAAGTTATCAAGAGGTTGGAGCATCGAAGAGGTTAAAGAAGTAAACCGACACTCAACGATAGAAATGACAAAGATTTATGCTACAAGATATAGTGAAATTGTACAGGAAAAGCAACGTGATAATTACGGAACATTTGATTAATATATGAGGCGTCTAAAATCTGACGCCTTTTTCTTTTAAATAGTATAACTCCCTGAATAATACATTTTAGGTTAATTCTTCACTTTCCCCAAATAATACCCGACAACTCGCATTCGCCAAATTCTGTATCTCTTAACATGAACTACCGCTCTAAGCAAATCGCCCTTCTTTAATTCAGAAACAATGTAGCTGTCACTTTTACGATACATAAGGTCCAATTTAGTTCCATCATCAAGGCGAATTCTTGTATAACGTTTCTTTACTTTCAAAACTGTCCCTTCAATTTCCATGGTTGATTTTTACACCAAGTTACGAAAAGAAAAATCCCCGGATCTTTATTGACGGGGTGATGGCTAGTAATTATGGTAAATTATTTAAAACTGAATAAATAATAATCCCCACTTTTAGGTGGGGTATTTTTATTTCGCAAAGAACATATTCGCCTCTGCTTTTCTTCTTCGAATCAATCCATTCAAAGTTTTTCCGCCTGCTGTAATGTATTTTGTGGTAAACCAGGTTCTGATTGCGTTCTCGCCTGCTCTTTTATTGATCAGGGAAAACAGAGTATCAGATCCGCCTGTATTGTAAGTGTGTGATACAAGGGCATCAAATTGGTTTTGAGTAAGGGCTATTTTTATTTTATTGTTTACTATTTTTTCATAGATTGGTAAAACAGATGAAAATAGTTCTATTCCTTTTTCTTTTGTGATAGCCGGATCTTTCATGGTAACTTTCTTTCCACCCGGATAGTAAGTATTTCCGTACCCTATGGTAGGAATTCCGGCTGAGTCCAGATAAGGCTTAGCACTAAACCCTTCGAATGACAATATTAAGTCTATTCCTTTTTGTGATGTTTTCATTTGTTTCTTTTTAATTATTGTTCATCAAAATAAGCCCAGCAACACCTAGAACCGCTACAGAAACTCCACCTATTTTTACGCCATTCCAAAACCTTTTGCGCTGTTTATTTTCTGCTTCTTTTTTTACAATTTCCATCTGAGTCTGTAAATAAGAAAGATCAATATTTAGCTGTTTTTCTCGTTCTTCTGCTGCTATTTTATCCTGTCTTGAAATTTCCAGCATTGTTCCCATTGCTTCATCTTTTGCATTCAATAAATTTTTACTGACCGCAAGTGCTTTATCTTGCTCATTGATCAGTTGGTTTGCACTGGTAAGGGCAGTTTCAGTTTTCTGAAGCCTTGTTTTTAGGTAATCATTTTGTTTCAGACCTTTATACAATTCAGGGATTTGTAACTCCGGTATATTCCTTGTATTTGTATTTTGAGATAAAATCAAATTGCTCGTTAATAGAAGCAGAATTAATATGATCGCTTTCATTTTGCGTGTTTTTAAGTTCATTGAAATTTTTATCGTATTCGGTCCTCATGTTAAGAATACTATTATTCATATTCTTAAAATTGTCACTCAAAATACCAATCCCGATATTTTGTCGCTCTAAAATATTTTTAAAGGAATCTCGCTTTTGATTTGCGGTTTTCTCTCTTAATTCGGATTGGTATTTTTCAACTCTTTGGGTTTCCTGTATCTTTCGGATCTCCATTAGTTCTCGATCGCTACTTTCCTTCACTACTGTGTAAGCAAAGGCCGATACCAGTAGCACAACTAGGAAAGCAGATAAAAGGTCTTTATTGATCTTCATTTTCTTCGGATTTTTTAGTGTTAGGTTTATCATCATCTAATTTAATTCCTGCTCTTTTAGCAGCTGTATCGAATATTTTGAAATACCTTTTGTCTAACCAATCCGTTAAGTATTGCCCTGCAAATGCTACCATAGGAAGTGAAGGCGATCGCCATTGACTCCAATTGAAGGCCTTCAACAGTTCGGATGCCACATAGGTCAGGCAAAGATTTATGAGCAGAACCGCTATCACATAAGCTGCACTTATTTTTTGCTTGTTTTTTATGTAAACAAAGGAAATGTAGGCTCCCGATCCAATCAGTACCGAAAAGATTACTGCGAGTATTTCGCTGATATTGTAGTTTATATTTTCCATTCATTTTTATTAACTTAATGTAACTCCGGTGAATATTCCATTAACAAAATTTAGGTAACGCTGAGTGCTTCCAGTACTATATAAAACTTTATCTGTTACTCCCACAGCTCCCAATACACGAATACCTCCACCTGGAATGTCAAGGGCAATATTCCCTGTTGAACTATTTGTCATGTTAATACTAATTCCAGTATGAACAAGTGAATCCAACTTGTCATTCACAATTTGAATAGCAGCATCTCCTGTAGTTGTTGCCCCTTGTATAGAAACAAATTTCCTTGTGTTAACAGCTCCGGTGTATTTCCCGGCAACTAGCCATCCATTGACCGTCTCTATTCCATTAGGAGAAATAGTATAATATTTGTCAGTGGTAGAATCTCCAAATGTCCCTGAATTCGCATTTATTTTTCCCGTAAATGTTCCAGATGTCGCTGTTATTTCTCCGGTTATTTTTGCGTCAGTTGCGATCATTTTTCCATTGTGCAATACTTGGAAAACTGCATCATTCTTGTGCGCATAATCAGCACCAGCGCCGAACCTGATACTTTCCGGTCCTGCATCTGTAACAGATGAAATAAAAGCGTTTCTTGTAGATTCGTTTCCGACCTCTATCACCTGCGTCATTAATAAGCCATTATCAATGGATGTGAAGCCGTCTGAGCCATCTGTAAACTTAATTTTTCCTTTTATTTCCTGCGTATCCAGGTTTATTGTCATCTGTCCGTCAAGCGAAGAAATAATGCCGGTCCTGATAAGTCCTCCATTGATAGTCGTTGTTCCAACTGTTATGGAAAGTACTCGAACGTTTTCGACAACAGAATGAAGAATCCCGATTAAGAAATAGTAATCATTAGCATCAGAATCGAATTTGATTTGTTCCGGACTGAATACGATTGCTCCGGATTGACTTGTCTTTGAGCATTTACCGTAAACATATCTGAACTGATCATCTGGAATAGTTTCCACGTTTTCCGGAATAGTCCATTCTTTGTCAAACGTTTGCGAATAGATGATACCAGGATTAACCTTGATTTTATTCTTATCATTTTCAAACATAACATAGAAAACAACACTGCAGCTTATTTGCTGAGATCTGGCCCCTACTGAAATCATATTCGTTTCGATGGAATTCGGTCGAATATTCTCCGGATTTAAATAATCGTCAGTATCAAATACAAGATTCTTAAGTTCTTCGGTAGTCTTTACCCCTAACTTTGAATAGTTGATCTTTCCAAGGTTGGTAATTGACAGAACATTCTTTATCTCCTTTATTTGAAGTGACACCTGTGAACTATATGCAATCTCATAAGAGTCCGCAATAACAATTTTTACTCTATAAGGATTATAATCTCCACTTTGAATGAAATCATTCGTGATTTGATTAACTCTTAAAACCTTATCAATACCAAATACCTCATCATACAATCGTATATAATCCCCTATATCAAACTTTCCAGCCCCTATCTTTTCCATATACACAGGATCAATACTTAAATCATATGATATTTTTGCATTCTTATTGAGTTCGAATTGCTCTAATCCCTTTTGTAATAGTTCATTTTCTGCATTTTCTATGTAAGTCTTAGGCATTACAATATCAATCAATACATATTCGTCACCAACAGCGAATTGGAAGGCCTCTGATTTTTCATCCGGAAAACTTTGACCAGAATCATTTTTGAAAGGGATAATTTCAAAAGTTTTTGTTGAATGATTGTAACCTCCTTTCTTTATCTCAAACTCATACCCTGCCAAACTACCTGTCTTAACGCTAATCTTGGCAGAAGTTCCTGCAATTAAATATTTTGTCGTTACTCCATCGGCTTCTTTTTCGTTTAGGTCAAAATCCATGTTGGAATCTGAAAACTTAAATTTAGTATCACCTAAAGTGGTAATCTTTCCGGTTCTGTGTGGATATATATCATCAAACGTAATATCTCCTTCTTTCAGCCCAAATTCATTAATAAGTGCTAGGTCTTCTAAATAATCTGAATTTGGAAGCTTTAAACGCTTACTGAACTTTCTGTATTCATTTGGAATATTGTTAGTACCTCCATAAACAATTAACCTATTAACTATATCATTTTCGTCAACGTTATTTCGATTCCATCCTGTTAACCCCTTTCCCTTACCATATTCGAATCTAATAGGCACTTTTCGTCCAAAATCCCCTGTATGTATAACAAAATTACCATCCTCGTATTTTACCCAAAAATCTGTTTTAAACTCATCACAAATCTTCTGTAATGCAGAAAGACAGGTATCACTTCCAAATGTTATTGTTTTCGTTTCTCCATTTGTGAATTTTCCAATTTTCCAGTTTGGAGTGAAGCGTTTCATGTTGTTCTTAAGCGCTGTCAAGAAAACTTCAATAGTACCAATTAATGGAAATTCTAAATCAGGACCGAACCCTGTATCATCCGCATTAAAATACTTACATCGCTTCAAATCAAACATTAGCCCCTGTGCTATAATATTATATTCGTGTTCTGTTTCACTTATTTTATTACAGTTTGGAAGAACGTTAATACGATATACAGAATCAAATAGCACGAAAAAATCATTTATCAGAATATCAAGCTTTTCACGAGACTTCATCTTAATTGTTACCGAATCGTCAGAAAGCATAACCCTGTTAAGTGTCGCTGACTCCACAGAACGTTTCCCTCGCTCAATCAAATTGAACAAGGGAGATCCGTTTCTGTATAATGTGATATTATTCATTACCCAAGAATATTTTTACTCAAAAACCATCGGAAATAAATAGCGTTCCCAATATCGTCAGGGTGACCAATTGGATCTAGATGGCTTTCATTTCCTGCAAAAATTTCCATTCCATCAAACACTTCCAAATTGAATGATTTTGCAATATTGGTAATAGTTGTTCTGATACTTGTTAAATCAAGCCCAGAAGCAAATACAGGTGTCTGAACATATATCTTAGCATCCGGAACTGAAGCTAAAATAGTCTGATACAAAGACTTGATTTTAATTGCAATATCACTGATTGAAGCATCATTAGTACCTAACGCAATGTATATTACCTTTTCGGAGGCATTTTTAAACGCATAATTAAGCCTTGTAACCAAATCGGCCGAGGAGCAAGCTGATGTATGATACACGCCTTGATTTTGTTGGAAACTTATGTGCCCGGCCCCACCGAAACCAAACGGGATAATAGACCAATCTTTGAAGTAGTCCCTAAGCATCATCACATATGCCTTTTGCTCAGCTAAAGTAGTCTCTACACCGACTCCAATACTATCAGTTATCGTGACCATTGTCTTCTTCTTCATTTGAAATGCTGCCTTGGTGGCCCAGCTTCCAGCCTGAAATCCTAATGAAACCGGCACACAACTACCCTCATCTCTTTGACAAGTTGAGCAAACTATTTTAACATTTTTCACCTCATCAAAAGATGATAGATCATAAGTGAATGTTTGGACCTCATCAATAGCGGTAGTTTTTGGTCTTGCATAGAACTTTTCATTTATATAAATCGTTACTCCGTTTTCGTTTCTTAGGCTTAATAGTGTTGATAATTTTACTATTAATGAATTTGAATTCGTGTTGAATTCAATTATTGAAAATGGATCTGCTACCTTAGAGTTGTTTCCAGCGCTCTTAAAATGTGAGATGTGTGAAAAATGTTCTTTAGTCACCACCACCGTGTTGTGTGTGTCAAACACCAAAGCTTCTTCATTGCATCTGAATATATCCTTGTTTTTAAGATTTTCCTTGGTTCTATTATATAAACCAAAATCCTCCACATCAAAAGAATAAGCTATTAAACCAACAGCATTACCAATATTTGAATTTGCTTTTCTTCTGAATACTGGTTGTGAAAAAGAAGGTTCAAAATCGATCTTTCCTTTTATGTTACTTATTGCTAAAAATTGGTCTTTTTCAATAAGAATGTTCACCGGGATGTTACTAAAATCCTTCTGAAGAAAAACAGACACTCTGTGAACCTCTCTGAATCCAACATCTGTTAAATCTCCAACAACAAAGTCACAAGAAGACAATTCCTTAGCTCTAATGGTAATATTCTTAATAATCCCCGTTTTTCCAGCCTTGTGAAATTCGTATGAACCCCAATAGTCCATTACCTCTACATTGTCAGACAAATATGATGATAAGGGATTTTCTAATGGTGGATAATTAGTTGTAGTGAATCCATATGTATCATTTGAATCAACGCTATAAATCCAATCTACCGTGGCTTTCTGGCCAGCCGGATCTTTTGTATTGGATGGGTCAAATGTCCCCGAAACAGCCGCGGTTGGCATCTTTGTTTCTACTCTCGTCCAAACTGAACCCTTTTTGTAGAACATAGTATCATATCCAGTCTTTGCGCGAAGGTTTCCATTGTTAGGATAAATAGTCCCCCAGTCTTCTGTACTATTAGGATCAGATGGTTTATCAAGTTCAGAAGATATTTCAGGTCTATAAGCACCGTCTTCTGTTGGGGCAGGTGTTGACGGCTTTAAAGTCCCTTTAAAATCAGTTTTAACTTGTTCGCGAACTTCTGCTATTTTTGCGTTATAATCAGTCGTTACAGTACTTATTTTTGCATCTGTCTGAATCTTATCATAAGCATTTCCTAGCAATGCGTTTTTATCCACTGTTGCAATATTTGCTGGTGGAATTAAGTCTGTTACTGTTATATTAATCTGCTCTGTCATTTTTATATTTTTTCCCAAATTGTTTCTGCCGGAGTTTGAATGTTATTAACATCCTCAATGTTTCCAGCTATAATTATTATCTTTTCTTTTCCTAACATGTTTTGCCATTCTCCAACTACCTCAGCTGTTTCTATTCGTGGATTACTCAATATTCTTCCGGGGATCTCATCTCCTGAAGAATCAAGAATTTTAAATATGAATTTTCCATAATCATCCATATTGAGTTCCTGAACAGTTGTTATAATGTTTTTGCCTGTTGAAGCATTATGAATTACGCTTTTTGCAGCTAATTCATAGGTATTGTCAAGGTTTCTTCCAATCACGTATAGAATAACATCTATAGCAGCGGACAGGGTTATTTCAACCGAAAACTGAAAATCACTCGAGACTGATGGAACAGAATACACTTCGTAAATCTGATCATTTACACCACTTGGGCCTATAATAGATACCCCAGAATTCTCATAAGACGGTTTTGAATAATCCTTTGTAAGGCTTACATTCCCGCGGCCGGTTTGTTTAGTTCCGTCTCCAAAGAATATCTCTGTTTCAGAATTAATTTCATATGAAAGTTTGAAAGTGTCAAGAGTAGTTTTAAGAACTCTCTTAATTGGATTAGGCTCGATAAGCACTAAATCAAAAGTACCCACCATTCTTCCCTGTCTGAATTTCTTGTCCAATTTGATATCCTCCTGAACATACACTTCATAAGGAAGCGTTTCTTCATCAAATGGGGTAATATGCAATCTTTGAGTTCCAGGCTTAGAAAATTGCTCTCTTATAAAATCCTTAAATACTTCAAACAGATTTTCCCAGTTATCAGCATCAATAAAACATTTCAATGTAAACTTTCGCTCTTTATATTTTGGCTTTCTGAGATCCGGAGATGTACCATGATACTCAGCCCAGTCGTAAGTTTGTACTGGTTTTCTTTCCAGTCCATCCGTTATGCCAGGAGAATCTGTAACAAAGACATTAAAGTCCTTGAATGAATGCCCATTCAAAACATACTTTACCTCATTCATTTCTTAAATGTTGATGTTTGTACTTTTACATTTCCTATACTCTTCACTTGATGATTATCATAACAGAAAACCATCACAGAAGCCTTATCATAGCACTCAATTTCTAAATCTGCATTATCCAGGAGATTAACAATTACAATTGCGTGATCTTTTGCAATGATTTTAGCCTTTGTATTGTGTCTTAAAATCACTTTTCCCACATTGAACATATTGTATCCAAGCAGGACTTCAGACGATCCGAAATAAGCAGATTGCAACTCGTTTACATTTTTTCCTGTAAAATCTGTAAAAAGTCCATGTTGCTCAGATTGCCCTTTGAATTCCCGAAGAATCTCAAGTGAAGGAAAATCATTCTCCATAGACCAATTATCTTCATTGAAAAACATATTACATAAGTTTTCAACTGACAAATCGGATATCATCTTCTCTTTACAGATTTGTGACATTCCAACCTTTTTGGCTATTTTATATATTTCTTTCGTATTCATTATGGAATTCCGGCTGCACCGTATTTTATTTTTGAGTTCATTTCTTTAATCTCCTTATACATCGCTTCAATAGGTCTGGTATTTTTTTCGATTTGACTTTGAACCTGTAATTGATTTCTGAAAATTTCTTGGCTTGCTTTATGTATTTTAAGCCCTTCAGCAACGTTAATTCTCATTGCATTAATCTGCCCTTCCAAAGCTCCGGCTGTTTTTTCGGTAATACCTTTTATATCCCCCTTGAGACCATTTGCAGTTTCATTTAATGCAGGAATACTATCTTGAAAAGCTTTCCACACATAAGCGAATTCTTTAATTGCCGATTGAGGCCCTTCTTTTAGTTTTGCAATTTCTTCTGGAGTAAGCCCGTCAAAAGCACCTCCTAAGGGGTCTGAAGTAAATTGAGATTGAAGGTTAGCTATTTTCATTAACAATTCCTGCTTCTTATTATTCAGTTCTTTTAATTCCCCCAATAACCATTGTCTTTCATTAAAATCTAAATTTGCTATATATTTTATTCTATCCTCTGTAGAACCCAACTCATTCTGAAGGTTTGATATTTGATTCTTGATAGCCTCATTTGCTTTATTATCTGTCTTTCCATAACCCATTGCTGAATAGAAATCATCAACAAACTTTTCCATTGCAGGTTGAAGTATCTTTATTTGCAAAGCATTTTTGACTGCATTTCGCATTACATCATCAACTACTTTGTCAAATGATTTCGCAGCATCTTCTCCCTGTGCAAATCCATCAACAATAGCATCTGCAATTCTCTGTGAAAGATCTTTGAATTCTGTTGTAGTTACACTCTTTTTGAAATTATCAATTAGATCAGCAATCTGCATGTCAATATCCCTTATTTGCTGATCATAACTAGAAACTTTATCCTTATCTGATTTTTTCTTGTTTGACTCTTCTTCTCGCATTGATCTAAGTCGCTGTTGCTGTTCTGCAAGATTGGTAATAAGCTTTCTTTGATCAGATAATGCTTTTTCTCCTGCTGTATTTTCAATAACTCTTTGAAGTTCTCTGTAAG